>MPNO01000026.1 GCA_002239065.1 Defluviicoccus sp. bin129 | reverse complement strand
GTCATTTCGACCGGAGCCGTGCGGAGCACGGCGGAGTGGAGAAACCTCGTCCCCATGGGCAGGGAGGGTTCTCCACTGCGCGCCTCCGGCGCTCCGGTCGAAATAACGAGGGAGGGGGCGCGCCTTCGGCGCTCCGGTCGAAATGACGACGCGGGGACGGGGCGCTGGAGGGTTTTTCTATTCGGCGCGCATGTTCTATAAATTTCTAAACTGGGTAGAGTTGCGCAGGAGATTTTCTTCCATGTCGGCCGGCCGGATGGACGAGCTTTTTGAAAACACCGTCGAGATCCTGCTCGACGCCGCGTTCGACGATGGCCGCTGGGGCGACGCGTTCCGGGCGATCGACCGTCTGTGCGGTCTCAACGGCGGCCAGTTCACGGCGCTCGCGGCGAACCCCGAGGGGGTCGCCGAGGCGACATTCGCGGCGTGCTGGATCGACGGCGACCCGCACCAGGAGATCGTCGCGGACTGGGTCGAGAACTACGCGTCGTTCAGCGAGAACGTGCCGCGGATCGGCGCGCTGCCGGCCTGGCGGCTGACCCACAACGAGGCGCTGTTCACCCCGGCCGAGAAACGCACCTCCCCGATGTACAACGAGTTCCAGCCCAAATACGACTGCCGCGACCAGCTCGCGGTGGTGGTGGACCGGTGGTCGGACGGGCGGGCCGGAGACGTCTGCCTGTTCTGGACCATGGCGAACGCCGAGCCCGGCTGGGAACCGGACAAGCTGAAACGGATCCGGGGCCTGCTGCCCCATATCCGCCAGGCGGTCCGGGTCCGCCGCGAGCTGGTGGCGGCGGAGGCGCTTGCCTATGCGGAGATGTCCGCGTTGCCGGAGCAAACCGCGCTCGGCGTGGCTTTCCTGGACCGCCGCGGCGCCATCGCCTCCGCCAACCGAACCGCGCGGCGCACGCTGCGCGACAGGGGCTGCATCCACGAATGGCGGGGCGAGTTGCGGGCCAGGCTGCCGCGCGACGACGCGAGGCTCCGCGCGCTGGTGTCCCGGGCTTTGCCGCGGCTCGGACAGGTTCCCGTCGGCGGGTCGATGTCGTTACGGTGCCCGGCCGGCCTGCCGGTGATCCTCCACGCGCATCCCGTCGCGCCGCGGCGCGCCGATTTCGGCGCCGAACGGATCGCGGCGCTGGTGCTGATCCGCGATCCCGACGCCAACCGGCTCGATGCGGAGAGGGTCGGCGACCTGCTCGGGCTGACCGCCGCCGAGAGCCGCCTCGCCGTGCTCCTGGGCCAGGGCCGAAGCGTGCGCGACATCGCGCGCGAGCTCGACCGCTCGGAGAACACCGTGCGCTGGACGTTGAAGAACGTGCTGTCCAAGACCGGCGCGGCGCGCCAGGCCGATTTGGTCCGGCTCCTGCTCCAGCTGCCGCCGGGCGGGGACGCGTAGGGCCGGCGGCTCTCTCCGCGCGGCGCTCAGAACCGGTAGGTCACGCCCAGCATCACCACCGGGTAGAGGTTGAACGCGCTCAGCTGGTCCTCGAGGTCGGCGTGCTCGCTTTCGAGGTCGGCGCCGAGATCCTGCAACCCGCACCCCGCCGCGACCGTCGCCCGGCCGCCCTCGGACAGGCCGAAGCTGCACGCGTTCCCCGTGCTCTCCACCACCCGGCCCGAGGCGGAAATTCTGGGCGCGCCCTGGAGGATCACCCCGGCATCGGCGAAGAAGGCGAGACCGCTCCCCCCCGCCCGTCCGCTGGTCCAGCCGATCCCGATATAGGGGACCACCGCGTTGAAGCCGAGCTCCGCCTCCATCTCGCCGCTGTAGGTGCGGTCGCCAAGGTCGATATCCTCCGCGCTGGAGGCGAGCGTCATCTTGTTGCCGTTGAACAGCCCGCCGGCGGTGACCCGGAAGCCGTTCTCGAACGGGTGCCAGTCGCCCAGCACGCCGAGCGAAAGGAGCTGCAGATCGACCGAATAGTCGTTGCCGGCGCTGGATCCGTCGGTGCCGAAGCTGAAGTAGTTGACCGCGGCCCGGGCGGTGAAGGAGGGCGAGATGTCGTACCCGGCCGCGAGCCCGGCGCCCAGGCTGCCCGCATGGGCCGAGGCGAATGTCGCCCCGTCCTGCGCCCGGGCGGGGGCGGGCGGGATGGTGGCGGCGAAAAGGAGGGTGGCACAGGCGGCGAGGACCGCGATGGTTCGGTTCGGCATCCAAGACCCCATTTTGCTGGCGGCAAAAACCCTTTATCCGGACCGCCGCGTCTCCCGTCACCAGCCAAATGGATGGGGCCGGGTGGAAATGACGAGGCGTGCGCCGATCCGTCCCCGTCCCCGGGGGACGCAATATCGACCCGGATCGGGCAAATGTTTCACGTGAAACATAGGTCAACAATGCTGTCCTATGTTTCACGTGAAACATTAGGCCCCCTGGCGCCGCCCCCGCCCGTGGCCGATGGCGTCGTCGCCGAAGCGCTCGCGGATCGAATCGATGGCGCGCTCGACGTCGCGCCGCGCCGCCGAGCCGGGATCGGCGAGGTCGGGCGGGTCGGCATCGGCGGCGGGGGCGTAGTTGGACGCGCCGATGCCGATCAGCCGGAACGGCGTGCCGTCGGCCTCCTTCGCCACCAGGCTCGCGCCGGCGCGCCAGATCGCATCGGCCGACTGGGTCGCGTGCGGCAGGGTCGCGCGCCGCGTCCGGGTGCGGAAATCCGCCCGCTTGAGCTTCACCGTGACGGTCCTGGCGCCGATCCCCTCCGCCTTCAGCCGGCGCGCGACCTTCTCGGCGAGCGGCCAGAGCCGCCCGGCGAGCGCGTCGGGCGCGGCGATGTCCCGGGCGAAGGTGGTCTCGGCCGACAGGCTCTTGCGCATCGCCCGGCCGGCGACCGGGCGCCGGTCCTCGCCGCGGCTGAGCCGGGCGAGGCGGCGGCCGATCGCGCCGTAGCGCAAGGCGAGCGCCGCCTCTTGCATCGCCTGGAGGTCGCCCACGGTGGCGATTCCGTCGGCCGCGAGCCGGCGCTGCATCGCCTCGCCCACGCCGGGGATCAGGGTGACCGGGCGGGCCGCGAGGAACCCCCTGGCGTCGCCTTTGCCGATGGCGAAGAAGCCGCGCGGCTTGTCCTCGCCCGAGGCGATCTTGGCGAGAAATCGGTTATGGCTGAGGCCGATCGAGACGGTGATGCCGATCTCGGCCTCGATGCGGCGCTGCAGCCGGGCCAGCGTCGCCGCCGGCTTGGCGCGGTGCAGGCGCTCGGTGCCGGCGAGGTCGAGCACCGCCTCGTCGATCGAGAGCGGCTCGACCGCCGGCGTGACGCCCTCCATCAGCGCCCGGACCTCGCGCGAGACGGCGGCGTATTTCTTCATGTCGGGGCGCACCACGGCGGCGCCCGGGCAGGCGCGGAGCGCGGCGAACATCGGCATCGCCGAGCGCACCCCGAAGCGCCGGGCCTCGTAGCAGGCGGCCAGCACGACGCCGCGCCGCCGGCCGCCCACCAGCACCGGCCGGTGGGCGAGCGACGGGTCGTCGCGCTTCTCGACCGCGGCGTAGAAGGCGTCGCAATCGACATGCGCGATCGCCAGCCGGCCGAGCTCGGCATGGCGCAGGATGCGGGCCGACCCGCAGGCCACGCATGCCGCCCCCCCGCCGGGCGCGGCCAGGCAGTCGCGGCAGAGCGCCTCCATGGCCGGAGCTTGGGCCGCGCCCCGGGGCCGGTCAACCGCCCGGCCTGTGGACGGCCCGCCCGCGCTCGCCTAGATTCCGCCGGATGATCGACAAGCGGGTGGCGGATGTCGCCGAGGCGGTCGCCGGTATCGGCGACGGCGCGACGGTGCTGATCGGCGGGTTCGGCGAGGCGGGCTCGCCGACCGAGCTGATCCACGCGCTGATCGATTGCGGCGCGCGCGGCCTCACCGTGGTCAACAACAACGCCGGCAACGGCCATGTCGGGCTCGCCGCCCTGCTCGAGCAGGGAAGGGTCGCGCGCATGGTCTGCACCTACCCCCGGTCGTCGCATTCCGAGGTCTTCGAGGCGGTCTACCGGGCGGGCCGGGTCGCGCTCGAGGTGGTGCCGCAGGGGACGCTGGCCGAGCGGCTGCGCGCGGCGGGCGCCGGGCTCGGCGGGTTCTACACCCCGACCACGGTCGGCACCCCGCTGGCCGACGGCAAGGAGACCCGCAATATAGACGGGCGCGACTACGTGCTCGAATACCCGCTGCACGCCGATTTCGCGCTGGTCAAGGCGGAGCGGGCGGACCGCTGGGGCAACCTCGCCTACCGGCTGGCGGCGCGCAATTTCGGCCCGCTGATGTGCATGGCGGCGAAGACCACCATCGTCCAGGCGCGCGCGCTGGTCGAGCTCGGCGGGATCGACCCGGAGCATGTCGTGACGCCCGGCATCTTCGTCGACCGCGTGGTCGCCGTGCCCCGGCCGATGAGCGAGCGCGAGGCGATCCTGAACGGGGAGCGTTACCCGTGAAACAAGGCCTCACCCGCAACCAGCTCGCCTGGCGCATCGCCCAGGACATCCCGGACGGGGCGGTGGTCAATCTCGGCATCGGCCAGCCGGTGCTGGTGGCCAATTTCGTCCCGCCCGAGCGCGAGATCGTGTTCCACAGCGAGAACGGCATTCTGGGCATGGGGCCCGAGCCGCCGGAGGCCGGGCGGGACGAGGAGCTGATCAACGCCGGCAAGCAGCCGGTCACCCTGCTGCCCGGCGCCGCGCTGTTCCACCACGCCGATTCCTTCGCCATGGTGCGCGGCGGGCATCTCGACCTCTGCGTGCTGGGCGCCTTCCAGGTGGCGGCCAATGGCGACCTCGCCAACTGGTCGACCGGGGCGGCGGGCGCGATCCCCGGCGTCGGCGGGGCGATGGACCTCGCGGTCGGCGCCAGGGCGGTCTACGCGATGACCGACCACGTCACCCGGCGCGGCGAGCCCAAGATCGTCGAGCGCGCGACCTACCCGCTGACCGGGCGGGGTGCGGTCGACCGGATCTACACCGACCTCGCGGTGATCGAGGTGACGCCCGCCGGGCTTCTCGCACGCGAGATCGTGCCCGGGCTCGACCTCGCCGGCCTCCAGGCGGTCACCGGGGCGCCGCTCGCCGCCGCCGGCGATCTGCGTGCGCTCGAGGCGCCCGCGCTGTGAGGGCGCGCGCCGCAGCCCTCGCCGTGGCGCTGGTCCTGCTGGCCGCGGTCCACGGGGCCGCCGCCGCCGCGCCGGGGAGCCTCAAGGGCTGGTTCCTGGTCGCCGCGCCCTCGATGCCCGACCCGCGCTTCGCCGGCACGGTGATCTACATGATCCGGCACGGCCCCGACGGCGCGATGGGGTTCGTGATCAACCGCGTGCTGGCCGAGGACCGGGCCGGCAACATCCTCGACCCGGGCTCGCCCCCCGCCGAGCCCCCGGGGCGCCGGATCGCGGTGCATTACGGCGGGCCGGTCGGGACCCAGGAGGGCTACATCCTGCATTCCAGCGACTTCCCCACCGCGGGCTCGACCCGGGTGGCCCGGGACGTCTTCCTCTCCGCCGACCCCGGGATATTGCGCGAGATGGGGCGGCGCGCCGGCAGGGCGCTGTTCGTGCTCGGCTATTCCGGCTGGGCGCCGGGCCAGCTCGAATCCGAGCTCGCGCGCGACGACTGGGCGATCGCGCCGGGCGACACCGGCCTCCTGTTCGACCCCGACATCGCCGGCAAGTGGCGCCGCGCCTGGGCCAATCGCGGGGTCGAACTGTAGGGGTCCGGCGTGCTAGGGTCGCGCGGGATCAGCCGGAGGGAGGTCTGCCATGGCGACGCGCGCGATCCACGCCGTCGAGGACAGCGGGATCAGGATCGAGAAGCTCGGCGTGTTCTGCGGCGCCGAGGTGACCGGCATCGACCTCAGCCGCCCGCTGAGCGACGCCCAGGCCGAGGCGGTGCTGGCCGCCCATGCCGAGCACGGCGTGCTGGCCTTCCCCGACCAGCATATCGAGGCCGAGCAGCTGGTCGCCTTCGGCCGCCGCATGGGCGAGCTCACGGTGCACCCGTTCTCGACCAACGACGCCGAGCAGCCCGAGCTCATCGTGTTCGACAACAAGGAGGGAAACCCGCCGCCCTCGACCGATATCTGGCATTCCGACGAGACCTTCCGCGAGTGCCCGCCGATGGGCACCATGCTGAGCGCCAAGATCGTGCCCGCGCCCGGCGGCGACACCGCGTTCTGCTCGATGCACGCGCTGTGGGAGGGGCTGTCGGACCGCATGCAGCGCCTGCTCGACGGGCTCGAGGCGGTGCACGACTTCATCACCTTCAAGAAGCTGTTCCCCGATTCGAAGCACGGCCGCGACCGGCTGCGCCATTACGAGGAGGTCTACCGGCCGAGGGCCCACCCGCTGGTCCGCGTCCATCCCGTCACCGGGCGCAAGGCGGTCTTCGTCAACCGCTCGTTCACCACCCACATCAAGGGCATGGACGAGGACGAGGGGCGCACCATCCTCGAATTCCTCTACCGCCGCACCCTGCGCCACGAATACCACTACCGGCACCGCTGGCGGCCCGGCATGGTGGTGTTCTGGGACAACCGGTCGGTGCAGCACTCGGCGCTGCACGACTACTACCCCGAGCGCCGGCTGATGCACCGGGTCACCATCAAGGGCGACCGCCCCAAAGGCGACGGCCCGCCGGCCGACATCTCCGAGCTCAGGAACTTCATCTCGCCGCCGCTGAGCGAGTTCGAGGCCACAAGGGCCAAGCGCGACAACGACTGACGCCGGCCTAATGTTTCACGTGAAACAATAGGGGATTAGCGGTGAGCCCCTAAAGGGCTTCGTGAAGGAAGGCAGCGCACCGGGCGCGATGGTCTATACCGACGAGAACGTGGCCTACAAGGGTCTGCCCCGACACGAAACGGTCCGCCACGAAAGGGTCCGCCACACCAAGGATGAGTACGTTCGCGGTGATACGCACACCCAAGGCATTGAGTCCTTCTGGAGCATGCTGAAACGGGGCCACCACGGCACCTATCACCATCTGTCCGAGAAGCATCTGCCACGATACGTCTCCGAATTCGCCGGACGGCACAACATCCGGGATCTGGACACGGTGGCCCAAATGTCCACGCTGGCCCGGGGGATGATCGGGAAGCGGCTGCGCTACCGAGACTTGGTGGCGGTCTGACACACAACCGCCCCGCAGGTTTGGCGACCGGCGCGGGGCGGACAATCGAAGGCGGGAACCCTCTCGGAATAGGCAGTGTACCGAGAGGGTTCCCGCATGTCTATCCCCCAGGATTTGTCCCCTATGCTTTCCACATCGGGAAAACTTCCTGTGGGTTGGCTCTGGGTAACCCCATTCTGATGTGGATGGTTTTTCCGCGAACATTGATGGGCAAGCCATCCTCGTCTCGCGCTCAGAAACGGGGAGAAGACGCTTTGGCAAAGCTGACACCAGACGAGATCGTTCGGCGTGGGGAGGAAATCTACAATGAGAAATTCCGGGAAGAGTACGAGAAGAAGTATCACGACAGCTTCGTTGTGATCGACATTGAGACCGGCAAAATCTACCGAAGCCAGACTCCAGAAAAGGCTTTCGTGACGGCGAGGACGAATGCGCCGGGCGGGGTCTTCTGTTTGCTCCGGGTCGGTTCGCCGGATGCATTCCGCATGGGTCCTATTGCCAGCCATGCTTACAATCGGTCACTTTGACGCTGGCGGGAGCCCCTGCACGAAGATCGTTCTCCGGGGTCTGGACGGAACGAGGCACACTCTGGACGACGTGGTGATCGACACCGGCTTCTGGGGATGTCTCCAGCTACCGATGGACCGCGCCATGAGTATCGGTCTGGACGAAGGTCCCCCGGTAGGATCGACGCTGGCAGACAGCAGAAGGATCACCATGGAGACGGGCTACGGCGAGGTGGAGTTCCAAGGATATTCGCGACGTGCACTGATCGCGCTGTCTCCCGAGATGCCTAGATATCTAGTCGGGATGGACTTTCTCAGGATATTCCGGCTCGCTCTCGTAGTGCAGCCTCCGAGCGACGTTGCGCTGATAGATCAGAGATTGGCTTGGCCAGACCTAACACCAGAGTGACGGCAAGGAGGGGTGGCACGATGACCGAGAAGACGGAGAAACGGAGCCGAGGTCAGCCGACGAAGAACATCCCGAAGCTGGATGCCACGCCGGAACAAGCCGCGCGAGCGATCTTCTCCGCCGCGAAGCCACCCGATCTTTCCCTGCGAGTGCCGAAGAAGAAACTAGGGCGAAAGCCCTTGGCCAGTTAGGCGTACAATCCCCCATACATTGATCCGATCCGCCAATTTCTTGTCCCCCGGGGACGCGGCGGGTCCGCTTGGGGCGCGGGCGGGAGGGCGCGACTCCGTGGCCCGCCAGCCGCTTGCCGGGGAGGCTTGAGAGAGCGCTTCGGCCCCGCCCCCCGGCCAGCGTGCGGCCAGCGTGAGGGCGATCGCGTGCTCCGGCGCCCGGGCGCCGCAATGCCTGCGCGGCGCCGCGCCCCGCCACCCGGGCGGCGTTCACCTGGCCAGCGCCGGGAGACGGGCCACGCCGCGAGCCGTGGATCCCCGCAACGAGTCCACTGCTGTCCCTTTTGCGGCTGGCTTCGTTTCGTGTGCCTGTCGTAGCGTCCGCGGCCCTGGGTGGTCCCGACGCGGGTCCAGCCCGACGCCCGGTAGACCGCACCGGTGTATCGCGGGGTCTCGACGAAGGTTTCGATCAGCACCGGGGTGGTGCCGTAGCGCTCAGTCCAGTCGGTAGGCAGGCGCCGGCCGTCCCCGCGGCCCGGTTGCCCCGGGGGGGCCAACAGGCACCCCCCGGCGCGGCTTCGCTCCGCGTGGCGCAGAGCGCTACACGAAGCCGCGCGGGTCCCCCCTGTTGACTGCCGGGACAACCTCCGCCGTGCCACTCAGGGGGGTCAATATCGCACTCCAATAGGGCGTCAAACTTCAAGGCCGATTGACAGATTCATTCGTTTTCCAATGGCTGGCGCTGTCCGAACTTCACCAGGCGCCGCGTGAGTTCCCGTTCGATCCGGCTTCGGCGGAACGGTGTGAGCCTGGGCCATTCTCCGATCTCGGCGGCGGTCCTGCCACAGCCCAGGCACCACCCCGTCTTCGGGTCGAAGCGGCAGACGTCGATGCATGGGGATTGCACGCGCCTTGCCCTCCGTTTCATGGAAGAACCTCGATTGGAGTCTCCCTGTTCGCGCTCATGATGGAGTCCGCCAGTCGGAAAGGCCAATGCGACCGACAAAGCCGCTCTCGGTACCGAGTGCGAGATGCCGTCCGTCCGCCGACCAGGCGAGCGCGGTCACACTGCCCTTGCCGGGTCGCTTGACCACAACCGTATGAGCGCGGTCGATCTGCACGAGGATGGTGGCACCGTCCTCGTATCCGGCGGCGACCACGTCATGCCGGGGGTGGGCAGCGACCACCGTTACCAGACCCTCGAAGCCCCGCCCGAGGTCGAGCGGCGCCTTGCCCACGGGGCCGCCCTTGCCGTGAAACGGCCAACAGACCACGGACTCCGCGCCACCGGTCGCCAGATACCGTCCCTTCGGCAGCCAGCTCATCGACTTGACCTTCGTCGGGTAGCCGGACATCTGCATATCGGCGCCGTCGGAGACCCGCCAACCGTGCAGCTCGTTCTCCTGCATTGCGGTGACGATGTACTTCCCGTCCGGGCTCCAGGTCAGACCAAGGTGCGAACCCGGCCAGCCGAGCCGTTTGGGTTCCTGCGTGCTCTGCTTCGCCCACCAGAGGCTGACTCCACCATAATGCGCGGCGGCGATCCGCCGCCCTTTCGGGTGGAATGCCAGACCGCCGACTGTGTTTGCGTGATCGAACGCTCCAACCGCTGTTCCATCCTGCGCGAAAAGGGAAACAGTCTTGCCGAAGACCGCAGCGCACAGCCCGGATGCCCTGCTCGCGGCAATCGGCTCGACCCACCGCTCCGCGATGGCTGCGATTTCGGTCGTCTCGCCGTCGGTGCCGGTGCTCACCAGCCGAGCATCGTCTCCGCCTGTCAGAACGCGCTGCTCCCCCGGGTCGACGGCCAGCGAAAGACAAGCCCCGTCATGCACCGAAACGAAGGACGGAGAATTCATGCTCTCGCTGTCGATGAACGCGACCCGGCCGTCCCCGAGTGCAGCCGCAAGCAGTCCGTCCTTGAGGAACACAACGCCCACTACATAAGCGTCGAGCGTCCGACCGGTGCCGGCGCGATCAAGCAGCGACGTGGTGCCCTGTTGAGCGGGCAAACTCATGCTATGCAGGCGTCGAACTGCTGACGCAGTTCCAACTCATCGATGTTTCGTCCGATGAAGACCAGGCGACTCTCCCGGTTCTCGTCTGGGCTCCACGGCTTGGTGAAATTACCTTCCATCAGCATATGGACCGCCTGGATGACATACTGCTTGTCCTGACCGGCGAACGACAGGATCCCC
The DNA here is from genome assembly GCA_002239065.1 of Defluviicoccus sp. bin129. GTDB lineage: Bacteria > Pseudomonadota > Alphaproteobacteria > MPNO01 > MPNO01 > MPNO01. The sequence continues at coordinate 45,873 of MPNO01000026.1, read as the reverse complement.
TTGGTTCGCAGAAGGTCTTGACCACGCTCCACAAGCAGGCGCTGCAACCACTCCGTGAGGCGGACCCCGTCCAAGGGCCGGTCGGTGCGCAGGCAGACGCTCTTCACGGCATCGTCGTGTTCATGGTCGTCTTCCGAGAGAAAGTCCGGCTCGATCGCCAGTATGCGATCAAGATCGAAGGCTCGGCGCCCCAGAACCATGTCAAGCCCCACCTCGCATCGCTGCGTGTGATGGATAACTGGCGTCGCATTGATCGAGCGGATGCGAGTTTCCACCTGCGCCAGTTCGTCGGCCGGCACAAGATCCGTCTTGTTGAGAAGGATGACGTCGGCAAAGGCAATCTGTTCCAGTGCCTCATGACTATCCTCCAGCCGCTGGACGACGTGGCGTGCGTCGACCACCGTTACGATCGAATCGAGCCAGGTCCGTCGCCGAACGTCTTCGTCCACGAAGAAGGTCTGGGCGACTGGCGCGGGATCGGCAAGGCCCGTGGTCTCGATGAGGATTCCATCGAAGCCGCCTTGCCGTTTCATCAAACCGCCAAGGATGCGGATCAGATCCCCGCGTACGGTGCAGCAGATGCAACCGTTGTTCATCTCGAACACTTCCTCGTCAGCGTTGACCACGAGGTCGTTATCGATGCCGATTTCGCCGAACTCGTTGACAACCACGGCGTATTTCTTGCCGTGCTCTTCGGTCAGGATGCGATTCAACAGGGTTGTCTTGCCGGCACCGAGATAGCCGGTCAGAACGGTAACGGGGATCTGATTCATGGATTCCTGCTCCTTCAATCTTTGCAGCCGTTCAGTTGCACTCAGCCGCCTCTACCCAGTTCGCAGATGCTGGCGGAAAGCGCTGTTCGGGACACGACCTCTTGCGCGGTGTACCGGCCTGTCCCTCTGGTTCCCGGAAGTCCGGCGACCCGGCTTTCGAACGTCTTGCGCCGAGCCTTACGAAGTCAGCGCCTGCGCGAGCGTCGTCGCGTTGTGCCGCATCATGTCGAGATAGGTCGGCGCCCGACCGTCCGGGCCGGACAGCGCGCCGGGATAGAGCGTCCCGCCGATGGCCGCTCCGGTTTCGTCGGCGATGCGTTTCAGGAGCCGGGGGTCCGCGACATTCTCGATGAAGACGGCGCGAATTCCCCGTTCGCGTATCTGCCGGATGAGGCGGGCGACATCCTTTGCGGACGCCTCCGATTCGGTGCTGAGCCCCTGCGGCGCGATGAAGGTCAGCCCGTAATCGCGACCGAAATACTGGAACGCGTCGTGCGAGGTGACGACGGTCCGTGCGGCCGCGGGAAGCCTGGCAACGAGCTCGCGGATTTTCGCGTCGAGGGCCTCGAGCCGGTCCACATAGGCCTCGCGATTCCGATGGTAGGCGCCGGCATTCCCCGGATCGGCCTCGGCCAGCGCCGCCGCGATGTTGTCCACGTACACCACGGCATTGCGCAGGCTCTGCCAGGCGTGCGGGTCGAGAGCGCCATGGTCATGGCCTTCGCGATCGTCGTCCCCGGCGTGTTTGTCGTGGCCGGCTTCGCCGTCGCGAGCGTGTGGGTCGCTGCCGTGCCCGTCGTCGAACGCGATCGGCTCGATGCCGTCGGTCGCCGCCACCCGGACACCGCGAAAGTCCGAAGCGTCGATCAGCCGGTCCAGCCAGCCTTCGAATTGCAGCCCGTTTACGACAAGGATCCGCGCTTCGCGGACGGACCGCGCGTCCGCGGGGGTCGGCTGGTAGACATGGGTGTCCCCATCGGGGCCGACGAGCGTCGTGACAGCGACATGCTCGCCTCCGATGCGCTTCACCATGTCGCCGAGGATCGAGAATGTGGCGACCACGGGGATCGGTCCGTGGGGCTGTGCGGCGGCCGGGGCGGCGAACGACAGCAAGAGGACGGCGGCGACGGCGTTCGGAAAGGCTCTGCGGATGGGCATGGAAACGCTCCTTCAGGCTTCGAGGTAACGGCCCCACAAGGCCCGCGCGGCAAGACCGCTGACCGGCCCGAGGACCAGCGAGATCCCGTAGGCGAGACCGGCGACGAGGATGATCGCCGGACCGGAGGGCAGGCTGAAATGGTAGGAGAGAAGAAGGCCGCTCACGCTCGAGAGCATCCCGATCGCGGTCGCGACCGCGATCAGCGCGCCGATGCTCACCGTCCAGAACCGCGCCGCGGCGGCGGGGAGGATCATGATGCCGACCGCCATCAGCGTGCCGAGCGCCTGGAACCCGCCCACGAGGTTGAGCACGACGAGGACCAGAAGAGTCAGATGCGCCACGGCGCTGAGCCCGCTGACCGAGCGCAGGAATTGCGGGTCCGCGCATTCGAGCACGAGCGGCCGGAACAGCACCGCGAGCGTGAACAGCGTAAGGCTGGCGATGGCGCCGAGCAGGATCAGGGCCGCGTTGTCGAGCGCCAGCACGGTGCCGAACAGCACATGCATCAGGTCTACGTTGCTGCCCCGGGTGGACACGATCAGCACGCCCGCCGCCAGCGAGATCAGGTAGAAGGCCGCGAGGCTCGCGTCCTCGCGCAGCGCCGTGGCTCGGGTCACGAAGCCCGCGAGAAGCGCCACCGCCAGGCCCGCGATCAGCCCGCCCACGGTCATCGCCCCGAGCGAGAGACCCGAGACGAGATAACCGACGGCCGCACCCGGCAGGATTGCATGAGCCATCGCGTCGCCCGTCAGACTCATGCGGCGCAGCATCAGGAACACGCCCACGGGCGTCGCGCCGAGCGAAATCGCCACGCAGCCCACGAGCGCGCGCCGCATGAAGCCGAAATCGGCGAAGGGCTGGACAAGCGCTTCCCACATCACGCCGCACCCCGCCCGCAGCTGTGCGGGGGGCCGGTGCAGGCCTCGCACATCTGGCGCGCGCGGAACTGGTTCTCGGCCGTCAGCACCTCCGCCGTGGGTCCGTGGGCGACGAGTTCGCGGGCGAGCATCAGCGTGCGGGGGAAGTGAGCCCGCACCGTGTCGAAATCGTGCAGGACGGCGAGAACCGTGCGGCCTTCGCCGTGCCAGCGCCGAACCACGCCGATCAGGTCGGCCATGGTTCTCGCGTCGACCGCGGTGAAGGGCTCGTCCAGCAGGACGAGCCTTGCGTCCTGCAGCAGGAGCCGCGCGAAGAGCGCACGCTGTATCTGACCGCCCGACAGCGATCCGATCGGCCGTCTCTCGAACCCTTCGAGCCCGACCGCGGCGATCGCTTCGGCAACGCGCGCGCGGTGAACCGCCCGCAAGCCGCCGAAGCCGCCGATTTCCCGCCAGAGCCCCATTCCAACGAGGTCGGCGACGGCGACCGGGAAGGACCGGTCGACGTCCGAATGCTGCGGCAGATAGGCGATCTCGCTCCGGGTGAGCCCGCCGAGGGCGATCCGGCCCTCGATCGGGCGGAGTGAGCCGGTCACCCCCTTCAACACCGTGGACTTGCCGGCCCCGTTGGGTCCGACGATGGCGGTCAGGCTGCCCTCGGCGATCTCGCCCTGCAGGCGATGCACGGCCGGTTGCCGGTCGTAGCCGAGGCTCAGGTCGTGAAATTTGAGGGCGTAGGTCATGGCCCCCCCGGCGTGGACGTCGCCCAGAAGAACGCGCCCCAGAGCGCGGCAACGATCAGGGCCGCCCCGGCCAGCCGCGGGCCGGCGCCGAGCGGCAGCAGCCGGATTGAAGCTGTGTGCCGCCTCCTCACGCCGGCGCCCCCTGCCGGGCGGCGGCGCTCACGTCCAGCCGCCGCGGCGGTCCATCCGGATACCGGCTCTCCATGGGTGGACCTCCTCGTCCCCGTCTACGCCGCGCCGGCTTCAGCGCACTGTGCACACATGCCCTGGACCTCGACCGTGCGACGTGTCGCAACGAACCCGAGGCCGGCGGCATCCTCGGCAAGCAGTCCTCCGATCCGCGGATCCTCCAGCTCGACCGATACCCGGCAGAGGCTGCAAATGAAGAACAGGCAATCGTGGTCACGCTCGGGATGGACGCACGGGACGTAGGCGTTCAGGCTCTCGATCCTGGAGACGAGGCCCTGCGCCATCAGGAAGTGAAGCGCCCGGTACACGGTCGGCGGTCCGACCGGGCGCGAATCCCTGAGCTTGATCGCTTCGATCAACTGGTAGGCGGTCGTCGGCCCGCCGCTCGCCCACAGCAGCTCCAGGACACGCCTGCGCAGCTCCGTCATCTGTACGCCGCGTCCCTCGCAAATCGATACGGCCAGCGCGACCCGTTCGCGCGTCGAGTGCCGCCCGCGGCAATCGGGATCGGTGCGGGGCCGGGGTCGGGCCGGCGGTTTCGTCATCGCCTGTCTCACCTTGCGAGGCACAGAATCAATGTTATAACATTGCGTTCTGTTTCGCAAGAGAGCCGCTATCCGGCCCGCCCCGCCCTCAGCCGTCGTCGATGTCCACGATGCGGTGCGGCGAGGCGTGGATGCCGAGCGTCTTGAGCGGCACCTCGCCGGTGACGCGGAAGCCGTGGCGCTGGCCGGGCGGCAGGATCAGGGTGACGCCGGGGCGGAGCGCCACCGTGTCCTCGCCCTCGGCCCAGGCCTCGCCGGTGCCTTCGAGCACGGTGATCGCCTCGACATAGGGGTGCGAATGCGCCGGCGTCTCGTAGCCCGGCGGCGAGGTCTGGATGCCGCTGCGCAGCGGGGTCGAGCCCATGTCGTCGCCGACCAGCGTGCGGTAGGTCGCCCCGCCCGGGAATTCCTCGCTCTCGACTTGCTCGTGTTCGACCACCATCATCGTCCGGCCTCCCTTGGCTCGCCGTCCAGCCCGGCGAGGCGTTCGAGCAGCCGCATCGCGGCCGCGCGCTCCGCCGCCGGGACCGGCTCGAGGATGCGCTGCTGGGCGCGTTCGACGGCGTCGAGCGCGGACACCATCGCTGCCCGCCCGGCTTCCGTCAAATGGAGCGCGTTGGTGCGCCGGTCCCGCCTCTGGCGCTCGCGCCGCACCAGGCCGCGCCGGCCGAGGCGGCGCAGGATCTCGGTCAGGGTGGAGCGGTCGATGCCGGTCATCCGCACCAGGTCGGTCTGGTTGACGCCGGGATTCTGGTGGACGCTGAGCAGCACCGCGAACTGGCGCGGCGTCGGCCCGGCCTCGCCCACCTCGTCGACGAACAGATCGACCGCGCGCTGCTGCGAGCGGCGCAGCAGATGCCCCACCGCCGCGTGCAAATCGTAACTGCCGGCATCGATCCCGGTCGCGCCGTCGCGCATCGTCCACCCACGATAATCTGTACACGGATTAAATTCTTCGCTACACTGGCTGTCAATAGCGGAGCCGAGGGTGGAGAGAGACGGTCATGGAATTCGGCATGCAGTTCTTCCCGTGCGTCGGGCCCGAGCAGCGCCCGGCGGACGCGTATTTCGACGACTGCCTCGCGCTCTGCGAGCTGTGCGACGAGTACGGCTACACCCATATCCGCACGGTCGAGCACTATTTCCACGCTTACGGCGGCTACAGCCCGAACCCGATCGTGTTCCTCGCCGCCGCCTCGCAGCGCTCACGCAGCGCGCGCATGGTCACCGGCGCGGTGCTGCCGGTGTTCAACAACCCGCTCAAGCTGGCCGGCGAGATCGGCATGCTGGACGCGATCTCGGGCGGGCGGCTGGAGGTCGGCTTCGCGCGCGCCTTCCTGCCGCACGAATACCAGCGCTTCGGGGTCTCGCTGGACGAATCGGTGCTGCGCTTCGACGAGGGGATGGCCCAGGTGCGCCGCCTGCTGGAAGAGGAGAACGTGACCGAGACCGGGCAGTTCCACAGCTTCGCGAACGTCACCTCGCTGCCCCGCCCGACCCAGGAGCCGCGCCCCAGATTCTGGACCGCGGCCTTCACCACCCCGCAATCCTTCGAGAAGGCGGGCCGGCAGGGCAACTGGATCATGGCGATCCCGATCGGCGGGGCGGCGATGCGCGAGCTCTGCGACATCTACCGCGAGGCGTGGGACAAGGCGGGGCACGAGGGCGCGGCGCGGGTGATGCTCGCCTTCCACATGTACTGCCACGAGGACGAGGGCGAGGCCGCCCGCATCGCGCGCGATCCGCTCAACCGCTATCTCGCCTCGCTGGTCGACGCCGCCTCGGACTGGATCAGCGGCACCTCGTCCTCCGACTACAAGGGCTATGACAGGATGATCGCGGCGCTGAAGCGCGAGACCTTCGAATCCCAGGTCGAAAAGGGCGCCGCCTGGGTCGGCACGCCGCGCCAGCTGGTCGACCGGATCGCCGCCTATGCCGAGGCGGTCGGCGGCATCGACGACGCCTCGCTGCAGGTCAACTTCCACGACATGGGCCTCGCCGATGCCGAGCGCTCGGTGCGGCTGTTCGGCGAGCAGGTGATGCCGAGCTTCGGCGCCACCAGGGCGGCGGCGGAGTAGGCTTCCCCGCGCCGCGCTGGTTCTCGGCAGGGAAGACCGGACCATGGACCCGCACCGGATCGACGTCCACCACCACATCCTGCCGCCCGACTACGTCGCCGCCGTCGGAGACGAGCGGATCGGCCCGCTGATCCTCGCCGGCCGCACGCCCGAATGGACGCCCGGGATGTCGGTCGAGGCGATGGACCGCAATGGCATCGCCACCGCGGTGACCTCGATCTCCGCCCCCGGGCTGTGGTTCGGCGACGATGCCCAGTCGGTCCGCCTCGCCCGGATGTGCAACGAATACGCGGCCGCGATCCGGCGCGACCATCCGGGCCGGTTCGGCGTGTTCGCGAGCCTGCCGCTGCCCGACATCGATGCGAGCCTCGCCGAGATCGAATACGCGCTCGACACGCTGGGCGCCGACGGGATCGGCCTGCTCACCAGCTACGGCGACCGCTACCCGGGCGATCCCGCCTTCGCGCCGGTGTTCGACGAGCTCGACCGGCGCGGCGCGGTGGTCTATTTCCACCCGACCGACGCGCCGTGCAGCCAGTGCCTGCCGGAAATCCCGGCGGCGACGCTCGACTTCCCCTTCGACACCACGCGGGCGGTCGTCAGCCTGCTGTTCTCGGGCACCTTCGCGCGCTGCCGCGGCATCCGCTTCATATTCTCCCATGCCGGCGGGACGGTGCCGTTCCTCGCCGAGCGCATCGCCCGGCTCGGCGCGCGGCCGGGGTTCCGGGACGCGGTGCCCGACGGGGTGGTGGCGGAGCTGGAGCGGCTCCACTACGACACCGCGCTGTCGGCCAACCGGCTCGCCTTCGCCAGCCTGCTCGCGCTGGTTACGCCCGACAAGGTGCTGTTCGGCAGCGACTACCCCTTCGCCCCCGAGGCGACGATGACCGCGACCGTGCAGGGGCTGATCGAGCTCGGGCTGGAGGACGCCGTGCTGCGCGGCATCGAACGCGACAACGCGCTCGCCCTGTTCCCGCGGATCGCGGCGGGGTAGGGGCCCGGCCGGGACGAACCGCCGCCGTTGACGGCTCGACGGGAATGATGTCCCTTGGGCCACCCCATGCAACGCATGGTAGTATGCCGGAGGCGTCGTTGAGCAACGAAATCTTCGCCATTTTCGGCGTTGGCCTCGCGCTGGCATCCTGTTTCGGGAATTCGCGCGCGTTCGCATCCCGTCCCCACCCCGTCATGGCCGGACTTGTTCCACTGCTGTCCGGTTTAGATTTTCGATGCGAGCTCCGCGCCCATGAGCGAGAACATCTGCGTCCCCTTTTGTCACCCCGGACTTGATCCGGGGCCCAGGGCCACAGGCACCGCCCTCGCCCGGCTTCCCTGGGCCCCGGATCAAGTCCGGGGTGACAATAGGAGAGGTCAGGGATGGCAAATGCGGACGCACCGCAATCCGTGTCCCGATCCGGCGGATGGGCCGGTAACCCTTCTGCACCAACGCCTTGCACCCGATCCAGCCAACCAGACCGGACAGCAGTGGAACAGGTCCGGGGTGACACGCCCGGAGTATGCGGCGGCGTGGGTGTCCGCCGGGCCCGCCGGCAAATGGCGGGATCAGGGCAGGACGACGATCTTGCCGAAGAAGCCGCGCTCTTCCATCAGGCGCTCGGCGGCGCCGGTCTCGGCCAGCGGGAAGGTGTGGCTGACGACGGGCGCGAGGCGGCCCGCCGCGACATGCGCGACCGAGCGCTCGACATCCTCCTGCGCGTAGCTGTTGGAGCCCAGCACGTCGAGCTCGCGCACCCAGATATAGCGCAAATCGGTGGCGGGGTCGTGGCCCGCCGTCGCGCCGCAGGTGAGCACCCGCCCGCCGCGCTTCGCGGTCCTCAGGCAGGGCGCCCAGGTGTCGCCGCCGGTGAAGTTGACCACCACGTCGCAGCCCTGCTTGTCCGAGGCGAGCCACGCGGCGCGGGAAAAATCCTCTTCCGAGTAGTCGATCGCGTGGTCGGCGCCGAGCGCGGCCAGGCGGGCGCATTTCTCGGCCGAGCCGGCGGCCGCGATCACCCGCGCCCCGGTCATCTTGCCGAACTGGAGGCAGGCGAGGCCGACGCCGCCGCTGGCGCCCAGCACCAGCATGGTCTCGCCGGCGGCCAGCCTGCCGCGGGTGTACAGCATGCGGTGCGCGGTGCCGTAGTTGATCGGGATCGCCGCGGCGGTCTCGAAGGGGAGCGCGTCGGGCAGGCGGACCAGGTTCCTGGCCGGCACCACGACCAGCTCGGCGAGCCCGCCCAGGATCTCCTCGCCCAGCATGCCGCCGTCGGTCTGCGGGTTCAGCGTCACCCGCTCGCCCGGCGCCCAGCCCTCGACGCCCGGCCCCAGCGCGTCGATCGTGCCCGCCACGTCGCCGCCCGAGATGAACGGCATCGGCACCGGGAAGCCCGGCATGCCGCGGCGCACGAATATGTCGAGATGGTTGAGCCCGCAGGCCCTCACCGCCACCCGCACCTCGCCCGGCCCGGGCTCGGGGTCCGGCCAGTCGCGGTAGACGATGGTCTCGACCGCGCCCTGCTCTTCGATGACCGCAGCTTTCAAGGATGTCCTCCCTCGCGCCCGCCCTACCGCCCGCCGTCGTCGACGAAGCGGTTGATCCCGACATCCTCCCGCCAGCTCCGCCGCCAGGCTTCGAGCAAATAGGGGCGCAGCGTCGCGTTGCGCGCGGCGACCGCCTCGATGTCGGCGCGCAGCGCCGGCATCGCCGCCTCGACCTCCGAGCGCAGCGCGTCCTCGTCGATGAAGGCGAGGCGGCGGTTCTCCATCGCCACCCTGCCGTCGACGATCACCGTGTCGACGCTCTCCCCGCTCTCGGCGAAGACGGTCTGGCGCGCCGCGCTGTTGAGCGGGACGTATTGCGGCGTCGACAGGTCGATCAGCGAGATGTCGGCCTTCATGCCGGGGCGGATCGCGCCCACCTCGCCGGCCAGCCCGAGCGCCCGCGCGCCGCCCAGCGTGGCGCAGGCGATGGTGTCGGCGGCGCTCGGCGGGCCGGGCTCCGGGTTGGTCACCGCGGCGAGCCCGGCGAAGGCCTTCATCGCGTGGAACATGTTCTGCGAATCGCCGCAGGAGCAGTTGTCGCAGCCGATCGCGGTCGCCACCCCGGAATCGAGATAGCCGCGGATCGGCGGCACGCCCGACCGGGTTTTCAGGTTGCCGACCGGGTTGAGGATCACGTTGGTGCCGGTCGCGGCCAGGATCTCGATCTCGTCGGGGCGCATCCAGACGCTGTGGGCGAGCCCGACATTCGGCCCGAGCAGCCCGACCGAGCGCAGATATCCGACCTGCGAGCCGTCATGCTCGGGCATGAAGAGGCGCCCGGCGACCGCCATCGAGCGCGATTCGTAGATATGGGTGATCACCGGCAGGCCGTGCTCGGCCGACAGCGCCGCCAGCCCCTCGAGCAGGCGGGGGGTGCAGAACTCCGGGCTGGTCGGCCCGAGCGCCCAGCGGAACCGGGGCGAAGCGTCGCGCCAGGCCAGATAGTGCTCGCGCACGTGCTCCAGGGGGTCGAACCCGCCGGGCTCGACGGAGGCGCCGAGATGGCGGCGGTACTCCCCGGGCACGACCTCCTTCCAGAACGGCACCCGCTCGATCCCCGGGATGTCGCCGACCTGCAGCGAGAAGGTGCAGCGTATGCCGATCTCCTCATAGGCGCAGACCACGGTCTCCAGATGTTCGGGGTCGAAGGGGAACAGGGTCAGCATGTCCTGCACGGTGGTCATGCCCGAGCGCAGGCACTCGGCCGCCCCAAGCAGGGTGCGCGCGCGCACCTCCCCGGCGGAGCGCCTGGGATAGGCCGGCGGCAAGGCGTGCATCAGCCAGAGCTCGAGCGGCAGGGTCTCGAAGCAGCCCTTGAGCAGCACGTCGTGCGAGTGGTAATGCGCGTTGACGAAGCCCGGCATGACCAGCTTGCCCGCGGCGTCGATCGTCTTGTCGCCCGGCCCGAGATCGCCGCCCACGCCGGCGATGCGGTCGCCCCGGATGAGCACGTCGGCCACCGGCGGCCGGTCGGTGTCCCCGTCATGGTCGTAGACCCGGCCGCCCCGGATCAGGATGCTGCTCGCCGCGTCGGTCATTGTTCCCCCCGTCGGGTCCACTATAGCGCGCATGCCCGCCCCTCGCCCCGGACCCGTTCGGGCCATCCATTGGATAGAAACATGCGGACGCGCGCACTAGGCTCGGCGCATGAGCCAGCCCGCCTTCCAGGTCGTGCGCGCGCTCGCCGCGACGCTCGCGGTGCAGGCGATGGTCACCATGGCGACGTTGACGGTGCCGGTCTTCGCGCCCGAGGCGGCCGGCGATATCGGGCTGGACGCGGCGAATATCGGCATCTTCGCGTCGCTGGTCTATTCCGGCGCGATGACCGCCTCGCTGCTGAGCGGCGGGGCGGTGCCGCGCTTCGGCGCGATCCGCATGAGCCAGGCGGGGCTCGCGATCTCGATCGCCGCGCTGGCGCTGATCACCACCGCCTGGTGGCCGGGGCTGGCGCTGGCCGGGTTCATGCTGGGCATCGGGCTCGGCCCGGCGACGCCCGCGAGCTCGCACATCCTCACCCGCCACACCCCGGCGCGGCTCTCCTCGCTGGTGTTCTCGATCAAGCAGACCGGCGTGCCGCTCGGCGGGATGCTGGCCGGCGCCCTGGTGCCGCTGTTCGCCCTCGAGCTCGGCTGGCGCGGCGCGTCCTGGGCGGTGGCGGCGATGTGCGCGCTCTGCTTCCTCGCCATCCACCCGACGCGGCGGCATTTCGACATCGAGCTCAGGGGCGACCGCCAGGGGATCGGCGGCAACGTCATGGCCCCGCTGCGCCTGGTGCTGGCGAACCCGGTGCTGCGCCGGCTCTGCTTCGCCTCGTTCTTCTTCGCCGCCATCCAGCAATGCTTCACCGTCTTCCTCGTCACCTATCTGGTGAAGGGGGTGGGCATGGGGTTCGTCGCGGCGGGGCTGACGCTCGCCATCGCCCAGCTCGCCGGGATCGTCGGGCGCATCGCCTGGGGCGGGCTCGCCGACTGGATCGGAAGGCCGCAGCCGGTGCTGGGCGCGCTCGGCATCGCCATGGGGATCGCCGGCTTCGCGGCCGCGTGGTTCACCGCCGAATGGCCGTACTGGGCGATCGTCGCGGTCTCGATCGTGCTGGGCGCGACCGGGGTCGGGTGGAACGGGGTGTTCCTGTCCGAGGTCGCGCGCATCGCCCCGGGCGACCAGGCGAGCCGGGCCACCGGCGGGGCGCTGTTCATCACCTTTTTCGGCGTCGTCACCGCGCCGCCGATCTTCGGCGAGATCGCCGCCCTCACCGGCTCGTTCGGCCACGGGTTCGTCGTCTTCGCCGCCGGCGCCCTGGTGTCGGGGGTGGCGGTGCTGCGCGGCCGCCGGGCGGATTGATGAAGCGGCGGCGATGTGAAATCTTGCCGCCCACGGATACCGGCGCGGATCGGCGTCGGGAAGATTCGGGAGGACCACCGATGGCAGCCGATACCGCCCGCACCGCAGACATCGATCCGGCCCATCTGGAGCCGCATTACAGCTGGGGCGGGGCGATCCCCGCGCCCGGCCATGGCGGCGTCGACACCGAGGAGCGGATCAATTTCGACCGGCTGCGCAATTACCGCCTGGCGCGCGCCAGGCAGGCGCTGGAGAACTCCGGGCTCGGCGCGCTGCTCTGCTTCGACAACAACAACATCCGATATCTCACCGGCACCGCCATCGGCGAGTGGTCGCGCGACAAGATGTCCCGCTACGCGCTGCTGATGCGGGGCGAGGAGCCGCATGTCTGGGATTTCGGCTCGGCCGCCTCGCACCACCGGCTCCACGCGCCCTGGCTCAAGGGCGAGCACGTCCATGCCGGCATGCTGGGGCTGCGCGGCACCGTCCCGCCCGCTGCCGGGCTGATGACCAGGGCGGCCGAGCAGATCAAGTCGATGCTCGACGAGGCGGGGGTCGGCGACATGCCGATCGGCGTCGATATCTGCGAGCCGCCGATGCTGTTCGAGCTGCAGAAGCGCAATATCGAGGTGCGCGACGGCCAGCAGGTGATGCTGGACGCGCGCGAGGTCAAGAACATCGACGAGATCGTGCTGCTCAACCAGGCCGCCGGCATGGTCGATGCGGTCTATCACATGATCGGCGAGGAGCTGAAGCCGGGGGTGCGGGAGAACGACATCGTGGCCCGCGCCAACAAGCTGCTCTACGAGATGGGCTCCGACGACGTGGAAGCGATCAACGCGATCTCGGGCGAGCGCTGCAGCCCGCACCCGCACAACTTCACCGACCGCATGGTGCGCCCCGGCGACCAGGCCTTTTTCGACATCCTGCACGGCTATATGGGCTACCGCACGTGCTACTACCGGACCTTCAACGTGGGCCGCGCCAGCGCGGCGCAGGAGGACGCCTACAAGCAGTGCCGCGAATGGCTCGACGCGGCGATCGACCTGGTCCGCCCCGGCGTCTCGACCGACGAGATCGCCGCCGTCTGGCCGGAGGCCGAGGCGTTCGGCTTCGCCGGCGAGATGGAGGCGTTCGGCCTCCAGTTCGGCCACGGGCTCGGCGTCTCGATCCACGAACGCCCGATCATCAGCCGGCTGATCTCGATGGAGGACCCGAAGGAGATCCGGGAGGGCATGGTGTTCGCGCTGGAGACCTACTGCCCGGCGAAGGACGGCTATTCCGCCGCCCGCATCGAGGAGGAGGTCGTGGTCACCGACGAGGGGCCGAGGGTGATCAGCCTCTACCCGGCCGAAGACCTGCCGATCTCGGCCAGATACTGAAACCGAGGGGAGGGAGTCTTGGCAACCGAAGAGACCGCCGGACCCGATCTCGCCAATGACGATATCGGCGAGGAGGCGAGGCTCGCGCTGTGGCGCTCCCAGCTCGAGATCCGCCATGTCGAGCAGCGGGCGCACGATTTGTTCCTGCAGAACCTGGTCAAGGGGACGGTGCATCTGTCGCTCGGCCAGGAGGCGGTGGCGGCCGGCTTCGCGGTGGCGATGGAGGACGGCGACTACACCTTCTGCACCTATCGCGGCCACGCCCACACGCTGGCCCGGGGAGCCCCCATGTCGGGGGTGCTGGGCGAGCTGATGGGCCGCGAATGCGGGCTGCTCGCCGGCAAGGGCGGCTCGATGCACCTGACCAGCGTCGAGCACGGCGCGATGGGGTCCTATGCCATCATCGGCGCCCACCTGCCGATCGCCATGGGCGCGGCCTGGTCGGCGCAGTATCGCGGCACCAGCCAGGTCTCGGTCTGCTTCTTCGGCGACGGGACCACCAATATCGGCGCCTTCCACGAGGCCCTCAACATGGCCAAGGTGTGGTCGCTGCCGGTGATCTTCGTCTGCGAGAACAATCTGTACATGGAGTACACGCCGATCGGCGACGTGACCGCGGTCGAGCACCCCGCGGCCGACCGCGCGCCGGCCTACGGCATGGAGTCGATCATCGTCGACGGCAACGACGCCGATGCGGTCTACCGCGTCGCCCGGACCGCCTATGACAGGGCGCGGTCGGGCGGCGGGCCGTCGCTGATCGAGGCCAAGACCTATCGCCAGTGCGGGCATTCGCGGGCCGACCCGGGCGCCTACCGGCCGGACGAGGAGGTCGAGGAATGGCTCGCCCGCGACCCGGTCCCGGCCTATCGCCGGCGGCTGCTCGATTTCGGCTTCGCGGAGTCCGCGGTCGAGGGGATCGAGGCCGAGGTGCTGGCGGCGGTCGACGCCGCGACCGAGACCGCCCGGGCCTCGCCGCCGCCGCCGCCCGACATCCTGGAGACCGAGGTCTACGCCGATGGAGGCGCGGCATGGCGCAACTGACCTGCCGCGAGGCGGTCGCCGCGGCGATCGCCCAGGAGATGCGGCGCGACCCCTCGGTGGTGTTCCTCGGCGAGGACATCGGCGCGGCGGGCGGCGTGTTCAAGACCACGGTCGGGCTGTTCGAGGAGTTCGGCCCGGACCGGGTGCGCGACACGCCGATCTCGGAACAGGCGATCATCGGCGCCGCGATGGGCGCGGCGATGACCGGGCTGAGGCCGATCGCCGAGCTCATGTTCTCCGATTTCTTCGCCGTCTGCTGGGACCTGGTGGCCAACGAGATCGCCAAGTCGCGCTACATGACCAACGGCCAGGTCTCATTCCCGCTGGTGATCCGCAGCGCCAATGGCGGCGGCGCCCGGTTCGGCGCCCAGCACTCCCAGGCGATCGAGAACTGGGCGATGATGATCCCGGGGCTCAAGGTCGTCGCGCCCTCCAACCCGGCCGACATCGTGGGGCTGCTGGCGGCCTCGATCCGCGACCCCGACCCGGTGGTCTTCTTCGAGCAGAAATCGCTCTACGGCACCAGGGGGGAGGTCCCGGACGGCGAGCATGTCGATGCGCTCGGCACCGCGAAGGTGCTGCGCGAGGGGGGCGACGCCGCGATCGTCGCGCTCGCCGCGATGGTGCCGCGCGCCGTCGCAGCGGCCGAACGCCTCGCCGCGGAGGGGATCTCCTGCACGGTGATCGACGTGCGTTCGCTGGTGCCGCTCGACACGAGGACGATCCTGTCCGCCGTCTCGGAGACCGGCCGGCTGTTCACCGTGGAGGAGAACCCGAGGCTCTGCGGCTGGGGGGCGGAGATCGCCTCGATCGCCGGCGAGGAGTGCTTCTACGACCTCGACGGGCCGATCGTCCGCATCACCACGCCGCACATCCCGCTGCCGTCGGCCGACAATCTGGAAGACCTGGCGCTGCCCTCGGTCGAGCGGATCGCCGACACCGTGCGCGCCAGCATGGGCTGAAGGCGGTGGACGTCGTCATGCCCCAGCTCGGCGAGACCGTGACCGAGGGGACGGTCGTCGCCTGGCACAAGGCGGCGGGCGATCCGGTCAAGGCGAACGAGATCCTGTTCGAGGTCTCGACCGACAAGGTCGACACCGAGGTGCCGGCGCCCGCCGACGGCGTGCTGTCGGAAATCCTGGTCGCGGCGGGGGCGACGGTCCCGGTCGGCGCCAGGCTCGCGGTGATCGCCGGCCCCGGCGCCGACGCCGTTCCCGAGGCCCCGGTGCCCGCGGCGCCGGCGAGCGAGCCGCCCAGGGCGCGGGGCGCCGGCGGGGCCGGGGCGGGGCCGCGCGGGCCGCCCGGGGCGCGGGGCGCGGTCGCGCTCGGGCCGGTGCCGCGGCGCGACCCCCGGGGGAACCCGCTCTCCCCCGCCGTGCGCCGGCTGATCGCCGAGCACGGGCTGGACGCGGCGGAGATCGCCGGGACCGGACGGGACGGGCGGATCACCCGCCAGGACGTCGAGGCCCTGGTCGCGAGCGGGCCGGTGGAAACGGAGCTCGTCCCGCTCAGCCGGATGCGCAGGCAGATCGGCGAGCACATGCTGCGGTCCAGGGCAACCAGCCCCCATGTGCTCCAGGCCGTCGAGGTCGATTTCCACGCCGTCGAGCGGGCGCGCGACCGGCACGGCGGGGCGTGGAAGGCAAGCGAGGGCTTTTCGCTCAACTACCTGCCCTTCGTCGCATCCGCCGTGTGCCGGGCGATCCCCGACTTCCCGCATGTCAACGCCAGCATCGAGGGCGAGTCCCTGCGCATCCACGGCAAGGTCCATCTCGGCATCGCGGTCGATCTCGGCCCCGGCGGGCTGATGGCGCCGGTGATCCGCGACGCGCAGGATATGGACGTGGCGGGGCTCGCGCGCGCCATCCGCGGCGTGGCGGCGGCCGCGCGGGAGGGCAGGATCGGACCCGACGACCTGGCCGGGGGCACCTACACGATCTCCAACTCCGGCACCTTCGGCACGCTGATCACCGCGCCGATCATCAACCAGCCGCAGGTCGCGATCCTGTCGACCGACGGGGTGCGGAGGAAGCCCGCCGTGGTCGAGACCGGAGGCGGCGAGGCGATCGCCATCCGCCCGATCGGCGTGCTCGCGCAATCCTTCGACCACCGCGCGATAGACGGCGCCTACTCGGCCGGCTTCCTCGCCCGGCTGCGCGAGATCCTCGAAGCGACGGACTGGGAAGCGGCCCTGGGGTAGCCATGCGCGCGGCGGTCAAGGAGAGGTTCGGCGAGCCGGAAGTGTTCGAGCCTGCCGAGTTGCTGGCGCCCCGCCCGTCCTGCGATCCCAACCAGCGACCCGAACCAGCCTCTCGGCTCAAGGCATCTGCGCAATTTGCACGGGCGCATGGATGATTGGGATTCTCCGACTGTCCCTGTCGTGCTGTCTTGCGGCCGTCTTCCTGCTTGTCCCCGCCGCCGCTCCGAGGGCGGAAGTCCAGCACGGCACCCCCTCGGGCGAGGCGAACAGGCTTTGCACCTTCCGCGTGGTGTCCGGCGAAGCGGTGATGCACCGGATCGGGCGCTTCCCGGTCGTCATGCAGCTGGCGCCCGATCTGCCGCGCGCGATAGTCGACGCAGCGACCGAAGCGATGACACGGTGGAATCGCGGCTGGGCGGCCTATCTCGCGGACAAGTACGAGGGAGACCCGTTCGGCACAGGCAAGACGGATTCCGGCGTGGTTTCCCTGAAATTGTTCGAATGGCGGTCTTCCGAAAGCAATTTGAAGGCCGCGGACGACGGCGTGAATGCCATCGTCCTGTCAGAGGGCGCGCCGGCGAAGCGAATGGCGAGCACCTCGACTTCCTGGAGCACCGGGCCTCCGGCTTCCTCGTCACCGGGCGACCACCGGACCCGCAGCCCGATAACCGACGCCGACATCGAGATATACTTGCACAGGAGACCGCGCGTGCATTACGGCGAAGGGCTGCCGGGCTGGAGAGAAATGGACGCGCTGAGCGTCATGGCTCATGAACTGGGACATGTGCTGGGGCTGGGGCATCTGGATCTCGAGAAGGACACCCTGATGACGTTTCCGATCAGGGAAGGGGCAAGAATCCTGCCGTCGGCAAGGGATTACGACAATCTCATATGTGCCTACGGCGCGGGTTTGCGCCACCGCTACGGCGACGGCCGCCCGGCTCGCTGAATCCGGAGAAGCCCAGGCATGGCCCCATAACGAATGGCGTTTCCAACCATGCGCGCGGTGGTCATGGAGAGGTTCGGCGGGCCGGACGTGCTCCAGCCCGCCGAGGTACCGGCGCCCCGACCGGCGGCGGACGAGCTGGTGGTGGCGGTCGAGGCGGTCTCGATCAACCGCAGCTTCGACCTGCTGGTGCGGCGTGACGGCAACAACCGCAACGTCGTGCTGCCGCATGTGCTGGGCGCCGATCCGGCGGGCAGGGTCGTGGAGATCGGCGAGGCGGTCGAGGGTTTCGCGCCCGGCGACCGGGTCGCCGTGTCCTCCACCATCCGCTGCGGGCGCTGCCGCGAATGCGCCGAGGGGGACGAGGCCTCCTGCCGCGCGCCGGCGATGATGGGGGTCCACCGCTGGGGCGGCTATGCGGAACGGGTCGCCGCGCCCGCCGCGATCGTCCACCGCGTCCCGGACGGGATAACCGCGGCCGATGCCTGCGTGATCGTCCGTCACGCGCCGGCCGCCTACAACCAGCTCGTCGACAAGGCCGCGCTCGAACCCGGCGAGTGGGTGCTGGTGATGGGCGCGGCGGGCGCGCTCGGCAGCTTCTGCGTCCAGATCGGCAAGGCGCTCGGCGGGCGGGTGATCGCCGCGGCCGGCGCCGACAGCCGGGTCGAGGCGGCGCTTGCGCTCGGCGCCGATTACGGCGTCAACTACCGCAGCGAGGATCTGCGCGAGAGGGTCCGCGCGTTCACCGCAGGCGAGGGGGTAAACGTGGTGTGCGAGAACATCGGCGACCCGGAGCTCTGGGACGCCGCCTTCGACAGCATGGCCCAGCGCGGCAGGCTGGTCACCATGGGCGCGCATGGCGGCGGCCGGGTCGCGCTCGACATCCGCAAGCTCTACGGCCGGCGGCTGCGGGTGATCGGATCGGCCGGGGTGACGGGGCGGAACGTCGACGACGCGCTCGCCGCGGCGGCGCGAGGCGGGCTCACGGCGCTGATCGACTCGATCCACCCGCTGGAGGAGGCCGCGGCGCAGCACCGCCGGTTGGAAGAATCGGGCTCGGTCGTCGGCAAGGTGATCCTCGATCCCACCCTGGCGGCGTAGGAGATACGCATGTCCGTCGAACCCCTCCTCCCGGTCTCCCTCGGCAACGGCCGGGTCGACTACGCGCCGGGGATGCGCGCCGGGTCCTGGGTGTTCGCGAGCGGCCACATGGCGCAGGATTACGGTCGGGGCATCGCCGCCTCGGTGCTGCGCGAAGCCGCGCCCAACGCCGCCGGGCCCGGATCGGCCCGCGAGGCGGCGCGCGTGTTCGACAATGTCGAGGCGGTGCTCGCCGCCGGCGGGTCCGCGCTCGACCGCGTCGTTCGCACCGACCAGTACTACACCACCGTCGCCATGGTGCCGCCCTACCAGGCCGAGCGGCGTCGTCGCTTCGGCGCCCTGATCCCGCCCAGCACGTCGATCGTCCAGCAGGGGCTGCTGCTGCCGGGCGCCGCGCTCGACCTCCAGGTCATCGCCGTCGCCGCGGACGGCCCGCCGGTCGAGCATATCGACCACGCGACCCTGAGCGGCCAGCCGAGCTCGGGCTACTCGGCGGCGCTGACGGCGGGCGAGTTCGTCTTCGTGCCCGGAAACACGGCGACGGCGGTGGCCGGCGAAGAGGCGCGCAACGGCGTCGCCGCCGAAGCCCTGATCAAGGAGGGCCAGCTCTGGGGCGGCGAACGGCTCCGGCTGGAGGCCGGGTTCATCATCGAGCGCCGGCTGCTGCCCTCGCTCGACCTCGCGGGGCTCGGCCCGGCGGATGTCGTCAAGGCTCAGATCTATCTCACCGATCCCGAGGACTGCGCGGTCGTCCAGGACGTCTGGGCGGCGCATTTCGGCGCCGGAGCCGCGCTGTCGGTAGTCCCCTGCATCCCGCGCGGCCTGGTGATCGAGGACGGCAGGATCGAGATCAACATCCTCGCCCACCGCAACGGCGCGGCGGCCAAGACGGTGGTCGAGGCGGGCGTGGCGACCACCTTCGCCGACCAGGCGGAGGCGGTGCGCTGCGGCGACCTCGTGTTCGTCTCGGCGCTGATGGCGGCGGACGGGGAGGGGCCGCTCGCCGCGCCCGATCCGCGCCAGCCTCATTTCGGCGATCCCGCGGGCGAGCAGGCGGACGCGATCCTGGACGCGGCGGAGCGGATCTGCGCGGCGGCCGGCACGGCGCTGGAGAACGTCGTGCGGGTGCAGCAGTTCCACACCGACCTCGCCGATTTCCATGCCGTGCACCAGGCCTGGCGGCGCCGCCTCCCCGGCCGGCCGATCCCGTTCTCGGCGGTCGAGGTGCCGGGGCCCCTTCCGGTTCCCGGCTGTTCGGTGATGATGGATCTCTGGGTCTACGCAGCCTGACAACAAGGGAGGGCGTCGATGCGCCTCGCCGTACCGGATCTGATCTCGAACTCCTATTTCCCGTCGGTCTCCGCGGTCGAGCTCGGCGATTTCGCCGAACAGGGGCTCGACGTGAGCCACGAGCTGATCTTCCCCGTCGACAAGTGCTACCGGGCGCTGCGCGACGGCGAGGTCGATTTGATCGGCGGGTCGGCGCACGCGGTGCTGTCGGCCTTCCCCCGCTGGGAGGGGGCGAAGCTGCTCTGTTCGCTCTCCCAGGGGATGTACTGGTTCCTCGTCATGCGCGCCGACGAGGGCCATGCGCGCGGCGACCTCGGCGCGGTCAGGGGGAAGAAGATCGGCGCCGCGCCCTGGGTCGATATCGGCCTCAAGCGGATGCTGCGGGAGGGCGGGATCGACATCGAGCGCGACGGGGTCGACATCGCGCCGGTGCCGGGCACCACCGGACCGCGCGTGAGCTTCGGGGTGACCGCGGCGAAGGCGCTGGAGGACGGGCTGCTCGACGGGTTCTGGGCCAACGGGATGGGGGCCGAGATCGCGGTCACGCGGGGCGTCGGCACCGTGGTGGCCGACGTGCGCCGGGGCGACGGCCCGAAACCCGCCTTCAACTACACCCAGCCGGTGCTGGTCGCGACCGAACGGCTGGTCGCCGAGCGCCCCGACGATGCCGCCGCCGCGGTGCGCGCCATCGTCTCCACCCAGCAGAAGCTCAAGCAGGATGTCGGGCGCGCGACCGCGATCGGCGAGACGCTGTTCGCGCCCGACGAGGCGAAGCTGATCGCCCGGGTGGTCGAGCGCGACCTGCCGTTCTACGACCCGGCGATCGGCGAAGGCCTGGTCGAGGGCATGATCGCGTTCGCCCGCGACATGGGCATCCTCGACCGCGCGGTCGCTTACGACCGGGTGGTGGCGACCGAGTTCAGCGAGCTCTGGGCCTGAGCTACTTCACCGGCGAGAAGTCGGCGGCGAAGCAGATCTTGCATTCCTGGGTCAGGATCGGGTCGGGCCCGCCGCTGACATTCGCGGGCGGCCAGATGCCTTTCTCCCTGGCTTCGCTGCGCACCTCGCGGCGGTGCTCGAGGCTCTCATAGCCCCAGATGTGGACGAACTTGTTGAGCGCGCCGCATTCGGTGACCATCGCCATGACCAGCGGCGACATCGCGACCCGTTTTTCGATCGCCGACGACCAGTTCTCGACCAGCGCCGCCTGCCCGCCGGGGCGCATGGTGTATTCGCGCCATTCGAAGACCGGCCCGAGCTCGCCGCTACCCATCGTCGGGGTGAAGGAGAGCGGCGTGAAGATCTCCGACTGCATGGTCTCCTGCAAATGTGCCACCTTGGGCGGCCAGTTCGGGTCCTTCATGGCCACGCCGCGAATCCGTTCGCGCTCGCCCATATCGGCATAGGGCCAGATATGGATGACCTGGTTGAGCGGGCCGATCTCGGTATAGAGCATCGCGCTGATCTGCGAGTGCTCGCTGCGCGTCCGGTAGCCTTCCGCGAAGGCGTCGAGGAAATCGGGCACCTTGCCGCGCGAGATGCGGTAGCTCCTGGCTTCGTAGATCATCACCGGTCCCTTTCCGTTCGGTGTCAGATGAGGCTGTTGCCGGCGAACCGCCGGCGCCACAGCGGGATCGCATCGGGGTTGACGACGTTGTCGGGGATCTCGCCGCGGATCGCGGCGAAGATCGCCTTCTCGACCCAGGGCACCGCCATCCGCAGGCCGGTGCCGACATTGTTGGAGACCATGTGCGGCGACAGCAGCACCTTGTCGCCGAGCCCGAGCAGCGGGGTCTGCGGGTCGGGCGGCTCTTCCGGCAGCACGTCGAGCGCGGCGGCGGCGAGCCGGTCCGATTGCAGCGCGTCGAACAGCGCGTCGATGTCGACGATCGGGCCGCGCGCGGTGTTGACCAGAATTGCGCCGGGCTTCATCAGCGCGAGCTCGCGCGCCCCCATCAGCCTCGCGGTCTCCGGGGTGAGGTTGCAGTGGATCGTCACCACGTCGGCTTCCGACAGCAGCGTGTCCAGCGGCGTGCGGCGGACGTTGTGGGTGGCGAACCGGGCGTCTTCGACATGGGGGTCGTGGCCCAGGAGGCGCACCCGCCACGGCGCCAGCAGGTCGGCGACGCGCGAGCCGATGCGCCCCAGCCCGACGATGCCGACCGCGATTCCGGGGTAGTCGTCGATCTGCCGCGCGCCGAGATAGGTGCCCATCAGCGACGGGTCGCGCCAGCGCCCCTCCTTCACGCTGCGGTCGCGCTCGCGCACCTTCTTGAGCAGCGCCAGGACGAAGGTGACCGCCCCTTCCGCGACCCCGCCCCAGTTGCTCTCCGTCGGGCTGTTGACGACCAGGATGCCGAGCTCGGTCGCCGCCGCCTCGTCGACATTGTCGTAGCCCACCGAGTACTTGGCGATCAGCCGCAGCCCGGGCGCGGATTCGAGGGTGCGGCGGGTCAGCGCGTTGAGCCGGTTGGCGACCCCGGCGGCAGCGACCGTGGAGGGGGCGAAGACCAGCTCGGTCGTGTCGCCCGACCGGTTCGCCGTCTGCGACCACGGCTCGTCGGGGATCTCGACGTCCAGACCCGCCGCGCGCAGGCGCTCATAGGACCCGCCGGCCGCGTCGACGGCCGCGTAGATGTGGACTTTGGGCTGCACGGCTGGCCTGGTCCCGGCGGTCGACGCTACGACTCGTCCGGGATGTCGGAGACGTGGGCGGAGACGATCCGCCAGCCTTCCTCCATGCGGACCCAGCACTGGCTCTGGCGGCCGACGATGCCGCCCGCCCGCGTCGCCTCGGTATCGGCCATCGCGAAATCCCGGCCGAAGGTCTTGATCACCGTGTTGCGCAGCACCCGCTCGACGCCCGGGATATTCCGGTTGCGGCGAAACTGGTCGATCGCGCGGTGGCCGAGCAGCGTCCCGTTGGGGCCGTAGCGCAGCGTGAGCGGGCTGTCCCAGAACAGCTCCGCCAGCGTGTCGAGGTCGTTCGAGCCGAGCGCCTTCTCGTAACGCTCGAACGCCGCCGTCACCTCCGCCACCACCTCGGGGATGTTGACCTCCCGCATCTCAGCCACGACGCCCCTCCGCCTCTGCCGGCCCGGCGCAAGGATGTCGCGGCAGCCCCGCCAGTTCAACCGGGCGGTCGCTTGTCAGGGCGGCGCCACGGCTTCATGCTCCACGCCGCATCGGAATCGGGGATCGGCGGGGCGGTGGAAGAGCAGACTCTGAGAGGCTTCATCGACAAGGTGGAGAAGGCGGCGCCGGAGGAAATCCTGCGCGTCGCCGAGCCGGTTCGCCGCGAGCTCGACATCACGTCTGCCGTCTTCGAGCTCGAACGCGCCGGGCGCAGCCCGGTGGTGGTCTTCGAGAACGTCGAGGGCTTTGACATGCCGGTCGTCACCAACGTGGCCGGCAACCGGAAGCTGCTCGGGCTCGCCCTCGGCGTCGCGCCGGAGGATCTGCCGGGCGCCTATCGCGAGCGCTGCCAGAACTACCTGGCGGTGGAGCGCGTGGCGGACGCGCCGTGGCAGGAGGTGGTGCTCGAAGGCGACGCGGTGGACCTCACCAGGCTGCCCATCCCGCTCCATTTCGGGGTGGACGCCGCGCCCTACATCACCGCCGGGCAGATCGCCGCGCGCGATCCCGAGACCGGAATCGACACCACCGGGTTCCACCGCCTGATGCTGCGCGGCCGCGACCGGCTCGGGCTGTCGCTCCACTCGCGGCGCCGCATGTACGAGTACCACCGCCGCGCGGAGGAGCGCGGGCAGGATCTGCCGGCCGCCATCACGCTGGGCATCCACCCGGTGCATTACATGGGCTCGATGGCCTATCACTACCCGCCCGGCGTGCGGAAGGTGGAGATCGTCGGCGCCCTGTTCGGCGCGCCCTACCGCGTCGCAAGCTGCGGGACGGCCGAGCTCGACATTCCCTGGGGGGCGGAGATCGTCATCGAGGGCAGCATCCTCGCCGGCGTCCACGAGCCCGAGGGCCCGTTCGGCGAGTTCACCGGATACGCCTCCTACCGCTCGACCGAGAACGTGTTCGTCGCCGAGCGGATCCAGATGCGCGGCGACGCGATGTTCCATTCGGTCGCCTCGGGCACCGCCGCGGACCACATCCTGATTTCCAGCATCTCGCGCGAGGCGGAGATCCTGAACGCGCTTCGCCGCAACCTCCCCAACGTGCGCGCGGTGCACGTGCCGACGACCACCGTCGGCGCGCTGATGGCCATCGTCTCGATGAAGAAGACCGCCGAGGGCCAGCCGCGCCAGGCGATCATGAGCGCGCTCGGGACCGAGTTCTACGTCAAATGCGTCGTCGTGGTGGACGACGATGTCGACGTCTTCGATCTCTCCGACGTGATGTGGGCGGTGATCACGCGGACCCGGGCGGAGAGCGACGTGATCTACATCCCGGGCGCGATGGGCGCGATCCTCGACCCGACCTCCGACCCGGAAGACCACACCGTCACCAAGGTCGGGATCGACGCGACCAAGCCGTCGGGGCGCGACTTCGCGGAGAGGCTGACCATCGCCGACGAGCAGCGCGCCCGGGTGCGCAAAATTCTCGCGCGCGCCGGCATGCGCATCTGACCCCGCGCGAGTCCCCCCCGGCTTGCACCCACAAGCGGCGCAAGCCATCCTCGCTGGTTCCGGACCCCGCAAGAGGACAAGTCGTGCGTGCCAGGTTCAAGTCGCGGACGGACGCCAGGACCGTCCCCATCGTCCCGATCGAGAAGGATGTCTTCGACGCCTGGCTCGCGGACCAGCCGGCCGCCACCCGCATCTGGGTGGAGAGCACCGGCTTCAAGGCCGCGCCGCGCAGCCTGAGCCTCGTCGCGGGCGAGGACGGCGCGCTCGGCAGCGTCCTGTTCGGGGTCGAGACGCATGACGATTTCTGGGCCTATGCCGACCTTCCCGGAAGGCTGCCCGCCGGCAGCTACCGGATCGACGCGCGGATGGAGCGCGCGGCCGCGACCGGGGCGGCGCTCGGCTGGGCGCTCGGCTGCTACGCCTACGACCGCTACGCCGCCAAACGCTCGGCGCCGGTGCCGGCGCTGGTCTGGCCGGCCGGCGCCGACCGCGCCCATGTGCGCAGCGCGGCGGAGGCGACGACCACGATTCGCGATCTGATCAACACCCCGGCCAGCGATATGGGCCCGGCCGAGCTCGCCGCCTCGGTCCGCCGCGTCGGCGAGGCGAAGGGCGCGGAGGTCGCCGAGATCAAGGGCGCCGCGCTGCTCCGCCGGGGCTATCCGACGATCCACGCGGTGGGGCGGGCGAGCGCCAACGCGCCCCGGCTCGTCGATCTGCGCTGGGGCCGCGCCGACGCGCCCAGGGTGACGCTGGTCGGCAAGGGGGTGTGTTTCGATTCCGGCGGCCTCGACATCAAGCCCGCACGGGGCATGCTGCGCATGAAGAAGGACATGGGCGGCGCGGCGCACATGCTGGGGCTCGCCGAGATGATCATGGCGGCCGGCCTCGATGTCAGGTTGCGCGTGCTGGTTCCCGCCGTGGAGAACAGCGTTTCGGGCAACGCGCTGCGCCCGCTCGACGTCGTCAGGACGCGCAGCGGGATCGCCGTCGAGGTCGGCAATACCGACGCCGAAGGCCGGCTCATCCTGTGCGACGCCATCACCGAGGCGGAGAGCGAGGGGCCGGACCTGCTGGTCGATTGCGCCACGCTGACCGGCGCGGCGAGGGTCGCGCTGGGGCCGGAGCTGCCGGCCTTCTTCTGCAACGACGACGGGCTCGCCGGCGAGCTGTCGAGCGCCGGTGAGACGGTCTCCGATCCGCTCTGGCGCCTGCCGCTGTGGCGGCCCTACCGGCGGATGCTGGACAGCAAGACCGCCGACATCAACAACGTGTCGGATGGCGGCATGGCCGGTGCGATCACCGCGGCGCTCTATTTGCAGGAGTTCGTGAACGGGACCACGCCGTGGATCCATCTCGACATCATGGCGTGGAACCTCACCGCCCGTCCCGGCCGCCCGGTCGGCGGCGAGGCGCAGGGCATGCGCGCGCTCTTCGCCCTGATCGAATCCCGCTTCGGCAGGAAGGCGGGGACGGGCTGACCGGTCAGGTCGCCACCGCGTCGGTCTCGACCGCCTCGATGTCGAAGGCGGCGGCGATCAGCGCCCTGGTATAGGGCTCGGCCGGGGTCTCGAAGATGCGCTGCGTGCTGCCCTGCTCCACGACGCGGCCGTGGCGCATGACGATCACCTCGTCGGCCAGCGCGCGGACCACCTTGAGATCGTGGCTGATGAACAGATAGGCGAGCCCGTGGCGCTCCTGCAGCGCGCGCAGGAGGTCGACGATCTGCGCCTGGATCGACATGTCGAGCGCCGATGTCGGCTCGTCCAGCACGATGAAGCGCGGCTTGAGCGCGATGGCCCGGGCGATGGCGATCCTCTGGCGCTGCCCGCCGGAGAATTCGTGCGGATAGCGGTCCTGGGAAGCGGGATCGAGCCCGACCTCGGCGAGCGCCTCGGCGATCGACGCCCGGCGCTCGCCGTAATCGCCCGCCATGCCGTGGACGACCAGGCCTTCCTCGATGATCTGGCCGACCGAGAACCGCGGCGACAGCGAGCTGTACGGGTCCTGGAAGACGATCTGCATCTCGCGCCGGAGCGGGCGGAGCTCGGACCAGCCCATGCCGCTGATGTCGCGCCCCTGGAAGCGGATCGGCCCGATGCTCTTCTCGAGCCGGAGCAGCCCGAGGGCGAGCGTCGTCTTGCCCGACCCGCTCTCGCCGACGACCCCGAGCGTGCGGCCCTCGCGCACCGCGACCGAGACCCCGTCCACCGCCTTGATGTGGCCGACGACGCGGCGAAGGATGCCGCGCTTGACCGGGAACCACACCTTCAGGTCGTCGGCCGTCATCACCGCCCTGGCCTCGCCGTCGTCGGCGACCGGCCTGCCCTTCGGCTCGGCGGCCAGCAAATGGCGGGTATAGCTGTGCCGCGGGTTCTCGAAGATCTCCGCGGTCGGGCCGGTCTCGACGATCTCGCCCTCGGTCATCACCGCGACGCGGTGCGCCACCTTGCGGACGATCCCGATGTCGTGGGTGATCAGCAGGATCGCCATGCCGCGCTCGCGTTGCAAATCGGCGAGCAGCTTGAGGATCTGCGCCTGGATGGTGACGTCGAGCGCCGTGGTCGGCTCGTCGGCGATCAGCAGCTCGGGATCGTTGGCCAGCGCCATCGCGATCATCACCCGCTGGCGCTGCCCGCCCGAGAGCTGGTGGGGGTAGGCGTGCAGCCGGCTCTCCGCCTCCGGCAGTCCGACCTGGTTCAACAAATCGACGATCCGCGAGCGCGCCTCCGCCGGAGGGAGCCCCTTGTGGATCTTGAGGATCTCGCCGATCTGCTTCTCGATCGTGTGCAGCGGGTTCAGCGAGGTCATCGGCTCCTGGAAGATCATCGCGATCCGGTTGCCGCGGACGCTCCGCAGCACCGGCTCGGGACAGCCGATCAGCTCCTCCCCGGCGAAGCGGATGCTGCCGCCCGGGTGACGGGCGAGCGGGTAGGGCAGGAGCTGGAGGATCGACAGCGCCGAGACCGACTTGCCCGAGCCGCTCTCGCCCACCAGGGCGAAGGTCTCGCCGCGGCCGATGGCGAAGGAGATGTTGCGGACCGCGCGGACCTCGCGCTCGCCCGAGCCGAAGGACACCGAGAGGTCGTCTGCCGTGAGCAGGGTCTGGTCCATCGCCCGGCCTACTCGTTCACCGTCTTGCGCGGGTCGAAGGCGTCGCGCACCCCCTCGCCGACGAAGATCAGCAGCGACAGCGTGACGATGATCGTCAGGCTCGCGGTGACCGCGAGCCACGGCGCCTGGAGGTTGGCCTTGCCCTGCGCCAGCAGCTCGCCCAGCGAGGGCGAGCCGGGCGGCAGTCCGAAGCCGAGGAAATCGAGCGCGGTCAGGCTGGTGATCGAGCCGGTCAGGATGATCGGCAGGAAGGTCAGCGTGGCCACCATCGCGTTGGGCAGCACGTGCCGGCGCATGATGGTGAGGTTGCTCACCCCGAGCGCGCGCGCCGCCCGGACATAGTCGAAATTGCGCGCGCGCAGGAATTCCGCCCGCACCACGCCTTCGAGCGCGGTCCAGCCGAACAGAACCATGATGCCGAGCAGCCACCAGAAATTGGGGGTCACGATGCTGGCCAGGATGATCAGCAGGAACAGCGTGGGCAGCCCCTGCCAGACCTCGATGAAGCGCTGGAAGGCGAGATCGGTCCAGCCGCCGAAATAGCCTTGCGCCGCGCCCACCGCCACGCCGATGATCGACCCCAGCACGGTGAGCGAGATGCCGAACAGGACGGAGATGCGGAAGCCGTAGATCGCGCGCGCCAGCACGTCGCGCGCCTGGTCGTCGGTGCCGAGCCAGTTGTCGTCCGACGGCGGCGACGGCGCGGGGACCTTGAGGTCGTAATTCACCGTGCGGTAGCTGTAGGGAATCAGCGGCCAGACCATCCAGCCGTCCCTGTCGCGGATGAGCTGCTGGACGTCGGGTTCGCGGTACTCCGCCTCGGTCTCGAAATCGCCGCCGAAATCGGTCTCCGGGTAGGCCGCGAAGACCGGGAAGTAGTAGCCCCCGTCGTACTGGATCAGCAGCGGCTTGTCGTTGGCGAGGAACTCGGCCGGCAGGGTGAGCGCGAACAGCACGAGAAATACCCAGAGCGAGACGAAGGCGCGGCGGTTGTTGCGGAAATTCCTCAGCCGCCGCCTCGTGAGCGGCGTCAGCCGCACGCCGAAGACCCGGTTTGCGCCGCCGTCAGCCACCGCGCACCTCGAAATCGATGCGCGGGTCGACGATCGTGTAGGTGAGGTCGCCGACCAGCCGCAGGACCAGCCCGAGCAGGGTGAAGAAATAGGTGGTCGCGAAGACGATCGGGTAGTCGCGCTTGATCAGCGCCTCGAAGCCGAGCAGGCCGAGCCCGTCGAGCGAGAAGATCACCTCGATCAGCAGCGAGCCGGTGAACAGGATGCCGACGAAGACCCCGGGGAAGCTCGCAATCACGATCAGCATCGCGTTGCGGAACACGTGGCCGTAGAGCACGCGGCGCTCGGTCAGCCCCTTGGCCCGGGCGGTCAGCACGTATTGCATGTTGATCTGGTCGAGATAGGAATTCTTGGTCAGCAGGGTGAGCGCGAGAAAGCCGCCGGCCACCAGCGAGACCAGCGGCAAGGCGAGGTGCCAAAAATAGTCGGCGAGCTGGCCGAAGAAGCCGAGCTCGTCGAAATTCTCCGAGGTCAGGCCGCGCAGCGGGAACCAGTCGAGGAAGCTGCCGCCGGCGAAGAAGACGATCAGCAGCACCGCCAGCACGAAGGACGGCGTGGCGAAGCCGATGGTCATGACGATCGTCGTCCACAAATCGAAGCGGGTCCCGTCCTTCACCGCCTTGCGGATGCCGAGCGGGATGCAGACCAGATAGAGGATCAGCGTCGACCACAGCCCGAGCGAGATCGAGACCGGCATCTTCTCCAGCACCAGCTTGACCACCGTCTCGTCGCGGAAATAGCTGGTGCCGAAGTCGAAGGTGACGAAGTTCCCCATCATCAGCGCGAACCGCTCGTGCATCGGCTTGTCGAAGCCGAACTGCTGTTCGAGCTGGGCGATGAACTCGGGGTCGAGCCCGCGCGCGCCGCGATACTTGCTGGTCACCGCCGAGGACGCCGCGTCGGCCTGCGCGGCGGAGGGCGAGGCGCCGGTCTCGCTGCCCCCGCCCCCGCCGAAGCGGCTGGTCGGCGCGACGCTGGTGCCGGTCACCTGGGCGATGATCTGCTCGACCGGCCCGCCCGGCGCGACCTGGATGATCAGGAAGTTGATGACCATGATCCCGACCAGCGTCGGGATCATCAGCAGCAGCCGCCGGACGATATAGCTCAGCATCCCGAGAGGCGTCCGCCGGACCCTGCCGTCACGGGCCGGGCGGGGCCTTCCCCGCCGCGATCATCGCCGCCTTCTCCGGGCTGTACCACCAGGTGTCGACCACGCCGCGGGCGAAGCGGGGCTTGGTCGCCGGGCGGTCGAACTTGTTCCAGTAGGCGATGTGGTGCACGCCCTTGAACCATTGCGGCACGGTGTAGCTGTTCCACATCAGCACGCGGTCGAGCGCGTGCACGGCGGTGGTCAGTTCCGGGCGCGAGCGCGCGCCGATGACCTTTTCGACCAGCGCATCGACGGCCGGGTCGTCGATGCCGCCGACATTGAACGACCCGGGCACGCCGGCGCTCGCCGAGCCGAAGAAGTTGCGCTGTTCGAGCCCCGGGGTCAGCGGCTGGATAAAGCGCTGGATGACGACGTCGAAGTCGTGCGTGTCGGTGCGGTACTTGAAGTTCGCCGCGTCGGCGATGCGGATCGTCGCCTCGATTCCCAGACGCCTGAGATTGGCGATGTAAGGCGAGACGATCCGCGCGAACGAAGCCTCCAGCAGCAGGAACTCGATCGTCATGGGCGCGCCCGAAGGATCCCGCAGCACACCGTCGACGACCCGGTATCCGGCCTCGCGCAGCAGACCCGCGGCCTTGCGCAGTTCGCGCCGGATCTTGCCGCTGCCGTCCGTCACGCTGGCCGCGTAGGGCCGGGCGAAGACCTCTTCGGGGATCTTGCCCCGGAACGGCTCGAGAAGGGCGAGCTCCGCCTCGCTGGGCGGCGCGTGGGCGGCGAGCGGGGAATTCTCGAACATCGAGTTGGTCCGCTCGTAGAGCCCGAAGAACAGGTTCTTGTTGGTCCACTCGAAATCGAAGGCGAGGTCGAGCGCGCGCCGCACGCGGCGGTCCTTGAACTTGTCGCGCCTGAGGTTGAAGAAGAATGCCTGCACGCCGGACGGGGTCTCGTCGGGCAGCGTCTCGCGCACCATGAGCCGCTTGCGCACCGGCGGCTTGTCGTACTGGGTTACCCAGCTCCGGGAGGTGAACTCCTCGCGGAAATCGTACTGGCCGGCGAAGATCGCCTCGAAGGCGATGTCGCGGTCGCGGTAGTAGTCGACCTTGATCCGGTCGAAATTGTAGCGCCCGCGATTGACCGGCAGGTCGCGCGCCCAGTAGCCGGTCACCCGCTCATAGGTCACCGACCGTCCGGGCTCCGCCCGGGCGACGCGGTAGGGCCCGCTGGAGAGCGGCGGGGTGAAGGTCGTCCGGTCGAACGCGACGGTGGCGTAGTACGCCTTCGACAGCACCGGCAGCGCCGCGAGCTGGACCGGAAGGTCGCGGTGCCGCCCGGGCTTGAAGGCGAACCGGACCTTGTGGCGGTCGACGACCTCCACCCCGGCCACGTCGCGGAACAGGATGCGGAACTGCGGATGGCCCTTCTCCACCAGGGTCCGATAGGTGAAGGCGACGTCGTCGGCCGTGACCGGCGTGCCGTCGTGGAACCGGGCCTCGGGCCTGAGCCGGAAGGCGACCCAGCCGCCCGCCTCGGGGAGCTCGACCGCCTCGGCGATCAGGCCGTAGAGCGCATCCGGCTCGTCGAAGGCGCGCGCCATCAGCGTGTCGAACAGGAGCGCGTTCCACGCCTCCTTGCGGCCCTTGAGGATGAAGGGGTTGAGGGTCTCGAAGGTGTCGAGCCCCCACAGCCTGAGCGTCCCGCCCTTGGGCGCGTCCGGGTTGACGTAGTCGAAATGGGCGAACTCCGCGCCGTATTTGAGGTCGCCGAACACCGAGACGCCGTGGCTGACCTTGACCGTCCCGGCGGGCGCCTGGGACGCCAGCAGGGCCAGCAGCAGCGCGCCGGCGTGGCGGAGCAACGCCGTCCTCACCGCGCGCGCCCCAGCCTGCGCTTGCGCTCTTCGAGGCTCCCCGCCTTGTCCGCATCGACCCACCAGCTCATCAGGTCGTTGCCGAATTTGGGGCTCTTGGCCGGCTTGCCGAACTTGTCCCAATAGGCGATCCGGTCGAAGCGGATATGCCATTGCGGGATGACGTAGTGGTTCCACAGCAGCACGCGGTCGAGCGCGCGCGTCGCGGCGACCAGCCGGGCGCGGTCGGGCGCGACGATCAGCTTTTCGATCAGCGCGTCGACCACCGGGTTCCGGATGCCGACGAGGTTGCGGCTGCCCTGGCGGCCGGCGGCGTCCGAGCTCCAGAAGTCGCGCTGCTCGTTGCCCGGCGAATCGGACTGGCCCCAGCTCGCGACCACCATGTCGAAGTCGAAGGCGTTCAGGCGGTTGATGTATTGCGACGAATCGACCACCCGGATGCGGCTCTCGATGCCGAGCCGCTTGAGGTTGCGGATGAACGGGGCGACCACGCGTTCGAAGAGCGGGCTGACCAGCAGGAACTCGATCTCCATCCGCTCCCCCGTCGCCGCATGGATCAGCCGGCCGTCCTCGATCGTCCAGGACGCGGCCTTGAGCAGGCGGACGGCGCGGCGCAGGTTGCGCCGGACATTGCCCGACCCGTCGGTCTCGGGCGGCTCGAACGCCCTGGTGAAGACGGAATCGGGGACCTGGCCGCGGAACGGTTCGAGCAACGCCTTCTCGGCATCTCCGGGCGGCCCGGCGGAGGCGAGCTCGGAATTGGAGAAGAAGCTCGTCGTCCGGCTGTACTGGCCATGGAACAGGTTCCGGTTCGACCAGTTGAAATCGAAGGCGAGCCCGATCGCCTCGCGCACCCGGATGTCGCGGAACTTCGCCCGCCTGAGGTTGAAGGCGAAGGACTGCATCCCGGTGGGCCGCGAATGGCGCAGCTGCTCGGCATGCACCAGACCCGCCTCGGCCGCGGGGAATTTGTAGCCGGTCGCCCAGTCCTTCGACGAGTTTTCCGAGCGGTAGTCGTACTCGTTCGCCTTGAAGGCTTCGAGCGCGACCGTCTGGTCGCGGTAATAGTCGATCCGGATGCGGTCGAAATTGTTCATGCCGAGATTGATCGGCAGGCCTTCGCCCCAGTAGTCCTTCACCCGTTCGAACTCGACGAACCGCCCCGGCTCGAAGCGGGCGATCCGGTAGGGCCCGCTGCCGAGCGGCGGCTCCAGCGTCGTCTGGTCGAAGGCGCGGCCCTCCCAGTAATGCCTCGGCAGGACCGGCAGCTGGCCGGTGATCTGCGGCAGCTCGCGGTTGGGCGGCCCGGTGAAATGGAACTTGACCCGGTGCCGGCCGAGTCGTTCGGCCTTGACGATGTTGCGGTAGTAGTAGCGGTAGAAGGGCTGGCCCTTCTCGCTGAGGGCGTTGAAGCTGAAGATGACGTCGTCCGCCGTCACCGGCTTTCCGTCGTGGAAGCGCGCCTCGGGCCGAAGATTGTAGATCACGTAGGAGAGGTCGTCGGGCACCTCGACGGTCTCGGCGACCAGCCCGTACTCGGCCGAAATCTCGTCGCGCGGCGACGTCATCAGGGTATCGACGACGAAGGCGAGGCTCGCGGAATCGCCCTTGACGATATAGGGGTTGAAGCTGTCGAACGAGCCGATCGCGTGCAGCTTGATCGTGCCGCCCTTGGGCGCGTGCGGATCGACGTAGCCGCGATGCGCGAAATCGGCGGGGTATCCGAGCTTGCCCACCAGGGTGAGGCCGTGGCGCTTGACGGCTTCGGCAGCGGCGGACCCGCCGCCGAGGACAAGCGCGGCAACGGCAAGGATCCCGGCTGCCCGGGCTCCGGCGCTCTGGAAACTCTTCATGCCTCCCCTCCGGGCGGTGTCCGCGCGGAATGCGATTCTGTGCGCAATGCCGGGCGCGTTCAAGCGCGCCCATGACGCCCTAGTTGGTGCCGCCGGCGAGCAATTCCAAGGCTTCTTCGTGAATCCGGGGATCGCCGGCCGCGATCACCCGGCCGTCCGAGCGGGGGCCGAGCGCCTCGCCCCGCCAGTCGGTGATGCGTCCGCCGGCGCCCTCGACCACCGGGACCAGCGCGCAGAAATCGTAGGTCTTGAGCCCGGCCTCCACCACGAGGTCGATATGGCCCGAGGCGAGCAACCCGTAGGCGTAGCAGTCCCCGCCATAGCCCGTGCTCCGCACGCTGCGGGAAAGGCGGCCGAAGGCGTCCCGGTCGGCACCCTGGAAGAGCTCCGGCGACGTCGTGTTGAGGATGGCGCGGGCGATATCGGCACAGCCCCGCGTGGCGACGGCCTGGCCGCAAAACCGCGACCCGGCCCCGGCCGCGCCGACCCAGCGTTCGCCGAGGACCGGCTGGTCGACGATGCCGAGGACGGGCCTGGCGTCCCGGAGCAGCGCGATCAGCGTGCCGAATATGGGCTTGCCGGCGACGAACGCCCTGGTGCCGTCGATCGGGTCCAGCACCCAGACTTCGGGGGAATCCGGACGCTCGTTGCCGAATTCCTCGCCGACGATGCCGTGCCGGGGGTAGCGGTCTGCGATCATCGCCCGCATCGCCCGCTCGGCCTCGCGGTCGGCGACCGTGACCGGCGAGGCATCGGGCTTGTCCTCGACCGCGAACGGCGTCCTGAAATGTCCGCGGATTATCCCGCCGCTGGCGTCCGCGAGCGCGTGAGCGAAGTCGATATAGGCCTGCGGGCAGGCGGTGGGCATCGTGCGCCGCTAGGGAAGCGGTGCGGGGGAATCGCTCAACGTCCGCAGATAGGCGATCACGGCGGCTCGGTCCCTCGCCTTCTTGAGCCCGGCGAAGGCCATCTTGGTGCCCGGCAGCCAGGCCTTGGGCTTGGCGAGGAAGGCGCCGAGATTGTCGTAGCTCCACGTCCCGCCCTTGGCCAGCATCGCCTTGGAGTAGGAGAAGCCGGTCCGCTTGCCCGACTCCGAATTCACCACATCCCACAGGTTGGGGCCGATCTTGTTCTTGCCGCCCTTTGCCACCGTGTGACAGGCCTTGCATTTCTTGAAGACTTTCACGCCCCGGCCGGTGTCCGCGTCGGCCAGCAGGGAGGCGATCGGGACCGGCGGGGCGGCTTCGGCGGGCGCCTTGGCCTCCGGCTCCGGCGTCGCCAGGGCGGCGACCGCCACCTCGCCCGTGCCGCTGTCGCGCGGGTGGACGAGCGCGTTGCCGATCGTGCTGATCGCGACCAGCGCCAGGGCGAGCATCAATACCGCGCCTGCGATCTTGTTGGCGAGCATCTGCGACATGATTCGTCTTCCCTCGGACGGCCCGGCGCTCCTCCGTCTGCCGCAACGCCGGCGCAGGCGTCATTAGCAGAACCGGTTTCCCCTTTGCAAGCCGGCAGCGGGCCGGGCACGGCGGGCGGGCGGTTTGACAGGAGACCGGGCGAACTCGATACTCCGCCGCCGTCGCCGCGGCGCCGACCGAACGCCATGACCGGATCCAGCAAACCCCGCAACACCATCGCCTTCCAGGGCCTGCCGGGCGCCTATTCGGAGCTCGCCTGCCGGTCGATATTCCCCAAGATGGCGACCTTGCCCTCGGCCGCTTTCGAAGACGCCTTCGCGGCGGTGCGCGACGGGCAGGCCCGCTATGCGATGATCCCGATCGAGAACTCGGTCGCGGGCCGCGTCGCCGACATCCACCGCATAATGCCCGAATCCGAGCTGTTCATCGTCGCCGAGCACTTCGTGCGGGTGAACCATCACCTGCTGGCGCCGGTCGGCGCGACGCTCGAGACGATCCGCAGCGTGCACAGCCATGTCCACGCGCTGGGCCAGTGCCGCAAGCTGATCCGCAAGCTGAATGTCCGACCCGTGGTCCATGCCGACACCGCGGGCGCCGCCGCCGAGATCGCCGAACGCGGCGATCCCAGCGAGGCGGCGATCGGCTCGGCGCTCGCCGGCAAGGTCTACGGGCTCGCCTCGCTGGCCGCCAATATCGAGGATGCCGAACACAACACGACCCGGTTCCTGGTGCTCTCCAGGACGCCCCGCCGGCGCAGCAGAAACGACCTCACGCTGGTGACCACCTTCGTCTTCCAGGTGCGCAACGTGCCGGCGGCGCTCTACAAGGCGCTCGGCGGTTTCGCGACCAACGGGGTCAACATGACCAAGCTGGAGAGCTACATGATGGGCGGCGATTTCACCGCGACCCAGTTCTACGCCGACATCGAGGGCGACCCGCGCGACCGCAATGTCAGCCTGGCGATGGAGGAGCTCGCCTTCTTCTCGCACCGGGTGAAGGTGCTCGGCACCTACCCGGCCGACGCGTTCCGCGCCACCAACCGGCCGCTCGATCCGGACTGAGCGGGGTCGTCAGCGCTCGTATACCCAGTCGTTGATCAGCCGGCGCGCGATCGAGTCCGAACGCGCCCGGCGCACCAGCCCGGCGGCGCCCTGCCTGAGCTCTTCCCGCGTGAACCAGCGGGCATCCTCGAGCTCTTCCGGGTCGAAGGCGATCTCGCCCGACAGCGCATCGGCGGAGAACCCCAGCATCAGCGAGGCCGGGAAGGGCCAGGGCTGGGAGGAGTGGTAGCGGATATTGGCGACGTCGATCGCCACCTCCTCCTTCACCTCGCGGGCGACCGCCTCTTCGAGGCTCTCGCCGGGCTCGACGAAGCCGGCCAGCGCGGAGTACATGCCGTCCGGCCATTCCGCCTTGCGGCCGAGCACCGCGCGGTCGCCCTCGGCGATCAGCATGATGACCGCGGGGTCGGTGCGCGGGAAATGGGACACGCCGCAGGCGCGGTCGGTGCAGATGCGGAGATGGCCGGCCTCCCGGCTCTCCGTGGGCTGGCCGCAATTGCCGCAGAACCGGTGCCGTTCGTGCCAGTGCAGGATGCCCTTGGCGTAGGCCAGCAGCCCGCCCTGGTCGGGTGGCAGCAGCGCGCCGACGCTCCTCAAATCGACGAAGGTGCCGCGCCGTGCGAAGGGCGGGCGCGCTTCCGGGTCCTCGACATGGGACAGGTCGAAGGCGAAATGCGCCCGGCCGCCCTTGAGGCCCAGAAATACCGCATCCCGCCTCTCGTTGAGGAAAGGGCGGATTTCGCCGGGCTCGAAACAGACCGCGCGCGGCGTTTCGACGGACCGCACGAAGGGCCGGGAGCGCCACACCGCGAGCACGCAGGCCGCGTTGTCGAACCGGGCGTCCAGCCAGCCTTCGTCCGCCCGCCGTTCGGCATGGCGCTCCAGCCCGTAATCGGCGTAGTGGTTGGGCGCTCTCATCGCAGCACGGCAGGGTCCTTGCGCACGGCCGGCAAACTGCCACAGCGCTCCGTGGCACGCAATTTCGATCGCTGGTATAGTGGGTTGGGAGGCCGGTTGCGGACGGAGCGCTCGCCAACCCGGTCAGGTCCGGAAGGAAGCAGCCGTAACGAGAAGGCTCCGGGTCGCGTGCCGGCCTTCCGCTGTTTCGACCGGTCCCCATCGTGTGACATCGTCGGCAGGGCAGCACGGTTTGCGCGAGGCATGAACGGCTCATCGGAAACCCGGCCCTACCGGGTGCTCGCGCGCACCTACCGACCGAGCCGCTTCTCCGACCTCGTCGGCCAGGACGCGACGGTGCGGACGCTCGCCAACGCGATCTCCTCGGGCCGGCTGGCGCATGCCTTCATCCTGACCGGCATCCGCGGCGTCGGAAAGACCACCACCGCCCGGATCATCGCGCGGGCGCTGAACTGCGTCGGGGCCGACGGCGGCGGCGGGCCGACGCCAGAACCCTGCGGCACCTGCGAGCACTGCACGGCGATCGGCGAGGATCGCCATGTCGACGTGATCGAGATGGACGCGGCCAGCCGCACCGGGGTCGACGACATCCGCGAGCTGATCGAGGGGGTGCGCTACCGCCCGGTCTCGGCGCGTTTCAAGATCTACATCATCGACGAAGTGCACATGCTGTCGCGCAACGCCTTCAACGCGCTGCTGAAGACGCTCGAAGAGCCGCCCGAGCATGTGAAGTTCATTTTCGCCACGACCGAGATCCGCCGGGTTCCGGTGACCGTGCTGTCGCGCTGCCAGCGTTTCGACCTGCGCCGGGTCGACGGCGACACCCTGTTCGGGCATCTCGCGGCGGTCGCCGGGCGCGAGGGGGTCCAAGCCGCGGAGGATGCGCTGCGCCAGATCGTCCGCGCCGCCGAGGGCTCGGTGCGCGATGCGCTCTCGCTGCTCGACCAGGCGATCGCCCATGCCGCGGGGGGGCAGATCGACGGCGACCGGGTGCGCGCCATGCTCGGTCTCGCCGACCGCATGCGCACAGCGGATCTGCTGGAGGCGCTGGCAAGCGGGCGGATCGCGCCCGCTCTCGCCATATTCGATTCGCTTTACGAAGCGGGCGCCGATCCGATCGCGGTGCTCCAGGACCTGCTGGAGTTCACCCACTGGCTCACCCGGCTCAACGCGGCGCCCGGGGATACCCAGGCCGGCGGCGCGGTGTCCGATCTGGAGCTCGAGCGCGGCCGCGCGCTGGCCGCCGGTTTGACGATCCCCGTGCTGACGCGGTGCTGGCAGATCCTGCTCAAGGGGGCGTCGGAGACCCAGCTTGCGGCGGACCCGCGGCAGGCCGCGGAGATGGTGTTGATCCGGCTTGCCTACGCCGCCGACCTGCCGACCCCGGCGGAGATCGTCCGCGCGGTGGGCGGCGGGGCGCGGGGAGAGGCGCAACCGCCGGCGACGGCCGCGCGAGCGGAAGCGCCGGAAGCGGCGCAGCCGGTCCCGGAAGACTTCGAGGCGCTGGTGGAATTGTTCAAGAGCCGGAAGGAGATGGTGCTGCACGCCCATCTCGCCAACGACGTGGGTCTCGTCGACTACGCGCCCGGGCGGCTGCGCTACCGGCGCGGTCCGCACGCGCCCGAAGGGCTGGAAAGCCGGGTTCGCCGCGCTCTCGACGAGTGGACCGGGCGGCGTTGGTCGGTCGAGGCGGTCGACGGCCAGGACGCGGCCCCGAGCCTTCGCCAACAGGACGAGGAACGCGAGGCGATGGAGCACCGGCGGGCGCTCGACCATCCCGCGGTGCAGGCCGCGCTCGAAATGTTCCCGGGCGCCACGGTCGAGGGCGTGCGCAGCGTCGAAGCCGCCCCGATCCTCGGCGAAGCCCCGCAGGAGCCGCCGACCGAAGCCGATGACGATCCCGATGGCGAAGGGACACAGGGAGAACCGCCGCGATGAAGAATTTCGGCCAATTGATGAAACAGGCCCAGGAAATGCAGTCCAAGATCCAGGACATGCAGTCCCGGCTGGCGGAGATCGAGGTCACCGGGCAGTCCGGCGCCGGGCTCGTCACGGTGATCATGAACGCGCGCAACGAAGTCAGGCGCGTCAGCATCGATCCCTCGCTGTTCAACGCCGAGGACGCGTCCGTGGTCGAGGATCTGATCGTCGCCGCCTTCACCGACGCCAAGGGCAAGGCGGAGAGCAGGGCGGCGGAGGAAATGCAGAAGATCGCGGGCGGCCTCAACTTGCCGCCCGGCCTCAACCTGCCGTTCTGAGGGTCGCCGGCCCCGCGCCCGATGGCCCTCTCCGAAATCGACCGGCTGATCCAGCTCCTGGCCAAGCTTCCGGGTCTCGGCCCGCGCTCGGCGCGGCGCGCGGCGCTGCACCTGATCAAGCGGCGGGCCGGGTTGCTCGAACCGCTCGCCCAGGCGCTGGCCGCGGCCGCGCAATCGATCCGCCAATGCGGCGTTTGCGGCAATGTCGACACCGCCGATCCCTGCGCGATCTGTGCCCAGGAGGCGCGCGACGGCTCGGCGATCTGCGTCGTCGAGGACGTGGCGGATCTGTGGGCGCTGGAGCGCACGGCCGCCTTCGACGGGCGCTACCACGTGCTCGGCGGCACGCTGTCGGCGCTCGACGGGCGCGGACCGGACGAGCTCAACATCGATGCGCTGGTGCGGCGCGCCGGCGAAGAGACGGTGCGCGAGGTGATCCTCGCCACCTCGGCGACGGTCGAGGGACAGACCACGGCGCATTACCTGACCGACCGGCTGGCGGGGTGCGGCGTGACCGTCTCGCGGCTCGCGCACGGCGTCCCGGTGGGGGGCGAGCTCGACTATCTCGACGACGGCACCCTGTCGGCGGCGCTGAGGGCACGCCGCCCCGTCGAATCGTAATGCGCCGCGGTTGACGGCGACGCGGGCTCGTCATACCTAGCCCGCTGCGCGCAAACGACGGCGAGACCCGCGATTCCGATGGCGAAGCTGCCCATCATCACCGCGCCCGATCCACGCCTCAGGCGCAAATGCGCGCCGGTCGAGGCGGTGGACAAGACGGTGCGCAGGCTGATGGACGACATGCTGGAGACCATGTATGCGGCGCCCGGAATCGGCCTCGCCGCTCCGCAGGTGGGGATCGCCAGGCGGGTCGTCGTCGTCGATATCGCCCGCGAGGACGAGGAGCGCGCGCCCTACCGCATGGCCAACCCCGAGGTGGTCGAGGCGTCCGACACCCTCGCCGAGTACGAGGAGGGCTGCCTGTCGCTGCCGCAGTACTACGAGGAGGTGATGCGCCCCGACCGCGCCCGGATCCGCTATCTCGACGAGACCGGCGAGCCGCGCGAAGTCGAGGTCGAAGGCATGCTCGCGACCTGTATCCAGCACGAGATCGACCACCTCGACGGAATCCTCTTCGTCGACCACATCTCGAAGCTCAAGCGCGACATGATTCTGCGGAAGCTCGCCAAGGCCAAGCGCGCGGAGGCCATGGCCGGCGCCTGAGCATGACGGCGCTCCGCATCGTCTTCATGGGCACCCCGGGCTTCGCCGTGCCGGCCCTCGATGCGCTGATTGCCGCCGGGCACGACATCGCCTGCGCCTATACCCGGCCGCCGCGCCGCGCCGGGCGCGGCCAGCGCGAGCGCCTCTCGGCGGTGCACGAAGCGGCGAACCGGCACGCTCTGCCGGTGCGCCACCCGGCGCGGCTGGACGATCTGGCGGATTTCGCCGCCCTAGCCGCCGATATCGCCGTGGTCGCGGCCTACGGGCTGATCCTGCCCGCCGCGCTGCTGGAGGCGCCGCGTTTCGGCTGCGTCAACATCCACGCCTCCCTGCTGCCGCGCTGGCGCGGCGCGGCGCCGATCCAGCGCGCGCTGCTCGCCGGCGACGACGAGACCGGGATCACCGTCATGCAGATGGACGAGGGCCTCGATACCGGCGCGATCCTCGCCCGGAGGCGGCTTCCCATCGGGCCGCGCGACGACGCCGGGGCGGTGCACGACGCGCTCGCATCGATGGGCGCGGAATTGCTGCTGGAGACGCTTGCCGAAATCGCCGGCGGCCGCTGCCGGGCGCGGCCGCAGCCCGACCGGGGCGTGACCTACGCCGCCAAGATCGAACGCGGCGAGACCGCGATCGACTGGCGCGAGCCCGCCGCCGCGGTCGATCGCCGGATCCGCGCCTTCAGCCCGGCCCCGGGGGCGTGGTTCGAGGCGCGCGGCACCCGTGTCCGCGTGCTCGCCGCCCGTCCGGTTCCCGAGATCGCGGCCCCGCCGGGCACGGTGGTCGACGACGACGGCGCGATCGCCTGCGGCGAGGGCGGGCTCCGGCTGGAGCGGCTCCAGCGCGCCGGGAAGGGCGCGGTGGACGCGCGGGCCTTCCTCCGGGGCTTTCCCCTGCCGGACGTGCTGGCGTGACCCGCTGGCGCATCACCGTCGAGTATGACGGCACCGGCTTCGTCGGCTGGCAGCGCCAGGACAACGGGTTGTCGATCCAGGAGGCGCTGGAATCCGCCATCGCCCGGTTCTCCGGGGAGACGCCGCGGGTCTTCGGCGCCGGGCGGACCGATGCCGGGGTCCACGCGCTCGGCCAGGTCGCCCATTTCGACCTCGCGAGGACGACGACCGCCCACACCGTCGCCGATGCGCTCAACGCCCATCTGAGGCCGCAACCGGTCGCCGTGCTCGATGCGGCGGAGGTCGGTTCCGGCTTCGATGCCAGGCTGTCCGCGCGCGAGCGCGCCTACCGCTACCGCATCCTCAACCGCCGCGCGCCGCTGACTGTCGAGCGCGACCGCGCCTGGCTGGTGCAGACCCCGCTCGATGCGGCGGCGATGCGGGAGGCGGCGTCCCGGCTGGTCGGCAGGCACGATTTCTCGACCTTCCGGGCGAGCCTGTGCCAGGCGCGCTCGCCGGTGAAGACGCTCGACACGCTCGAAGTCGCCCGCGAGGGGCGCGAGATCCGCATCGAGGCCCGCGCCCGGTCCTTCCTGCACCACCAGATGCGGAATATCGCCGGCACGCTCCGCCTGGTGGGCGAGGGCAAGTGGAGCGCGGACGACGTGACGGCCGCGCTCGAGGCCCGCGACCGCAGCCGGGGCGGCCCCACCGCGCCGGCGCGCGGGCTGTACCTGACCGAAGTGCTGTACTGAGCGGGCTACAGGAAGCGGTTGGACACCAGGTTGATCAGGACGCTGATCATCAGGTCAAGCCCGACGATCGCCGCCGCGCCGCCGCCGGTGATCTCCAGCGCGGTGCGCGCGATGAACCACTGGTAGAACAGGATCGCGGCGGTCGCCGCGAGCCCCAGAAGCACCG
This sequence comes from Defluviicoccus sp. bin129, assembly GCA_002239065.1. GTDB lineage: Bacteria > Pseudomonadota > Alphaproteobacteria > MPNO01 > MPNO01 > MPNO01. Next base: position 3,860 of record MPNO01000026.1, on the reverse strand, counting down.
AATGCGCGCCGCCGAGCAACCCCTTGGATACGATCGTCACGACGAGGAACAGCCCTACCTGGATCACGTTCGACCAGTTGTGGGCGACGATGTAGCGCAGATAGCGGTCGAAGCGCCCGATGCGGTCGCAGACATAGATCATGATCAGGGGAAAGGCGACCCAGCCGATGATATAGGCGAGGGTCTCCACGGCGACGACGGCGAACCATCCCGCCCTGGCGTCGAACTCGGCCAGCCTGAGGATCAGCAGGAACGCGTAGGCGGGCGCCACGATCACCGCGGCGTTGAAGGATTTCCAGTAGGCCTCGATCGTCGAATCGAAACAGTCGAGCCCCTTGCGGTCGAGCAGCGCGAGCCGCCAGGCGCCGTAGACAGCACGCATGAGTTCGCCGCCGGTGACCATCCCGCCTCACCCCGGGAAGTAGTTGTCGATGACGCGCTCGTATATGTCGCCGAGGGCGGCGAGGTCGGCCAGCGCGATCCGCTCGTCGACCTTGTGCATGGTCTGGCCGACGGCGCCGAATTCGGCGACCCCGCAGTAATCCTTTATGAAACGGGCATCCGACGTGCCGCCGGTCGTGCTGAGCGCGGCCTCGCTCCCGACCACCGATCCGATCGAATGCTGGATCAGCGCGCTCAACCGCCCCGGCGGGGTGAGAAACGATTCGCCGGTCAGATGGGTCTCCAGCTCGTACCCGCCTCCCGCCGCATCCAGGCGTTCCCGGACCCAGGCGAGCATGCTGTCGCCGCTATGCAGGTCGTTGAAGCGGATGTTGAAGGCCGCGCGCGCGATGCCCGGGATGACATTGGTCGCGGCGTTGCCGACATCGACGGTGGTGAGCTGGAGGTTGCTCGGCTGGAAATGCTCGGTCCCGTCGTCGATGGGAGTCTCGGCGAGAGCCGTGAGCATGCGCGCCAGCCTCGGCAGCGGGTTGTCGGCGAGCTGCGGGTAGGCGGTATGGCCCTGTACGCCGCGCACGGTGATCCAGCCCGAGAGAGCGCCGCGGCGGCCGATCTTGATCATCTCGCCGAGCTGCGTCGGGTTGGTCGGCTCGCCGACCAGGCAATCGTCGATCCGCTCGCCGCGCCCCGCCACCCAGCGCAGCAGCTTGACGGTGCCGTTGACCGCCGGACCCTCCTCGTCGCCGGTGATCAGCAGGCTGATCGATCCGTCGAACGCGCCGCCGCGCCGTTCGAGGAAGCGGGACACCGCGCCGACGAAGGCGGCGATCGCCCCCTTCATGTCGGCGGCCCCGCGGCCGTACAGGACGCCGTCATGGATCTCTGCCGCGAACGGGTCGACCGTCCATGACCCGCGATCCCCGATCGGGACCACATCGGTATGTCCGGCGAAGCAGAAATTGGGCGAACCGGTGCCGAGGCGGGCGTAGAGGTTCTTCACGTCCGGCGTTCCCGGCGCGCTGAAGGTCACAGGGTGGCAGGTGAAGCCGAGCCGCTCCAGCGCGCCTGCGAGCGTCGCCTGCGATCCGCCGTCTTCCGGCGTAACGCTGGGGCAGCGGATCAGCGCCCGCGCCAGCTCAACGGCATCGACGACGGCGTTCAATCGCGCAACAGGTCGTTGATCGAGGTTTTGGCCCGGGTCCCTTCATCGACCCGCTTGACGATGACCGCGCAGTAGAGGCTGGGGCCGGGCGCGCCGTCGGCCAGCGCGCGCCCCGGCAGGGAGCCCGGCACCACGACCGAATATTCCGGTACGCGGCCGTAATGCACCTCGCCGGTGGTCCGGTCGACGATCCGGGTCGACGCACCGATGAACACGCCCATCGACAACACCGAGCCGCGCTCGACCAGGACGCCCTCGGCCACCTCGGACCGCGCGCCGATGAAGCAATCGTCCTCGACGATGACCGGGTCCGCCTGGAGCGGTTCCAGCACGCCGCCGATCCCCGCCCCGCCGGATATATGGCAGTTCCGTCCGATCTGGGCGCAGGAGCCGACCGTCGCCCAGGTATCGATCATGGTGCCGCGGTCGACATAGGCGCCGAGATTGACGAAGCTCGGCATCAGGACGACGCCGGGCGCGATATAGGCCGAGCGCCGGACGACGCAGTTGGGCACCGCGCGGAACCCGGCCTCGCGGAAGCGCGCCTCGTCCCAGCCGGCGAATTTGGGCGCGACCTTGTCGAACCAGGGCGTCGCGCCGCGATGGGGATCGTCCGGGCCGCCCGGCATCGGGGCGGTGTCGTAGAGCCGGAAGGACAAGAGGACGGCCTTCTTGAGCCACTGATTGACGCGCCATTCTCCGTCGATCTTTTCGGCCACCCTGAGCGAGCCGGAATCGAGCCCGTCGAGCGCGGCCTCGATGGCTGCGCGCAAATCCCCGCCGGTCGCGGGGGAGATCGTGTCGCGGTCTTCCCACGCGGCGTCGATCGTGGATCGAAGCGAGTCTTCGTTCATGCGTCCTGGAACCTCAGGCGGGTGCGGATGCGCAGAAAATCACCGCCCGGCGCGTCCTGTCAACATGGCGATGCGACGCGCCGGAGCCAACCGGCGATGTCGTGGGTCTGATGGTGGATATGCGGCCCGGCCGCGTCGTCATCGTCCCAGGCGGCGCCGGTCCGCACCCAGATCGTGGTCATGCCCATCCTGGCCGCGGGTTCGAGGTTGTGCGGGATATCGTCGACCATCGCCGCCCGTTCCGCGTCGATGCCGTGCAGGTCGCAGAGATGGCGGTAGCTCTCGATCTCCGGCTTGGGGCGATAGCCCGCGGCCTCGATGTCGTACACCGCATCGAAATGCTCTGCGAGCGCCAGCAGGTCGAGGACCAGCCGAGCGTGGCTGGCGAAGGCGTTGGTGTAGATCACCTTGCGTCCCTCGAGCGCCGCGATGGCGTCCCGCAGGCGGCGGTCCGGCTTGAGCCCGGAGTAATCGAGCCCGCCCCCCATGTGGCTCTCATAGACCCGGGGATCGAGGCCGTGATTGACCATGAGCCCGCGCAGCGTCAGCCCGTATTTGCGGAAATAGTCCTTCTGGATGGCGTAGGCGGTCTCCGGATCGACGCCGAGAAACTCGGAAACGAAGCGCCGCATGCGCGTATCCAGCTCGGCATGCATGGGCGGCGGCACCCGATAGAGCGTGTTGTCGAGATCGAACACCCAGGTGCGCACCTTGGGTGCCAACTCGTTGACAGAAGGTCGTTTTTTCTCGCTCATCACGTTGCCGCAGGACCGGTTGGGCAGGTGTCGGTTCCCCGGCTGCAATTGCAACCGGGAGCAAGGGCATGCCCGGAATCACCCTCGCCGACGAGAAGCTGGCCGCGATCCGCCGGGGGGAAGCTGTGCCGTGCCGGCCCCACGAAACCCTCTTCGAGGCGGTCGCCTCGATCGTATTCCGTGATTGCGAACGGGTCTGGAAGGCGGAAACCCTCTATGTGAACCGCGGCTACCTGCGGAACCGGATCCTGGCGCATTGCGCCGGACGCCCCGTCGCCGACATCGACCGGCAGGACGAACCGCAGCGGACGAGCCGGTGGGTAGTCCCGGCGCCGCGTGGGGAGAAGCCGCGCGCCCCGGTCGGGCCGGACCGCTTCCGGGATGTAGGTCTTCACGATCTCCGTCACACCCAGGTGAGTATCGCCCCGCGGCAGGGCGAGACCGTCCTCGCCATCGCCCGTCTCCGGCCCCGCGAGCGGGAATATACCGTCCGGGACAACCGCGTGCCCAGCCTCGGCCGGGTCCGGCGGTCCGGCGGCAAGCGCTATCCGCTGCTGGAAGAGACCGGCGGGCGCTCGAAACGGGTCTCCCCCGGTCCGGTCTCGACCCGGAGCGTTGAAGAGGCGAGGACGGAATGCCATGAGCGCCAGGCGAACCCGGAACCGGAGATTCGCGCCGTCCCGCCCC
>MPNO01000025.1 GCA_002239065.1 Defluviicoccus sp. bin129 | reverse complement strand
TCTCCGGCGCGACCTCCAGCAGCTACCTGCTGGACGCCGCCGACGCGGGCAAGCAGGTCAAGGTGAAGCTGTCCTTCACCGACGACGGGGGAGCCGCGGAGACGCGCACCAGCGCCGCCTATCCGGCGAGCGGGACCATCGCGGCCGCGCCTCCGCCCGACGTCGGGAGCGGGGCGCTGGTGAGCAATGTGGGGCAGACCGTGGACGCCAGCGTGACCATCGGTGTGGCGGACGTGGCCCAGAAGTTCACCACCGGCGCGCATGTCGGAGGCTACAATTTGACGAGCGTCGATTTACGGCTCGTTACCAACCCTGTCTTCGGTCCCGACACCGCCGCCCCCCGGGTGCGCGTGGTCCGGGGGGCGGCGACGGGTAGCGGCTCGGTCGCGGTCGCGACGCTGACCGCCCAGACGGCGAATTTACCTGCCCAAGCGCAGGCCAACTACGGGTTCGCGGCGCCGGCGAACACCAGGCTGCGCCCGTCGACCGACTACTGGGTGGTGGTCGAGGCGGCATCCAGCGGGGGCGGCCACGTGTCCGTCGGATTCACCACGTCAGACGCGGAGGACGGCGCCAGCGCGGCGGGCTGGAGCATCGACGATGAAGGTTTGCAGCGGAACGACGCCTCGACCGGCGCCTTCAGCGGGGTTTCGGGTAACGTAGCCATGGTGCTCCGCGTCAACGGCGGCGACAGGGCCAACACCCCCGCCACCGGCACGCCGGCGATCGCCGGCACCGCGACCGTCGGCCAGAGCCTGGAGGCGAGCCAGGGCACGGTCGCGGACGTCGACGGGGTACCTGCCACGTTCAGCTACCAGTGGGTCCGGGTCGATTCGGGGACCGACGCCGATATCTCCGGCGCGACCTCCAGCAGCTACCTGCTGGACGCCGCCGACGCGGGCAAGCAGGTCAAGGTGAAGCTGTCCTTCACCGACGACGGGGGAGCCGCGGAGACGCGCACCAGCGCCGCCTATCCGGCCAGCGGGACCATCGCGGCCGCGCCTCCGCCCGTCATCGGGGCGCTGGTGAGCAATGTGGGGCAGACCGAGGGCGTAGCCGTCTCCCTCGGTGACTTTGACCTTGCCCAGAAGTTCACCACCGGCGCGCGTGTCGGAGGCTACAATTTGACGAGCGTCGATATACGGCTCCCCACCACCCCTAGCTTCGGTCCCGACACCGCCGCCCCCCGGGTGCGCGTGGTCCGGGTAGCGGCGGCGGGTAGCGGCTCGGTCGCGGTCGCGACGCTGACCGCCCAGACGGCGCCGTTACCTGCCACGGGGCGGGCCAATTACGGGTTCGCGGCGCCGGCGAACACCAGGCTGCGCCCGTCGACCGACTACTGGGTGGTGGTCGAGGCGGCATCCAGCGGGGGCGGCGACGTGTACGTCGACGTCACCGCGTCAGACGCGGAGGACGGCGCCAGCGCGGCGGGCTGGAGCATCGACGATCGAGGTTTGCAGCGGAACCACGCCTCGACCGGCGCCTTCGGCGGGGCTACGGGTAACGTAGCCGTGATGCTCCGCGTCAACGGCGGCGACGGGGTCAACACCCCCGCCACCGGCGCGCCGGCGATCGCCGGCACCGCGACCGTCGGCCAGCGCCTGGAGGCGAGCCGGGGCTCGGTCGCGGATGTCGACGGGGTACCTGCCCAGTTCAGCTACCAGTGGGTCAGGGTCGATTCGGGGACCGAGACCGATATCTCCGGCGCGACCTCCAGCAGGTACCGCCTGGACGCCCTCGACGCGGGCCGGCAGGTCAAGGTGAAGCTGTCCTTCACCGATGGCTGGGAAGCCGCGGAGACGCGCACCAGCGACGCCTATCCGGCGAACGGGTCCATCGCGCCCGCGCCTTCGCCCGGCATCGCGGGCGCGCCGCTGGTCGGCAATCTGGAGCAGACCCCGGTGGTGGGCGCCGACGTCGTCGGGGAATTCGATTGCGCCCAGAAGTTCACCACCGGCGCGCATGCCGGGGGCTACGACCTCGGCGGCGTCGAGCTGCGGCTGTCCGCCACCGCTCCCGGCCTTGACCCCCCGGTGGCGAGAGTGTTCCGCGGGGCGGCGGCGGGCAGCGGCTCGATTCCCGTCGCCACGCTCACCGCCCGGGTGTCGGCATTGCCGCACGACACGGCCAACATCGCCTACACGGCGCCGCCGAACACCGTGCTGAGCGCGTCGACGGACTACTGGCTGGTGGTCGAAGACGGCACCGTCGAGATGGTGGTCGAAGACGGCACCGCCGAGACACCTCTCGTATCCTTCGAGCTCACCGTCTCGGATTCGGAGGACGCCGCCTCGGCGCCGGGCTGGAGCATCGACGACGCGGGGTTGCGGCGAGCCAAGGATTCCACCGGCGCCTTCGCCGCGAGACCCCAGGGCGCCTCCTACATGATCCGCATCCACGGTGCCCCCAGCTCCGGGACCGCCATCGCGCCGCCGACCGACGAGCCCGACGAGCCCGACGAGACCGTCGCGAACCGGGCGCCGGTCGCCGCCGACGGCTCGGTGCGGATCCGCCGGGACACCGGCTACGCCTTCAGGGTAGGCGATTTCGGCTATTCCGATCCCGACGGCGATGCGCTTGCCGGGATCGCGATCCGGACGCTGACCGGTCTGCCGGCGGGAAGCTCGCTGGAACTCGACGGCGCGCCGGTGAGGGCGGGCCAGGACGTGACCCGCGCGCGGCTGGAGGCGGGCGGTCTGGTCTTCGCCCCGGCGGCGGGCGGGACGGGCAGCCCCTATGCGAGCTTCGCCTTCACCGTGAGCGACGGGTCGGCGGACAGCGCCCCGGCCACCATGACGATCCATGTCTTCGATCTGGTCGGCGAGCGGGCGGTCGGCGCCTGGATGCCGCGCTTCGGGCGCACGGTGACGGACCAGGTTCTGGCCGCGGTGGAGGGACGGATGCGGGCGGCGCGGCGGCCGGCGGCGGAGGTGAGCCTCGGCGGCACGCGGATCGGCCTCGTCCCGCCCTCCGGGGAGGCCCGGGCGCAGGATTTGGGGCCGGATTTCGGGCCGGATTTCGGGCCGGATTTCGGGACCGAGCCCGCCGGGACGATGCGGACCATGGGCGGGGAGGAGCTGCTGCTGGGCTCGTCCTTCTCGCTGACCGGCGAGGCGGCGGGCGGCGGCACGGCCGCGGTCTGGGGGCGCGGCGCGGTGACGCGGTTCGACGGGCGCGAGGACGGGCTCGCGGTCGACGGCCAGGTGACCGGCGCCATGCTGGGCGGCGACTGGCGGGGCGGCGCGCTGACGGCCGGGCTGGTGGTCGCGCACAGCCTGGGCGAGGGCGGCTACCGCGAGCGCGGCGGCGCGGAGCGCGGCACGGTCGAGGCGACGCTGACCGGTATCTACCCGTGGCTGCGCCATGCGCTGGACGACCGGCTGGAGGCCTGGGGCGCGGCGGGGTATGGCTGGGGCGAGCTGACGCTGGACCCGCCCGACGGGCCGGCGGTCGAGGCCGGGCTCTCGCTGTGGATGGCGGCGGGCGGGCTGCGCGGGACGCTGCTCGACCCGGGCGGCGGAGGTCTGGTGGTGATCGGCAAGACGGACGCGATGATCGCCGGCGCCGCGACCGGGGCGGCGGGCTCGGGGGTTCGCCGGCTGGCGGAGGTCGAGACCGGGGTGACGCGGCTGCGGGTCGGGCTGGAGGGGGCGCTGCCGCTGCCTCTCGGCGAGGGCTCGGTGCTGACGCCGGGCTTCGAGCTCGGGGCGCGGCATGACGGCGGCGACGCGGAGACCGGGTTCGGGGCGGATATCGGCGCGCGCCTGGCCTGGGTCGACCCGGCGGGCGGGCTGGCGATGGAGTTCCGGGCGCGCGGGCTGCTGACCCACGCGGCGAAGGGCTTCCGCCAGCGCGGGCTGTCGGGCGCGGTCTCCTGGGCGCCCGGGATCGCCGGGCGGGGGCCGCGGGTGAACCTCTCCCAGAGCTTCGGCGGCGCGTCGGCGGGCGGCGCCCATGCGCTGCTCGGGCACGCCGCGCCTGTGGGCCTCGCCGCCGGCGGGTCCGGCGGCAACGACCTCCGGCGCCGCCGGCTGGAGGCGCGGCTGGGCTACGGCCTGGCCGCCTTCGGCGGCGGCTTCACGTTCACCCCCGAGGCCGGGTTCGGGCTGTCGAACGCGGCGCGCCAGTACAGCATCGGCTGGCGCCTGGCGCGCCGCCCGGGGCCGGTCGCGGCCGAGCTCGCCTTCGAGGCGCGCCGCAGCGAATCCGCCGGCGCCGCCGCCGCGGCGGTGCACGAGGCCAGCGCCCGCCTGACCGCGAGGTTCTGACCGGGCCGCGGGACGAAAGCCGGCGGCGGGCGGTGCCCTACCCCGCCGCCGGCTTGTAGAACCCCTGCGCCTCGACCAGGAACGCCCGGTTGAGCCGGGCGCGGTAGTTCTCCATCGCCGCGGTGGCGGCGAGTTCGACGAGCTGGGCCTCGGAGAAGTGGCCGGCGGCCCGTTGGTAGACGTCGTCGGGGATTGCGGCCGGGGTTTGCGTGAGTCCCTCGGCGAAGGCGAAGGCGGCCTTCTCGGCGGCGCCGAACAGGTCGCTGTCGCGCCATGCGGCGACGGCGGCGATCTTCTCGTCGGTGCTTCCCGCGGCGCTGCTCCCGGCAGCGTTGGTGTCGATTCAGAACGGGCACTGGACGATCTGCGCGACCCGGACGCAGATCAAATAGCGCAGATCGGCCGGCAGCGTGCCGCTCTTCCCCGGCGCCGCGCCGAGCACCTGCCCGGCCTTGAGGATCGGCGGGCAGCGCGCCTGGATCCCGGCCGTCGTGGTCGGCGCGCCCAGCGCGCTCGCGGCCCGGTCCATCGCCTCGCGCGCCTCCTCGGGCGCCTCGTCGCGGGCCAGCGGCTTCAGTCTCGGCATGGCGGTTTCCCTCGCGGAGTCCGGCGACGATCCTAGCCCGGGACGCCCCGCCCGTCATTTCGACCGGAGCGCGCAGCGCGGCGCCTCCCTCGTCATTTCGACCGAAGCGCCGAAGGCGCGCAGTGGAGAAACCTCCCAGCCCCATGGGCAACCTCCCCTCGTCATTTCGACCGGAGCGCGAAGCGCGGAGTGGAGAAACCTCCCTGCCCCATGAGCAACCTCCCCTCGTCATTTCGACCGGAGCGCGAAGCGCGCAGTGGAGAAACCTCCCTGCCAATGGGGAAGAGGTTTCTCCACTCCGCCGTGCTGACGCACGGCTCCGGTCGAAATGACGAAGGGGGGGCCAATGGGGACGAGGTTTCTCCACTCCGCCGTGCTCCGCACGGCTACGCCCCGGATCAAGTCCGGGGTCCGTCGAAATGACGAACGGACCGGGGACGCCATCGCCCTCAGACCAGCCCGGCCTCGACCGCGGTGACCCAGAGCAGGCGGAGGCCGAGTCCGGTGAGCACGATTTGGAGGGCGATGCGGAAGGCGCGCTCCGGCACCAGGTCGAGGGTGCGGCTGCCGACGAAATTGCCCAATATCGCGACCGCGATCATCGCTCCGATCAGCGGCAGGTATGCGCCGACGCCGAGCCCGACGGCGCCGAACGCGGCGAGCTTGGCGACATGGACGACGGTCATCAGCAGGGACAGCGTCGGCGGCATGTAGCGCCGGTCCCGGGTGGCGCCGGCGACGAAGGGGGCGAGCAGGCTGCCGGTGGCGCTGACGAACACGCCGAGAAAGGTCATGACGAAGCCGAGCACCGCGAAGCGCCCGCGCTCGGGCCCGAAGCGGGTGAATCTGGGGGTCCAGGCGAGCGCGAGGATCGAGACGCCGAGAATGCCCTGCAGGATCACGGCGGACAGGGTGACGAAGATCTGCGCGCCGGCCAGCGCGCCCACCGCCGCGCCGAGCGCGAAGGGCAGGACGGTTCCCCGCAGCACGAAGCGCCAGCGCATGACGGCGAGGCTCGACGACGAGCCCAGCATCACCACCGTATGCACCGGGATCAGCACCGCGGGGGGAAACCAGATCGCCATCACCGCGAGCAGGATCAGCCCGCCGGCGGTGCCGATGGTGGAGGCGATGAACGCGGTGACGAAGGAGAAGGCGGCGAGCCCGCCGAACACCCAGGCGTCGACGCCCGGCACGCCGAGAAAGGACGGCTCCATGCCCGCATGATGCCGCAGCCGGGCGGCCGCGTCAGGGGGCGGTTGGTCATTCCGACCGGAGCGCCGCAGGCGCGTCCCCCCTCGTCATTTCGACCGGAGCGCCGGAGGCGCGGAGTGGAGAAACCTCCCAGCCCCATGGGGACGAGGTTTCTCCACTCCGCCGTGCTGCCGCACGGCTCCGGTCGAAATGACGAGAGGGGGGCCGCCGTGCTGCGCACGGCTACGCCCCGGATCAGGTCCGGGGTCCGTCGAAATGACGAATTGGGGCCTTGCACACCCCGCCCGGACTCCCCGCAAACGCCCGTGGACGCGGCGGGCGGTCGGCGGCAGAATGGCGCGATGATCGACGATCCGGTGTTGAAGAACGACTGGCAGGCGGTCGGGCGCGCGGCCGACCTCGACGAGGGCGGGGTGATGGCCGCCCGGCTGTTCGGCACCGACCTGGTGCTGTGGCGCGCCGGCGGCGAGGTGATGGCCTGGAAGGACCACTGCGCCCATCGCGGCACCAGGCTGTCGCTGGGCGCGGTCAAGGACGGCCAGCTCGCCTGCCCCTACCACGCTTGGCACTACAACAAGGAGGGCCGCTGCACCTTCATCCCGGCGATGCCCGACCTCACCCCGCCGGCGGGCGCGCGGGCCGAGACCTATTGCGCCAGGGAGGCCTACGGCTTCATCTGGGTGTCGCTGGGCGAGCCCGACCGCGACGTGCCGCCCTTCCCGGAATGGACCGACGGGGCCTACCGCAAGCAGATCGTCGGCCCCTACAATTTCCGCGCCAACCCGTTCCGCACCGTCGAGAACTTCATCGACATCCCGCACTTCCCCTTCGTCCACCCGATGATCAACGGCGATCCGTCGAAACCCGATCTGGTCGAGGACTACGACGTGTTCGAGGACGAGGACGGGATCGGCACCGGGCGGGTGCCGATCTGGCAGCCCTTCGCCGACCATCGCGGGGTGCCGGCGATGACCCACTACACCTATCGCTGCTTCCGCCCGACGACGGCCTATTTCGCCAAGGAGACCGGCGACGACAACATGTTCTGCATGATGCTGACGGTCACCCCGCTGGCCCCCGACGACTGCCTGGTGTGGCTGCTGGTGGCGATCAATTTCGGCGACCAGGTCACCGAGCAGCAGATCATCGACCGCCAGGACAAGGTGTTCAGTCAGGACAAGTGGATCGTCGAGAGCCAGCGCCCGGCCGAGATCCCGCTCGACCTCAAGGACGAGCTCCACATCCGCGCCGACAAGTTCTCCGTCGCCTATCGCCGCTGGCTCAAGGGGATGGGGCTCAAATGGGGCGTCGCCGAGAGCGCCCGGGCGAGCTGACCGCGCAATTCAGGGGACGAGGACCGATGGCCTACACGCTGGAACAGTTTTGCGCCGATGCGCGGGCCGCGCTCGACGCCGATCCCGGCCCGGCGGGCCGCGAGGTCGTCGCGCGCCACCTGGAAAAGCTGCTGGCCGATGCCGATTTCGTCGCCGCCCATCTCGGCCCCGACAAGCCGTCCGGGGCGGAGACCATCTTCGTCGACGACCGGCACGGCTTCCGGGTGATGGCCCATACCAACCGCGGCCCGTCGAACAACACCCCGCACTGCCACGGCCCGTCCTGGGTGGTCTACGGCATGGCGATGAACCACGTGGTGATGACCGAGTGGCGCCGGCTCGACGACGGCGCGCGCGAGGGCCGCGCCGAGCTCGAGATCGAGCGCCGATACACGCTGGGCGAGGGCGAGGCGCATGTCTACAACGAGGGCGTGATCCACTCGCTCGACCGGCCGCTGGAAACCCGGCTGGTGCGGGTGACCGGCTGCGACCTCGACCGCACGCTGCGCTACCGCTACGACCCGGCGAACAACGCGGTCAGGGTGCTCGAACCGCAGCCGGCCTAGGGCCTGCCCGTCCCGGGCCGGCCGCGCTAAGCCCCGCGCCCCGCCCCGGCCTTGGCCATCGTCTCGAAGCGTATCGAAGGCGCGCTGTTCATGATCGGCGCGGCGTCGTCGCTGGTCGCGATGGCGCTGCTGGTCCGCCTTCTCACCCCCGACTACCACGTGCTCGAGCTGATCTTCCTCAGGAGCGTGGTCAATCTCTGCCTGATGGCGCCGTGGATCCTGCGCCAGGGCTCGGCGGCGATCCGCACCGAGCGCCTCGCCCTGCACGGGCTGCGCAACGGGCTGCTCTATACCGGCAACGTGGCATGGTTCTTCGGCGTCACCATGGTGACCCTGGCCGAGCTCTCGGCGCTCCAGTTCACCATGCCGATCTTCGTGGTGATCATGGCGGTCCTGGTGCTCGGCGAGCGCGTCGACCTCGCCCGCATCCTGGTGGTGGCGGCGGGCTTCGCCGGCACGCTGATCATCGTCCGCCCCGCCGGGCTCGGCTTCGGCATCGGCCCGCTGGTGGTGCTCGCCGCGGCGTTCTTCTACGCGTCTGCCTTCATCGCCACCAAGCGGCTCTCCTCCAGCGAGTCCGGCAACGTCGTCGTCTTCTACATGAGCGTCTTCGTGCTCGTCTTCTCGGCGATCCCGGCGGCCTTCGTCTGGCGCACGCCCGGGCTCGCCGATTTGCCGCCGATCGCCGGGCTCGGGGTCGCCGGCTACGCCGTCCATTACTGCGTGACCCGCGCCATGGCGGCGGCGGATGCGAGCTTCGTGGTGCCGTTCGACTTCCTGCGCCTGCCGCTCTCGGCCGGGCTCGGCATCGTGCTGTTCGGCGAGGCCTTCGAGGCGCCGATCCTGATCGGCGCGGCGATCATCTTCGCCGCGGCCTGGTACAACACCTGGCGCGAGGAGCGCCGAGGCGGGGGGCTCATCCGTTAGCGCGCCCGGCATTCGCCGCGAAGGAGAGCACGGTCATCGCCAGCCCGATCGCGGGGGCGAGCGCGCAGAACGCGAACACGGCGGTGAGCGCGCGCGTCACGTTCCCCGGGTCGGTCGCGTCGCCGAGCCCGGCGGCGTTGGCGACCAGCCCGGTCGCCGCCGCGCCGAAGGCGAGCCCCAGCGAGCGCAGCGCCGGGATCGCCGAGGCGGTGAGGGTTTCCTCGCCGGTGGCCGCGATCGACATCGTCCAGGTGATCGCCAGCACGTTGGATATCCCGATCCCGAAGCCGATCACGATCGACCACAGCGCGAGCAGCCACAGCGGGTGTCCGGCGACGCCGGCGGCCATGCCGGCGAGGCCGATCGTGGAGATCGCGAAGCCCGCGAGGATCGCCCATCTGGTGGTTTCCCGCCCGGTCACGTGGGCGAAGGCGAGCGAACCCGCCGACCAGGCGAAGGACATCAGCATGTTGTAGTAGCCGAGCCAGAGCGCCGGCACGTCGTGCAGCACGCCGAGCAGCAGCGGCAGGAAAATGGCCGGCGCCACCTGGGTGACGGCCAGCATCATGAACATCCAGTAGGCGGCGCCGACATCGGTGAAGGGGGACAGCGCGTGCCTCGGATAGATCGGGTTGTCGGACTTCCCGTCGAGCCCGAGGGTGAGCCGCACCAGCAGGCAGGAGGCGATCACCAGCGCGATCCCCGCCGGCACCGAGTCGATCTGCCCCGCCGCGGCGACGCACATCACCGCCGCCGCGACCAGCGCCAGCCGGCGCAGCGGAAAGCCCGAGCGCCGGCCGGGCTCGCCGGACGGGGCGACATAGCGCCAGGCCAGCGCGCAGACCAGCAGCGCGAGCGGAATCGCGGCCCAGAACGCGCCCCGCCACCAGTCGATCGCGGCGAACAGCCCGGCCTCGGCCGGGCCGATCATCGCCGCCGCGACCCAGGCCGCGTTGATCGCCGCCAGGATGCGGCCGCGCAGCGCGCCTTCGTAGATCTCGCGCACCAGGGCCATCGTCTGCGACAGCAGCAGCCCGCCGCCGAAGCCCTGCAGGAGCTGGCCCGCGAGCAGGAGCGCCATGTTCGGCGCCAGCGCCGCCACCGCGCTGCCGGCGACGAACACCAGCCCCGAGGCGACATAGCCCCGGCGGCGTCCGAGCGCCGCGCGGACCGGCGCGCCGCCCGAGGCGCCGACGATGGTGCCGATCAGATAGACCATCGCCGGCCAGGCGTAATACGCCGCGCCGCCGATATCGGCGATCACCGATGGCATCACGGTCGACAGCACGAAGGTGTTCACCCCGTGCACGATCACCGCGAGGTTGAGCAGGACCGTGAACACCCCCCGCCCGCCGCGCACGAGATCGAGCCAGCCGGCGCGCGGCGCTCCGCTCTCGCTCATGGCGCGTTCAGGGCCGGGCCGCCCCGCTCATCGCCGGCCATCGGCGAGCCGGGCCCGGAGGAAGGCGAGCGTGCGCTGGTGCGCGGCGGCCGCCGCGGCCGCGTCGTGGCTCTCCTGATCGGGGTTGAAGAAAGCGTGGTCGGCGCCGGGATAGACGTGGAATTCGAGCCCCGGATGAGCGTTCCGGATGGTCTCGACCCGGTCGAGCGGGACCACCGCGTCGCGGTCGCCGTAATGCAGGATCGCCGGGCAGGACGGCGCGCGCTCGAGATGGGCGTCGACGTCGCTGCCGTAATAGATCACCGCCGCGTCGACGGCGAGGCGGGCGGCGGCGATCCACGCCCAGGTGCCGCCGGTGCAGAACCCCTGCACCGCGACCCTGCCCGCCGGACGGAGCGCGGCGAGCGCGGCCTCGACATCCGTCAGCACCGTCGCCTCGGCGAGGGTCTCGCGCTGCGCCATGCCGCCTTCGCGCCCGTCCGCGCCATAGCCGAACACGACGTTCCTGCCCGAGCGGTCGTAGAGCGCCGGCGCGATCGCCGCGATCCCGGCCTCCGCGTAGAGGTCGCAGACATCCGCCATGTGCGGGGTCAGGCCGTAGATCGCGTGCAGCACGACGATGCCCCCCGCGGGGCGCGCGGGCGCGGCGTGCCAGGCGTCGAGCGCGTGCCCGTCCGCGGCGGTCAATGTGATGCTCTGGGCCAAGGCGTCTCCATTCAACGCCAATGCGGGCGCCGTGTCACCTGCCGCGGCGTCTGGACTCGCCGCGCCGGCAGTCCGATATTTCCAGGATCGGCATGGTGTATTGCAGGGAGGCGACGATGGATGTCCGCGGGATTCTCCGGGCCAAGGGCAGCGAGGTCGCGACCGTGCCGCCCGGCACCACCATCGCCGCCGCGGTGGCCGAGCTCGCCGGGCGCATGATCGGCGCCCTGGTGGTGACCGACGAGGACGGCGCGCTGGTCGGCATCGTTTCCGAACGCGACATCGTGCGCGGCCTCGCCGAGCAGGGCGCGGCGTTCCTCGACTGCCTGGTCGAGACCTGCATGGCGAGCCCGGTCGAGACCTGCGCGCCGGGCGACGGCGACCGCGAGATCCTGGCGCTGATGACCGACCGCAGGTTCCGTCACCTGCCGGTGGTCGAGGACGGCAGGCTGATCGGCATCGTCAGCATCGGCGACGTGGTCAAGGCCCGCATCGACGGGGTGATGGCCGAGGCGGACGCGCTGCGCGACTACATCGTGCGCGGCTGACCGGATGGCGGAGACCCGGATCCTCGTCGAAGGCGGACTGGTCTACGACCACGACGGCGATACCGACCGCCCGGCGGCGCGCGACATCCTGATCGAGGGGGCGCGGATCGACCGCGTCGAGCCGGGCCTGGGCGCGGCGCTGGCCGGCGGCCCGCCGCCCGACCGGGTGATCGACGCCCGGCGCCGGCTCGTCGTCCCCGGCTTCGTCAACGCCCACTACCACTCGCACGACGTGCTGCTCAAGGGCATCTTCGAGCCGATGCCGCTGCAGATGTGGTTCGTCAACGCGCTGCCGCCGCAATATCCGATGCGGAGCGCGGAGGAGGTGCGCGCGCGCACCCTGCTGGGCGCCGCCGAATGCCTGCTCGCCGGGATCACCACCGTGCAGGACATGGCGACGCTGTATCCGTTCGACGACGCGCTGCTCGACGCCGTGCTCCAGGCCTATGACGAGATCGGCATCCGCACCGTGTTCTCGCTGCAGATCGGCGACCGGCGCGCCGTCGACCGCATCCCGCATTGGCGCGAGCTGGTGCCCGAGGACTATCACGACTGGCTCGGCTCGCCGATCGGCGTCGGCGGCGAGCCCCCGCTGGAGACGGTGCGCCGGCAGATCGAGCGGGTCGGGCTCGCGCGCGAGCGCTTCTCCTGGGCACTCGGCCCGACCAGCGCGATCATGTCCTCGCCCGAGCTGCTCTCCGGCATCGCCGCGCTGTCAGAGCGGCACGGCCTCCCGGTGCTGAGCCACATGTACGAATCGCGCCCCGAGGTGATCGCGTCGCGCACCCATCTCGGCGCGCATGGCGGCTCGCAGATCGACTACATGCGCGCCTGCGGGCTGCTCGGCCCGCGGCTCGCGCTGGCGCATTCGATCTGGTTCACCCGGGACGAGATCGACGCGCTCGCCGAGGCCGGCGGGCGGGTGGTGCTCAACCCGGCGAGCAACATGAAGTCCAAGTCAGGCGTCGCCCCGATCCGGCACTACCGCGAGGCCGGCGTCGGGATCGCGCTGGGATGCGACAACTGCGCCTGCTCCGACGTGCAGAACATGTTCCAGGCGATGAAGCTGTTCTGCGGGCTGGCGGCGATCAGCGAGATCGGGCTGGAGACGCCGGACGCGGCCGAGGCGCTGCGCGCAGCCACGCTCGGCGGGGCGGCGGCAATCGGGCTTTCAGGCGAGGTCGGCGCCATCGCCCCCGGCATGCGGGCCGATCTCTGCCTCTACGACCTCGACCGGCCGACGCTGCTGCCGCTCAACAGCGCCGCGCGCCAGATGGTCTATACCGAGACCGGCTCGGCGCTGGACACGGTGATCGTCGAGGGCCGGGTGACGGTCGAGGGCGGCCGGCTGACGACCATCGACGCCGATATGCTGCGCGAGTCCGTCGAGGCGGTGATCGGCGGGTTGCGCGCCGACCAGCGCGCGGTCGCCGCCCGCTTCGAGACCCTCCGCCCCTACCTCGCCGAGGCGTGGCACAGGAGCTGGGAGACCGATATCGGCATGGAGCGCTATGTCGGCGCTCCAGGGCGGAGCGGATAGGACCCGCCCCACCTTACGCAATTTTCATGTTCCAGTAAGGACGGCTTCAGGCCGCCGCGCTATCTCTCGCCCGACGACCAAATCGGGAGAGTAAACCATGACTGCCTCATTGACGCTCGACAAGCGTGTCCTGCACCGGGTGATCCTGCCCGGGGCGCTGGCCGCGGCGATGGCGACCGCGGCGTCCGGCATCGCGCATGCGCGCCCGGCGCCGGAGAGCTTCGCCGACATCGCCGCCCGCGTCGGCCCCGCCGTGGTCAATATCGCGACCGACCGCGGCTCGGCCCCGGCGATGCTCGAAAAGCCCGGGGACACGCCCCAGTTCAGCCCCTTCGGACAGCCCGAAGGGCAGTTCCGCGAGTTCATGGAGCGCTATTTCGGGCGAGCCATGCCGGACTTCCGCTTCGGCGGGCCGATGCGGCCCGACCACCGGATGTCGGCCGTGGGCTCCGGCTTCATCGTCGACGCGGACGGCCACCTGGTGACCAACAACCACGTCGTCGCCGGCGCGCGCTCGATCCGCGTCCGCCTGCATGACGGGGACACCTTCGACGCGAAGCTGGTCGGCGGCGACGCCAAGACCGACCTCGCGCTCCTCAAGATCGACGCGGGCCGGCCGCTTCCCTTCGTCGAGTTCGGCGATTCCGACCGCATCCGCGCCGGCGACTGGGTGATGACCATCGGCAATCCGTTCGGCCTCGGCGGCTCGGTCACCGCCGGCATCGTGTCGGCGCGCGGGCGGGATCTCAGGGGCGGCTCGCTGGTCGACTTCCTGCAGATCGACGCGCCGATCAACCAGGGCAATTCCGGCGGACCCGCCTTCGATGCCTCGGGCAAGGTGATCGGCGTCAACGCCTCGATCTACTCGCCCACCGGCGGCAATGTCGGCATCGGCTTCGCCATCCCGTCGAACGACGCCAAGCGGGTAATCGCCGCGCTCAAGGCGGACGGCAGGATCGAGCGCGGCTGGCTCGGCGTGCAGATCCAGCCGGTCACGCCGGACATCGCCGAGAGCCTCGGCATAAAGGACGCCACCGGCGCGCTGGTCGCCTCGGTCGTCGAGACCGGTCCCGCGCGCGATGCCGGCCTCCAGCAGGGCGACATCATCACCGGCTGGGACGGCGCCGCGGTCGGGAAGTTCCGCGAGCTGCCGCGCCTCGTCGCCGGCACCGAGGCGGGCAAGGTCGTCGAGCTCGCGATCCTTCGCGAAGGCAAGCCGATGACGCTCTCGGTCACCACCGGGCTGATGCCGGCCGCCAAGAAGGTCGCGAGCCTGCCCGCCAAGCCGGCCAAGGAGGGGCTCGCCGGCACCGGCATCACGGTGGCCGACATCGACCCCGCCGCGCGGTCCCGCTTCGGGCTCGGCGAGGCGGCCAAGGGCGCGCTGGTCCGCCATGTCGAGAGCGACAGCCCGGCCTGGTCGCGCGGCATCCGGGCGGGCGACGTGATCGAGCGCGTCACCTACACCCCGGTCGGCTCCGCCGCCGACGCCGTCAAGGCGGTCGAGCAGGTCCGCGAAGAGGGCCGCAAGGCGGTGCTGCTGACCATCGACCGCAAGGGCGAGGATCGCATCGTGGCGGTCCGCTTCGCCGACGCGTAGAGTAGCAGGGTCCAACGGTCGGGGCCGGGGCCGCGCGGGCGGTCCCGGCTCCCGCCGTTCGGTGGTGCCGGTCCTGCGATGCGCGCATTGATCATCGAAGACGACGCCGAGACGGCGGGCTTCATCGCCAAGGGGCTTTCCGAGGGCGGGTTCGCGGTCGACGTCGCCCATGACGGCCGCGACGGGCTGGTGCTGGCGCTCGGCAGCGACTACGACGTGGCGGTGGTCGACCGCATGCTGCCCGAGCTCGACGGCATCGCCATCGTCGAGGCGATGCGGAGCGCCGGGCGCAAGACCCCGGTCCTGTTCCTCAGCGCCAAGGGCGAGGTCGAGGACCGGGTGGCCGGGCTCAGGGCCGGCGCCGACGACTACCTGGTCAAGCCGTTCGCCTTCTCCGAGCTGCGCGCGCGGGTCGATGCGTTGCTCCGGCGCGGCGCCGCGCCGGCGCCGGACACGGTGCTCCGGGTGGGCGATCTGGAGATGGACCTGCTCGCCCGGCGGGTCGCCCGCGGCGGGCGGCGGATCGAGCTGCAGCGCCGCGAGTTCCAGCTTCTCGAATGCCTGATGCGCAATGCCGGCCGGGTGGTCACCCGGACGATGCTGCTCGAACATGTATGGGACTACCACTTCGATCCCCAGACCAATGTCATCGACGTCCATATCTCCAGGCTGCGGCGCAAGGTCGATGCCGGCGCCGCGAGCCCGCTCATCGAGACCGTGCGCGGCGCGGGATACAGGCTCCGTGCGGAAATGGCCTAGTGTCCGGTTTCGGAAATTCGTGCGCTTTCTCATCCTGTTCCCACCCCGTCATGGCTGGGCCATGACCCCGGTGAGACATGCGGGCTAGACTCCTCCGCAGCACGACGTTTCGCCTCACCCTGATCTATTTCGGGCTGTTCGGCGTCTCGGCTGTGGTCCTCGTCGGGTTTCTCTACTGGTCGACGGCCGGCTTCATGGCGCGCCAGACCGACCAGGCGATCGAGGCCGAGCTCCGCGGGCTCGGCGAGCAGTATTCCCAGTTCGGCACGATCGGCCTGGTACGCGCGCTCAACCGCCGGACCGCGCGGGCGCGGGCGAGCCGCGGGCTCTACTTGCTGACCGATGCCAGCCTGCGCCCGCTCGCCGGCAATCTCAGCGCCTGGCCCCGCGAGACGCCCGGGCCCGACGGCTGGGTCACCTTCGAGCTCGAATACGCCGATCGGCGCGGCGCGGTGGATCTGGGCCGCGCCCGCATCTTCGAGCTCACCGGCGGGCTTCGCCTGCTGGTCGGGCGCGACATCCGCGAGAGGCTGGAGATCGACGCCCGGTTCCGCGAGTCGATCGGCTGGGGGATCGCGCTGGCGCTGTTGCTCAGCATCGCCGGCGGCGTGCTGGTCAGCCGCCCCATGCTGCGCCGCATCGACGCGATCAACCAGGCCAGCCGGGAGATCATGGCCGGCGCGCTCGACCGGCGGATCCCGGCGCGCGGCACCGATGACGAGTTCGACCGGCTGGCGGCCAACCTCAACGACATGCTCGACCGCATCGCGCGGCTGGTCGCCAGCGTCCGCGAGGTGAGCGACAACATCGCCCACGATCTGAGAAGCCCGCTCGCGCGGCTGCGCGGCCGGCTCGAGCTGGCGCTCGCCGAGCCGGCGGACGAGGACGCCTATCGCCGCGCCATCGGCCGCACCATCGAGGAGGCCGACGCGCTGCTCAAGACCTTCAACTCGCTGCTGCGCATCGCCCGGCTCGAGGCCGGGGTCGAGACCGGGCAGGTCGACTCCTTCGACCTCGGCCTGCTGGTGAACGACGTGGCCGAGCTCTACGCGCCGCTCGCCGAGGAGCGCGGGGTCGCGCTCGGCGCCGGGCCCGGCGATTGCGGGCGGATCAAGGGCGACCGCGACCTCCTGTTCCAGGCGCTCGCCAACCTGCTCGACAACGCGATCAAGTTCTCGCCGGCCGGCGCGACCGTCGAGATCGCCGCGCGCGGCCGGGGCGAGCGGGTCGAGATCGCCGTCGCCGATGGCGGGCCGGGCATTCCCGACGCCCTCAGGGAGCGCGTGACCGAGCGCTTCTTCCGCGTCGAGGCGTCGCGCAACGCGCCCGGCGCGGGGCTCGGCCTCAGCCTGGTCGCGGCGGTCGTGGAGCGCCACGGCGGCAGCCTCGATCTCGGCGACAACCGACCCGGTCTCCGCGTCGCGATCACCCTGCCGCGCGAGCCCGCCCCGGGTCCCGGCGCCGGCCTTGCCGTCTCCGCCCGGGCGGCCCATATCGGTAGTCACGGCGCCTGACAGGCCGGTTCGCCGGGGGCCCTGAGGACCCGGCGGGAACGACTGCGCCCCGCTCGCCAGGAGGAGGTCCGCAATGACGCGCATGACGGTCTTCAACAGCCCGTTCCTGCTCGGTTTCGACCAGCTCGAACGGGTGCTCGACCGGGTCTCGAAGAGCGCGGCCGACGGCTATCCCCCCTACAATGTCGAGCATGTCGGCGACGACGCGCTGCGCATCACGCTCGCCGTGGCCGGCTTCCGGCGCGACGAACTGGCGGTCACGGTGGCGGCCTCGCAGCTCACCGTTCGGGGCAAGCAATCCGATTCCGACGGGCGGATCTATCTCCACCGCGGCATCGCCACGCGCCAGTTCCAGCGCTCCTTCGTGCTCGCCGAGGGCATCGAGGTCGCGGGCGCCGAGCTGACCGACGGCCTGCTCCATATCGACCTCGTGCGGCCGCGGCCGTCGAGCCGCGAGACGGTGCTCGAGATCCGCGGCGCCGAGACCGCGGACGCCCGGGGCGCATCCGTTTCGGGTGGCGGCGTTCCGCCCGCCCGCCACACTCATCCCGGGTAGCTTCCCCCGGCTTCGCCCGGGACAGGCCGCGCCGCGTATCGAAGGACGCGGCGCGACCGCGTCAGGCGGCGCGGACGGTCCCGTTCGCGGTGAGGATGGAGTAGAGCGCGCCGGCATCCGCGGCATGGCGCAGCCCCTCGCGGATGGCGGGATCGCGCATCAGCCGCGAGACCCGGGCGAGCGCCTTGAGGTGGTCCGCGCTCGCCCCCTCCTGCGCCAGCAGCAGGAAGACGAGGTCGACCGGCCGTTCGTCGATGGACTCGAAATCGACCGCCCGGTCGAGCCGGGCGAAGAAGCCGTACAGGCCGTCGAGCTCCGGCAGCTTGCCATGCGGTATCGCCACGCCCTCGCCGACGCCGGTGGTCCCGAGCCGCTCGCGTTCCAGCAGGACGCTGAACACCGAGCGCTCGTCGAGCCCCGTGACCGCCGCCGCGCGCCTGGAAATCTCCCGGATCACCTGCTTCTTGCTCGCCGCGGGCAGGCGGTCCACCACGCGGTCGCTGGTCAGCAATTCGCCGATTTCCATGCTAGCCCTTCCGCGGGGTCGCCTCGGCCCCGTCCGCCCCGGACGGGTCGACCCAGCCGAGGTTGCCGTCGCCGCGGCGATAGAGGACGTTGATCCCGCCATTGGCGGCATTGCGGAACACCACCACCGGCTGTTCCGCGAGGTCGAGGCGCATGACGGCCTCGCTCACCGTCATCGAATCGATTTCGGCGATCGTCTCGGCGACGACCACCGGGTTCTCGCCCTCGGCCTCGTCGTCCGGCCGCTCGGCGGGGTCCGCCAGGATGACGTGCTGGGCGGTCAGCGCATCGTCGCGGCGCGCCGACCCCGACTTGCGGTGATGGTCGCGCAGGCGGCGCTTGTTGCGCCTGAGCCGCTTGGCGATTCTCTCCATCGCCAGGTCGAACGCGCTCTGCGCATCCCCGGCCGCGCCGTGCCCCTGAACCTGGATGCCGCGCCCGACATGGACCGAGATATCGGCCCGCACGAGAGGCCCGTCCGGCTCGAAGACCACGTGCGATTCCATCGCGTGGTCGAAATACTTGGCTACGCCGTCGTTGAGACGGGTCTCGACATGCCGTCGAAGACGCTCGCCCACATCCATGCGACGTCCGGTGAGTCCGATTTTCAAACGCTTCCGCGCCTCAGCTCCGGCGCACTCCCTTTGGCTCTTACGGCCTCGCTCCGCGCCCCGCCCCGTTGCGAAGGGCGCGGAACCTATGGTTGGCCCGCCCGCGAGTCAACAGCGGAAAACCAGCGGGCGAGTCTGCAACCTTTGACGGCGATCCGCAATGTCGCGCGCCCCCGCTGGGGATAAGTCCGGGAAAACCGGGCGAGTGCCGTGTTTCACAAAATTGTGTTCCGTGACCCTGGTGAGAAATGCGGGCTGGCCCCTAGAGCACCTCCGGCAGGCGGTCCGCCGGCGGGGTGTTGCGGCTGCGGCCCGAGGCGACCTTGCCGTCGATGACCACCATGCCGACCCCGGGGATGTCGCCCGTCCGGACGGAGTCGAGCAGGTCCTTGCCGGCGCTGTGCTGGGCGCGGTCGAGCAGGACGAAATCGGCGGCCCGGCCCTCCTCGATCAGCCCGCAATCGAGCTCGCGCATGCGCGCGGTGTTGCCGGTCGCGAAGCAGAACGCGATCTCCGCCGGCACGTCGCCGAGCGCCGACAGCATCGCCACCATCCTGAGGATCCCGAGCGGCTGAACCCCCGAGCCGGCCGGCCCGTCGGTGCCGAGGATGACCCGGTGGAGCTGGTCGAGCTCGCGCGCGGTGCGCAGCGCGAACAGGGCCGAAGCCTCGTTGCCGTTGTGGACGATCTCGATCCCCGCCTGGCACTGCTCGCACAAACAGGCGATCTGGTCCCGCGGCAGCGAGGTGTGCCCGCCATTGATGTGGCCGATGATGTCTGGTCCGGTCTCCAGCACGATGTCGGCGTCGATCAGCCCGGAGCCGGGAATCGACGGGCCGCCGGTATGGATCGTCGACTGGATGCCGTATTTGCGCGCCCAGCCGACCATCTTCTTCGCCTCTTCGCCGGTCTTCACCCCGCCGAGCCCGATCTCCCCCAGGAGCTTGACGCCGGCCTCTGCGAGGAAGCGGAAATCGTCCTCCTCCATCCCGGTCTCCAGGATGGGCGCGCCGGCGCGCACCTTGACGCCGCCCGGCGGGAAGGACGAGAAGGCGCGCTGGGCGGTGATGCCGAGCGCCACCACCCCCTTGGGATCGCGCGGCCGGCCGGGCAGATGGACCTCGCCGGCCGAGATCATCGTCGTCACGCCGCCATGCATCGTCGAGTCGATCCAGTTGAGCTGGCTCTGGCGCGGCGTCCAGTCGCCGAACACCGGGTGGACATGGCTGTCGATCAGCCCGGGCGCGAGCGCCACCCCCTTCGCGTCGATCTCGATATCGGCGCCGGCGGTGTCGCAATCCGCCTCCCTGCCGAAGGCGGCGATCCGGCCGTCCTCGGCGACCACGGTGTCGGCATCGAGCACCGGGGTCTCCAGCGCTCCCGACAGAAGCAAGCCGATATTCCTGATGACCAGCTTTTCAGCCATGACGCGCCCCCCGGACCGGTGTGTTCAGGGGGCCAAGATCCCGCAAGCGGCGCGCCCGTTCAAGACCCGCCGCCGATCCCGGGGACGGTCCCCGGCGGGCTACTCGCCGGCGGCGGCCAGCGGCGCGGCGCCGCGCTCGGCGGCGATCCGGCCCTCGATGATGCGTCGCGCCTGGATGCCGCCGCCGTCATGGTTGATGTCGATCCGCTGCCGGTCCGGGGCGGTGTTTATGTTGTCCTGCTGGAGCTGGATGATCTCCAAATCCTCGAGGAACGCCGTGTGGACGTTCTCGTAGAGCAGGTCGGTCACCCACGGCTCGTCGATCCGGAAATCATGCGCCTGGGCCCAGAAATAGTGCGTCGTCTTCGCGGTCTCCGGAGTGATCGCGTTCAGGTTCCGCATGGAGAAGCCCTGGCTGCGGTCGCCCTCCGGCGCGCCGGTGCCGGCGACGGCGCCGCCGATGTCGAGGCGGACGAAGGCCGGCGGGGTGAATTCGATGATCTGCCAGCGGTCGATGGCCTGGTCGGGCGCGAAACCGCCCGCCTTCTGGAAG
This sequence comes from Defluviicoccus sp. bin129, assembly GCA_002239065.1. Taxonomy (GTDB): domain Bacteria; phylum Pseudomonadota; class Alphaproteobacteria; order MPNO01; family MPNO01; genus MPNO01. The sequence continues at coordinate 36,137 of MPNO01000025.1, read as the reverse complement.
AACGGCGGCGGCGGGCTGCCGAGCACCCAGCGCGTGACGCGGACCAGATCGCCCTCGCGTTCCGCCTTCATCGGCGTCTCGGCGACCGCATCGGTGCCGAGCGTGGTCGGGTGGATGTAGCTGAGATGGGAGAGGTCGAGCAGGTTCTCGACCAGCAGCACGTAGTTGCCCTCGAGATCGAGCTTCTCCCCGCGCGCGCGCCAGCCGGGATCGTCGATCCAGTGGAAGTCCTCGATCAGGTCGGGGTCGGCCGCCGCCGGATCGCCCATCCAGATCCAGATCCAGTGATAGCGCTCCACCGTGGGAAACGCCCGGACCCGCGCGCCCGGCGGGATCGCGGTCTGGCCGGGGATCCGGATGCACCGGCCGGAGGGATCGTAGAGCAGGCCGTGATAGGGGCATTCGACGTTGTCGCCCCTGAGCTTGCCCTTCGACAGCGGCGCGTGGCGATGGCAGCAGCGGTCCTCCAGCGCCACCGGCGCGCCGTCCTCCCTGCGGTAGAGGACGACCGGGATGTCGAGCAGCGTCCTCCGCAACATGTTCTGGCGGCCGACCTCGCTGTCCCAGGCGGCGACATACCACGCGTTCTCGATGAACATCCCGCTCTCCCCGCTCGCTCTCGTTCGGGCCCGGAAAAGCGAAGGGCGGCACCGGGGTGCCGCCGCATCGCAATCTGTCGGCCGGGCGCTACTCGGCGGCGATCGCCGCCCCCGCCGCCGCCCGTTCGGCCGCGATCTTGCGGTCGATCATGGCGCGCCCGGCGATACCGCCGGCGTCCTGGTTGGTCTCGATGGTCGGCCGGTCGTCCCAGTTTTCCTCCTGCAGGTCGAAGACCTCCCAGTCCTGGTGGAAGGCCTGCCAGATCTGCTTGTACTGCATCTCGACGAAATCGGGCTCGATCGGCTTGCCGGGGACCTGGTAGGCGTTCGACCAGAAGTAATGCGTCGAGCTCTCGGTCTCCGGCGTGACGAAGTTGAGGTTGTGGAAGCCGAACCCGTCCGCCGGCACGTCGCGTTCCAGCTCGGTATGGCCGAACTCCTTGCCTCCGGCCGCGCCCGGCGCCGCGCCGGTGAACAGCCGCACCGCGCCCGGCATGCGGAACTCGATGATCTGCCAGCGGTCGACGATGGTCTCTTCCGGCCAGTCGCACATCTTCTGATAGGTCGGCGGCGGGTTCTGGCCGACGGTCCAGCGCGCCACGGTCACCGAGTCCTCGTCCTTGAGGGTCTTGAGCACGGCGTGCTCCGCCACCGCGGCGTTGCCGATCGTCGAACGGTGCACGAAGGCCAGATGCGACAGGTCGAGCAGGTTGTCGATGACCAGCTTGTAGTTGCCGTTGACGTGGAAATAGGTGCCCTTGTCGCCCCAGTCCTCGGCGGTCTTCCAGGGGTAGGGGACGATCAGGCTCTCGTCGGCGAGCGCGGGATCGCCCATCCAGATCCAGATCCAGTTGTATTTCTGGACCGCGGGGTATGCGCGCACCTGCGCGCCCGGCGGGATCGTCGTCTGCCCCGGCACGCGGATGCACTTGCCGGTCGTGTCGAACTGCAGCCCGTGATAGTGGCAGGACAGCACATTGCCCTCGACGCTGCCCTTCCTGAGCGGCATGCGGCGATGGCAACAGCGGTCCTCGAAGGCCACCGGGTCGCCGTCCTCGGTGCGCCAGAAGACGATCTTCTCGTTGCAGATCGTGCGGCCGAAGGGCTGGCGCGTGATCTCGTGCGGCTCGGCGGCCACATACCAGCAGTTTTTCAGGAACATTTCGGGGCTCCGTAAGTTCGCGCGCGATTGCGTCCGGTGAAGCCGCGATTATTCGCCATGGCGGTGCCTCAAGTCAATTGCGGCTGGAGCCTCCCCCGCCACCGGCTGTAGTCTGGGCGAACAGCGAGACCAGATGCCGAAGGGAGGCCGCCATGCAGAACCGCGCGATGTATCCGGAAACCATCCACCCGCCGATCGGCGCCTATGCGCATGCCATCGAGGTCCCGGACTCCGCCAAGGTGATGTTCATCGCCGGCCAGGTCGGGATCGACGTCGACGGCAACGTCCCGGCCGACTTCGCCGCCCAGGCGGATCTCGCCTGGCGAAACCTGATGGCGATCCTCGAATTCAACGGGATGCGGATGAAGGACGTGGTCAAGATCACCCATTTCCTGACCGACGCGGCGGACCTCCCGGCCTATAACGAGGTCAGGGCCAAGTATCTCGGCGAGGAACGGCCGGCCTCGACCCTGTTGATCGTCGCCGGCCTCGCCCGTCCGGACCTGCTGGTCGAGGTCGAGATGGTGGCGGCGATCCAGCGCTAGCCCGGATTCGACGGCCCGGATTCGACGGCCCGGATTCGACGGCTTGACGGGGTAGCCTCGTGCGATACCATAGGCGCACGTGGTGATTTGGCCCGACCGGCTTGCGGCCACGTAAAACAACCAGCTAAAAGGTCGGAGGCGCGACACCCCCCGACTTTCCGGTCGGGGGTTTTGTTTTGCGCGCTGGGGAGCAGGAAGATGGACGCTCACGCCCGACGGGAAGAGAGCTGGCGGCCGCAGACCAGGCTGGTCCGCGGCGGGTTGCGGCGCTCGGCGTTCTGCGAGACGTCGGAAGCGATCTACGCGACCTCCGGCTTCGTCTACGAAGCCGCCGAGGAGGCTGAGGACGCGTTCGCCAACCGGGTCGACCGCTATATTTACTCGCGCTACGACAACCCGACGGTCGGCATGTTCGAGGACCGCCTGCGCCTGATCGAGGGCGCCGAGGCGTGCCGGGCGACGGCGTCCGGGATGGCGGCGGTGTTCGCCTCTCTCGCCTGCATGGTGGAGGCGGGTGACCGCGTGGTGGGCGCGCGCGCCCTGTTCGGCTCGTGCCTGTTCATCCTGACCGACATCCTGCCCCGGCTGGGGGTGGAAACGACCATCGTCGAGAGCCCCGACATGGACGCCTGGGCCGCCGCGCTCGACCGGCCGGCCCGGGCGGTGTTCCTGGAATCGCCGTCGAACCCCGGTCTCGACATCTTCGACATAAGGGCGATCTCGAAGCTCGCCCACGATGCCGGGGCGATGGTGATCGTCGACAACGTGTTCGCGACACCGCTGCTCCAGCGCCCGCTCGAGCTCGGCGCCGACATCGTGGTCTATTCGGCGACCAAGCATATCGACGGGCAGGGCCGCTGCCTCGGCGGCGCGGTTCTCGGCAGCGAGGAATACTGCATGGGCACGCTCAAGACCTTCATGCGCCACACCGGCCCATCGATGAGCCCGTTCAACGCCTGGGTGCTGCTCAAGGGGCTGGAAACCCTGCAGCTTCGCCTCAACCAGCACTGCCGGTCCGCGCGCGGCATCGCGACCGCGCTGGCGGCCCGCGGCGATCTGGTGCGGGTGCTGTATCCCGGCCTGGAGAGCCACCCCCAGCACGCTCTGGCCAAGGCCCAGATGTCCGATTTCGGCAGCGTCGTCACCATCGATATCGACGGCGGCAAGGACCGCGCCTTCCGCTTCATGAACGGGCTCGGGCTGGTCGACATTTCCAACAATCTGGGCGACGCGAAGAGCCTGGTCACGCATCCGGCGACGACCACCCACCAGCGCCTGTCGCCCGCGGAGCGCGACGGCCTGGGAATCACCGACGGGCTGGTGCGGCTCTCCATCGGGCTTGAGGACCCCGCGGATCTGCTCGAAGATGTCGCCGGTGCGCTCGATCGAGCATAATCGGCCGAACGGCGCGCGATTGAAGGCCCGGCCCGCGCGACCTACATTCCGGGGGCCGCTGGCGGGCGGTTCCAGGTGAGCCAGGGAGTCTCCATGTATACAGCCATCACCCGGGCGATCCGCGTTTCCGTCGAGCCGATCTATCTCGACCAGCAATCCTCGCCGCCCGATGCCCATTACGTGTGGGCCTATCACGTCAAGATCAGCAACGAAGGCGGGGCGACGGTGCAGCTGCTGACCCGCCACTGGCGCATCACCGACGGGCTGGGCAGGGTCCAGGAGGTGCGCGGCGCCGGGGTGGTCGGCGAGCAGCCGGTTCTCGCGCCCGGCGAGACCTACGAATACACCTCCGGCACGCCGCTGCCGACGCCGTCGGGGATCATGCTCGGCAGCTACGGCATGAAGGGCGAGGACGGCGAACGCTTCGATATCGAGATCCCCGCCTTCTCCCTCGACTGCCCCGACGAGCCCAAGCGACTCAACTAGCCTGCGGGCGCCGCGCCCTCGACAGCAACGGGAAACGCATAGCAGTGTCCACACACCGAAGCCCGCTTACCGCGGTCGAACCGCTCCTCGACCGCCCCGCCTTCGAGGACGCCGAGGAGGCCGTCCGCACGCTGATCCGCTGGGCCGGCGACGACCCGGCCCGCGAGGGGTTGAGCGACACGCCCGCCCGCGTGGTGCGCGCCTTCGACGAGTGGTTCTCCGGCTACCGCGAGGACCCGTCGCAGATCCTCGCCAAGACCTTCGAGGAGACCGACGGCTATGACGAGATGGTGGTGCTGCGCAACATCCGCTTCACCTCGCATTGCGAGCATCACATGGCGCCGATCGTCGGCCGCGCCCATATCGGCTACCTGCCGACAACGCGGGTGGTCGGCATCTCGAAGCTCGCCCGGCTGGTCGAGGTCTATGCCAGGCGCCTGCAGATCCAGGAAAAGATGACCGCCCAGATCGCCAACACCATCAACGACGTGCTGGAGCCGCAGGGCGCGGCGGTGGTGATCGAGGCGACCCATCAATGCATGACGACGCGCGGCGTGGACAAGCCCGGCTCGACGCTGATCACCAGCCAGATGACGGGCGCGTTCCGCGACGACGCGTCGACCCGGCGCGAGTTCCTGTCCGCCATCGGCAACCCCCAGATGGGGCAGGCCTGGTCGGCCTGATACGCGATCCGTCGGGGGCGGGGCGGCCCCGGGCCGGGTTGCAGGCGAGGACGACGACGTGTTCGATTTCCGTCCCATCTTCTTCGTCATCGGGCTGCTGCTGACCACGCTGGCAGTCGCGATGCTGGTCCCCATGGTGGCGGATCTGGTGGACGGCCACGGCGACTGGCAGGTCTTCGCGGGCGCGGGCGGGCTCACGCTTTTCGTGGGCGTCGCCATGGTGCTGACCGCCCGCGCCCCCCGCTTCACCCTCAACATCCGTCAGGCGTTCCTGCTCACCGCCGGAAGCTGGCTGGTGCTGACGATGTTCGCCGCCCTGCCCTTCACCTTCTCCGAGATGCGGCTCAGCTATACCGACGCCTTCTTCGAGGCGATGTCGGGGATCACCACCACGGGATCGACGGTGATCACCGGGCTCGACGAGGCGCCGTCTGGAATCCTGTTGTGGCGCGCCTTGCTGCAATGGCTGGGCGGGATCGGCATCATCGTCATGGCGGTCGCCATCATGCCGATGCTGCAGATCGGCGGCATGCAGCTCTTCCACACCGAGTCCTCGGACCGCTCGGACAAGGTGATGCCGCGGATGACCCAGATCGCGAGCGGGATCGGGCTCACCTATCTGGGTCTGACGGTCGCCTGCGTGCTGCTTCTCATCGCCGTCGGCGTCGGCGGCTTCGACGCCGTGGTGCATGCCATGACGACGATCGCGACCGGCGGATTCTCGACCTCCGATTCCTCGGTCGGCGGTCTCGGCAACGCCGCCGCCGAGGCCATCATCATCCTGTTCATGATCGTCGGCTCGCTGCCCTTCGTGCTCTACCTGCGGGCGATCGGCGGCCAGCCATGGGCGCTGTTCAACGACATCCAGGTGCGGGCGTTTCTCGGCATCGTGCTCGTCATCGTCGCGCTCATGGCGGCCTGGCGGGCCCATTCGGGCGGCGTGACCGTCATCGACGCCGTGCGGACGTCGAGCTTCAACGTGGTCTCGATCATCACCGGCACCGGCTACAGCACGACCGGCTACGACAGCTGGGGCGCGTTTGCCGCTGCGACCTTCTTCTTCATCATGTTCATCGGCGGCTGCGCCGGCTCCACGACATGCGGAATCAAGGTGTTCCGCTTCCAGGTGCTCTACGTCGTCGCGCAGGCCCAGCTGCGCCGGCTGATCCGGCCGCACGGCGTGTTCGTGCCGCACTTCAACCGGCGGCCCATCGATCAGGACGTGGCGAGCTCGGTGATGAGCTTCTTCTTCCTGTTCGTCGCGTCCTTCGGCGTGCTGGCGCTCGCTCTCGGCGCGCTCGGCCTCGACTTCATCACCGCGATCTCGGGCGCGGCGACGGCGATCTGCAATGTCGGCCCGGCGCTGGGCGAGACGATCGGGCCGTCGGGCAATTTCGCGCCGCTGCCCGACGCCGCGAAATGGGTGCTGGCCGCCGGCATGTTGCTCGGCCGTCTGGAGCTATTTACCATCCTGGTCCTGTTCACGCCGTCCTTCTGGAGGAGCTAGAGCGTGCCCGCCACTGGCCGCACCGCGCAGCGCGCGATGAGCGATGTCGAGGCGATCGGCTGGCTGGTCGGTTTCGACACCACCTCCGCCAAGCCCAACAAGCCCCTGATCGACGCCGTCGCCGGCTATCTCGCCGGCCACGGCGCCGCGGTCCGCCAAGTGCCGGACGAGACCGGCGACAAGGCCAATCTGTTCGCGACCTTCGGCCCGCCGGAGCCCGGCGGCATCGTGCTCTCGGGCCATTCCGACGTGGTCCCGGTGGACGGCCAGCCATGGACCGGCGATCCCTTCGCCATGGTCGAGCGCGAGGGCCGGCTCTACGGCCGCGGCACCACCGACATGAAGGGGTTCATCGGCTGCGCGCTCGCTTTGGCGCCCCGGCTCGGCGCCGCCCGGCTGGCCCGGCCGGTCCACATCGCGCTGTCGCATGACGAGGAGGTGGGCTGCATCGGGGTCCGCTCCCTGATCGCGCTGATCGGCAAGGAGCTGCCGAGACCCGCCTTCGCCATCGTCGGCGAGCCCACCGGCATGCGGGTGGTCAACGCCCACAAGGGGATCTCCCAGCAGCACACCGCCGTGCTCGGGCGCGACGGGCATTCGAGCCGCCCCGCCGAAGGGGTGAACGCGATCCTGTTCGCCGCCGAATACATCCGCGAGATCGAAGCGGTGATCGGCGCGCTGCCGAGGGGCGGGGCCGCGGCGTCGTTCGATCCGCCCGGCACCACCTTCAATATCGGCCGGATCGGCGGCGGCGCGGCGGTCAACATCATCGCGCGGCATTGCGACTTTCGCTGGGAGATGCGCCCGACGCCCGATGTCGATCCCGCCGAGGTGCTCGCCCGGCTCGGCGCCTTCGCCGAGGATGCGCTGATGCCGCGCATGCGGGCGGTCGATCCCGAGGCCCGCATCCGGACCACCGTCGACGTCACCGCGCCCACCCTGGGACCGGCCCCGGGTTCCGAAGCCGAGACGTTCGCGCTCCGCCTCAGCGGCCAGAACCAGCCGTCGACCGCGCCCTATGTCTGCGAGGCCGGGCTGTTCGCCGAGGCCGGCGTGCCGTCGATCGTCTGCGGGCCGGGCAGCGTGAGCGAGGCCCACCAGCCCGACGAGTTCGTCCGCCTGGACCAGATCGCGGCGTGCAGCGCCTTCCTCGGACGGGTCGTCGATTCCGTCAGCCTGTAGCGCCCGCCGCTCAATTGGTGCGGTAGATCAGGTCGATGTCGGGGTCGTCGAAGGCGTAGCGCGCACCGCAGAATTCGCAGGTGACCACGACCTCTCCGTCGATCTCCAGATCCTCGATTTCCTCGCGCGGGAAGGAACGCAGCGTGGCCTCCACCCGGTCGCGCGAACAGCGGCAGCCATGCGCCAGCCCGTGCGGCTCGAACACCCGCACCCCGTCCTCGTGGAACAGGCGGTAGAGCAGGTCGTGCGGGTGCAGCCGGTCGTCGACGAGCTCCGCCGGCGTGCAGGAGCCCATCAGCACCACCGCGCGCCGCCAGCTCTCCTCGAGCTCGTCGTCCGGGGCGTCGCCGGAAAGCCGCGCCGGGCCGCTATCCGGCAGGCGCTGCATCATCATGCCGCCGGCGCGCCAGGCGCCGCGCGGTCCGGTCCGCGCGACGGCGAGCCTGAAAGCCGCCTGGTTCTGGTCGGACTCCCGGAAGTGCCGGTGGGCGCAGTCGGCGATCGACCGGCCGCTGAGCTCGACGATGCCCTGATAGCGCTCCACCTCGAAGCCGCGGTCGATGGTGAAGGCGAGATAGCCGGCCCCCAGCAGGAGCGGCACCGGGGCGGTCCGCCAGTCCCCGGAGGTCGCCCGGTCGAGCGCCGCCGGGTCGAACGCGGCATAGGCGCGGATCTCCCCCGCCGAGGTGGCGTCGGCGACCAGCATGCGGACCGGGCCGTCGCCCTTCACCTGGACCGTCAGCACGCCGTCGTATTTGAGCGCCGAGGAGACCAGCGCCGCCAGGACCGCGAGCTCGCCGAGCAGCGTCGCCACCGGCGCCGGATAGTTGCGCCGCGAGACGATCCTGTCGACCGTCCCGCCGAGCCGGACCAGCTTGCCGCGGGCCGCCTGGCTCTCGATCTGGAACGGCAGCACGATGTCGTTCCCGACCAGCGGTAACGGTCCGGCTTCCTCCGAAGGGGTTTCCCCGCCACTCATTCGAGACACCACAGAAGGATCGCCTTCTGCGCGTGCATGCGGTTTTCCGCCTCGTCCCAGACCACCGATTGGGGCCCGTCGATGACGTCTGCCGTCACCTCCTCGCCGCGATGGGCGGGCAGGCAGTGCATGAAGATCGCATCCGGTTTGGCCCGCGCCATCAGGCGCTGGTCGACCCGGTAGGGCGCGAGGATGTTGTGCCGGCGGTCCGAGCCGTCGTCGCCCATCGACACCCAGGTGTCGGTCACCACGCAATCGGCGCCGCGCACCGCTTCGCAGGGGTCGTCGGTGAGCGCGATCCGCCCGCCGCTGCGCTCCGCCCGTTCGACGATCGCGGCGGGCGGCGCCAGCACCGGCGGGCAGGCGAGGCGGAGCTCGAAGTTGAACGCCGCCGCCGCCTCGATCCAGGAGCAGGCCACGTTGTTGCCGTCCCCCGACCAGGCGACGACGCGGTCCTCGATCGGCCCGCGATGCTCCTCGAAGGTCATCACGTCCGCCATCAGCTGGCAGGGATGCGAGCGGCCGGTGAGCCCGTTGATCACCGGCACCGTCGCATGCAAGGCGAGGGCGGCGAGCGTGTCCGCCTCGAAGGTGCGGATCATGATCGCATCGACATAGCGCGACAGCACCCGGGCGGTGTCCGCGATGGTCTCGCCCCGGCCGATCTGCATGTCGTTCGGACTGAGGACCATGACTTTGCCGCCGAGGCTGGTCATCGCCACCTCGAAGGACACCCGGGTCCGCGTCGAGGGTTTCTCGAAGATCAGCGCCAGCGTGCGCCCGGCGAGCGGCGCCGCGCCGTCCAGCGCGCCGGGCTCGGCCTTGAGCGCCAGCGAGCGGTCGATCATCCGCCGCAGCACGGCGGGCTCGTTCTCCGCGAGGTCGAGAAAATGCCGCGGCGGGCTCATTTCGCGATCTCGGCGCAGCAGGCCTCGACGGTCTCGAGCGCCTCGGCGATATGGTCGTCTCCGGCGATCAGCGGCGGCAGCAGCCGCACCATGTTGTCGGCGGCGAGCACGTTGAGCAGCCCCCGGTCGAACATCTTCCCGCCGAGCTCGGCATTGGGGCCGACGCATTTCATGCCCCACATGAATCCCACGCCGCGCACCTCCTCGATGACCCCCTGGTAGCGCCGCGCAAGCCCTCCGAGCGCCTCCCCGAGAGCGGCGCCGCGCCGCCTGACGCCGTCGAGGAATCCGTCCTCCAGCACGATGTCGAGCACCGCGTTGGCCGCCGCGCTGGCCAGCGGGTTGCCGCCGAAGGTGCTGCCATGGGTGCCCGCCACCATGCCGATCGCGGCCTCCTCGTCGACCAGGCAGGCGCCGATCGGGAACCCGCCGCCGAGCCCCTTGGCCACCGCCATGATGTCGGGCGGGGCGTCCGCGGCCTCGTGGGCGAACAGATGGCCGGTGCGGCCGATGCCGCACTGCACCTCGTCATAGACCAGCGCCAGGTCGTGCTCGTCGGCGAGCCCGCGCAGCCCGCGCAGGAAACCGGGATCGGCCGGCCGGATGCCGCCTTCGCCCTGGACCGGCTCGACGACGATCCCCGCCGTCTCCGGGCCGATCGCCGCCTTCACCGCGTCGAGATCGCCATAGGCCACGCGGTCGAAGGAATCCAGCATCGGACCGAAACCGCGGCGATGCGCGTCGTTCGCCCCCGCCGCGATCAGCGCGAGCGTCCGGCCGTGGAAGCTGTCCTCGAAGACGACGAAGCGGTAGCGCTGCGGGCGCCCGGACTCGAACTGGAACTTGCGCGCGGTCTTGAGCGAGGCCTCCATCGCCTCCGCGCCCGAGTTGCAGAAGAACACCGTGTCCGCGAAGCTCGCCGCGGTCAGCCGCTCGGCGAGCCGGGTCTGCTCCGGGATTTGGTAGAGATTGGAGGTGTGCCACAGGCGTTGCGCCTGGCGGGTCAGCGCCTCCACCAGATGGGGATGGCAATGCCCCGCCACGGTGACCGCGATGCCGGCGCCGAAATCGAGGAATCGTCGGCCGTCCGAGGCGTAGAGATAGGGTCCCTCGCCGCGTTCGAACGCGATGTCCACGCGCGCATAGCTCGGCATGACGGCCGGTATCATGGCTGTTCCCCGATAGAGAGCGGGCGTCCCTGCCCGCGGAACGCGCATATATGTTGGCCGCCCGCGCTTTAGTCAACGGCGACGCGGGCCGATGCGGGTCCTAATCGTCGGTGCCGTCGGCCTCCGGCGGGGCGAAGATTTCCGGAGCGTCGCCGCCGGTCTCGATATAGAGCGACCGGGACGGGAAGGCCAAGCCGGTCCCGGCCTCCTCGACGATCGCCATGATGCGGTAGGCGAGGCGCTCCTTGATCGCCAGCCACTCGCCCCACGACGTGGTCACGGTGAAGCAATAGACCATGATGTCGATCGAGGATTCCGAGAGCCTGTCGATGCGCACGAAGGTCGGCACCTCGGGCGGGTGGGCGAAGGCGTCGTCCGCCAGCACGAACGCCTCGATCCCGTCGCGGATCCGGCGCAGCTGGTCGATCGTCGTGCGGTATTCGACGCCGATCATCCAGTAGATGCGCCGGTGGGTCATCCGCGTGTAGTTGACCAGCGCCGTGTCGGCCAGCTTGGAGTTGGGGACGTAGATCGGCGCCTTGTCGAACTGCCTCACCCGGGTCGAACGGAACCCGATGGCCTCGACCGTGCCTTCGACGCCGCCCTCTATCTTGATCCATTCGCCATGGGCGAGCCGGCGCTCGCCGATGATCAGCAGCCCGGCGATCAAATTGCGGAACAGGTCCTGCGCGCCGAGCGCCACGGCAACCCCGATCAGCCCGAGACCGGCGAGGATCGGCGCGACCTGGATCCCCCAGATTTCCAGAACCGTGATCGCGCCCAGCGCGACGAAGGCGATCTTGAGGCCGCGGACCGTCCAGTCGACCACCTCGGCGCCGATCTTCGCCTCCACCCGCCCGGCCAGCCCGCGCAGCGGCTCGGCGAGGCGGTAGAGCCCCCAGAACAGGACGAACGCGGCCAGCGAGCGCAGCACGTCGTCGGCGATGCGTTCGGCCAGCCCGGCGAGCGGCAATATTTCCTTGGCGAGGAACAGGCCGACGACCAGAGGCAGGAAACGGAGCGGCGGCTCCAGCGCCTGCACCGCCGCGTCGTCCACCCTGTTCTCGGTCTTCTCCGCCCAGCGCGCGAGGCGCCCGACGACGAGGCGCGAGAAGGGACCGCGCAACAGGAGGCACGCGGCGAAGACGGCGAGCGCGGAGAGCGCCGTGCCCAGATCCAGGCCGAAGACGCCCACCTCCCATATCTCGGCGGCGCGGCCGACGAAGGCCTCAAACCCGTCTCGGGCTTCGTCCATCCCGACTCCTCTTGCCGGCCTGCGGCGGCCGGGTCAGGGCCAGACGGCGGCGTTGTTGCCGCCTTGCCCTTCCCCTATCATCCGGCGTCCGCAGATAACAGCGCCGATTCCGGCGGTCGTGACTTTCATCGCCGCCCCGGGAGGGATTCGGCGCGCCCTCCGCGTCGTGCGGTCGGGCAAGGAGTGGGAAGGCCTGCATGACCAAGTTCGGTATCGGCCAGGGCGTGCCACGCTGGGAAGACCCGCGTTTGCTGCGCGGCGGCGGTCGCTACTCCGACGACCTCGACCGCCCGGGCCAGGCCCATGGCTGTGTGCTGCGCTCGCCGCACGCCCATGCCGAGATCCGCTCGATCGACACCGCCGCCGCGCGCGCGGCCCCCGGGGTGCTCGCGGTCTATACCCATGAGGATGTCGAGGCGGCCGGGCTCGGCAGCATCCCCTGCGCGGTGCCGCGCAACAAGCCCGACGGCTCGCCCATGTTCACCCCGCCCAATCTGCCGCTCCGCAAGGACCGGGTGCGGCTGGTCGGCGACTATGTCGCCTTCGTCGTCGCCGAGACCCACGATCTGGCGCGCGACGCCGCCGAGCTGATCGAGGTCGCGTACCAGCCGCTGGCGTCGGTCACCGCCACCGCCGACGCGCTGGCCGAAGGCGCGCCCGCGGTCTGGCCGGAGGCGCCCGACAATGTCTGCTTCGTCTTCGAACAGGGCGACGAGGACGCGGTCGCGACCGCTTTCGCCGCAGCCGACCATGTCACCAGGCTCGACTTCACCGTCTCCCGCGTCGCCGTCGCCCCGATGGAACCGCGCGCCTGCATCGGCGAGTTCGACCGCTTCAGCGGGCGCTACACCCTCTATACCGGCACCCAGGGCCCGCACGGGGTGCGCATGGCGACCGCTTCGCCGATCCTCAAGGTGCCCGAGGGCGAGCTCCGCGTCGTCAGCTACGACATGGGCGGCGCCTTCGGGATGCGGTCCGGCCCCTATTGCGAATACACGATATGCCTCTACGCCGCGAAGCGGCTCGGCCGGCCGGTCAAGTGGACCGGCGACCGGACCGAGGGGTTCATGGTCGACGACCAGGCGCGCGACAACCTCTCCACCGCCGAGCTCGCGCTCACCCGGGACGGCGAATTCCTCGCCCTCAGGGTGCGGACGACCGCCAATCTCGGGGCCTATCTGACCCTGCTCGGGCCGCACTCGTCGACCAACAATCTGGGCTCGCTCGCGGGCCCCTACCGCACGCGGGCGATCTACACCCATGTGACCGGCGTGTTCACCAACACGATGTCGACCGGGCCCTATCGCGGCGCCGGCAGGCCGGAGGCGGCCTACGCGATCGAGCGGGTGATCGACACCGCGGCCGACGAGCTCGGCATCGACCCGGCCGAGCTCAGGCGGCGCAACTACATCGCCCCCGATACGTTCCCCTACCGGACCGGCCTCGTCTTCACCTACGATTCGGGCGAATTCGAGACCAACATGGACCGGGCCCTCGCGCTGGTCGATTACCCCGGGCGCGAGACCCGCCGGGCGGAAGCCGAGGCGCGCGGCAGGCTGCGCGGGATCGGGATTTCCAACGTGATCGAGCAATCCGCCGGTGGTTTCCCGGAATGGGCGCAGATCCGCTTCGACCCCTCCGGTTCGGCGACGCTCACCATGGGCACGCACAACCACGGCCAGGGGCACGAGACGGTATTCCGCCAGATCCTGTCGGACAGGCTGGGCCTCGACTTCGAGCAGATCCGCATCGCCCAGGGCGATTCCGACGAGGCGATGGCCGGCACCGGCACCTTCGGATCGCGCTCGTCGGGCGTCGGCGGCGCCTCGATCGCGATGGCCGCCGACAAGGTGATCGAGCGCTGCCGCAAGATCGCCGCCCACCGGCTCGAGGCGGCGGAAGAGGATATCGAGTTCGCCGACGGCAGCTTCACCGTGGCCGGCACCGACCGGACGATCGGCCTGGTCGATGCGGCCAAGCTCGCCCAGTCCTTCATGACCGTGCCGCCGGGCTTCGAGCCGGGCGTCAACGAATGGGCCGCCTGGACGCCGCCCGCGCCGACCTACCCGAATGGCTGCCATGTCTGCGAGGTCGAGATCGACCCCGAGACCGGCGAAATCGCGATCCTGCGCTACGCCGCGGTCGACGATGTCGGCACGGTGCTCAACCCGCTGCTGGTGGAGGGCCAGCTGCATGGCGGCATCGTCCAGGGGCTGGGGCAGATCCTGATGGAGAATATCGTCTGGGACCGCGATTCGGGCCAGCTTATCGCCGGGTCCTTCATGGACTACACGATGCCGCGGGCGGACGATCTGCCGAGCTTCGAGATGGAGATCAACGAGGTGCCGACGCCGACCAACCCGCTCGGCATCAAGGGCGCCGGGGAGGCCGGCTGCGTCGGCGCGATGCCGGCGCTGATGAACGCGATCGTCGATGCGCTGAGCCCGCTCGGCGTGACCGCGATCGACATGCCGGCGAGCCCCGAGGCGGTGTGGCGCGCCATCAATCGGGCCGGCGGCTGAGCCCGGGCCCAGGGAGGCAGGTTTGGAGTTCGAAAATTCCTTCAACGTCGCGGTGCCGGTCGACGAGGCCTGGGCCATCCTGACCGATGTCGAGCGGATCGCCCCCTGCATGCCGGGGGCCGAGCTCACCGAGCTCATCGACGAGAACAGTTTCAAGGGCAAGGTATCGGTCCGCCTCGGGCCGGTGGCGCTGACCTTCCAGGGCGACGCGAGGTTCGAAGACCGCGACGACGCCGGCCACTCCGCCCGCGTCAAGGCGCAGGGGCGCGACGCCAAGGGCCGCGGCGGCGCCAACGCCAATGTCGATTTCAGGCTGGTTCCGGCCGACGACGGCACGACGGAGGTGCAGATCCGCACCGATCTCCAGCTGTCCGGCTCGGTCGCCCAGTACGGGCGCGGCGTCGGCATGATCAAGGACGTCGCGACCCAGCTCATCGACCGCTTCGCCGACGCGCTGCACGAGCAGATCGTTGCCCAGCGCGGCACGGAGGACGAGGCGGCGGAAACGCCCGGGGATTCGGCCGAGAGCGCGCCGGCGCCGGCCGCCAGGCCGATCTCGGGGTTTTCGCTCGGCGCGAGCGTGATGTGGAACGCCGTCCTGCGCTGGCTGAAGGGCCTGTTCGGCGCGCGCTCAGGCGCCTGAACGCCGCTCCGCCGCCGCGATCAGCGCCAGCACCCGGTCCGGGGTGAGCGGCAGCCGGAGATCGCCGCCTTCGAGGCCGAGCGCGTCGACGACCGCGCCCGCGATCGCCGCCGGCGCGCCGATGGTGCCGCTCTCGCCCACCCCCTTGTAGCCGCCCTCGGTGATCGGCGAGGGGGTCTCCTGGTGGACGATCTCGATCCCCGGCGCCTCGAACGCGCCGGGGATCATGTAGTCGGCGAAGCTGGCCGACTGGAGCTGCCCCGCCTCGTCATAGCGGACCTCCTCCAACAGCGCGGCGCCGATGCCCTGGAGGACGCCGCCCCAGGTCTGGCCCTCGACCACGTCGATATCGCCGATCGTGCCGCAATCCTCGGCGACCGCGTATCTGAGGATTTCGACCGCGCCGGTCTCGGCGTCGACCGCGACCACCGCGATATGCATCGCCGCCGAGGTCGCCGCGCCCGGGGTGTCGAAGGTGGCCTGGGCCTGCAACCCGTGCGGCAGCCCGTCGGGCAGGTTGGGGCTCGGCGAATGGGCGAAATCGGCGATCTCCTCGAAGGTGGCGAAGCGGTTGGAATTGCGCCCGTCGGCGAACCGCCCGTCGGCGAAGACGATGTCGGCCGGGTCGACCTCCAGCTTGACCGCGGCGAACCGCTTCATCCGGTCGACCGCCTGGCGTGCCGCGCGTTGCAGCGCGCCGCCGCCCGAGACCAGCCCGCGGCTCGCGAACGCACCCGAGCCGTGCGGCATGGTTTCGGTGTCGGCGCAGGCGACGTGAACCCGCGCGGCGTCGATGCCGAGAATCCCGGCCACGATCCGGCGCATCGCCCTGAAGGGCTGCTGGCCCATCGACGGGGTGGTCACATAGGCCTCGACCGCGCCCGACCGGGCGATGCGCAGCACCGCCGAATCGTAGCCCGGGATGTCGGTCATGCCGCGCCCGCGGAACACGGTGCAGCCCATGCCGGTGGGCTCGATGAAGCAGGAGATGCCGACCCCCACCCGGCGCCCCTGCCCGTCTTGCGGCTCGTCGATCCTGGCGGCGGCAAGCAGCTTCGCGAGCAGCCCCCCGTAGTCGCCGCTGTCGATGATCCCGCCGGTCGCGGTCCTGAACGGGAACGCCCCGGCCGGCACCAGGTTGCGGCGCCTGACCGCGATGCGGTCCGCGCCGATCCGCCGCGCCAGCGCGTCGACCAGGCTTTCCGTCACCAGCGGGCAGAGGCCGAAGCCGACGCCGCGATAGGGCCCGGTCGGGCACTTGTTGGTGGCGACCGCGCGCGAGGTATAGTCGATGAAGGGGATGTCATAGGGCCCGGGCAGCCCGACCAGGGCGGTGTGCGGTTCGAGGGACGGGCCGAGCGGGTAGGGCGTATAGGCGCCGGCGTCGCACCAGAGCTCCGCCTTCAGGCCGAGAATCCGGCCGTCTTCGTCGGCCGCGAGCGAGGCCTCGATCACCGCATCCCGGGCATGGTAGCCGCGTTCCAGATGCTCCCGCCGGTCCTGGGTCCACTTGACCGCGCCGCCGATCCCGCGGGCCGCGAAGACGGTGATCGCCTCCTCCGGGTAGAGCGGCATCTTGACCCCGAACCCGCCGCCGATATCGGTCGGGCGAACCCGGATCTTCGATTCCGGCAGGCGCAGGAACTTCGCGATGCCGTCCCGCAGGATATGCGGCACCTGGGTGGGCGAACGGATCTCCGTGACGTCGTCGCGGCGGTCGTGGACCGCGACACAGCCGCAGCATTCGATCGGCGACGGCGCGACCCGGGGATGGCGGAACCGGCCCGACACGACGACCGGCGCGCGCGCGAAGGGATCGTCGTCGGCATCGCTGACGAAGCGGCTCTCGAACAGGGTGTTGCCGCCGAGCGCCTCGTGCACCGGCGGCGCGCCGTCGCGGAGCGCCGCCTCCAAATCGGCGACCGGGTCTTCGGGGCGCCAGTCGATGTCGATCAGCGCGGCGGCGTCTTCCGCCAGATAGGGGTCGCGCGCCACCACCACGGCCACGATCTCGCCCGCGAAACGGATTTCGGTCCCGGCGATCAGCGGCCAGGCGGTGGGGCGGTAGCGATACCAGTCGGTCTCGTCCATCCGGGCGGTAATCGGCGCGGTGGCGGCGGCCAGATCGCTTCCCAGGAAGACCCGCACCACGCCGTCCGCCGCCCGCGCCGCCGCCGCGTCGGTGCCGGCGCTCCGCGCCCGCGCGAACGGGCTCCTCAGGAAATGGACGTGCAGGCATCCGGGCGGGTCGAAATCGTCGACGAACCGCCCGCGCCCCAGCACCATCGCCCGCAGGTCGTCGGTTTCATCGCGCGCGCTCACCGCTCGCCCCCCTACCAATATTCCGCCCGATCGCGATGATAGTTCGCCAGCCATGCCAAAGGGAGTTGCGCGATGTCGAATCGTCATCAGGGCCGGGTCGCGGCGGTGACCGGCGGAGCCGTGGGGATCGGCCAGGCCTTCGCACGGCGGCTCGCCGCGGACGGCGCGGCGGTCGCGGTGGTCGATCTCGAACCGGCGACGGAGACGATGGCGATGCTGTCCGGCGCCGGGGCGGACGCCGCCTCGTTCGCCTGCGACGTCACCTCCGAGGACGACGTCGCCCGCCTCGCCGGCGAGATCGGCGAACGCTTCGGGCGCTGCGACATCCTGGTCAACAATGCAGGAATCTATCCCAACGAGCCCTTCGAGGCGGTCACCTTCGCCAAGTGGCGGCGGGTGATGGCGATCAACCTCGATTCCATGTTCCTGACGGCGAAGGCCTTCGCGCCCGGCATGGTCGAGCGCGGCTGGGGCCGGATCGTCAACATGGCGTCCAACACCTTCGGCACGCCGGTGACCGGCTACAGCCACTACATCGCGAGCAAGGGGGGCGCGATCGGCTTCACCCGGGCGCTCGCCAGCGACCTCGCGGACAGGGGGATCACGGTGAACGCGATCGCGCCCAGCCTGGTGCGCACCCACGGCACCCAGGTGACCAACCCGCGGTCGGACGAACGCTTCGCCGCGGTCGCTTCCATGCAGGCCATCAAGCGCGAGCAGAGGCCCGACGACCTGGCCGGCACGCTGTCCTTCCTCGCCAGCGACGATGCCGCCTTCGTCACCGGCCAGACGCTCTATGTCGACGGCGGCTGGGTGAGGCCTTGAGCTCCGACCCCGTCGGCAGGCCGGTCCCCAGGATCGAAGACCCGGCGCTGCTGCGCGGGCGGGGCCGGTTCGTCGACGATTTGCGCTTCCCCGATTTGCTCCACGCCGTCTTCGTCAGGAGCGGCGAAGCGCATGCCCGGATCGGCGGCATCGACCGCGCGGCCGCGCTGGCGTCGCCCGGGGTGCGCGCGGTCCTCGCCCTCGACGACCTGCGCGCCCAGGTGACCCGGGTGACGATGCCGCTCGCCCAGCCTTCGGGAGCGATCCGCCATGCGCTGGACCCGCCCCGGCGCCCGCGCGCGCGGGGGGCGGCGGGGTGCTCGCCCCCCCCCCCCGCCCGCGGGGGGCCCCCCCCCGGGCCCGGCCCCCGCCGATCCTGGCCGACGGCGAGGTCCGCTATGTCGGCGAGCCGGTGGCGGCGGTGATCGCCGACAGCCCCTATCGCGCCGAGGACGCCGCCGCCCTGGTCGCCGTCGACTACCGGCCGCTCGCGCCGGCGATCGATTGCCGCCGCGCGCTGGAAGACGGCGCGCCGCCCGCCCACGATGCGATTTCCGACAACCTGGTCGCGGCGCTGACCATGGAATACGGGGATTGCGGGCGGGCCTTCGCCGGCGCGCGCCACGTGGTCCGCGCCGCGATGCACCAGAACAAGGGGCTGGGGCACGCCATCGAGTGCCGCGGCGCGCTCGCCCGGCTCGATCCCAATGACGGCCGGCTCACCCTGTGGAGCGGCACCCAGATGCCGCATCGCGCGCACGCCGTGCTATCGGATTTGCTCGGCTGCGGCGAGGACGGGCTCCGCGTCGTCGCCCCCGATGTCGGCGGCGGGTTCGGGCCCAAATTCGTGTTCTACGCCGAGGAGGCGGTGGTGGCGCTCGCCGCGCGCATCCTCGGCCGCCCGGTGAAGTGGATCGAGGACCGGCGCGAGCACTTCACCGCCACCACCCAGGAGCGCGACCAGTTCTGGGAGGTGGAGATGGCGCTCGACGCCGAGGGCCGGATTCTCGGGGTCCGCGGCACGCTGGTCCACGACCACGGCGCCTACACGCCCTACGGCGTCAACCTGCCCTACAACTCGGCCACCAACCTGCTCGGCCCCTACGCGGTGCCGGCCTATGCGCTCGACATCAGCCTGGCCGCGACCAACAAGGTGCCGGTGACGCCGGTGCGCGGCGCCGGGCGTCCGCAGGGCACGTTCGCCATGGAACGGCTGCTCGACCGGGCGGCCGGGCTGCTCGGGCTCGACCGGGCGGAGATCCGCCGCCGCAACCTGATCCGGCCCGATTCCATGCCCTACCGGACCCCGGTCAGGAACCGCGACGGCACCTGGATGACCTATGACAGCGGGGACTACCCGGCCACCCTGTCGCTGGCGCTGGAGGCGGCGGCATACGGCTCCTTCCGCGACCGCCAGGCGGCGCTGCGCGAAGCCGGCCGCCATGTCGGGATCGGCGTCGGCAACTATGTCGAAGGCACCGGGCGCGGCCCCTTCGAATCCGCCCGCATCCGCGTCCACCCGTCGGGCCGGGTGACGCTCGCCACCGGGGCGACCGACCAGGGCCAGGGGCTCAGGACCGCGCTCGCCCAGGTCTGCGCCTCGGCGCTCGGTCTCGATCCCCGCGTCGTCGACGTCACGGCGGGTGACACGGATTCGGTTTCCCTCGGCCTCGGCGCCTTCGCCAGCCGGCAGGCGGTGACGGCGGGCTCGTCGGCCCACATCGCCGCCTCGGCGCTGGCCGACAAGGCGATCCGGGTCGCCGCGCACATGCTGGAGGCCGCGCCCGACGATCTCGAGCTCGCCGGCGGGCGGGTTCGGGTGCGCGGGGTGGCGGACCTGTCCGTCGGGCTCGGCGACATCGCCCGGGCGCTTGCCGGCCAGCCGGGCTACGCGCTCCCCGGCGGGATGGAGCCCGGGATGGAGGCGCTCGGCACCTTCGTCCCCGACACGCTGACCTATTGCAACGGCTGCCATGTCGCGGAGGTCGAGGTCGACATCGAGACCGGAGCGGTCGACATCCTGCGCTACACGGTGGTCCATGACTGCGGGCGCATGATCAACCCGATGATCGTCGAGGGCCAGGTGGTCGGCGGGGCGGTGCACGGCATCGGCAGCGCGCTCTACGAACGCATGGTGTTCGACGATGCGGGGCAGCCGATGACGGTCAATCTGGGCGAGTACGTGATGCCCGGCGCCTGCGAGGCGCCGCGGATCGGGCTGCGCCACACCGAGTCGCCCACCCCGCTCAACCCGCTCGGCGCCAAGGGGGCGGGGGAAGGCGGGGTGATCCCGGCGCCCGCCGCGCTCGCCGCCGCGGTCGAGGACGCGCTTGCGCCGTTCGGCATCCTCATCGACGATGTGCCGATTGCCCCCGACCGGATCGCCGCGGCGGTCGCCGCCGCGCGGCGCTGAAGGAGCGCGCGATGGCCTTCCTGAAGAATTGCTGGTACGCCGCGGCGTGGGACGAGGAAGTCGGCGAGGCGCCGCTCGCGCGGCGCATCCTGGACCGGCCGGTGGTGCTGTTCCGCGACGCCGACGGAAGGGCCGCCGCGCTGGCCGACCGCTGCATCCACCGCCACGCCCCGCTGTCGCATGGCCGCGTCGAGGCGGGCGGTATCCGGTGCGGCTATCACGGCCTCAAATTCGCGCGCGACGGGACCTGCATCGAGGTGCCGGGCCAGACCGCGGTGCCGCCCGGCGCCCGGGTGCAATCCTTCCCCGTGGTCGAGCGCGACCGCTTCGTCTGGATCTGGATGGGCGATCCCGCGCGGGCGGATGCGGCGACGGTCCCCGACTACCACTGGAACGACGACCCGGCGTGGCGGTCGGTGCAGGGGCGGTTCCACGTCGCCGGCGGCTACCGCCTGATCGTCGACAATCTGCTCGACCTGTCGCATGTGCAGTTCGTCCACGGCGCCACGCTGGGCACCGACCGCGTCGCCGAATTCCCGGTCGAGGTCAGCCGCGACGGCGACCGGGTCCATGTCGACCGCTGGATCATGGGCGGCAAGCCGCCCGGCATGTTCGCCCGCGCCGGCGGCATCGACCACGACGTCGACCGCTGGCAGCTGATCACCTGGACCCCGCCCAGCCATGTCGTGATCGACGCGGGCTGCGCCCCCGCGGGGCGGGGCGCGCGCGAGGGCAACCGGGCGGGCGGGATCGAGCTCTACTCGAACCACACCGTCACCCCGGAGACCGAGACCAGCGCGCATTATTTCTGGCACCACGCGCGTGGCTTCAACCTGGAAGACGAGTCGGTCACCGCCTACCTGGCCGAGGCGGCGGAGACCACCTTCGGCGAGGATGTCGGGCTGATCGAAGCGCAGCAGCGGAGTATCGAGACCATGCCCGCCGGGCTGCCGCGGGTCGACATCAACGCCGATGCCGGGGTCCTCGCCGCGCACCGCGTGCTCGACCGCCTGATCGCCGAGGAGGCCTGACTCCGCCCGAGCCGGTGCGACGATTTGTCCCGGGCGCGGCACGCTGATTCGGCTGTTGCGGACGGCATGCCCGTGAGACATTCGCTCGCCGGGGCAACCCGGTATGCATGACCTTCTCAACAGCAGCCAGATGATCGCGAAACCATACCAGCACAAGGCGGAACAGCCGGACCGCCGCCTACAAGACGGCGCCACGGCCGAGAGGCGCGTGGCGTACCACCTGCAAAGCAGCTTCGAGGACCATCCCAACGTCCACGTGCTGCACGATCTGAGGATCGAGGATCCCGAACACCCGGAGCCGGACGGCTCTCCGGGCGTGTGCCTGATCGACCACCTGATCGTCCATCGCTGGGGCATGTTCGTCGTCGAGAGCAAGTCGGTGGCGGGGGAGGTGGCGGTCCGGTCCGATGGCTCGGGCGGGTACGAGTGGACCCGCTTTTGCCGGGGCAGGGAGACCGGGATGCAGTGCCCGGTCGAACGGGCGGAGACGCAGGCCGAATTCCTGCGCGGCTTCCTCGAGCGCCGGCGGGAGGAGCTGGTCGGAAGGCAGCCTTTCGGGTTCCGCACCTTCGCGAAGCTCGTGGACGGGACCGACCAGCTGGGGTTCCGGCGCGCGCCGCTGCAGCTGGTCTTCGCGGCCTCGGATTACGGGATCTTCGAGCGGATCGAAGGCCGCAAGCAGCCCGGCAAGTCGTTTCCGCCGATCGTCGGCAAGGCGGACACGATCCCCGACAAGGTGTGCCGCGAAATCGAGCGCCACCGCACGGGCGCCAGCATCCTGCGCATCGGGCCGGGCCGCGCCTATGGCGGGTGGCGCATGGCGTCCCGGGACGTCGCGGAGGTGGCGGGCTTTCTGGCGGCGCTGAACGCGGACGATCCGGACGATCGGCCGGGGCGCTGCGGCAACCCGGTCGTCAACGGCATTCCGCGGCGAAACGGGGCCGGGCGCGGCGCTGCCGTCCGGGTCGGCGAAGCGGCATGCCGGCATTGCGACGGCCGTGACCTGACCGCGGGTTCCGGCGAGTACGGGCATTTCTGGACTTGCGGTTCCTGCGGCAGGAACACCTCCATGCCGCTCGTGTGCTCTTCATGCGGGGCCAAGGGCCGGGGGGATGCCAAGGTGCGGATCCGCAACGAGGGCGACGCGTATCTGCGCGACTGCCGGGAATGCGGGTTTTCGGAGACGATCTGGACCGTCGGGTGAGGAAGCCCGGCCGCCGTCAGCCCTCTTCAAGATGGGCGTCGAGGCGTTCCTTGGGCGGCACGATATCGGTCACCAGGTCGCGGATCAGCGCCTTGTTGCCGAGCGGCTCGATCAGCGCGCCGTCCGCCCCCAGCCGCGAGGTGCAGGCATAGCCGGTCTTGCCGTCGACCCGCACCATGCATTCCTTGCAGGCATTGGCGTTGATGCAGGCGTAGCGGATGGCGAGCGTCGAATCGACATGGCCGCGCACCCACATCACCGCGTCCAGCACCGACATGCCCTCGCTGTAGGGGACGGTGAAGGTCTCGATCCGGGACGGCTCGTCCGGCGCCCCCCGGCGCACCCGGATGGTAACGCTCCCGGCGCTCATTCCGCCGCCTCCAGCGGCGCCCGGGCGTGCGGCGCGGCGACGATGTCGGCCCAGGCGCTGTCCAGCGCGCCATCCGCCGACAGCCGCAGCACCTGGTTGCGGGCGCGAGCCGGATCGGTCGCGACATGGTCCTCGCGCTGATGCGCGCCCCGGCTCTCCCTGCGGTCGAGCGCCGCCAGCGCCACCGATTCCGCCGCCAGCAGCGACGCCCCGAGGTCCAGCCAGTCGAGCAGGGCGTGATCGAAATGCGCCTTGCGCCGGGGCGCGAGGGACGGCAGCTCGTCCGTCCGCATCTCGCGGATCCGCCCGAGCGCGCGGGAGAGCCCGTGCTCGGTCCTGAGCAGGCCGACATCGTCCCACATCAGCGCCTGCAGCTCGCGCAGCAGCGCGCCGAGCCCGGCCGCCTCGCCGCCGCCGGCCCCATGCGCGCGCTCGACCAGCCGCCCCGCCTGCGCGTCGTCGGCGCTCCGCCAGGCGCGAGGCTCATCCTTGCGCTGGGCGGCGAAGCGGCCGGCGCGTTCGCCGAACACGAAGGCCTCCGGGATCGCATTCCCCGACAGCCGGTTGGCGCCGTTCGCGCCGCCGACCGCCTCGCCGGCGGCGTACAGCCCCTCGACGCGGGTCGCCATGCGCTCGTCCACCCGCACGCCGCCCATGTGGTAATGCGCGATCGGCGCGACCTCGACGGGGCGCTTCGTCAGGTCGATCCCGTTCTTCGCCAGCCGGTCGATGACCGGCCCGAAGGCAAGCCTGAGCTCCGGTTCGGGAATGTGCTCGAAGCTGAGATAGGCCCCGCCATTGGGCGAGCCGCGCCCGGCCGCGCACTCCTTGACGATGGCGTAGGAGGTGATGTCGCGGGGCGCGGTATAGACGCCCGAGTCGCGCTCGCCGTAGTTCTCGATGAACTCTTCCATCCTGCCGTTGAGCAGCCGTCCGCCGAGCTTGTAGCGGAACGGGTCCCACATGATCGGGTCCATCCCGACCAGCCGCGGCGCCAGATGGCCGATCGGGAAGAACTGCGGGAACTCCATGTCGATCAGCTCGGCGCCGGCATTCAGCGCCAGCGCATAGGCATCGCCGCCCATATTGGCCGAGGCGCTGTTGCGCCGGAACAGCCGGGTGAGCCCGCCGGCGGCGAGGATCACCGCCGCGGCCGCGATCCCGACCGGCTGGCCGTCTTCGAGGTTGATCCCGACCGCGCCCGCGACCCGCCCGTCATGCACCACGAGATCGGCGATCGAGAGCCCGCTTATTCGCGCGATCCCCGCGCCCTGCGCCACCCGGGTGCGCAGCGTCTTGGCCACCGCCGGGCCGGTATTGAGGAAATCGACATAGACGCAGCGCGGGATCTTGTGGCCCGGCGCCATCACCGCCCGCATGCGGCCGTCCTCGCGCGCCCAGCCGACCCGCCACGAATCCATCTCCCGGATGCGGACCGGCGCCTCCTCGCACAGGATCGCGGCCAGGCGCTCGTCGCACAGCCCGCGCCCGGCCTCGACGGTGTCGGCGAGATGGTGGGTCCAGTGATCGGGCTCCCACTCGCCGACCGCGGCGGCGACGGTCATCTGCGCCATGATCGTCGCCCCGCCGCGCCCGACCAGGCTCTTGTCGGCGAGCACCACGCGCGCGCCCGCGCGGGCGGCGGCGACCGCGGCGTACATGCCGGCGCCGCCGGCGCCGACCACCAGCACGTCGGTATCGAGTTCGGGCATCGGCGCATTGTCTCAGAGCGCCGGAAACCCCGCAACGCTTGCCGCAGGCGGGGCCGTCGCTATCATCGCGGCGGGATCGGGGAGACGCACATGACGGCAACCGAACACGCACTGCTCGCCGCCGCCTGGCCCTATTGGGAGGCCGAGGGGGAAATCGCGCGCCGGTTCTACGACCGGGCGAGCGAGGAAGACCATGTCTTCTACCTGAAGGCCCAGCTCTGGAAGGAGCTCAACCCGGTCGACGGCTATTTCAACGGGCTGCACCGCGAGCTCGCCGCGCTGGTCGAGTGCTTCCCCGAGGTCGACAGGACGATCCCGCGGCGCGAGTTCCATTTCCGCCTCACCCAGCTCGCCGACGAGTTCAACCACTATGCGCTGCTGGCCGACGTGTTCGAGCACATCGTCGGCCGCCCGATCTCGCCCGACGACACGGTCCAGCTCCCCGAGGAGAAGAAGCTCGGCGATCTGCGCCGGGCCCATGTCCGCTCGGGCTCGCCGATCGAGCGCGCCGCCGTCGGCTTCACCGAGGGCGGCGGCGCCCGGCTGTTCCGCGAGGGCGCGAAGCTCGCCGGCAGCGCGCTCAACGAGATGACCGCGCGCGCGATGCAGGTGATCTACGACGACGAGCGCGACCACTACAAGGAGATGGCGCGCGAGGCGGTCTCCCTGATCGGCGGCGAGGACGATCTCGCGCGGATGACCGGGGCGATCCGGGCGATCAGCGATCAGCGGGTCTCGATGCGCCGCGAGATGTTCCGCGGCGCGATGACCGAGGACGAGACACAGGCCTTCGTCGAGGCCGCGGAACGCGCCTTCGCGGGGGGCGGGTTCGATCTCGACGAAGGAATCGCCGGGCGCGTCTAGGGACGCCCCGCGACAGGGCGCGGGCGCGTCTACCCCGGATGGGGGGAGAGTCCTGCCCGCATCCACACCCGCCCTCAGTCGTCGTGCCAGCGCGCCTGCTTGTCGACCGGCGCGCCGGGCTGGTAGACCGGGGCGCGCTTGTCGAGGAATGCCTCGATCCCCTCCGCGCAGTCGGCGGTGCGGGTGATCTCGAAGATGCGCTCCATCTCGACCTCGCCGTGCTCCTTGAGACGGCTCTGGTTCTGGTACAGGCGGATGGTCTCCTTGGCGTATTTGAGCCCGAGCGCCGGGTAGGTGCACATCCGCCCGGCCCAGGCGCGCGCCTCGTCGAGCAGCGCGCCGGCCGGCACCGCCTTGTTGACCAGGCCGATCCGCTCGGCCTCCTCGGCGAACACGAAGCGGCCGGTCAGGATCATCTCGTTGGCCCGGGTCTGGCCGATCAGCCCGGGCAGGCTGCGCGGCGCGCTCCATTCGCTCATGAAACCGGCCGGCACCGCGATCTCGGCGAAGCGCACCCGGTCGGACGCGATCCTGAGGTCGCAGGAGACCGCCATCTCCAGCCCGATGCCGACGGCGATCCCGTCGACCGCGGCGATGGTGACCTGCGGCAAATCCTCCAGCTTGCGGCACATGCGCTGGGCGACGATGTGGAAATAGTCGTTGGCGAACCACACCAGCATCTCGCCGTACTCGCCCTTGACGCCGTAATCGGTCCACTCGTCCTTCTGGTCCTCCATCGGCATGGTCTCGATCCGCAGGTCGCCGCCGCCCGAGAAATTGCCGCCGGCGCCGGTGACGATGACCACCCGGGCGGGGGAGTGGCGGATCTCGTCGACCAGCTGATGCAGCTCCATGGTCATGCGCGGGCCGATCGCGTTGGCGTGGTCGGGCCGGTCGAGGGTGAGGATGCCGATCGCGTTGTCGCCGGGGTTCTGCGGCGAGGATTCGATGGTCCAGTCCAAATGGCGGTATTTCATGCTCGCTGTCTCTCGCTGGTTGGGGATTCCGGGCGGCGATCCTAGGGAGCGGGCGTGGCTGTTTCCACCGCGCGCGGCGTGCTAAACGCTCCCCGCCCGGGGCAAATCGGCGGGGTGGAGTGGCAATGGGTGTCAGGCGTTTCGAGACGGATGTGGCGATCGTCGGGGCCGGCGGCGCGGGGATGGCGGCCGGGATCGAGGCGCGCGACGCCGGCGCGCGCGCCATCGCCTTCGAGATGGCCGCCGATCCGGGCGGCGCGTCGATCATCTCGGGCGGCGGCTGCCTGATCGTGGACTCGCCGCTGCAGCGCGAGCGCGGGATCGAGGACAGCCCCGACCTCGCCTTCGCGGACTGGATGCGCTGGGGCGGGCAATCGGCCGATGCGGTCTGGGCGCGCTACTATATCGAGCACTCGCTCAACGACCTCTATTTCTGGGCCGAGGGGCTGGGCGTCGCGTGGTCCGACATGAAGCCGCAGGAGGGCAACTCGGTGATGCGCTGGACCCGGCCGGGCGGCAACGGCAGGGAGCTCACCGAAAGGCTGATCGAGGCCTATCGCGCGCGCGGCGGCGAGATCGTCCCGCACGCCGAGATCGCCGGCATCCGCAGCGAGGCCGGCCGCGCCGCCGGGCTCGCCGGGCGGGACGTCGAGAGCGGCGATGAAATCGTCGTCGATTGCCGCGCCGTTCTGGTGGCGACCGGCGGGTTCAACTCCAATCTCGACATGGTCCTCGACGCCAGGCCCGACCTCGCGCGGCACCGGATCATGGAGGGGTCGGGCCCCAACGCCACCGGGTCCGGGCATGCGCTGGTCCGCGAGGCCGGCGGCCAGCTCACCCATCTCGGCAATATCTGGTTCTACGTGTACGCGACGCCCGACTACCGGGATTCGCGCGGGCGCCGCGGTCTCGTGTTCCGCGGCACGCCGGGCTATATCTGGGTCAACCAGCAGGGGCGGCGCTTCCACAACGAGGCGCTGTCGGGCGGCGCCACGGCCACCCCGGCCTTTCTCGCGCAGGACCCGTGCCACGCCTGGGCGATCCTCGACGCCGGCATGACCGGGACGATGGAGGTCGCCGATCCCCATTACCGGGAGGGGAACGCGGTCTCGCGCGAGCGGATCGCCGAGCTGTTCGCGGACTCGCCCTTCATCGCCAATGCCGACTCCCTGGAGGCGCTGGCCCGGGCGATCGGGGTCGACGAGGCGGCCTTGCTCGATACCGTCGCGCGCTACAACCGCGCCTTCGACGACGGGCTGGAGGCCGAGCCCGAGTTCGGCAAGCCGCTCGCCGGGTCCAAGAAGTTCGACACCGCGCCGTTCTCCGCGATCCAGCTGTTCCCGCTCGCGCGCAAGAATTTCGGCGGCGTGAAGACCGACCTCCGCTGCCGCGTCCTCGACCGGCATTTCGAGCCCGTCCCCGGGCTCTACGCGGCGGGCGAGCTCGCGGGCATGGCGGGCGGGCACATCAACGGCGCGGCCGGTCTGGAAGGAACCATGCTGGGCCCCGCCATCTTCAGCGGCCGCGTCGCCGGCGGCTGGGCCGCCGAGGAGGCCGGTTTCGGCGCGGGCTTCCGGGGCAACCCCGATCGGCGTTAGCCGCCAAGCGCGGCGACGCCCGGCAGGGTTCTGCCCTCCAGCCATTCGAGGAACGCCCCGCCGGCGGTCGAGAGATAGCTGAAATCATCCGCCACCCCGGCATGGGAGAGCGCGGCCACGGTATCGCCGCCGCCGGCGATGCTGCGCAGCGATCCCGCCTTGGTGAGCGCCGCCGCCCGCCGCGCGACCGCGACCGTCGCCGCGTCGAAGGGCGGCATCTCGAAGGCGCCGAGCGGGCCGTTCCACACCAGGGTCCGGCACGCGGCGAGGCGGGCGGCGAGCGCGTTCGCGGTGGCCGGCCCGAGGTCGAGGATCATCGCGTCGCGCGGCACCGCGGCGACCGGGACGGTCTCCGCCGGCGCGCCGGCTTCGAGGGCGCGGGCGACGACGACATCCGACGGCAGCGCGACTTCGCACCCGGCTTCGTCGGCGGCGGCGAGGAGCGCGCGGGCGGCGCCCGCCATCCCGCGCTCGCAGAGCGACGCGCCGACATCGGTGCCGAGCGCATGCAGGACGGTGTTGGCCATCGCGCCGCCGATGACCAGCGTGTCGACCCGGCCCGCGAGGTTGCCGAGCAGGTCGAGCTTGGTGGAGATCTTGGCGCCGCCGACGATCGCCGCGAGCGGCCGGTCGGGCGTCGCCAGCGCGCTCTCCAGCGCCGCGAGCTCGGCCTCCATCAACCGCCCCGCGGCGGCCGGCAGCAGGCGGGCGAGGCCGGAGGTCGAGGCGTGCGCCCGGTGGGCGGCGGAGAAGGCGTCGTTGACATAGACGTCGCCGAGCGCGGCGAGCGCCGCCGCGAAACCGGGATCGTCGGCCTCCTCGCCGGGATGGAAGCGGAGGTTTTCCAGCAGCAGCACGCCACCCGGGCCGAGACCGGCCGCCGCCTGCTCGGCGAGCGGGCCGATGCAGTCCTCGGCGAAGCCCACGCGCCGCCCGCCGAGCGCCCGGCTCAGCGGCCCGGCGAGCGCGCGGAGCGACAGCGCGGGGACGCGCTCTCCGCCCGGCCGGCCGAAATGCGACAGCAGGACCACCGAGGCGCCCTTGGCGCAGATTTCCTCTACCGTGGGCGCGAGGCGGTCGAGACGGGCGGTGTCGGCGACCGCGCCGTCCTTCATGGGGACGTTGAGGTCGCCGCGCAGCAGCACCCGTTTCCCGGCGAGCGCGAGCCCGTCCAGCGAGCGCGGCATCGGCCGCGCCGGCTCAGCCGAGCCGGCCGAGCGCGGCGGCGACGTCGATCATCCGGTTGGAGAAGCCCCACTCGTTGTCGTACCAGCTCAGCACCCGGACCAGGGTGCCGTCGATCACCTGGGTCTGGGTGAGGTCGAAGACCGAGCTGGCGGCGTTGTGGTTGAAGTCGGCCGAGACCAGCGGCGCGTCGTTGGTCGCGAGCACGCCCTTGAGCCGCCGCGTCTTCGCCGCCCTGGCGATCGCCGCGTTGATCTCGTCCGCGGTCGTCTCGCGGGCCGCGACGAACTTGAAGTCGATCATCGAGACGTTCTGGGTCGGCACCCTTATGGCGGTGCCGTCGAGCTTGCCGTCGAGCTCGGGCAGGACGCGGCCGACCGCCTTGGCGGCCCCGGTCGAGGTCGGGATCAGCGACTGCCCCGCCGCCCGGGCGCGCCGCAAGTCGCTGTGCAGGGTGTCGAGGATGCGCTGGTCGCCGGTATAGGCGTGGACCGTCGTCATGTAGCCCTTCGAGACGCCCACCGCCTTGTCGAGCACGGCGGCGACCGGGGCGAGGCAGTTGGTGGTGCAGGATGCGTTGGAGACCACCCTGTGCGACTTGCGCAGCCGGTTGTCGTTGACCCCGTAGACGACGGTGATGTCCTCGTCGGTCGCCGGCGCCGAGATCAGCACCCGCCCGGCGCCGGCGGCGAGGTGCTTCTCCGCATCCGCCCGCTTGGTGAACAGCCCGGTGCATTCCAGCGCCACGTCGACGCCGAGCCTGGCCCAGGGCAGGTTCGCCGGGTCGCGCTCGGCGAACACCCGGATGGCGTCGCCGTTCACGTTGAAGCCCGTCCTGGTCACCCTGATCCGGGCGTCGAAACGCCCGTGGCTCGAATCGTATTCCAGCAGATGGGCGTTCACCTCGGGCGAGCCGAGGTCGTTGATCGCGACCACCCGGACGTCGTCGCGTCCCGATTCGTAGAGCGCCCGCAATACCAGACGCCCGATGCGGCCGAACCCGTTGATCGCGACCTGAACCGCCATGTCGTCTCCTCCCGGATTACG
This sequence comes from Defluviicoccus sp. bin129, assembly GCA_002239065.1. Lineage (GTDB taxonomy): Bacteria > Pseudomonadota > Alphaproteobacteria > MPNO01 > MPNO01 > MPNO01. Next base: position 5,554 of record MPNO01000025.1, on the reverse strand, counting down.
CCTTCAGCCGCGCCCGCGCCGCGTCCGCCACCGCGCCCGGCGTCAGCCCGAAATGCTCATAGAGGTCGCCATGGGGGGCGGAGGCGCCGAACCCCGTCATGCCGACGAAGGCGCCGTCGGCGCCGAGATAGCGTTCCCAGCCGAGCCCGCAGGCGGCCTCGACCCCGACGCGGACGGCATCGCCGCCGAGCACGGTCTCGCGCCACGCCGCGGGCTGCCGGTCGAAGAGCTCCCAGCAGGGGAGCGAGCTCACCTGGGTCGGGATCCCCTCGTCCTCGAGAATCGCCCGGGCCTCGACCGCGATGGAAACCTCCGATCCGGTGGCGAGCAGCGCCACGCGGGGGACGCCGCCGCTCGCCGCCGCGACGACATAGCCGCCCTTCGCGCCGAGACCCCTTGCGTGGTCCGGGCCGCGCAGCGCGGGCAGCGCCTGCCTGGTCAGCGCCAGCACCGAGGGCCCGCCGCGGTGCAGCAGCGCCTGGGCCCAGCACTCGGCCGTCTCCACCGCGTCGGCGGGGCGGAAGACGCGCAAATCGGGGATCGCGCGCAGGCTCGCCAGATGCTCGACCGGCTGGTGGGTCGGGCCGTCCTCGCCGAGCCCGATCGAATCGTGGGTCAGCACGTAGATCGCCTGCTTTCCCATCAGCGCGGCGAGGCGGAGGGCCGGCCTCAGATAGTCGGAAAAGATCAGGAAGGTGCCGGCATAGGGGACGACACCGCCATGCAGGGCCATCCCGTTCATCGCCGCCGCCATGCCGTGCTCGCGCACGCCGTAATGGATGTAGCGGCCGGAGAAATCCTCGCCCGTGACGATGCCGGCGTCCTTGAACAGCGTGTTGTTCGACCCGGTGAGGTCGGCCGACCCGCCGACGAGTTCGGGCAGCAGCGGCGCGATGACGTCGAGCACCGCGCCCGAGGACTGGCGGGTGGCGCGCCGCGGCGCGGCCTGGACCAGCGCGTCAATATGGGCATCGAGCGCCGCCTGCCAGCCATCCGCCGGCGCGCCGGCGATCGCGCGGTCGAACGCCGCTCTCCGCTCCGCGGGCAGCGCGTCGATGCGGGCGCGCCAGGCCGCGCGCTCCGGCCCGGACCGCGCCCCCGCCGCGCGCCAGGCGGCCAGCACGTCGTCCGGCACCGCGAAGGGCGGCAGGTCCCAGCCGAGCGCCGCGCGCGCGCCGGCGATCTCGTCCTCGCCGAGCGGCGCGCCATGCGCGCCGGCGGTGCCCGCCTTGTTGGGCGCGCCGAAGCCGATCACCGTCCGGCAGGCGATCAGCGACGGGCGCGGGTCGGCCTGTGCGGCCTCGATGGCAGCGGCGACGGCGTCCGGATCGTGGCCGTCGGCCGATTCGGTATGCCAGCCATAGGAGACGAACCGCGCCGGCACGTCGTCCCCGAGGGAAAGCGCGGTGGGGCCGTCGATCGAGATCGAGTTGTCGTCGAACAGCACGATCAGCCTGCCGAGGCCGAGATGGCCGGCGAGCGAGGCGGCCTCGTGGCTGATCCCCTCCATCAGGTCGCCGTCCGAGGCGATCACCCAAATCCGGTGGTCGACCGCCCCGTCGCCGAAACGGGCGGCCAGCAGGCGCTCCGCCAGCGCCATGCCGACCGCGGTCGCGATCCCCTGGCCGAGCGGTCCCGTGGTGGTCTCGATTCCCGCGGCGTGGCCGTATTCCGGGTGGCCCGCGGTGCGGCTGCCGAGCTGGCGGAACCGGCGGATCTCGTCCATCGTCATGTCGGGATAGCCGGTCAGATGGAGCAGCGCGTAGAGCAGCATCGAGCCGTGGCCGGCGGACAGCACGAAGCGGTCGCGGTCGGGCCAGTCGGGCGCCGAGGAATCGAACTTCAGATAGCGGGTGAACAGCACCGTCGCCGCGTCGGCCATCCCCATCGGCATCCCGGGATGGCCGGACTTCGCCGCCTCCACCGCGTCCATGGCGAGCGCGCGGATCGCATTGGCCATGCGCCCGGGGGCGACGCCCGCGGCAGGGCCGGCGGTTGGCGATTGTTCGGTCCTGGTCGGCATGACGGTCTCACACAAGAGAGGGTCCGCGAACGCGAATTCGCGAGCGGGCAGGGTCATCGAATCGGGACCCGTGGGGCCGCCGCAATGTGTCTCCGACGCGGCGGCGATGCAAGCCCGTCGGGTGCTTGCGGGGCGTATTCAGCGCGCCGGCGTCGCGAGCTTCACGCCGAGCCTCGCGCGGCGGATCAGCCACGGGCTCGGGCGGTAGCGCGGGTCGCGGTAGAAGTCGTGCAGCGCATCCAGGATGGCGAGCACCCTGGCCGGGCCGAGATGATCGCCCCAGGCGATCGGCCCGCGCGGATAGGCGAGGCCGAGCTCGACCGCGGCGTCGATGTCGGCCGGGGTGGCGATGCCCTGCTGGGCGATGTCGCAGCCGATATTGACGATGGTCGCGATCACCCGCTGGGCGATGAAGCCGGGGCTGTCGGCGATCGCGGTGACCGGCGTGCCGTCGGCTGCAAGCAGCGCGTGGGCGAGGTCGCGCCAGCGCGGCCCGGTCACCGGGGTGGTCATCAGCGTGCGCCGCCCGGCGAGCCCGAACGCGGTGTCGACCGCCACCGTGCGCTCCGCCGGCAGGCCCTGGTCGAGCGCGGTCGTGGTCGCATCCGCCCCCGTGGGGGTAACGATGCAGAGCGTCCCCGGTGCGGGGCTCGCGCCGCTCTCGACGGTCGCCGCGTCGGCGATGGCGGCGATCACCGCCTGCTGGCCCTCGGGGTCGGCCGGGCTCACCCAGACCGGGGCGGGCGCGGCGTCGGGCACCGGCACGGTCTCCACCGCGGCCTTCCTGCCGTCCTCATAGGCGTAGAACCCGCGCCCCGTCTTGCGCCCGTAGAGCCCGGCCGCCATGCGCTGGCGGGCGAGCGGCACCGGTCGGAAGCGCGGCTCCTCGTAGAACTGGCGATAGATCGATTCCATCACCACGCCGGAAACGTCGAGCCCGGTGGTGTCCATCAGCTCGAACGGACCCATGCGGAACCGCGTGCCGCCCTCGCGCAGCACGTCGTCGACGTCGCCGGGCGCGGCGATGCCTTCCTGGACGATCCGCAACCCCTCGGTGCCGAGCCCGCGCCCGGCATGGTTGACCAGGAAACCCGGCGAATCCTTGGCGCGCACCGGGCGGTGGCCGCAGCGCCGCGCGATGCCGTCGAGCACGTCCCCGACCCAGGGCGCGGTCAACAGCCCGTCGACCACCTCGACCACCTTGAGGAGCGGCACCGGGTTGAAGAAGTGCCAGCCCGCCACGCGCTCGGGCCGGCCGCAATCCGCGGCGATCGCCGTCACCGAGAGCGACGAGGTGTTGGAGGCGAGGATGCAGCCCTCCGCCACGATGGACTCGAGCTCGGCGAAGAGCCGCTTCTTGGCCTCCAGCTCCTCGACGATCGCCTCCACCACGACATCGGCGCCCGCCATGGCGCCGAGCCCGTCGACGATCTCGAGCCGGCCGATCGCCGCCTCCGCCGCCGCCCCGGTCATGCCGCCCTTCTCCGCCGCCCGGCGCAGCATCCGCGCGACGAAGGCCACCGCCTCCGCCGCCGCGCCCTCGCGGCTGTCGTGGAGCCTGACGGCGATGCCCCCCGCCGCGGCGATCTGGGCGATGCCGCGGCCCATCGTCCCGGTGCCGATGACCCCGAGCGCGAGGGAGGGCGATTGCGGGTCGGTCGTCATCGGCGTCCCCCTGTCAACGCCGGAAGTCCGGCGCGCGTTTCTCGCGGAACGCCGCCCGCCCTTCCGCGAAATCGGCGGTGGTGAAGTTGGCGGCCTGGCCGAGGGCTTCCATCTCCAGCGCCGCCTCGAGGCTCGTGGGTGCCAGGCCGATCTGCTGCTTGGCGAGCGCGAAGGCGAGCGCCGGCATGGCGGCGAGCTCCCGCGCGCGCTCCAGCGCGACGGCCTCGGCCCCGCCTTGCGGGGCGAGCTCGTCGGCGAGCCCCGCCTCGACCGCGTCCGCCCCCCGCAGCATGCGGGCGTAGAGCAGGATCTGGCGCGCTCTGGCGGCGCCGACGCGGCGCGGCAGGGTGTGGAGGATCGCGTAGTCGGGGATCAGCCCGACCTTGAAGAAGGGAAAGCCGATGGCGCCGGTCTCGGCGAGCACGATGGTGTCGGCGAGCAGCGCGATCCCGGCGCCGGCGCCGACCGCATAGCCCTCGACGGCGGCCACGACGGGCTTCTCCGCCTCGGCGATCAGCCGGACCATGCGATGGTTCGACTTCATCCGCGCCCGGCCCGCCCCGGCGTCGAGACCCTCCATCGAGGCGATGTCCCCGCCGGCGCAGAAATGCCCGCCATTGCCGGCCAGCACCAAGGCGCGCACCGCCGGGTCCTGCAACGCGGCGTCGATCCCGTCGATCAGCGCCAGCCTGAGCTCGGGGTCGAGCGCGTTGCGCTTCTCCGGCCGGTTGAGCCCGATACGGGCGATCCCCTCGTCCGGCCGGTCAACGGTCAGGACGGGCTGTTCTGCGCTCATGTCGGAGGCCTCGATTGCGGGTCGGCGCGACTATCCCGATTTGCGCGTGCGGGGACAAGGCGCGAGCGGAGCGCCGTTTCGGGGTCAATCCGCGTCAGAGCGGCCGCGGTCGTAGAGCTCCGCACGACTCCAGCCGCGCGAGGCTGCGCGGCGCGTGCCCCCTTCCGCCTGGCGCGCCTGCTGTCGAGCGGTCGCCGCGTCGAACAGGCGCAAGCGTGCCGCGACGTCGAGCCCGGCGGCGGACACGCTCCGGTTCGCGGGCACCAACCGAATGGCCTCATTTGCCGCCTCGAAACGGACCTCGTCGCCGGGCCGGATTCCGTAGCGCTCGGCGAGAGCCCTGGGCAGCGTGATCTGAAATTTGTCGGTGACTTTGCTCATGAGCCGGTCGGCGACGGTTGGTGTCCGAGGGTGCAACTCCGGCTTTTAGTACATACCGGGTCCGAATTGAACCCTTGCAGGGTTGCGTCCGTCGATACGCCCCTCCGGGCCTACTCGGGTTGAGGGAGGGCGGGGCCACTCACGACCGCCAGCGCATCGACAAGGGCGGGTCCGACGGCCAGCAGATGGGCCTCGCAGCGCCGGCAATCGGTTGCGCCGAAGCGGGGGACGGGGGTCCGGGCGCCGTGGGCCAGGGCGAAGTCCGCCAAGGCGCATTCCCGCCCGCCGGGAAAGGCGATGACCCGCTCGACCGCCGCCGCCTCCGTCAGGCGGTCGATGTGCCACACCGGCGCCTTGTTCCGCCGCAGATGCCGGGCGACGGGGCGCGGATTCCGCCTGGACCCCGGGCGCTGCCGGCATAGAGATAGAGCCCGGCGGGCAGCACGGGCCGGCCGAGGGTCCGGATGTCGAGCCGGGTCTCGCGGGCGAGCCGGAGGATCAGCGCGTAGGCGCCCGGCGCATCGGGCAGGGGGTTCAGGACGCGCCGGTCCACGGCCCGAGGTCGGCGAGCGCGGCCTCGATCGCCGCCATCAGGTCGTCCGCCGCGACGCCCGCGAACTCCACGTCCTCGCGGGCGAGGAAGGCCTCGATCGCCGGGCGCAGCGAGGCCGGCTCGGCGGGCGCGCCGG
>MPNO01000024.1 GCA_002239065.1 Defluviicoccus sp. bin129 | reverse complement strand
CCTTTCGCGCCAATGCGCTGGACACGACGTCGGCCGCCGCAGTCGGGGGCCACTTCGACTAACCATACTAAGGACCGAATAGCTATGAGGCTCTCGAAAGCGGCCGTTCAAGAAGGCACCGGCGCGTATCGCTGGACCCTGTTTTCGCTCCTTGCGGCAATCGCCGCCATGATCACCTTGGCCATCGCGGTTAGCTGGTAAGCGTCTGGCGTGACCGGCCTTGTGGCGGGTCGGTTCTGAGCGGCAGTGTCTGGCGAGGTTCCGGAGGTCGATAGTGTCCATTATCGGCTAATGGACATTATCGGCGAGGGGTTACGGTGGGGCGTCGGACACGCCGGTTCTTGTCGGACGAGGAGAAGTGAGGTGGCCTCGCCTTTTCGGACAGCCTGGCGGCTCGGCTAAGGTGTATTCCGGTTGAAGTTCAGGCCGCGAGAATCCCCTTGAATCGATCTTCCTGTGTAACCCTTCGCTGAGGACCGCCTGTCCGGCTTGACGGGATTCGGGGACAGAAAGGGACAAACGGGCTCATCTGATTGCCCGTTCCCAATTGTACTCGATCGATCGGACAGGAAGGGTCAGTAGGGGTCAGGAAGGGGGTGTCATGTTTTGTCATGGAAATATCTGTTTGCCGCCCAGCGCGCCTCATCATCAGGTAACGCTGCCCAAGCCGAGCCGATAACGAACCTTCGAGCCCCAAGATCGTCGGATACCTCAATGTAGCGCGGGTATCTTCCGATCACGCTGACACCCATCTATCTTCCTTCCTGTCCGATGCCGATAGGACACAAATTTGCCGAAAACGGGCCGTCACCTCAATCCCTGCGTGTATCGGGTATAACGGGTATCCTACCCCGGAATCGAGCGCCGCACCGCCGGGTAGGCGGCGCCCAGCGTAACCCCGCGCAGCGCCATGAAGGCGGCGAAGGCGAACCACAGGCCGTGATTGCCCCAGGCCGGGATCAGCAGGGCGCAGAGCGCGAGATAGGCGGCCACCGAGACGATCATCATGTTGCGCATCTGCCGTCCGAGCGTCGCGCCGAGGAAGATGCCGTCGAGCTGGAAGGCGGCGACCGAGAGCGCCGGCATCGCCGCCGCCCAGGGAAGATAGGCGCCGGCGGCGTTGCGCACGTCTTCGATGCCGGTGAGCAGGGCGACGATCCCCGGCCCGGCCACGCCGTAGACCAGGACCAGCCCGGAAGCGGTGACCGCGGCCCAGAACGAGGAGACGCGGATCGCCGCCCGCAGCTCGGCCCGGTCGCCGGCGCCCACCGCGCGCCCCACCATCGCCTGGGCCGCGTGGGCGAAGCCGTCGAGCCCGTGCGCCATGAAGAGCTGGAAGTTCATCAGCACCGCGTTGGCGGCGAGCAGCACGTCGCCGAGCCTGGCGCCCTGGGCGGTGAACCAGGCGAAGGCGAAGACCAGGCAGACGGTGCGGACGAAGATGTCGGCATTGAGGCCGAGCGTCATGCGCATCCGCCTGCGCGACCGCACGCGGGCCCAGTCGAGCCGGCCGGCGATCTCGCGGAGCGCGCCCCGCATCAGCCAGAGCGCGAGGCCGAGCCCGGCGAACTCGGCGATCACGGTGGCGAGCGCGACCCCGAACACGCCCCATTCGAAACCGACCACGAAGACCACGTCGAGGACGATGTTGAGGCCGTTCATCCAGAGCTGGACATAGAGCGTCGCCCTGGTGTTCTGCATGCCGAGAAACCAGCCCAGGATGACGTAGATGGAGAGCGCGGCGGGCGCGCCCCAGATCCGCGTCAGCACGTAGACCCGCGCCGAGGCTTCGACCTCGGCGCTCGCCTCGACCGCTTCGAACACGAGGAAGACGATCGGCCCCTGGGCGGCGACGGTGACGAGCGCGATGGCGCCGGCGAGGATCAGACCGCGCGCGACCGCGGCCCGCACCTCGCCCGAATCGCCGGCGCCGTGGGCCTGCGCGGTCAGCCCCCCGGTTCCCATGCGGAGAAAGCCGAAGCCCCAGTAGATGAAGTTGAACACCATACTGCCGAGCGCCACCGCGCCCAGATGGTGCGGCTCCGGCAGGTGCCCGACCACGGCGGTGTCGACGGCGCCCAGGAGCGGCACCGACAGGTTGGACAGGATGATCGGGACGGAGAGGCGCCAGACCGCGCGGTGGTGCTCCGCGGAGCCCGCGATCATTGCGCCGGCGCCACTCTCCGCCCTGCGGCAAGAACGAGCACGGCGAGCCCGCTGACCGCGGCCAGCACCAGTATCGCGAGCTCGGGCCGGCCGAGATCCATCAGACCTCCGACGGCGATCGGACCGAGCGCGAAGCCGATGCTGAGCCCGGTCGACGTGAAACCGAAAGCAAGGCCCAGCGACTCGGCGGGGGCGCGCGCGCGGACGATCAGGTCGCGCGAGGGGCTGGAGACGCCGAGCAGGAAGCCGCTCGCGGCGATTGTCGCCAGCCCGGCGAGGAAGCCGCCGAATCCGAAGGCGAGCAGCGCGAGCGCCGCCGCCCCGCCGGCCACGGTCCATGCAGCGAGCCTGTCATGGGCGGAGGTCCGGTCCGCGACCACGCCGCCGAACAGCACCGCGCCGGCCATCGTGACCATGAACACCGTGAGCGAGAGATTGCCGCCGGCGAGATCGGCGCCGAACAGCTCCATCATCGCGATCGCGAGGAACCCGGCGAGACCGCCGATGGTCATCGAGGTGAACATGAAAAACAGGAAGATGCGGATCATCGGCCCGTCCGTCATCGCCATCAGCCGGGTGCGGATATCGAAGCGTTCGGCTCGCCGGGCCTCGCCGGCGGGCGCGGCGCCGGGCTCGTGGTCGAACGCCGTCCTGCGCCACTGGATCAGCGCCGCGACCGCGAGACCGACAATGCCGGCGCCCAGCAGCGCGCCGCGCCAGCCGAACGCCGCGTTCAGCCCGGCGATCGACACCGGCGCGATGGCCCAGCCGACATAGCCGACGAAGCTGTGCAGGCTCACCGTGCGCCCGAGCCAGGCGCGGTCGACCCGGCGCGCCAGGATCGACAGGTCGGCCGGGTGGAAGACGCTGTTCCCGAGCCCCGCCACGGCGAACAGCGCGACCACCTGCCAATAGGCATCCGCCCCGCCGGCGAGCGCCAGGCTGCCGCCGAGCAGCACCAGGCCGATCACCAGCACCGGTCGCCCGCCGTAGCGGTCGACCATCAGCCCGACCGGGATCTGGGCGACGCTGGTGGCGATGGAAAAGACCGTCATCAGCGCGCCGAGCGCGACATAGCTCACGTCGAACGCCTCGCGCAGCGCCGGGAACAGCGGCGCCACCGCGATCGAGCTCAGATGGCTGTAGCAGTGCCCCGCGCTGATCAGCGAGACCACCGTGCGCTGGCCGGGCAGCGCGCGGGGGGCGGCGGCGGTCACGGCCTGCCGCGCCTAGTTGGCCGTCTCCGCGTCCTTGGCGACCTGCATGCGGACGATCTTGTCCGGGTTCTCCACCACGCCGCCGCGGCCGGGATCGCCGCGCTTGAGCTGGTCGATGAAATCCATGCCCTCGGTCACCTTGCCCCAGACGGTGTACTGGCCGTCGAGATGGGGCGCGGGCGCAAGCATGATGAAGAACTGGCTGTCGGCGCTGTCGGGATCGTTGCTGCGCGCCATCGAGGCGACGCCCCGGACATGCGGCTCTTTGGAGAACTCGGCCGGCAGCCTGTTGCCGGACCCGCCGGTTCCGGTGCCCGTCGGGTCGCCGCCCTGCGCCATGAAGCCGTCGATCACGCGGTGGAACACGACCCCGTCATAGAACCCCGACCGGGCGAGCCGCTTGATCTGCTCGACATGCCTGGGCGCGAGATCGGGACGCATCTCGATGACCACGCGGCCATGCTCGAGGTCCATGTAAAGCGTGTTCTCTGGATCGGCCGCATTGGTTTCGCCGGTCATGAGCGCTGCTCCCAGAAGGAAGGTGAACGCACCCACCAGCCTGCTCCGTTTCATGGCGCCTCTCGGTCTGGACAGTGGATGGAAAATCGGCCGCACCATAGCCCAGCGGCGTCAAACGCGGAATACCGACTGCACCTCGGCGGGGTAGAGGTCCTCGGGCTCGAGCCTCCGGTGGCACAGCCCCTGGTCGTGGCAGAAGCGCAGGAACGCCTCGATGGTCGGCCGGTTGGGCTCGATCCCGTAGGGCCAGTAATCGCCGCCCGGGAAGATCTCGGCGCCGAGCTCGGGGACGCTGTCGTAGATCCACGGCACCGGGATCTGCGAATGCGTCACGCTGGTCAGCCTGGCGACGCTCCGCTTCTTCGCCGCCTCGAAACCGTTCAGCAGGTTCATCGCGATCCACGGGTGCCTGTCATAGGTGTCGCGGCGGATCGCCACGGTGTGCATGATCGGGTAGATCCCGGTCCGCCTGAAATAGTCCTGCTCCTGCGTCCGGTAGTCGGGGATCAGCCGCACGATCCGCTCGCCCCCGTCGAGGAAGGCGCGCGGCGGGCGGGCGGAGACCAGCGCGTCGATATCGCCGGCGAGCAGCATTTCGGTGAGCGATCGGTCGGGCACCTGGCGGTAGCTTATGCCTTCGGGGAGCTTGAGATGGGCGAGCTCGATCCGGCCCGGCTCGTTGACCCCGGCCTGCACCCATTCGACGCCGTCCAGCGGAATACCGGCATCCTCGGCGAGCCAGCCCCGGGCATAGACCGTCGCGGTCTGCGACCATTCCGGGATGCCGATCCGCTTGCCGGCGAGGTCGGCAACCGCCCGCACCGCGCCCCCGGCCGCGACATACCAGGCCGAATGGCGGAATACGCGGGAGACAAAGACCGGAATGCCGGTGATCGGCGGGTTGGGCTGCGACATGATCGAGCAGTACTTGGCGAAGGAAAGCTCGGAAACGTCCCACTCGAAGGCGCTCGCGAAGCGGTAGAAGATCTCCTCGACATCGAGGTTGAGCCAGGTCAGGTCGATGCCCTCCGCGTTGACCTTGCCCTGCAGCAGGTCGCGGGTGTGGTCGTACTCGTCCATCGCGAGCGTCAGGTGGATGTTCGCCATTCGGTGTCTCCGCCAAGCGTGTCCTGGCGCGAGAGTGCCCTGTCGCCGGAGCGTGCGCAACGCTGCCGCCGCGGCTATGATGGCGCCCGCCGCAGACGGGGAGGATCGGGTGGCGAGGCGCGAGGACATCGACCCGCAGGCCGCGAAGGAAGAAATCTTCGCCTATTGCAAGCGCAAGGGCGCGCTCGCCGTGGGCGTCGCCGATCTGGCGGCGCTGGAGCGAATCGCGCCGCCCGGCCACCGCCCGACCGACCTGATGCCCAGGGTGAAATCGGTGATCGCGCTCGGCGTCGGCGGCCAGACCCAGGGGGCCTGGGCGCTGCCGGCCAAGGCGCTCGGCTATTTCGGCAGCACCGAGTCCCGCGCCTACACGATCGCCTATGGCTGCGCCTTCTTCATCGAGAACCGCTTCGGCGTCCGCTCGATCTACTGCCCGCCCGACATGGACACCGAGTCCGGGCCCAGGGTGCCGCTGCAAAGCCTCAAGCTGCATGCGGAGGTCGCCGGGATCGGCGCGCGCTCGTTGGCCGGCGACATCCTGCTGCACCCGGATTTCGGCTACATGTACTTCGCCTCGGTGTTCACCGAGCTCGAATTGCCGCCCGACGAGCCGATGAAGGAGAACCCCTGCCCGGCGCCGTCCTGCGTCAGCCTGTGGCGCAAGACCGGCCAGACCCCGTGCATGAAGTTCTGCCCGGTGCAGTGCCTGTCGGGCGAGATCGACGCCGACGGCAACCAGGCGGCGATGCGCTACGACATGGCGGCCTGCGCCGAGATGACCCAGCAATTCGAGGCCGTCCCGTCGATGATCGCGGACGCGGTCGGGGCCAGGGACGAGGTCGAGCGCGAGGACGCGCTGTTCGACGCCGACCAGAAGATCCTCTGGTACAAGATGTCGGTCGGCTCCGGCGGGCTGCTCGCCCAGTGCTTCGAATGCATGCGGGTCTGCCCGATCGCCACCCAGGCGCCGCAGGCCGATCCGATCCGGCGCTTCGAATACGCGCTGGATGACGACGACTAGATGACGCGGGGCCTCAACCGGGTCCAGATCGGGCTGACCGAGGAGATGGTCGAGGCCTATGGCGAGACCGTCTGGGATCTGAGCCACAACATCCAGGTCCGCATCGGCGATCCGGTGCGCATGCTCGACTGGGAGCAGATCGAGGCGCAGCGCGACGGCGCCGGCTTGGCCGACGTCCAGATCGCCGAGCGCATCGGGCTCACCCGCGAACAGGTCACTCACATCCGCCTGCTGCTGGAGCACCGCAAGTTCCAACGCCATCACTACCACCGGCTCTACGAGCTCGGCGGCGGCCGGCGCTTCCGGGCGGAGCGTTTCGTTCCGGTGGAAGCGCGGGCGAGCCTCGGCGAACGGGCGATGGCGCTGCGCGCCGCCCTCGGATTCGACGCGGGCGAGGCCGACCGCCACATCCGCACCGGACGCTGGGGCGCGGCCACGCCGGCCAGCAGGCTGCGCGCGCTTGCCGGGGACGACGGCGGCGGCCTTGCGATCGACGGGGAAGAGGGCGCGCTGGACTGGCGGGCGGGGGGGGGGGGGGGGGCGGCGCTCGGCGCCGCGGCGGCCGGCGCGAGCGGGGCGGACTGGCGGGCCGCGCTGGAACGGGCGTTGTCGCTCGCCGCCGGGCTCGCCGAGCGCGGGATCGGCCGCGGCGACGTGGTGGCGACCGACGACCTGCGGCCGTCCTCGCTGCTGCACGCCTACGCCGCGGCATCGCTTTCAAGCGCGGTGCTGTGCCCGCTGCCGGACGGGCTGAAACGGGAAACCCTCCGGCGATGCCTGGAAAAGGTGTCCGCGCGCGTGCTGATAACGCGCGGCGCCGCGCCGTCCGGGCTCGATATCGCCGCGCCGGTCGAGGCGCTGTCCGGCCCGGTCCCGAAGGATTGGGACGCCGACGCGGTGGCGAGCGATCCCCTCGCGATCCTGTTCGCCGGGCTCGACGGGGCGACGCCGCGCGCATCGGTCCACAACGCGCACACCCTGCTCGCCGGCAACGACTGGGCGAGCGCGCGTTTCGGGCTCTCGCCGGCGGATCGCATCGCCGTCGCCGCGCCCGACCCCGCATGGGCCGTGGTCGCGCTCAACCTGGCGCTCGCCTCGGGGGCCGCGCTGTGCGAGGCGGGCGCGACGGTCGCGCTCGGCGGGGAGGTGCCGGGCGCGCGGCTGACGCTGGCGGCGGATACGGGTTGCCGGGTCTGGATCGCGCCCGAGACCCAGCTCGCGCTTGCTGCCGCGCCGGACGCGCCCGAGACGCCGATGCCGGCGCCCGGCGTGTCGCTGCGCCTGGTCGACCGGGACGGCAACATCCTTGCGGGCGAAGGAGACGGCGCGCTGGAGCTTCGCGGTCCGACTCTCGCGCCCTCCTATCTCGACGACGAGGCGGCGAACCGGAACCGCTTCACCGGCGACCGCTGGTGGCGCACCGGGCTGCGCGCGAGAATCGACGCCGCCGGAACGGTCACCCTGCCGGGCAGGACATGAGCGAGCCAGGGAGACGGGCATGAGCTACGCCATACCCCTCGCCGCCCCCCCGACGGTCGGCATCGCGGGCAGCGGTCTCCGCTTCCCGGTGCGCCGGATCTACACCATCGGGCGCAACTACGCCGCCCATGCCCGGGAGACCGGGCTGGGCGGGGCCGGCGGCTCGAAGCCGGGCGTTTCGCTCAAGCCGGCGGATTCGGTGATCCCCGACGGCAGCGCGCTGCCCTACCCGCCGGGGACGGAGCAGCTGGAGCCCGAGGTCGAGATGGTCGCCGCGATCGGCAGGGGCGGTGCAGACATCCCGCCCGCGGCGGCGCTGGACCACGTCTTCGGCTACGCCGTCGGCTTCGACATGATCCGGCGCGACGTCATGCATGCCTGTATCGCCGACCAGCATTCCTGGGATCTCTGCAAGAGCTTCGACGGCGCATCGCCGGTGAGCGACCTCGCGCTCGCCGAGAACATCGGCCATCCCGCGCGCGGCGCGATCACGCTTGCCATCAACGGGGCGGAGCGCCAGCGCGGCGATCTGTCCGACCTGATCTGGCCGGTCGCCGAAATCGTCGCGCGGCTGTCGGCGCTCAGCCGGCTGGAGCCGGGCGACCTGATCTTCACCGGCACGCCGAAGGGGCCCGGCAAGGTCGAGCGCGGCGACCGGCTGGAGGGCGTCGTCGAGGGGATCGGCAGGCTCACCGTCGACATCGCGTGATCGCGGAGAGACGGCGCAACCTTTCAGGCTAACAGATCCGTCAAGCCCTCCGGCAGCCGGGTCCGCGGGGTCAGACGCGCCTTGACGAGCTGCCCGGGCTTGAGGCTGAGCACGGTCGTCAGCTCGGCGCCGTCGAGCACGGCGCCGTCGAGCACGGCGTGGAGGAGATCGGCCCCCGCGAGATCGGCGCCCGAAAGATCGGCGCCCGCGAGATCGGCCCGCACCAGCTCCGCATGGGCGAGCCGCGCGCCGCGCAGGCACGCATCCGTCAGCACCGCATCGTGCAGGAACGCGCCGCCGAGATCGGCCCCGGCCAGATCGGCGCCACGGAGCTCGGCGCGCCTGAGCTCCGCCCGGCGCAGGCTCGCACCGGCGAACAGCGCCCCGTGCAGCGTGTAACCGTGCAAATTCGCGCCATCGAGGTCGAGCCCGCTGAAATCGCCCCGCTCGCCGCCCTTGCCGGCGCTCAGCACCCAGCTCAGATGGCGCTCGAAGCGCCTGCGGAACGCATCCCCGTCGATCTTCTCCACCGCCGCCCCCGTGACCCGTCGAGCCCGCGGCGGCACGGTGTTGAAACAGACCGCCAAATGCAAGCCTGGACGCACCGTTTGATCGCGGCCATGGCCGGCCCTATCATGGAGACCGGTTCACCGCCGGGCGCGCGCACCGGCCTTTCGGGCGGGATTTCAGAGTGAAGAGAGCGCCGTTTGTTGCTGCGGGGTTGGTCGCGCTGGCGGTGCTGCTCGGCGCCTGCGGTGCGGCCGAGTCGCTGAACCCCGCCGGCTGGTTTTCTTCATCGGAGACGGAGAAAAAAGGCGCCGAAGAAACGCAGGCGGTCGAGCCCGCCCGCGCGTCCGCGCCGGACTGGGACGCGCTGCGCGAGAAGATGGCGGACGGATTGATCGCCGACCGCGAGAACGCCCGCCATACCGGCGAGCCGATCCCGCGCCAGAGCGACCAGCTTACCGCGCCGCCCCGGGCTTCGACCGAGGGCGCGCGCTAGACGGGTGCGGCGGGCGGTCAGCGAGCAACCGCGGCAATTCGTCGCGGAACGGCGCTGCACCGGCAGGATGCGCGATTCGGCGGGCCGATGGCGCCCTGCCGGGTTGTCAGAGCCAGCCAAACCATGCAGTTTCGCCGCCGATGACGGTTCGGCCCCGCGGCCGGATCGCACGGGAGTCGGAAAGCCGATCGAGCCATGAGCGCAGTGCCCGAAAGCGAGCAGCAATTCTACCGGATCAAGCGGTTGCCGCCCTACGTGTTCGCCGAGGTGAACGCGATGAAGGCGGCGGCGCGCGCGGCCGGCGACGACATCATCGATTTCGGCATGGGCAATCCGGACGCGCCCTCCCCGCCGCATGTCGTCGCCAAGCTGGTCGAGGCGGTGCAGGACCCGAAGACCCACCGCTACTCCAACTCGCGCGGCATCCGCGGGCTGAGGCGGGCCATCGCGGCCTATTACGAACGCCGCTTCGGGGTGACGCTCGACCCCGACCGCGAAGCCATCGCCACGCTGGGCTCCAAGGAGGGCTTCGCCAACCTGGCGATGGCGATCACCAGCCCGGGCGACGTGGTCATCGTCCCCAACCCGTCCTACCCCATCCACGCCTACGGTTTCATCATCGCCGGTGGCGCGCTGCGCCACGTCCCGGTCGGCCCCGGCATCGACTTCCTGGCGGAGATCGAGCGCGCGGCGCGCTACAGCGTGCCCGAGCCGCTTGCGGTGATTCTCAACTTCCCGGCCAACCCGACCGCGCATGTCGTGGATCTCGGGTTCTACGAGGAGGTGGTCGATTTCTGCCGGTCGCGGGGCATCTACGTCATCTCCGACCTCGCCTATGCCGAGATCTATTTCGACGACAACCCGCCGCCGTCGATCCTGCAGGTGCCCGGCGCGATCGACATCGCGGTGGAGTTCACCTCGCTCAGCAAGACCTACTCGATGCCGGGCTGGCGCATCGGCTTCGCGGTCGGCAATCGCAAGCTGATCGAGGCGCTGGCGCGGGTAAAATCCTATCTCGACTACGGCGCCTTCACCCCGGTCCAGGTCGCCGCCGTGGCGGCGCTCAACGGCCCGCAGGGCTGCATCGAGGAGACCCGGGCGCTCTACCGCCGGCGCCGCGACGTGCTGGTCGAGAGCTTCGGCGCCGCCGGGTGGGAGATACCGCCGCCGGACGCGACCATGTTCGCCTGGGCGCCGATCCCGCCGCGCTTCTCCAATATCGGCTCGCTCGAATTCTCCAAGCTGCTGCTCGACCGGGCGAAGGTCGCGGTCTCGCCCGGCGTCGGGTTCGGCGAGTACGGCGAAGGCTATGTGCGGATCGCGCTGGTCGAGAACCGGCACCGGATCCGCCAGGCGGCGCGCAACGTGCGGCGCTTTCTTTCCGACACCGACAGCCTGGTCGCCATGCCCAAGCAGGCGGCGCAGGGCTGATGGCGCCGCTCGCGGTCGCGCTAGCGGGTCTCGGCACGGTCGGCGCGGGCGTCTTCGCGCTGCTCGGGGACCGGGCCGAGACCCTGGCCGGGCGCGCCGGGCGGCCGATCCGGGTGGTCGCCGTCTCGGCGCGCGACCGGAACCGCGACCGCGGCATCGATCTCGGCGGCGTCGCCTGGTTCGACGACGCGGCGGCGATGGCGCGCGAGGCCGAGGCGGACGTCTTCGTCGAATTGATCGGCGGCGCCGACGGCATCGCCAGGGCGGCCTGCGAGGCGGCGCTCGATGCCGGCCGCGACGTGGTGACCGCCAACAAGGCGCTGCTCGCCAAGCACGGCACCGTCATCGCGCGGCGCGCCGAGGCGTCGGGCCGGACGCTGGGCTACGAGGCGGCCGTCGCCGGCGGCATTCCCATCGTCAAGGCCCTGCGCGAGGGACTCGCGGCCAACCGGATCGCCGCCATCTACGGCATCCTCAACGGGACCTGCAACTACATCCTCACCGAAATGCGCACGACCGGCAGGCCGTTCGACGCGGTGCTCGCCGACGCGCAGGCGCTCGGCTACGCCGAGGCCGACCCGCATTTCGACATCGACGGCATCGACGCGGCGCACAAGCTCGCCATTCTCACCGCGCTCGCCTTCGGCACCGAGGTCGATTTCGACGGCGTCCATGTCGAGGGCATCCGGCATGTCTCGGCCGACGACATCGTCTTCGCCGACGAGCTCGGCTACCGGATCAAGCTGCTCGGCATCGCCCGGCGCACCGGGCACGGCATCGAGCAACGGGTGCATGCCTGCATGATCCCGCAAACCGCGCCGCTGGCCCGCGTCGAGGGCGTGTTCAACGCCGTCGTCGCGGAGGGCGACAGCGTCGGCACCACGGTCTATGAGGGGCGCGGCGCCGGGGCGGGCCCGACCGCGTCGGCGGTGGTCGCCGATCTCGTCGATCTCGCCCGCGGCCTCCGCCTGCCGGTCTTCGCCGCGCCGGCGGTGGATCTCCTGCCGGCCGAGACCGCGGCGATGGACCGCCATGTCGGCCCTTACTACCTGCGCCTCATGGTGGTCGACCGGCCCGGTGTCATCGCGGACGTCGCCGCGGCGCTGCGCGACGAGCAGATCTCGATGGAATCGATGATCCAGCGCGGCCGCGCGCCGGGCGGGCCGGTGCCGGTGGTGCTGACCACCCACGAGACCGGGGAAGCGGCCATGTCGCGCGCGCTCGCCCGGATCGAGCGCATCGGCAGCGTGGTCGAGCCGCCGCACATGATTCGCATCGAATCGCTGGTAAGCTGACGATCGAAGGGAGCGAAATCATGACCGAGCCCGCCTCGAAGATGGACCGCAACCTTGCGCTCGAGGTGGTCAGGGTCACCGAGGCGGCGGCGCTCGCGGCATCGCGGCTGATGGGGCGCGGCGACGAGCGGGCGGCCGACCAGGTCGCGGTGGATGCGATGCGGGGCGCGCTCAACAGCCTCGCCATCGAGGGCACGGTGGTGATCGGCGAGGGAGAGCGCGACGAGGCGCCGATGCTCTATATCGGCGAGAAGGTGGGGGCCGGCGGCGGACCCAAGATCGACATCGCGCTCGACCCGCTCGAGGGCACGACGATCACCGCCAAGGGGCTGACCAACGCGCTCGCCGTGGTGGCGATGGCCGAGGAGGACGGGTTTCTCAACGCGCCCGACGTCTACATGGACAAGATCGCCGTCGGCGGCGGGTTGCCCGACGGCGTGGTCGATCTCGACGAGCGCCCGGGCGACAACCTCAAGAGCCTTGCCCAAGCCAAGGGGGTGTATGTCTCCGACCTCGTCGCCTGCATCCTCGACCGGCCGCGCCACGAAGAGCTGATCGCCGGGGTGCGCGAAGCGGGCGCCCGCATCATGCTGATCACCGACGGCGACGTGTCGGGCGTGATCGCGACCTCGCAGCCGGAGAGCGGCGTCGACATCTATCTGGGGTCCGGCGGCGCGCCGGAGGGCGTGCTCGCGGCCGCCGCGCTGAGGTGCATCGGCGGGCAGATGCAGGGCCGGCTGATCTTCCGCAACGACGAGGAGCGGGGCCGCGCGGCGAATTGCGGGATTGCCGATCTCGACCGCAAATACGGGCTCCTGGACCTCGCCAACGGGGACGTGATGTTCGCCGCCACCGGGGTGACCAACGGCACCATGCTGCGCGGCGTCAGGCGCGAGGCCGGACGCGCCTACACCCATTCCATGGTCATGCGCTCGAAGACCGGGACGGTGCGGCTGGTCGAGGCCCATCACAACCTGGAGCGCAAGGGCGGGCTCGGCTAGGCCGGGTGCGGCGGCCCGACCGGGGAACCCGATGACCGAGGCGCCCGCCGCCGAACGCGCCTTCCTCGACGTCGACCGCTCGGTCACCGGCAAGCGCTGGCATGCGCGCCCGGCCGACGATCGCCAGGCGCTGGCTATCGCCGAGGCGAACGGCCTGCCGGAAATCGTCGCCCGCGTGCTCGCCGGGCGCGGCGTCGAAACCGACCGGGTCGACGCGTTCCTCAACCCGACCCTGCGCGGCGCTCTCCCCGACCCGTCCACGCTGCGCGACATGGACCTGGCCTGCGACCGGATCGTCCGGGCGATCAATGACGGCGAACGCGTCGGGGTGTTCGCCGATTACGACGTCGACGGCGCGACCTCGGCGGCGCTGCTCTCGCGCTTCTTCGCCTCCATCGGCCACCGTCTCCCGGTCTACGTCCCCGACCGGATGAAGGAGGGCTACGGCCCGAACTCCGGCGGGCTTCGCGCGCTCCAGGCGGAGGGCGTCTCGGTGGTGATCGCCGTGGATTGCGGGACCACGGCGCACCAGCCGCTGGCCGAGGCCGCCGCGCTCGGGCTCGACGTCATCGTCCTCGACCACCATGTCGCGGAGGCGGCGCTGCCCGAGGCCGTCGCGGTGGTCAACCCCAACCGGCTCGACGAGGACAACGATTGCCGCCAGCTCGCCGCCGTCGGCGTCGCCTTCCTGTTCGCGGTCGCGGTCAACCGCGCGCTGCGGGAAGCCCACTGGTACGGCGAAGGTCATCCCGAACCGAACCTGATGGCCTGGCTCGACCTCGTCGCGCTCGGAACCATCTGCGACGTGGTGCCGCTGACCGGCGTCAACCGGGCGCTGGTCGCCCAGGGGCTGAAGATCATGGCCAGGCGCGGCAATCCGGGGATCGCCGCGCTCGCCGACATCGCCGGGATCGACGAGCGCCCCGGCGCCTACCATGCCGGATTCGTGCTCGGCCCCCGGGTCAATGCCGGCGGACGGGTGGGCGAATCCGGGCTCGGGGTGCGGCTGCTGTCTACCGACGATCCGGCCGCGACGGCGGAAATCGCCGCCAGGCTGGACGGCTACAACCGGGAGCGGCGCGCGATCGAGGCGGTTGTTCTCGAACGCGCGATAGACCTCGCCGACGCCCAGCACGAGGCGGCCGACAGCGCGCGCGAGCCGGTGGTCCTGGTTGCCGAAGAGGGCTGGCATCCGGGCGTCATCGGCATCGTGGCCTCGCGGCTGCGCGAGCGCTTCAACCGCCCCGCCTGCGTGCTCGCCGTGGACGGCGCGTTGGCCAAGGGCTCCGGCCGGTCGATCCCGGGCGCGGCGCTCGGCTCGGCGGTGATCGCGGCCCGCCAGGCGGGGCTCCTGGTCGCCGGCGGCGGGCATCCGATGGCGGCCGGCTTTACCGTGGCGACGGATCGGATCGCCGACCTCAAGGCGTTCCTCGACGACCATGTCGGGCGGCAGCTCGATCACCGGATTCCGGCGGTCGGGCTGGCGATAGACGGCGCCTTGACGCCGGCCGGCGCCACCGCAAAGATCGTCGAAGCGCTCGAAGCGGTGGGACCTTTCGGCTCCGGCAATCCGCGGCCGCGCTTCGCCCTGCCGCGGGTCAGGGTGGCCCGCGCCGACGTGGTCGGATCGGATCATGTCCGCTGTTTCCTCGTCGGCGCCGAAGGCGGAGCCCGGCTCAAGGGGATCGCCTTCCGCTCCGTCGGCACCGCCCTCGGCGACGCCCTGCTGGGGAGCGGCGGCGCGCCGCTCCATTTGGCGGGTCACCTCGGGGCGGATCGGTGGCAGGGCCGGGACGCGGTCCAGCTGACGATCGAGGACGCGGCGAGGCTGTGATGCGAAGGCCGGAATGCCGCCGCGCGGGCCGAAGGGGATGACGAAGGGGCGGAGCTTGCCTGCGGCCGGAACACAGCCCTGTCGGCGCCGGAACGGCCTGGTCCGGCTTGGGCGCTGGCTGCGCTACCGCTTGGTGGTTCCCATCAAGCGCAGCCGGCACCCGCCGCAATACACCGCCCGCGGGGTGGCGGTCGGGCTGTTCTGGGCGATGACCCCGACCGTCGGCATCCAGATGATGTTCGTGCTCGCCAACTGGTTCGCGTTCCGGCGCTTCGCGCCGCGCTGGGACTTCAACGTGATCCACGCGATGGCATGGACCTGGGTGACCAACTTCGCCACTGTGCTGCCCGCCTATTACCTGTTCTACGTGACCGGGCAGGTGCTGCTCGGGCGCTGGGACGACCTCACCGGCTATGCGGGTTTCCTTCAGCTCTGGGACGCCAACACCGCCGGCGAGGCGACGACCGACTACCTGCCGGGCGCGGCCTCGTCGCCGAATGTCTATTACGACGTCGTCGTCGCCGGGTGGGGGCTTGCGATGCTGGTGGGCTGCCCACCCTACGCGATCGCCGCCGCCTGGATCGGTTACGTCTGGTCGCTCAAGCTGGCCGTCGCCCAGCGCCGGTTGATCGCGCGTCGGCGCTACGGCCACGATCCGCAAGATCCGGTGCAGACCGGCCGGCCTCGCCCGCAAGCGCCGGACGAGCGCCGCGCCGGGCGAGGTAGCGGTTGATTTCCGCCGACTCCGCGGCTACCAATCGCGCCACGACCCCATCGTCTAGAGGCCTAGGACATCAGCCTTTCACGCTGAAGACACGGGTTCGACTCCCGTTGGGGTCGCCATAACTCCCCCGGTTGCCCGACATGACGCAGAACAGCTCCGCTGCCGGGTCCGAATTCTGGACCGACGACACGCTGACCAGCCTGCTGGAGCGCTGTGTGCGGGATCGCGGCGATGCGCCGGCGCTTCTCGCCGCCGGGGAGGCCGTCGACTGGCGCGGCGTCGCCGAGCGGGTCGATGCTCTGGCCGGCGGGCTTGCCGCGCTCGGCATCGGCCGCGGCGACGCGGTCGCGGTCCAGCTCCCCAACCTGCCGGCGTTCCTCTACGTGCTGCTCGCCGCCGCCCGCCTCGGCGCGATGACCAGCACCATCCACATGCCCTACGGTCCGCGCGAAGCCGCCGACATCGTTCGCCATGCCGGCGCCCGGCTGGTGTTCGCCGCGGCGACGGCGGGCGACAGGCGCCCGGCGGCGGACATCGCCGCGCTCAAGCCGGATCTCCCCTCGCTCGCCCATGTGGTCGCCGTGGGCGGAGCGGCGCCCCGGGGCACCCTCGCCTTCGACGACGTGCCGCGCCCCGGCGCCGCGCTGCCGCCGCCGCCCGCCGCTGACGACGCCTACGTCATGCTGTTCACCTCCGGCACGTCGTCGAGCCCGAAGGCGGTGCTGACCGACTATCGCCGGTTCCTCGCCAACGCCCGGCTCAATTGCAGCGAAAAGCAGATGGGCCCAGGGTCGATCATGCTGTCGGCCGCGCCCTACAGCCATCTGTTCGGGCTCTATTCGTTCCACCTCACGCTCTATGGCGGCGGCGCGACGGCGCTCCTGCCGGCGTTCTCGCCCCCCGGCCTGGTCGAGGCGGTACAGGCCTTCGAACCGACCCACATCTTCGCCGCGCCCGCGCATATCGCGTCCTGCCTCGAAGCGGGGCTGCTCGCGGGCGACACGCTCGCCCCGGTGCGCTACTGCGTGGTCTCGGGCGCCAAGGCCGCGCCGGATTTCTATCGCCGGGCGCAGGCGGCGCTGGGGGGCGGCCGAATCGCCCAGCTCTGGGGGATGACCGAGTGCCAGTGCGGCATGTTCACCCGGCCCTGGGAGGATGCCGAGCGGGCGGCATGGGGCTGCGGACGGCCGAGCCCGGGAAACCGGGCCCGGGTGTGCGATGCCCACGACGCCCCGCTGCCGGCGGGCGAGGAGGGCGCGTTGCAGATCCGCGGCGCCTCGGTGTTCGACGGCTATCACCGCAACGACGAGGCCAACACGGCCGCGTTCACCGCCGATGGCTGGTACCGCACCGGCGACCGCGCGGTGATCGACGCGACCGGCGCGGTGTCGATCACCGGGCGCGAGAAGGACCTGATCAACCGCGGCGGCGTCAAGATCAACCCGGCCGATGTCGAGGAGGCGATCGACCGCCACCCGGATATCGTCCAGTCGGCGATCGTCCCCATGCCGGACCCGGTGCTGGGCGAGCGGGCGTGCTGCTTCGCCATCCCCCGCGACGGCGCGGCGCCCGGGCTCGGCGATCTCGCCGCCTGGCTCGAAGCCCAGGGGATCGCCCGGCTGAAATGGCCGGAGCGGCTGATCCTGGTCGACGACATGCCGCTGACCCCGACCCGGAAGGTGATCAAGGGGCGCCTGCGGATCCCCGATTGAAGACTGGAGCGCGCGATGGAGCCCGACCGGACGATCGACGTGGAGGCAGATGCGCGCGGGATCGCGACGATCGCGCTCGACCGCCCGGAGCGGCGCAACGCGATCGACCCCGCGATGATGGACGAGCTGCTGGCGGCGTTCGACCGCCTCGGCGCCGACGAGGGGGTGCGCGCCATCGTGCTCCGCGGCAACGGCAAGGTGTTCTCGGCCGGCGGCGACCTCAACTGGATGCGCGACACCCGGGGCGCCAGCGAGGACGAGGTGGCCCGTGACTCGGCGCGGCTGCAACGGGTCTACGCGGCGGCCGCCGCCTGCCCCAAAATGCTCGTCGGCCGGCTGCACGGCGCGGCGATGGCCGGCGCGCTCGGCCTGGTCGCGTGCTGCGACGTCGCCATCGCCGAAGCGGACACCAGGTTCTGCCTGTCGGAAGTCAGGCTCGGCCTCGCCCCCGGCATCATCGCGGGGTTCCTGCTGCCGAGGATCGGCGCGGGCTGGTTCCGCTACCTCGCGACCGGCGCGGTGGTGTTCGGGACCGATATGGCCGCGCGCGCGGGCCTGGTCCACGAGGTGGCGGCGGACGCCGCCGATCTCGACGCCCGGGTGGAGGGGCATCCCCGCCTCGCCGGAGGCGATCGCGGGCACCAAGCAGCTGGTCGCCGATCTCGGCTACGGGCCGGACCCGGCGCTGTTCGAGACCGGGCTCGGCTGGAACGTCCGGACCCGGATGTCGGACGCCGCCCAGGAGGGGATCGGTGCGTTCCTCGAACGCCGCAAGGCGCGCTGGGCGGTCGACGCCTAGCGGCCGGGATGCCACCATAGCGGCGTCGGGGAGGGAGGCATGTTCGTCAAACGGGCCTGGTACGTCGCGGCCACGGCCGCCGAAATCGGCCGCACCCCGCTCGCGCGCTCGGTGTGCGGCGAGCCCATCGTGTTCTTCCGCAGCGAGGACGGGACCGCTCGCGCGCTCGCCGATCGCTGCATCCACCGCCGCCTGCCGCTCTCCCGGGGCCGGCTGGCTGGCGACCGGCTGGTCTGCGGCTATCACGGCTTCGCCTACGACCCGGAGGGGCGGTGCGTCGCCGTGCCGGGGCAGGACCGGGTGCCGCGCCGCGCCGCCGTGCGCGCCTACCCGCTGGTGGAAAAATACGGCTGGATCTGGGTCTGGATGGGGGCGCCCGAGGCCGCCGATGCGTCGCTGTTGCCGGCGATGCCCGGGCTCGACGAGGACGGCTGGGTGCCGTTCCGCGACCGCCTCCATGTCCGGGCGCATTACCAGCTCCTGGTCGACAATCTGATCGACCTGTCGCACGAGACCTATGTGCACAGCTCCAGCATCGGCAACGACGCCGTCGCAGAGACGCCGATCGAGTCGCGCCGGGAGGGGAACGAGGTTTTCGTCGACCGCATCATGCGCGACATCCCGCCGCCGCCCTTTTTCGCCCGGGCGGCCGGGAGCGACGCCAATATCGACCGCTACCAGCTGGTCCATTTCCAGCCGCCCTGCTTCGTGCATGTCGAGGTGCGCGCGGTGCCGCCCGGGAACAACGACCCCAATGCCGGGGTGCGGTTCTTCGTGCTCGACTGCCTGACGCCCGAGACGGAGAGCACGACCAACTATTTCTGGGCGGTGTCGCGCAACTTCCGGCCGACCGACGGCGAATTCGGCGAATGGTGGCATCGTGTGGTCTGCGGCATCTTCGAGGAGGATCGCGCGATCCTCGAGGCGCAGCAGGCCTCCATCGAGGCGGACTCGAGCGGGGTGCGCACGGTCGACGTGGCGATCGACGGCGGCACCATCCTCGCCCGCCAGGTGGTCGACGGGCTGATCGCGGCGGAAAACGGCGGCTGACGGCCTAGCCGAACAGCGCCGCCGCCTCGTCCTCCAGCATGGGGCCGGTCACCGCCATCCCGCGCACGCCGCGTTCGGCGACCTCGTGGCAGCGCAGGTTCATCATCGGCGGCCCGCCTTCGCCGCGGATCTCGACCAGCCTCGGATGGGAAAGCCCGAAGACGATGCGCTCCAGCCCGGACCAGTAGCAGGCGACCGAGCACATCGCGCAGGGCTCGCAGCTCGTATAGAGCGTGTAGCCGCCGAGCGCCGGGCCCAATTTGCGGCTGGCTTCGCGGATCAGGTTGATCTCGGCATGGCCGGTCACGTCGCCGGTGGTGATCATGTCGTTCTCGGCTTCGAGAACGATCCCGCCCGCGGCGTCGACCAGCACCGAGCCGAAAGGCGGGTTGCCGTTCGCCGCCGCCCGCCGCGCCGCCGCGAAGGCCCGTCTCAGCCGTTCCTCTTCGCCCATCGCCTGTCACCTCCCTGTTGCGTCCGCGGACCCGGCCGCAGCAAACTGTCCGGCCGCCGCCCTGATCACCTCCGGAGAGCCGTGCATGAAATTCGGCCTGTTCTACCTGCCGACCTATTTACCCGAGACCCGCGACGCCCATACCCATTACCACAACATGGTGGAGCAGGTCGTCTACGCCGACCGCATCGGCATCGATTACGCCTGGATGGTGGAGCACCATTTCGTCCGCCACGGGGGCCTGCTGCCGGCGAACTACGCGTTCCTCTCCTACCTCGCGGGGCGGACCGGGCGGATCCGGCTCGGCACCGGGGCGACGATCCTGCCGCTGAACGACCCGGTGCGGGTGGCCGAGCAGGCCGCCGCGCTCGACCAGCTCTCCAAGGGCAGGTTCGATTTCGGCGTCGGGCGCGGCTTCATCCGCGACGAGTTCGACGCCTTCGGCGTCCCGATGAAGGAAAGCCGCGAGCGGGTCGAGCAGGGGGTCGCCCTGATCCGGCGGGCGTGGTCGGAGCCGACGCTCGAATTCGACGGCGGGTTCCGGCCCGCGATGACCGGACTGCCGATCCTGCCTCCGGTCTACCAGAAGCCGCACCCGCCGATCTGGGTCGCCTGCCTCCTGTCGCCCGAGAGCTTCGAATGGACCGCAAAAGAGGGGCACAACCTGCTCTACGTCGCCTATCACGTCGACCACGAGATCGCGGTCGAGCGCATCGGCTGGTACCGCGACGCGCTCAGGGACGCCGGGCGCAAGCTGGAGGATCACGAGATCTGCTGCGTCTACCACGCATATTTCCTGGCCGAGGGGGACGATTCCAGGCTGGCAGCGGCGGTGCACGGGCCGATGAGCGAATACGCCGACGCCGGGCTCGAAGCCACCCGCAACCCGGCCGACCCCGTGGCCTACAAGGGCTACGAGCAGCGCGACGCCGGCCAGCGGCGCTTCACCTTCGAGTCCTACTTCCCGGGGCGCGTCCTGATGGGCGGGCCGGAGCAGGCGATCGAGCGCATCCGGGTGCTGGCCGATATCGGCATCACCCAGATCGGCATGCTGGTCGATTTCGGCTCGCTGCCACAGGCCGGGATCATGCGTTCGCTGGAGATCTTCGGGAAGGAAGTCCTGCCCCATGTGAGGGATCTGTAGGGGCTCGGACTCCGCCGGCTAGGCGAGCCCCTTCTTCGCCAGCTCTTCCTTCGCCGAGGCGGTCTTCTCCAGCCCGTCGAGCCCCATGCCGCGCAGGACCGGCTCGGCCTTGGTGAACTGGATGTTGTCGTAGGGCACGACCTCGACGCGGTTGCCCCACGGATCGCGGAAATTCAGCCGGTTGCCGATCATCTCCGCGCCGAGCTCTTCCAGCGCCGCGCGGACCGTGCTGCGGTCGTCCACCACCAGCCCGAAATGGCGCTTGACGTCGGGCGAGCCGCCCTTGTTCAGGGTGAGCTGGATGAACTGGTCGCCCATGTCGATGAAGGCGTTGGTCTCGCCGCGCCCGCGCAGCTCGAACTCGAACACGGCGCCGTAGAAGGCGAGCGCCTCGTCGAGGTCGTCGACCTCGAGCACGACATGGTTGATGCCCATCACGCGGGCCTTGTTCCGGGTCTTGGCCATTGCGGCCTCCCTCGCTATCGCGGCGGCAGGCGGACCGCGCCGTCGAGTCGGATGGTCTCGCCGTTGAGCAGCGGGTTCTCCACGATGTGCTGGACGAGATGCGCGTATTCCTCGGGCAGGCCGAGACGCGCCGGGAACTGGGTGATCGAGAGCAGCCCCTCGCGCGCGGCCTCGGGCACGTTGTCGAACATCGGCGTCTCCAGGATGCCGGGCGCGATGGTCACGACGCGAACGCCCATGCGGGCGAATTCGCGCGCCGCCGGCAGCGTGATCGAGGCGATGGCGCCCTTGGACGCGGCATAGGCCGCCTGGCCGATCTGCCCGTCGAAGGCGGCGACCGAGGCGGTGTTGATGACGACCCCGCGCTCGCCCTCTTCGTTCGGATCGAGCTCCGACATGGCGGCGGCGGCGAGCCGCATGACGTTGAAGGTGCCGAACAGGTTGATGTCGACCACGCGGGTGAACGCTTCGAGCGGCATCGGGCCGCCGCGCCCGACGATGCGCCCGGCAACCCCGATACCGGCGCAGTTGACCACCACCCGGGGCACGCCCACGGCATCCGAGAGTTCGGCGAGCGCCGCCTCCACCGCGTCGGCGCCGGTGACATCGCAGCCCACCCCGGCGCCGCCGAGCTCCGCGCCGACGGCCTTCGCGCCGTCGCCGTTGAGA
Organism: Defluviicoccus sp. bin129; assembly: GCA_002239065.1. Lineage (GTDB taxonomy): Bacteria > Pseudomonadota > Alphaproteobacteria > MPNO01 > MPNO01 > MPNO01. The sequence goes on along the minus strand of MPNO01000024.1, from coordinate 35,826 downwards.
TCCAGGATGCCGACCTTCGCCCCGAGCCCGGCCAGACGCCTGGCGCTCGCCGCGCCGAGGCCCGACGCCCCGCCGGTGACCAGCGCCGAAATGCCCGCGATGTCCATTCCCGTCCCCTTCCGCAGTACCGCCGTCAGTTTACACCGCCAGCCACGGCCCCTATAGCTGGCGCGAAACAACCGGGTCAATTGCGACGTGACGAAGTTCGAAAGCGACGTGCTGCGGTTCGAGCAGCGGGGGCCGGTCGCGATCCTCACCATCGATCGGGCGGAGAAGGGAAACGCGGTCGACACCCGGCTGATCCAGGACATCAACCGGTTCTTCCAGGCGGTCCCGGAGGAAGCGCGGGCGCTGGTGCTGTGCGGCGCGGGCCGGCATTTCTGCGCCGGGCTCGACCTGGCGGAGCACAAGGAGCGCGATCCGGTCGAGTCCTTCGAGACCTCGCGCTACTGGCACCGCACGCTCGACTTGGTGGAGTTCGGCAGGATCCCCGTGGTCGCCGCCATGCAGGGGGCGGTGATGGGGGGCGGGCTGGAGATCGCCGCCGCCACCCATGTGCGGGTCGCCGAGCCGAGCGCGATCTACCAGCTCCCCGAGGGCCAGCGCGGCATCTTCGTCGGCGGCGGGGCGACGGTGCGGGTCACGCGCATCATCGGCGCCGGGCGCACCACCGAGATGATGCTGACCGGACGCCGGGTCTCCGCCGAGGAAGGCCAGGCGCTCGGCCTGTCGCATTACTTGGTGGGCGAGGGCGAGGCGCTGGACAAGGCGATCGCGCTCGCCGAGACCATCGCCGGCAACGCGCCGATGGTGAACACGATGGCGATCGGCGCGATCGGCCGCATCGCCGACATGTCGCGGCAGGAAGGGCTGTTCACCGAATCGGTCGCCTCGGCCCTGACCCAGACCAGCACCGATGCGCGCGCCGGGATCGAGGCCTTCCTCGAACGGCGCAAGGCCAGGTTCGAGCGCGACTAGGACGAACCGGCGTCCTGCGTGCCCGGGCGCGCCTTTTCTATCCGGACCGCGAGCACTGCGCCGATCACCAGCGCGGCGCCGGCGAGTTGGAGCGGGGTCAGCACCTGGCCCAGGATCAGGAACCCGGCGGCGATGGTGAACACCGGCTCCAGGTTCATCAGCAGCGAGGCGCGGATCGAGCCGATCAGCGCGATCGCCCCGAAATAGCCCAGCATGGACACGGCGTAGAACAGCGGCAGCGTGACCAGCCCGGCCCAGCCCTTGGCGGTCTGGGGGAGCGCGACGTCGCCGGCGATCAGGCAGATCACGAGATAGATCAGCCCGGCGGAAATCTGCAGGTGAAAGGTGAACAGGCGGGGGTCCTGGGTGCGCATCACCCCGCCGCTCGCCACCGCGATGATCGACCATGAGATCGCCGCGCCGATGGCGAGCAGCGAGCCCCACAGATTGGACTCCTCTCCGGTCACGTCGAAGACCAGCATCAGGCCGGCGAAGGCGGCCACCAGCCCGACCACGATCGCCGGCGTGATCCGGTCCTGGCGGAAGGCGATGGCGATCAGGGCGACCAGGATCGGGTAGATGTAGAAGATGGCGAAGGTGACCCCGACCGCGATATGGGCGATCGAGGTGTACAGGCAATAGGCCTGGATCGCGGCGAGGCCGCCGAGGGCGAGCGAGATCAGGCGCTCGCGGCGCGGCAGGGTGAAGCCGGTGCCCGAAAAATACAGCAGCGGCAAGAAGACCAGCATCGCCCCGATATAGCGCGAGCTGATCGCCGCCAGCGGCTCGCCGCCGCCCTCGTAGGAGAACACCGCCGCTACCGTGGACGCGGTGAAGGTGAGCGCCGCGCCGACCGCGAGCGCGATGCCGACCAGCCCGCGCCGCCGGGCGGGGTCGTCGAGGATGCCGGTCAAGACGGGAAACCGGCGAGGCGCCCGGGGCGTCGACCTAGTTGAGCTTCAGGAGCTTCTTCGCGTTGTCGAGATAGAGCGCGCCGCGCTCGGCGTCGCTGACCTCGAGCCCGTCGAGGATGCGGATGGTCTCGCGGATATACATCGGCCCGCCCTCGGGATCGAACGGGCAGTCGGAGGCGAACAGGCACTTGTCGATGCCGAAGAAGGCGAGCCCGCAATCGGTCGCGGCATCCGAGCCGAAGGTGGCGGTGTCGGCATAGAACATCTTGAAATAGTCGACCGGGCGCTTCTTCATCGAGGCCAGCAGCGCCTCGTAGTCCTCGTCCGCCGTGCGCGTGCCGAGCTGGTCCCAGCCCGGCCCGACGCGGCCCTCGAAATAGGGGATCATCGCGCCCAGATGGTGCGAGATGATCTTGATGTCGGGCAGCTTGTCGAAAATGCCGGAAAACACGATCCGGGCCATCGCGGCGGAGGTCTCGTAGGGCCAGCCGAAGGTCCACCAGATCTCGTATTTCGACTTGTCCTCGGTCAGGTAGTCGGGGTGGTTGGCGGCGCGCGCCGGGTGCAGCCAGATCGGCAGATCGTGCCCCGCCATCTTCTCGAACAGCGGGTAGAACTCGGGCTCGTCGAGCGGCCGGTTGTTGACGTGGCTGAAGATCTGCACGCCGCACGCGCCGAGCTCGCCGATCGCGCGGTCGATCTCGTCCACCGTGGCGTCCATGTTGTTCATCGGCAGCGAGGCGATGAAGCTCGGGAAGCGGTCCGGGTAGCGCCGGCAGAGCTCCGCCATGCCGTCATTGGCGAGTCGGGCGAGCTCGGGCGTCCGCTCGGGGCCGGCGATGAACTCGATCGGCGGCATCGAGTTGGACAGGATCTGCTGGTACTCGCCGAACGAGTCCATCATCCGCAGCCGGGCGTCGACATCGTAGAGCACCGGGATGTTGAGCCAGCGCTTGATCGGCCCCTTGTTGGGGATGACCTCCTGCATCCGCTCGAAATACCTGACCGGAAAGATGTGGTTGTAGATGTCGAGCTTCATGGCGTACCCCCCGCTCTCCGCCGCGCCGCCGACGCGGCGCGCAACCCGCCGGCATTATGGCGGTGGCCCGGGGGGCTGCCAAGGAGCGGGCCCGGAGCGTCGCGCGACTTGACAGTTGCACCGCCCCCACCCAGCATGAAGGGACCGGTTCGCCTCCCGAGACCGGCAAGGCGGGCCGCCGGACAATTAAAGGGAGGAACGAGATGTTCAGGAAACGTTTGCTGCTCGGGGGTCTCTCCGTTCTTGCGGCTGTCGCGGTCTCGGCGCCCGCTCTCGCTCAGGCCCTCAAGCCGGTGAAGATCACGGCTCCGAGAAACAGCGTCTTCATCCTCAGCGCCATGGGCGCCAAGGACGCCGGCATCTACGAGAAGCACGGCATCGACCTGACCGTCGACCCCCGGCCGTTCCGCGGCCACACCGCGGGCCTGCCGGCCAAGGAGTGCATGGTCACCTACTATCCCGGCACCGCGGCGATCGCCCGCATCAACAAGGGGCTGGACTGGGTGATCATCGGCGGCGGGCTGACTGTGATGCAGGAGGTGATGGTCCGCAACGAGACCCCGTTCAAGGCGGTCCCCGACCTGCGCGGCAAGAAGTTCTCGAGCTGGTCGACCGGCGCCGGCGCCTTCAAGGCGACCCGGGCCGCGCTGCTCGACGCCTACGACCTCGATGTCCTCAAGGACACCGATTTCGTGCAGGCCGCCGCGCCGGCGCTGTTCAAGTTCCTGGAAGGCGGCAAGGTCGATTCGATGTTCAACATCTCCTCGTTGACCGTCGCCGCCCTGGCGCAGCCGGACAAGTACCGCTCGATCTTCTCGGCGAACGCCTACTGGAAGGAGAAAACCGGCTACCCGGTCGTCTGGTCGGCGCCGATCGTCGCCTGGCGCAGCTGGGTCGAGGAGGACCGCGACCGCGCCAAGCGTTTCGTCGCCGCCTCGCACGAATCCTGGGAGTGGCTGCGCAAGCCGGAGAACCTCGCCGCGGCGGTGAAATCGTATGGCCAGCTCGCGGCGGTGAAGAACCAGGCCCAGGCCGACGTGTACAAGCGCCTGATGGCGGATAAGCGGGTCTTCCTGACGGACTGGAACCAGAAGGTGATCGACTCGCAATGGGCGTTCCTCGAGATGGCCCAGAAGCGCGGCGTCATCGAAAAGGTGCCGGACAAGGCGAAGCACGGGCTGATCCTCGAATAGGGACGCCCTTTGGCGGGACTGACGCCGGGCCGGCTTCGGCCCGGCGCTTCCCGCCGCTTCAGCGCTCAAACAGGGGCCCGAGCGATTCGGGCGCCGCGTCGTTGCCGACGGCGCGCAGCGCCGACCAGAGAATGGTCTGGTTGGAGCTCAGCACCGGCCGTTCGGTCATCGCCGCGAGGGACTCGAGCGAGGCGAAGGTGGGGAGGTCGGTGGCGAGCAGCACCACTGCGTCCGAGTCGCCGGGATCGAGCCCCGCCACCAGGCCGCGCAGGCGCCCGGCCTCGACCCTCGGGACATCGGCCATCCGGCTTATGTCGAGGGTCGCATCGTCGGAGACCGCGAAGCCGTGCGCGGCGAAGAACGGCGGCGCCAGCGCGTGGATCGCCGCCGGGTAGGGCGTCCCCAGCGCGAAACGGCGGATTCCCAGCCGCGCCAGCGCATCGCGCAGCGCCGTCCAGGCCGAGATGCACCGGCAGCCGCAGCGCGCGGCGATCTCCGCGGTGCGCGCCTCGTTCCAGCCGGGCTCCATGATGAAACTCGTCACCATGTCGGCATAGACGATCGCGTCGACCCCGGTCGCCGCGAGCTCGTCGACCGCGCGGTCGACATTCTCCTCCATCGCGTGCACCGCCGCGGGCGTCAGCTCGCCTCTGGCGAGGATTCGGGTGGCGTAGAGCGCGACCCCTTCGGGCAGGACCGACCACAGCTCCGGTTCCAGCACGCCGTTATTGGCCGGCACGATGAGCCCGATCCGTCCCGCTTCTCCGAACATCGCTCAGCTCCAGTCCACCGCGCCGCGCCGCAGCCAGCGCCCCTGCGGCGCGCCGCCGACAGGGCGCCCGTCCTCCGCGATCACCCGGCCGCGCAGCACGGTGAGCGCCGGCCAGCCGGTGAGCGCCATCCCCTCGAAGGGGGAACGCGCCGCCCGCGAGCGGATGACGCCGCCATCGACGGTTCGCGCGAGCGCGGGGTCGACCAGGACCAGGTCGCCGTCCGCGCCGATTGCGAGCCGCCCCTTGCGGTCGGCGATCCCGAACAGCCGGGCGGGCGCCGCGCACAGCGCCGCCGCGACGCGGGTCCACGGGATCTCGCCGGCGGCGGCGAGATCGGCCACCGCCGGCACGATCGTGTCTAGCCCGGGCGTGCCTCCGGGCACTTCCCAGGGCGACGGCCGGTCCTTCTCGACGGCGGCGTGCGGCGCGTGGTCGGAGGCGACGAAATCGGCCGCGCCCGATGCCAGCGCCGCCCGCGCGGCCGCACAATCGTCCCGGCTTCGCAGCGGCGGCACCATCAGCGCGAACGGCCCGTGGCGGTCGACCGCGCCGTCATCGAGGCGGAGGTGATGCGGGGTGACCTCGGCGGCGACGGCAAGGCCGGGGTCGTCCCGGCGGGCGGCCTCGATCATGGCGAAGCCCCGGGCGGTGCAGACCTGCCGCGCGACGATCCTGGCGCCCGTCGCGCGCGCGACCTCGATCAGCCGGGCGAGCCCCATCGCCTCGCCGAGCGGGGCGCGCGCCTCGGCGAAGGCGGCGAAGTCGGTGCGCCCGGAAAGCCGTTCCAGCGCGGCGGCGACCATCGACCGCTCGCCGGTATAGACGCCGATCACGCCGCCGCAGGAGGCGACCGCCTCGGCCGCCCGGGCGAGGCCGTCGCGGTCGAGCAGCATCGATGCCGGGGCGTCCGACAGCAGCGCCTCGAAAGAGGTCACGCCCAGATCCCAGAGCGCGGGCAGGTCGGCGATATTGTCGCGCGTGACCCCGGCCTGGACGGTGAAGTCGACCAGGCTCGCCCCCTCCCCCGCTTCGCGCATCGCCGCGATGCCTGCCGCCGTATCGGCCGGCGGGTCGGTGTTCGGCATGCACATCACCGTGGTCACCCCGCCGCAGGCGGCGGCGAGCGTGCCGGTCGCGAAACTCTCCTTGTGCGGATAGCCGGGGTCGCGCATGTGCACATGGGCGTCGACGAAGCCGGGGAACAGGAGCCGCCCGCCCGCGTCGATGACGCTGTCCGCCTGCGGCCGGGCGTCCGCATCGACCAGGGAAGCGATGCGCCCGTCGTCGCCGACGACGATGCCGCCCGGCCGTTCCCAAGCCTCGGTCACCAGACGCGCGCCATGTATCGCGAGCAATGCCATCTCTCTGCCGGACTATGCCACAGCCGGCGCGCGTTGACCCGGGACCGCGCGGGCGATATCGGTGGGACGGGGAGATTGGCCGGTGCAGCTCCGAATCCTGACCGAGAACGACGTCCGGTCGCTGATCGACATGGATGCGGCGATTCCGATCCAGGAGGAAGCCTTCGCCCGGCTCGCCGCCGGCGAGAGCGTCGAGGGGTTGCGCAGCTTCGTGGTCTCCGAGACCCCGCCCGGCGTCGCCATCTTCAACCCGTGCTTTCTCAGGAACGGCGGCGGCTACGGGGTCAAGGTGGTCTCCGACTTCTTCGGCAACGGCGCGCGGGGGGCCGCCCGGATGTCGGCCCTGGTGACCCTGTTCGACGGCGAGACCGGCCATCCGCGGACGGTGATGGAGGGCGGCTACCTGACCGATCTCAGGACCGGGGCGGGCACCGGCGCCGCCGCGCGCCGCCTCGCCCGGGCCGATTCCCGCGTCGTCGCCCTGGTGGGCGCCGGACGGGTCGCGCGCAACCAGCTCCGCGCGCTGGCACGGACTTTCGCCATCGAGCGCGTGTCGATCGCGGGCCGCAGCGAGGCCCGCGCCCGCGCCTTCGCCGAGGAGGTCCGGGACGAGGACGGCCTGCCGGACGACGTTGTCCTGGCCCGCTCGGCCACAGAGGCGGTGCGCGAGGCCGATATCGTCGTCGCGGCGACGACGGCCTCGGAACCCGTGATATTCGGCCGCGACCTCCGCCCGGGCAGCTTCGTCGCCGCGGCCGGCGCAAATGTCGCGACCGCCCGCGAGGTCGACACCGAGACCGTGCGCCGCGCCGCCCGGCTCGCGATCGACAGCCCGGCCGAGAGCCTGGCCAATGCCGGCGACCTCGCGATCCCGATCGCCGAAGGTGCGATCCGGGAGGCGGACGTGGCCGGGATCGCCGACATCGTCGCCGGCACCCGGCCGGGGCGCGAGACGGCGGACGAGATCGCCTATTACAAGTCGATCGGGCTGCCGATCCAGGATCTGGTCACCGCGCAGCATATCGAGCGCCGCGCGATCGCCGCCGGCGCCGGGACGGTGATCGAGATGGGCGGCGACCATGACTGACCGCCGGGGCATGGATCCCGAGGCCCTGGCCTGCACCGCTTGCGGCGAGACCCACCCGCTCGACGCGTTCGACCGGGCCTGCGGCGCCTGCGCCGAGGCGGGCGTGACGGCGAATCTCGGCGTGGTCTACGACGAAGCCGCGCCGCCCCGCCGGGACGCCATTCCGGCGCGACCGGCCACGCTCTGGCGCTTCGCGGACGCGCTGCCGCTCGCGGCCGAAGACGCGGTGAGCCTGGGAGAGGGGATGACCCCCCTGGTCCCGGTCGCCTCGCCGCATTGCGGGGCGCTCTGGGTCAAGGACGAGACCCGCAATCCGAGCTGGTCGTTCAAGGACCGGCTGGCGAGCGTCGCGGTCTCCTGGGCGAAGAAGATCGGTGCCGAGGTCGTCGCCACCTCGTCGTCGGGCAATGCCGGGGCGGCGGCGGCGTCCTATGCCGCGCGCGCGGGCCTCCCCTGCGTGGTGCTCACCTTCCGGGGCGCCGCCGGGCCGATGGTCGAACAGATCCGCGCGGCCGGCGCGATGGTCCTCGAATGCGCGCAAAAGGAGGATCGCTGGCGCATCCTGTCGCAGGCGGTCAAAGCGTTCGGCTGGTTCCCGACCTCGCCCTTCTTCGGCCCGGCGGCGGGCAGCAACCCGATCGGCATCGAGGGCTACAAGACCCTGGCCTACGAGATCGCCGAGGGGCTCGGCTGGCGGACGCCGGACTGGTGCGTGCTGCCGGTGTGCTACGGCGATGCGCTGTTCGGGCTGTGGAAGGGGTTCGACGAGATGCGGCGCTGGGGCTGGACCGAAGGGATGCCGCGGCTGGTCGCGGCCGAGGTGTCGGGCTCGCTCGCTGCCGGGCTGGCGGGCGGGGAGCCGATGCCGCCGGCGGTCGCGCGGGAAGCCGACTCGATCGCGATCTCGATCGACATTCCGCGCAGCACCGCCCAGGCGCTGCTCGCGCTGCGCCGGACCGACGGGCTCGCGGTCGCGCTCGACGACGCGGAAATCGCCGCCGCGCAGGCCGCGCTCGCGCGCCGCGAGGGGCTGTTCGTCGAGGCCTCCTCGGCCGCCGCCTTCGCGGCCATCGAACGCCTCGGCGCCGCCGGCGCGTTCGGCGGCGACACCGTTGTGGCAATCGCCACCGCGTCCGGGCTGAAGGATGCCGGCTCCTCCCCCGCGGCGCCGCTGCCCGGGGCCGGGGCGGATCTCGACGGCCTCCGGCGCGCGCTCGGGGAGAGCTACGGTTTCGATGTCTGAGCTCGGCGTCTCGCTGGACTGTTTTTCGCCGGCGGGCGAGATCGCCGCGCAGGCCCGCGCGGCCGAGGCGGGCGGGGCGAAGACGCTGTGGATCGCGACCCATCTGTTCCTGCGCGATCCGGTGGCGCTGGCCGGCGCCGCGCTGGCGGCAACGGAACGGCTCGAGGTCGCGCTGATGGCGTTGAGCCCGTTCTCGATCCACCCGGTCTATGCGGCGATGACGGCGGCGACACTCGACGAGCTCCATCCCGGAAGGGTGGTGCTCTCGCTCGGCGTCGGCGCGCCGGGCGACCTCGCCGCCGCCGGGATCGCCGCCGAGCGCCCCCTCGCGCGGCTTTCCGAGGCGATCGGGATCTGCCGCCGGTTGTATGCGGGGGAGACCCTGGACCACGAAGGCGCGGTCTACCGGCTGGGCGGGCGCGGGCTGATCAACGCGCCGCGCGACATCCCGATCGTGCTCGCCGCATCGGGGCCGCGCATGCTGGCGCTGGCCGGGCGGGCGGCGGACGGCGTGCTGCTGTCGACCACGGTCTCGGTCCCGTTCCTGCGCCAGTGCATCGCGAGGCTCGGCGGGAGCCGGACGGCGCGCTACGGCCAGGTCTATACCCGGATCGGCGAGGCCCCGGGCGAGTTGAAGCGGGCGCTCGGCTTCGTGCTGAGGGGCGCCCATCACCGGGCCAATCTGGATGCCGCCGGCGTCGCGCTCGACCAGGACGCGCTGCGTACCGCGTATGCGGCCGAGGACTGGGCGGCGGTGGAGCGGATGATCGGCCCGGAGGTGCTTGCCGCCCACGCCGCCTGCGGCACGGTGGCGGCGGTGCGGGCGCGGATCGCCGAATACCGCGACGCCGGCCTCGACCAGGTCATCGTCGCCGGCGTCACCGAGGCGGAGGAAATCGCCCGCATGCTGCGCGCCATCGGGTGATGCTCTAGTCTCCGGAATCTCTGGGAGCGATGACATGACGACGCAAGACCTGGTCCTCTGGGGCGCCGGCACCAACCGGACCCACCGCACGCTGTGGCTCGCCGAAGAGCTCGGGCTCGACTACCAGCACCGCCCGATCGGCCCGCGCACCGGCGAGACCAAGACCGAGGAATTCCTGGCGATCAACCCGCGCCACAAGATCCCGGCGATCGTCCACGGCGATGTCTGCCTGACCGAGAGCGCCGCGATCATGAGCTACATGACCGAGACCTTCGCGGTGCCGGACCATTTCTACGTCCCCGAAGACGCGCTGGGGCGGGCGCGGCTGCTCGAGTGGTGCTTCTTCACCATGAGCGAGCTCGACGCCAACGCGATCTACAACATCCGGCGCCACGGCGACCTGGTCCAGGAATACGGCGCCTCCCCGGTCGCGGTGCGCGCGGCGATCGAGTATTTCGACCACCAGCTCGCCTGCATGGAGCAAACGATCGCCGAAGCGGGCCGGTTCCTGATGGGCGACAGGATCAGCATCGCCGACATCCTCTTCATGTCCTGCCTCGACGCCGCCCAGCGCTACGAGCTCGCCCTGCCGGAATTCCTGCGCGACTACCGTCTTCGCATGCGGGCGCGCCCGGCCTATGCCGAGACCTACCCGCGCAACTATGGCGGGCGCGCGGCGCCGGAGGTCTGAGCCGTGCCGGGTCCGCTCGACGGGGTGCGCGTCCTCGACCTGACGACCATGGTCTCGGGCCCGGTGGCGACCATGATGCTTGCCGACCAGGGCGCCGACGTGATCAAGATCGAATCGCCCGCCGGCGACGTCATGCGGCAATTCGGCCTCGCCCATCGCGGCATGTCGGCCTCGTTCCTGTCCTGCAACCGCTCGAAACGCTCGCTCTGCGTCGACCTCAAGACCGAAGACGGGCTCGCCATCGTCCGCAGGCTGGCGGCCACCGCCGACGTGCTGGTGCAGAACTTCCGCCCCGGCGCGATCGAGCGCATGGGGCTCGGCGAGGAGGTGGTCCGCGAACTCAGGCCGGACATCATCTTCGTCTCGATCAGCGGGTTCGGCGAGACTGGGCCCTACGCGCATCAGCGGGTCTACGACCCGGTCATCCAGGCGCTCTGCGGACTGTGCGACATCCAGGCCGACAACGAGACCGGGCGCCCGCACATGGTGCGGACCATCGTCCCTGACAAGACGACATCGGTGACCGCGGCGCAGGCGATCACGGCGGCGCTGTTCGCGCGCGAACGGACCGGCAAGGGCCAGCACATCCGGCTCGCCATGCTCGATACCATGGTCGCCTATCTGTGGCCCGAGGCGTGCTCGCCGCTCACCTTCCTCGACAACGAGCAGGACCCGGCGGGCCAGCAGGCCGGGCCCGACCTGATCTTCGCGACCGCGGACGGCTATATCACCGCCGGCGCCGTCACCGACGCGGAATGGGCCGGGATGTGCCGCGCCTTCGGCCGCGAGGAGCTGATCGAGGACCCGCGCTTCGGCACCGCCGCCGCGCGCGTCCACAACCGGGCCGAGCGCCGCACCATCATGAACCGGGAGATCGCCAAGTGGCCGACGGCGGAAATCCTCGCCCGGCTCGACCGCGAGACCGTTCCCGCCGCCCCGGTGCTCACGCGCGTGGACGTGATCGGGGACGCCCAGGTGATCGAGAACGCCATCCTGGAGGTCCGCGACGATGCCGAGCTCGGCCCGGTGCGCCAGCCCCGCCCGGCCGCGCGTTTCACCGAAACCCCGGCCGAGATCCGCTCAATGGCGCCCCGGCTCGGCGCCGACAACGCGGCGATCCTCGGAGAGCTCGGCTACGACGAGGCGGAGGTCGCGCGCCTCGCCGGGACCGGCGTGGTGCACCGCCGGGAGCGCGAGGCGGGTTAGCCGGGATCAGGCCCCGTCTAGCCCGGGCCGCGCGCGGTGATCGGGCGGACCGCGACGGAAACCGTGATCCTGCCCGCCTTCTCGAAGGCGAGGGTGAGCGGGAACGTGCCGCCCTGCTTCAGCTTGCCGGTCAGGCCGATCAGCATCACGTGGCGACCGCCAGGCTTCAATTCGGCGGCCGCGTTGCCGGGGACGGGGACGGCGTCGATCCGGCGCATGCGCATCACCCCGTCCCGCATCTCGTGGCTGTGCAGCTCGACGCGCGCGGCGACGGGTGAGGAGACGCCGGTGAGCCGGTCCGCTTCCGCCCCGGCATTGACGATCCGGAGATAGGCCGCATCCGCCCTCGCGCCGGGCGCGATGCGCGCCCAGGGCGCTTCGACCGTCAGGGCGCCGAGCTTGTTCTGGGCATGCGGCGCGGAGACGGGAAGAAGGGCGAACAGGCAGGCCGCCGCAACGGCAGCCGGAGCCCGCGGGAACTTCAACATGGCGCACCCACGGGTCCCAGGCGCCGGTCTCAACCGCCCGCCGCCTCGATCAGCGCCCTGAGCCTGGGCGGAGTCATCGGATAGTCGGAGACCCTGATGCCGAAGGGCGAGAGCGCGTCCTCGACCGCGGCGACGATGGCGGCGGCGGCCGGTACGGTGCCGCATTCGCCGACCCCCTTGACGCCCAGCGGGTTGATCGGCGACGGGGTCTCCTCGTAGCGCAGGTCGAGCCGGGTGAGCTCGGCCGCGCCCGGCATGACGTAGTCGGCGAGCGTGGTGGTGAGCGGCTGGCCGGCATCGTCGTAGCCCATCCACTCATAGAGCGCGTTGCCGATCCCGTGCACCACCCCGCCGGTCACCTGGCCGTCGACCAGCATCGGGTTCACGATCCGCCCGCAATCGCTGACCACGACGTAGTTGAGGAATTCGACCGCCCCGGTCTCGATGTCGACCTCGACCTCGACGGCGTGGACGCCGTTGGAGTAGGTGAGCCCGGACGGCTTGAAGTTGACATTGGCCTCGAGCCCGGCCTCGATACCCTCGGGCAGCGAATAGCCGGGGACGCCGGAGGCCGCCTCGGCGATCTCGGCGAGCGGCACGGCGAGGTCGGGTGCGCCCGCGACGCGGACGGAGCCGTCGACGATCTCCAGATCCTCGGGCGCCGCCTCCAGCATGTGCGCGGCGAGCCTGACCACCTTGTCGCGCACCTCGCCCGCCGCGATATGCACCGACGAGCCGGCGGTGACGGTCTGGCGGCTCGCGAACCCGCCGAGCCCGAGCGCGACGGTGCCGGTGTCGCCGCAGACGACGTCGATCTCTTCCGGCGCCACGCCGAGGGCCTCGCCGGCGATCTGGGCCAGAATGGTCTTGATCCCCTGGCCGATGGCGAGCGCGCCGGTGAACACCCGCACCCGGCCCGAACGGTCGATCCGCACGATGCCCGACTCGAACGGGCCGCGCCCGGTCCCCTTGAGCCCGTTGGCGATGCCGAGGCCGAGATAGCGCCCGTCTTCGCGGGCGGCGCGCTGGCGTTCCGCGAAGCCCGCCCGGTCGACCGCTTCCAGCGCGATCGCCTGGCACTTTGGAAAATCGCCGCTATCGGCCTTGACCGGCGTCCCGGCGCGGGTCTTGAGCGGCATCTCGTAGGGCATCGCCTCGGGCGGAATCAGGTTGCGCCGGCGGATCTCGCCGCGGTCCATGCCGAGCCCGTTGGCGGCGCGGTCGAGCATGCGCTCGATGATGTAGTTGCCCTCCGGGTAGCCCGCGCCGCGCACCGGCATGGAGGCAACGGCGTTGGTCTCGACCACCCGGACCGTCAAGTCGTAGCTCGGGACGATATAGGCGCCGGGAACCGAGGTGGAGGCGTTGTAGGCGAGGTTGATGCCCTGCGGGGTGTAAGCGCCCTGGTCCTGCAGCATGGTGCCGCGGATGCCGAGCACCGCGCCGTCCGCCGCCACGGCGATCTCCATCTCCCAGTACTGCTCGCGCTCCTGGATCGAGCCGGTGAAGTGCTCGCGCCGGTCCTCGATCCACTTGACCGGGCGGCCGAGCAGAAGCGCGGCCAGCGCGACCACGAGCTCCTCGTTGTAGAGCAGGTACTTGCAGCCGAACCCGCCGCCGACATCGGGGGCGACGACGCGGATGCGGCTCTCGTCGGCGCCCAGCATCCGGACCAGCCCGGCGCGCGCCTCGTGCGACATCTGGGTCGACATCCAGATCGTGGTCCGGCCCTCGACCGCGTCGTGGCGGGCGACCGCCCCCCTGCCCTCGATCGAATGCGCCGAGCCGCGGTGCTGGACAAAGCTCTCCTTCGCCACATGGGCGGCGCGCGCGAAGGCGGCGTCGCAGTCGCCGTAGGACTGGCCGAATTCGAGCAGAACATTGCTCTCCCGCCCGTTGCGGACGAGCGGCGCATCCTCGCGCGCCGCCGCGCGGCAGCCCGCCACCGACGGCAGGGGCTGGTAGTCGACCTCGACCAGCGCGGCGGCGTCTTCCGCGAGATAGCGGCTGTCGGCGAAGACGACGGCCACCGCCTCGCCGACATGGCTCACCTCGTCGGAGGCGAGAACGAAGGGGGTGACGTCGTCGGGAATCAGGTCGGTCTTGAAGCCGAGCGGCATCCGCCGCCGGGTCAGATGCGGGCGGATGTCGTCCCAGCCAAAGACCGCATGCACCCCGTCCGCGCGCCTTGCGGCGGCCCCGTCGATGCCTTCGATGCGGGCATGCGGGTGCGGGCTGCGGACGAAGGCCGCGTGCAGCATGCCGGGCATGCGGATGTCGTCGACGAACTGCCCGCGCCCGCGCAGCAGCGCCGGATCCTCGATCCGGCGGACCCGCTCTCCGATCTGGCGCAAGGGTTCAGGCGCTCTTCAGATGGGCGTCGCGGCGCTGGAACAGCTCCTCGTCGGCATAGCCCATGGTCTCCGGCCTGCCGCGCCCCAGCATGACCTGGAAATAGACCGGCTCCAGGCTGTCGTTGACGTAGCCGTGCACCACGCCGGGCGGGCAGGCGGCGCATTCCCACGGACCGAGACGCTTCTCGATCCGCTCGCCGGTCGCCTCGTCGTCGAAGAACACGGTGAGGTGGCCCTGGAGCACGAAGAAGATCTCTTCGACCTCATGGGTGTGGGCCGCGTTTCCCTGGCCGGGCTCGACATACATGATCGACAGGGTGAAGCCGCGCGCCGGGATCGCTTCCGCGTCGTCGTGCTTGCCCGACCCGCCGGGGCCGATGAAGCGGTGCTGGGCGCGCTTGTAGCCCTCGACCCTGGCGTCCTCGAAGGCGGCCCAGTCCGGCGTGATGTCCCGGAAGGCGCGGGTGTAGCGTTCGGCGATCTGGTTCAACGGAACGCCCACCAGCTCGGGCGGGCGGTCGTGCCGGGCAATCGTCATCGGAAGCTCCTCGCGGTCTCGGGCGATGATGGCACCGGCGGCGGCGGCGGACAATGGCCGCGGGGCGCGAGCTTGTACCGGAAGCGGCCGATTGATACCGTCTTGGCGGGACGGAAACGGAGGAGACGATATCGTGAAGGACGAGAAGATTCGGAAGGCCCCGACACGGCGGTCGTTCCTTGCTAGCACCACCGGTCTCGGGCTGATCCTGGCGACCGGCACGGCGCCCGCGTTCATCCGCGAGGCCGGCGCGTCCAAGATGCGCAAGGTCACGTTCATGCTGCCCTGGCTGTTCGTCGGCGGGCATGCGTTCGAGTTCGTGGCGCAGAAGCAGGGCTGGAAGAAGCGTGGCCTCGACGTCGCGATCACCCGCGGGTACGGGTCGGGCGCGGCGTGCAAGACGATCTCGGCCGGCAAGGCGATGTTCGGCGAGGCGAGCTACGGCGTGATGGTCAACACCGTCTCGAAGGGGCTCGATGTCGTCGCGATCGGCGCCAAGCTGCAACGCAGCCCGATCGCGATCTCGTGCCGGAGCGATTCCGGCATCAAGACCGTGAAGGATCTCGAAGGCAAGCGCCTCGTCCAGGCGGCGGCATCGGGCGATACGGTGATGCTGCCGGGCTTCGTGCGGGCCGCGGGGATCGACGGTTCGAAGGTCAATCAGATCATCGTGCATCCGAGCAAGCTGATCTCGACGGTGGTCAACAAGCAGGCCGAGTGCACCGGCAGCTACTACGTGTCCAACGCGGCGACGCTGGAGCAGAAGACCCCGTCGGTGCATTTCATGTATGCCGATTTCGGCCTCCAGACCCTGGATCTGGGACTGATCACCCGCTCCGACATGATCAAGAAGGATCCGGACCTGGTGCAGGCGATGGTCGACGGCGCGATGGAGGGGCTCAAGCTGCAGATCCTCGACTCGGGCGCGGCGCTCGACATCATGATCGCGGCCAAGCCCGAGCTGAAGACCCGCGAACGCAGCCTGCTGCTGACCCAGGCCGGCAACACCAACGCGCTCTGCCTCGGCCCGGCGGTGAAGGATCACGGGCTCGGCCACATGCTCCCCGACGACCAGACGCGCACGCGCGACGTGGTCATCAAGTACATGGAAGCCAAGAACGTCCCGCCGGTCGACAAGCTGTTCGACAACCGATTCGCGGGCAACATCAAGATGTCGGCGGCCGAATGGGACAAGGCGGTCGCGACCAACGCCAAATACAATCCGGGCAAGGCCTGATCGACGCCCGGCCGGCGACCTGGCGGCTGGGCAGCAACAACCAGACCGGCCCCGGCCCGCCCTTCGGGGCGGGCCGGGATAGGGGGTTCATGGCCGAGAATTCAGTCCACGTCCAGATCGCCGCGCTGCGCAAGATCTACCAGACCCGACGCGAAGAGATCGAAGCCATCCACAATGTCGACATGGCCGTCAGCGAGGGCGAGTTCGTGTCGATCCTGGGCCCCAGCGGCTGCGGCAAGTCGACGCTTCTGATGGCGGTCGGCGGGCTTCTGCCGATCAGCGGGGGCTCGATCGAGATCGACCGGGACGCGGTGACCGGGCCGAGGCGCGACACCGGCGTGGTGTTCCAGTCGCCGGTGCTGATGCCGTGGCGGACCATCGAGAAGAACGTGCTGTTCCCGATCGAGAGCCTCGGGCTCCGCGTCGCCGACTACCGGGACGGGGCCGCCGCGCTGCTGGAGATGACCGGGCTCGGCGGCTTCGCGCACAACTTCCCGAGCGAGCTGTCGGGCGGGATGCAGCAGCGGGTGGCGATCTGCCGCGCGCTGATCCACAACCCGACGCTGTTGCTGATGGACGAGCCGTTCAGCGCGCTGGACGCCATCACCCGCGACGCCATGAACCAGGAGCTGCTGAGGATCTGGCAGGAGTTCCAGAAGACGGTGCTGTTCGTCACCCACTCGATCCGCGAGGCCGTGTTCCTGTCCGACCGCGTCTTCGTGATGTCGCCGCGACCCGCGGTCATCAGCAAGATCGTCGAGATCGACCTGCCGCGGCCGCGCACGCTGGAGATCGAGGAGACGCCGGAATTCAACGTCTATGTCGCCGAGCTGCGCAAGGCGATCGAGGGCTAGGCCATGGCACGAGCCGACGAGAACAGCATCCCCGCACAGATCGCGACCCAGGCGGTCAACCTGGCCCCGGCGACGGTGATCTCGATCGCGATCCTGGTGCTGTGGCAGGTGATCGTGGTGGTGTTGAAGATCCCCGAGGCGATCCTGCCGACGCCGACCCGCATCTTCGGCGTGATGGTCGAACGCCGCGAGCTCCTCTTGCAGCACACCTGGCCGACGGCGCTGCAATGCATATACGGCTTCCTGCTCGCCGTCGCGGTGGGCGTCGGGCTGGGCATAGCGATCGCCTTCTCGCGGCTGTTCCGCACCGGGGTCTACCCGCTGGTGATCGCCTTCCAGGTGGTGCCCAAGGTGGCGCTCGCGCCGCTGTTCATCGTCTGGTTCGGGCTCGGCACCACGTCGCGGATCCTGCTGGCCTTCGTGATCGCCTTCTTCCCGATGGTGGTCAACACCTTCGCCGGCATCCAGAGCACCGACCCGGTGATGATCCGCATGGCGCGCTCGTTCAGCGCCAGCCGCTGGACCATCTTCTCCAAGATCGAGTTCCCCACCGCGCTGCCCTATATCTTCTCCGGGCTCAAGATCGGCATCACCTTTGCGGTGATCGGCATCATCGTCGCCGAGTTCGTCACCGCGCAGGAAGGGCTCGGCTATCTCATCGTCTTCTCGGAAGGCAATGTGGACACGCCGATGCTGATGGCGGCGATCTTCGTCTTGAGCGTCGTCGGCGTGATCCTCTATGCGCTGATCGTGCTGCTGGAGAAGCTGGTGATCCGCTGGGACGTGGGCCAGAAGCTGTAACGGGAAGAGCCGCTTGAAACCGCCGCGCTTCGACTACCACGCGCCCGAGAGCCTCGAAGAAGCCCTCGACCTGCTGGCCGATAGCGGGCCCGACGCCAGGATTCTCGCCGGCGGTCAGAGCCTGGTGCCGGTGCTCAACTTCCGCCTCGCCCGGCCGGGCGTGCTGATCGACATCAACCGGGTGACGGGGATTGCCGGGATCGGGGATGCGGGCGACCGGCTGACCATCGGCGCGATGACCCGCCAGCGCGAGATCGAGGTCTCGGAGACCGTCGCGCGCGCGGCGCCGCTGCTGCACGAGGCGACCGGCCATGTCGCGCATCTGCCGATCCGCAGCCGCGGCACGATCGGCGGCAGCATGGCCAACGCCGACCCGGCGGCGGAGGACCCCGCGGTCGCCGCCGCGCTGGAGGCGACGATGGTCTGCCGGTCGCGCCGCGGAGAGCGCCGCATCGCCGCCGCCGGGTTCTTCGTCGACGTGCTGACCACCGCGCTGGAGCCGGACGAGATGCTGGTCGCCGTCGAGATCCCCAAGATCCCCGCGGGCGCCGGCGCGGCGTTCGCCGAGATCAGCCGCCGCGACGGCGATTTCGCGCTCGCCGGCGTCGCCGCGCAGATCGCGCTGGCGAACGGCCGGGTGAGCGATGCCAGGATCTCCGCCTGCGGCCTCGGCCCGGCGCCGGTCCGGTTCCGCGAGGCCGAGGAGATTTTGCTCGACGGCGCCTGCGAGCCGGCGGCGATCGCGGCGGCCGCCGCTTCCGTCGCCGCCGCCTGCGACCCGCATGGCGACGTGCATGCGAGCGCGGCCTATCGCCGCCAGCTCGCCGAAGCGATGACCCGGCGCGCGCTGGCGAGCGCGCGGGAACGGGCGGGAGGCAGCGCATGAGCGACACCCGGTCCGTGACCGTCACGGTCAACGGCGAGCGCCGGACGGGCGAGGCCGAGCCGCGCCTGCTGCTGAGCGACTTCCTGCGCGAGACCCTCGGGCTCACGGGCACCCATGTCGGCTGCGAGCACGGCATCTGCGGCGCCTGCACGGTCCATGTGGACGGCGAGGCGGTGCGGTCCTGCCTGATGTTCGCGGTCCAGGCCGAGGGCGCCGAGATCGCCACCGTCGAGGGGCTGGCCGACGGCGAGACCCTGCACCGGTTGCAGCAGCTGTTCTCCAAGCACCGGGCGCTGCAATGCGGGTTCTGCACGCCGGGCATGCTGATGACCGCGCTCGACCTGGTCCGCCACCGGCCGGACATGACCGAGGCGGAGATCCGCTCGGGCATGGCGGCGGTGCTCTGCCGCTGCACCGGCTACGAGGGCATCGTCCATGCCGTCGCCGAATACGCCAGCGGAGGCGAAGCATGACCGCGACCTCCCCGGACGGTTATATCGGACGCTCGGTCCCGCGCCGCGAGGACCGGCGGCTGCTGCTCGGCCAGGGCGCCTATGTCGCCGATCTGGTGCTGCCGGGGATGGTGCATGCGGCGTTCGCGCGGAGCCAGCTGGCGCATGCCCGCATCGCCGCCATCGACCTCGCCCGGGCCGCCGCCGAGCCCGGGGTCGCCTTCGCGCTCGATGGCGCCGCGCTGGCGCGCGAGATGCCGCCGATCGGCGGCATGCAGGTGACCGCGCCCAAAGGCTGGGCGGAGCGGGTCGAGCACCGGATAGGCCTGCCGCCGCAGAACCTGATGGCGAGCGACCGGGTGCGCTATGTCGGCGAGGCGTTCGCCGTGGTCTGCGCCGACAGCCGGTACACGGCGGAGGACGCGATCGAGGCGATCGACGTCGAGTTCGAGCCCCTGCCGGCGGTGGTCGACCCGGAGACGGCGAAGGAGGGCGAGATCCTCCACCCCGATATCGGCAGCAACGCGGTCGCCGAGCTCCATGTCGAGAAGGGCGACGTGGCGCGCGCGATGGCGGCGGCGCCGCACCGCATCCGGCGGCGCTTCCGCCACCACCGCTACGCCGCGATGCCGCTCGAATGCCGCGGCGTCGCCGCCGAATACGACCGGCGGACCGACTCGCTCACCGTCTGGTCGTCGACCCAGGTGGTCCACTGGGTGCGCAAGGAGCTCGCCGCGGCTCTCGGCATGGCGGAGGAGAAGGTCCGCGTGCTGGCCCCCGATGTCGGCGGCGGGTTCGGCGGCAAGGGGCATGTCTACCCGGAAGACCTGATCATCCCCTATCTCGCCCGGCGGATCGGCCGGCCGGTGCGCTGGGTCGAGGACCGGCACGAGCACATCCTCAACGCCGCCCATTCGCGCGACAACATCCACGAGGCCGAGATCGGCTTCGACGACGAGGGCCGCATCCTCGCCTTCCGCGACCGCTTCGTCGTCGATTCGGGCGCCTATTCCCCGGTCGGCGCCGGGGTCGCCTACAACACCACGGCGCATCTGCTGGGCCCCTACCATATCGAGAATTTCTCCGGCACCACCGAGATGGTGGTCACCAACAAGACGCCCAACGCGCCCTATCGCGGCGCCGGCAGGCCGGAGGCGACCCAGGTCACCGAACGGCTGATGGACATCGCCGCCGACGCGCTCGGCATGGAGCCCGCCGAAATCCGGCTGCGCAACATGATCGGCCCGGAACGGATGCCCTACGCGGTCGGGCTGCCCTACCGCGACGGCGTCCCGATGACATATGACAGCGGCGACTACCCGGAATCGCTGCGCCGCGCGGTGGACGAGATCGGCGGGGTCGAGGCGTTCCGCGCCCGCCAGGAGGCGGCGCGCGCCGAAGGCCGCTGGCTCGGGCTCGGGCTCGGCTGCTACACCGAGGGCACCGGCGTCGGTCCGTTCGAGGGGGCGACGGTGAAGGTCGACGCCTCGGGCAAGATCGTGGTCTCGACCGGCGCCTGCCCGATCGGCCAGGGGCACGAGACGGTGTTCGCCCAGGTGACGGCGGATGCCTGGAAGGTGCCGATCGAGGACGTGGTGGTGCTGCTCGCCGACACGTCCACGCTCACCATGGGCTACGGCTCGATCGCCAGCCGGTCCACGGTCACCTCGTCGATGGCGATCGGCGATGCGAGCGACAAGGTGAAGGCGAAGGTGCTCGCCGTCGCCGCCCATCTGCTGGAGGCGAGCGAGGCCGATCTCGAGCTCGCCGACGGCCGGGTCGCGGTCAAGGGCGTGGCCGAGATGTCGGTCACGCTGCGCGAGATCGCCGCGGCGGCGGCGCCGGGCTGGCTGTCGCGCCGCCCCGAGGGCAGCGAGGCGGGGCTCGAGGCGACCTCCTATTACGAGCCGCCCACCGTCACCTCGGCCCATGCGTCGAGCGCGAGCCGGACACCGGCAGGGTGCGGATCGAGCGCTATGTCGAGGTGCACGACGCTGGCAGGCTGGTCAATCCCGGGCTCGCCGACGGCCAGGTCAAGGGCGGGCTGGTGCAGGGTCTGGGCGGCGCGCTCTACGAATCGATCGAATACGACGAGCAGGGCCAGCTGCTGACCGGGAGCTTCGCCGATTATCTGCTGCCGACCGCCGCCGAGACGCCGCCGATCGAGGTGGTCCACATGGAGACGCCGACCCCGCTGAATGCGCTCGGCGTCAAGGGGCTCGGCGAAGGCGGCGCGATCGCGCCCCCGGTGGTGATCGCCAACGCGGTGACCGACGCGCTGAAACCCTTCGGCGTCGAGTTCAACACCCTGCCGATCCGCTGGCAGGACGTCCGTGCCGCCTTCGACGCGGCGGGGTAGGGCCGGAAAAAAGGGCCGGTACGAAGCCGCACCGGCCCTTCCCGATCACGCAGCGCCGGGCGCTACATCTCGTAGATCAGCTTGCGCGCGCGCGCGACGACCTCGGGCGAGGCGTCGGTCACCGCCTGCGCGACGGCCTTCTGGATGTCGGCGCCGGTCGACGCCATCAGCCGCAGCTTGCGCCGCTGGAGGTCGGAGGCGAAGCCCTGGTCGGCGTTCATCTTGTCATAGGCCATCTGCAGGGTCTTGACGGCGTCGTCGGAGGCGTCGGGGTGCAGCGCGAGCCCGCGCCCGAGGATGCCGGCCACCGCGATGAAGTTGACCACCGCCTTGTCCATCTTGTCCTTGACCAAATCGCCCAGCATGGGCACGTCGGCGGGCAGGTCGGGGTCGCGGAAGATGCCGACCTGCAGCACCGCCTTGGCGAACACCTTGCCGTCCTTGTCGGGCTTGAACCACTGCGGCACCTTGGAGCTCCAGGCGAGCCAGTTGAACGAGGCGCAGTTGGTCTCGCCCTGCTCGACGGCGAGGATGCTGCGCGACGAGCCCTTGTAGCCGGTGACCATCTTGATCTTGAAGCCGAGCAGCGAGGAGGCGAGCTTGGGCACGATATAGCCCGTCGAGCCCTGGCCGCTGGTCGAGCAGATCATCTTGGCCTTCTTCATGTCCTCCCAGCTGTTCACCCCGATATCGGTGCGCGACACCATGACCATGTTGGTCTGGTTGCTGGAGCCGATCCAGCGGAACTGGCGCGCGTCGTAGCGCATCTTCTTGGGCCGCATGAGCTGGTTCACGACCGAGTTGTCGAGCGGGACGATCAGATGGGCGTTGTCCTTCGGCGCCGCGTTGGCGAACCAGTTCATCGCCTTGGAGCCGCCCGCACCCGGCATGTGCTGGACGATGACCGTCGGGTTGCCGGGGATGTGCTTGGCCAGGTGGTCAGAGAAGGTCTGGCCGTACTTGTCGTAGGTGCCGCCGGGCCCGTAGGGGATGATGATCCTGATCGTCTTCCCGTCATAATTCTGCGCAGAGGCGCTGCCCGCCGCGATGGCGAGCGCGGCCGCCGCGAGGATGACCCCGCGCCCGAGCCGCATCCCGGTTCTCGTCATGTCGTGCGTCTCCCGATTGCCATTCCCGACGCCCGCGGGCGGGCGCCGCTGGGACAAACTCGCATCGCGGCGCCGATTCCGCAACCCGCGATTGCCCCGGGGGCGGGGCGAAGCGCGGTTCAATCGAGGGTGTAGGGAACCTGAAGGGGGCCGAAGCGCTCGAGCCGCTCGCCGGTCTCCAGATCGTACCAGGTCTGCGGATTGGTGCCGACATTGGCGCTGCGCAGGATGATGCCGACGGTGCGCTCGGGGCCGTTGCGCTCGGCGTGGATCTCGCCCGGCGGCACGAAGTCGATATAGCCCGGCGAGACCTCGTGGTCGCCGACCGTCTCCAGGTCGTCGGCGCCCGCGACCCGGCGGTAGCGCTGCACGGTCTCGCCGCCCTGGAGCACGCCGTAGACCGTCCACACCGCGCCGTGGTCGTGCACCGGCGTCGCCTCGCCCGGCTCCTTGATCAGCGCGTTGAGGACGAAGCCGTAATCGGGGTCCTCGTAGAACAGCAGGTTCTCGTAATGCCCCTTCGCCGGGTCGTTGCGCGACGGCCAGGTCGCCGACCGAAGCCGGAGCTCCGGATCCTCCAGCAGGTCGCCCAGCAAGGGCCGCGCCTTCTCGAAACGCTCCGCCTCGTCCCCGGTGGCGGCGCAGAGCGCGCGCATGCGCCCGATGAAATCCCGCATCGCCGGCAGCATCGCGCTCTCCTCCCTCGCCCGGATCGATACTCTCATAACCGATGGACGTGGGAAAGCCCGTGCCATCCGCACCGAACCGCCCCGGGGCTCGCCAAGCGGGCGCGGGTTTGCTGTTATGGCGCGGAGCCAAGCGGGGAGCGGCGCGGCATGACGATCATCTCGGTCGAGGGGTTCATCGACACCCATGTCCATACCGGCCCGGCGCCGTTCCGCCGCATCGGCGACTCGATCGACGTGGCGCGCTGGTGCCGCGAGGCCGGCATGCTGGGGATCGTGGTAAAGAGCCATTTCGAGGCGACCATCGCCAAGGTCTACCACGCCCGCAAGGCGGTGCCGGATCTCGGCCTCTGGGCCGGGATCGCGCTCAACCGCGGCGTCGGCGGCATCAACCCGGGCGCGGTCGAGCAGGCCCTCAAGCAGGACGCGAAGGTGGTGTGGATGCCCACCATCGACGCCGAGAACCACGTCCGGGTGTTCGGCGCGGCGGGCGCCTTCGGGGCGATCGGCGCGGGGAGCTACGCCAATACCTCCAAATACGGCATCGGCGGGACCTACACCGTGCTCGACGGCGGGAAGCTGACGGCGGACGCGAAGACAGTGATCGACATCGTCGCCGATTTCGACGCGGTGCTGGCGACCGGACATCTGAGCGAGGCCGAGATCCGAGCGGTGGTCGACTACGCGCTGGGCCGCGGGCACCGGCGGCTGATCGTCACCCACCCCGAGATGCAGTGCCCCGACCTCTCGATCGACGCCCAGATCGAGCTCGCCCGCGCGGGCTGCCTGATGGAGTACTGCGCGGTCAACTGCATGCCGATGTTCCAGGCGGTCACCGCCGAGGAGATGAAGGACGCCATCGAGGCGGTCGGGCCGGAGAACGCGGTGATCGCCACCGATTCCGGCCAGCCCTTCAGCCCGAAGCTCCCCGACATGTTCCGGAGCTTCGCCCAGGTGCTCTACGAGAAGGGGGTGCCGCTCGACGCCATCGCGGCGATGGCGATCCGCAACCCGGCGAGGCTGCTCGGGATCGAGCCGCGCAACACCGGGGTGGTGGCGATGGACGAGCTGTTCGGCGTCGCCCAGGGTGAGGGCGGGCGGAACCCGCCCTCACCCTGACGGGAAAGCCGCCTAGAAGCCGTACTTGACG
This sequence comes from Defluviicoccus sp. bin129, assembly GCA_002239065.1. Lineage (GTDB taxonomy): Bacteria > Pseudomonadota > Alphaproteobacteria > MPNO01 > MPNO01 > MPNO01. The sequence continues at coordinate 11,502 of MPNO01000024.1, read as the reverse complement.
CCGATCTGGAAGCGCGTGGCCTCGCCCGTCGCTCCCGCGTTGGTCTCGCGCGAACCGTAGATGACCTCGAAACCGATATCGGCCTGCGGCACCGGGCTCCAGATGACATTGGCGTGCACCGTTTGCCTCGTCTTGTCCAACGCCATGCCCGGGTTGTCGTTCTCGACCCAGCCGAAAAAGACCCCGCTGCGGATGCTGTCGCTCCAGCCATGGGAGACCCCGGCGAATCCGCCGATCGAATCGTAGGCCGTCAGGTCGCCGGAAGCGTCCGTGCCGATGGCGCCGGCGCTGCCATAGATCTGCCCGTCGCCTCTCTGCATGTTCAACGTCGCCATCACCTTGGTGGCATCGGTCGCTTTCACATGGGCGCCAACGTGCAAGGTGTGGGTGGTCTCGCTCTGCCCCGCGCCGTCTTCATACTGCCCGACAGAGCCTGTCAGGTTGACGGCGCCCCAGCCCGCGCTGTAGCGGAGAGCCGCCAGGAAGGTCGGCACCTCGTTGCCACCGATCGCCCGCTCGACCGCCATTTGGCCGGTGAAGCCTGCGCCCAAAGGCAGGGTCAGGCGGAGCTGCGGCGTGCGTGTGGCGACAACCCCTACCGGCCCGTCGAATTCGACCGTGTCGGCAAAAGTGTGATTGTCGCCGCGAATCGACCAGGCCTGTCCCGCCACCACCGGGCCGAGCGCGCCATAGGCGAGCCGCAGCCTGAGTCTGGTCGCGCCGTACGGGTTGAAATCGCCTTCGACGACGGTGCTCAGCGCGCCGAAATCGGTGTCCGTGCTGCTGCTCAACCGGATCCGCGACTGGGTGGCGTGCGCCCCGACAGCGCCGTCTTCGGCGTCGTCTCCGGCTTGGCCGTCGAGCCTGATGGGATTATTGAAGGTGAAGGTATTGCCGAGATCGTCGTGGCTGTCGATGTAGAAGTCGCCCTTGACGTAGCCGCTGATCGTGACCGAGGTGCCGCTCTCGAGCTCGGCCACCCGTTTCTTGAGGGCATCGACCTCCGCCTTCATGTCTTGGGCAGTCGCCGGCCCGAGGGCCAATACGAATGCAGCGCCGGCGCCGAGCAGCGCGGCCCTGAGTGGAACGCCCCTTACCATTTCTCTGTCTCCTCCCCAGAAACTCGGCCAAACGACCGACCGAAAACGAACCGTCGAACAAGTGTGACAGAAAGAATTGGACCTGTACATATTCATTCGACTCAAGCGCCTATATCCCGGGCGGCATAGCGCGAGCGCCGGTCGCGCCGGCATGCGCGCGCTTGACGGCGATCCTCTCCGCCCAGCACACTCCGGGTCCGCGCGCCCGACCGCGGCCCGCAAGAGGTCCCGCGGCGCCCGGCACCCTTTGGGAGGAAACCACATGACCCGACGCAAGACTTGGCTCGCCGGGGCGCTGGTCGGCGCCTGGGCCGCGCTCGCCGCGCCGCAGGCGCTCGCCGCCGAGGTGACGCTGAAGGCGATCAGCGCCTGGCCCAAGACCTTCCCCTTCGTCTCGGAGAGCTTCCTGCCCTTCATCGAGCGCGCCAACGAGGCGGGCAAGGGCGAGTTCCGGCTGAGCTATATCGGCGGGCCGGAGATCTCCAAGGCGCCGGCCCAGCCCGAGGGCTTCAAGGCCGGGCTGTTCGACGTGATGTTTACCGCGATGAGCTACCACCGGGGCATCATCCCCGAGGTCGACGCGCTGTCGGGCAACACCACCGCGCCCTGGATCGCGCGCGCCAATGGCGGTCTCGCCGCGCTCAACGAGGCGGTCTCGGCCAAGATCAACGGCACCGTCCTGGTATGGAACGCGGGCGTCTCGTTCAACCTCTATCTTCGCAAGGAGCCGAAGATGAGGAGCGACGGGCTGGTCGACCTGACCGGTCTCAAGATGCGCTCGGTGCCGACCTACGACGCCTTCCTCAAGGCGCTCGGCGCGACCACGGTGACCATCCAGCTGCCCGAGATCCACTCGGCGCTGCAGCGCGGCATCGTCGACGGCTTCGCCTTCCCCGAGCTGTGGACCCGGCGCTTCGGCTACGCCAAGTTCATCAAGTACCGGATCTACCCCAACTTCATGCAGCTCGACACGGTGATCGCGATCAACAACGACGCCTTCAACAAGCTGTCGCGCAAGGGCAGGGACACGCTGTCGCTGGTCTCGACCCGGTTCGAGATCGACGACTACTACTCGTGGAAGCCGAAGATCGCCAAGGAGCGCGAGATCCTCAACGGCGAGTTCGGCCAGAAGGAGGTCCATCTCGACGCCGCGGCGGGCGAAAAGTACCGCGCGCTCGCCAACAAGCTGGTGCAGGACCGCCTCGCCGGGCTCGGCACGCCGCTCTCGAAGAAGCTCGGCCGGCTCTATCACGGGCGCGAATAGGGGGTAGCCGCCCGCCGGGCCCGGCGGGCGACCGGCATGAGGATCGTCGCCGCCGCCTATGCCCGGCTGATCCACGGCCTCGCCGTGCTCGGGGCGGCGATCCTCGCCTTCGTGTTCGCCGGCATCGTCGTCGACGTGAGCCTCAGGACGGCGGGGTTCCAGCCGCTGCAGTGGTACAGCGCGCTCACCGAGTACAGCCTCCTCTTCGCCACCATGCTGGGCGGGCCGTGGCTGGTCCGGGTCAAGGGCCATGTGGTGGTGGAATCGCTCATGCTGGCGATGCCGCCGGCGCTCCGCTTGGCCTCGGCCAAATTCTCCTACGCGCTCTGCATCGTGCTGTCGCTGCTGTTCGTCTGGTATGGCGGCGACAAGGCGATCGCCGCCTGGATCGCCGGCGAGATCGACATCCGCTCGATCGACATGCCGCGCTGGGTGCTGTACGCATCCTTCCCGCTCGGCTTCGGGCTGATGGCGGTCGAGTTCGCGCGCTACCTGCTGGGCTTCGACAGCTACTATTCCGGCCAGGCCGGGGCATCGGAATCGCTCTGATGGAGTGGTACGAGGCCGCCGCGCTGCTGGTCGGGGCCGTGGTCGCGCTGATGCTGCTGGGCGTGCCGGTCGCCTTCGCCTTCCTGGCCAGCAACCTGGTCGGCGCGGTGGTCTTCATGGGCGGGTTCCGCGCCTTCCCGCAGATCGTCGTCAACGCCGTGGAATCGGTGACCATCTTCGCCCTGGTGCCGGTGCCGCTTTTCATCATCATGGGCGAATTGTTCTTCCACACCGGGCTGGCGATCCGCGTGTTCGACGCGCTCGACAAGTGCTTCGGCCGCATCCCCGGCCGGCTCAGCTACATCACCGTGGCGGGCGGCACGATCTTCGCGACGCTGTCGGGCTCGACAATGGCCAACACCGCGATGATGGGCGCGCTGATGGTCCCCGAGATGACGCGGCGCGGCTACAAGCGCCACATGTCGATGGGGCCGATCCTTGGCACCGGCGGGCTCGCCATGATCATCCCGCCCTCGGCGCTGGCGGTGCTGCTGGCGAGCCTCGCCGAGATCGACATCGGCGCGCTGCTGATCGCCGGCATCGTGCCCGGGCTGATCCTCGCCGCGCTCTACACGGTGCTGATCTACGGCCAGGTGCGCCTCGACCCCGAGGCGGCGCCGGTCTACCACGTCGAGCCCTCGACGGCGGGCGAGATCGCCCGCGCGGTGGCGCTCAACATCCTGCCGATGAGCTTCGTGGTGTTCTGCGTCATCGGGCTGATCATCCTCGGCGTCGCCACGCCCACCGAGGCGGCCGGGTTCGGCGCCTTCGGAGTGATGGTGCTCGGCGTCGCCTACCGGGTGCTCACCCGGGACGCGCTCGCCAAGTCGTTCATGGGGGCGCTCCGCATCACCGCGATGGTGCTGCTGATCATCATCGGCTCGTCGACCTTCAGCCAGATCCTCGCCTTCTCCGGCGCCACCGCCGGGCTGATCGGCTGGGCGACCGAAGTCGAGGTGGCGCCGATCCTCATGCTGCTGGTGATGTTCGCCGTCCTCCTGGTGTTCGGCATGTTCATGGACCAGGTCTCGATGATGCTGATCACCGTGCCGATCTTCTTCCCGCTCGCCCAGACGCTGGAGTTCGACCTCGTCTGGTTCGCGCTGGTCATGCTGCTCGGGCTCGAGATCAGCCTGACCACGCCGCCCTTCGGGCTGCTGCTTTTCGTGATGATGGGGGTGGCGCCCGCCGGCACCAGGCTCGGCCATGTCGCGCTCGCCGCCGCGCCCTATATCGGCTGCGCCCTCGTGGTCCTGGTCCTGCTGATCGCCTTCCCGCAAATCGCCCTCTGGCTGCCCGGGCTGATGCCGCACTGAGCGGCGGCAGCACCGAGTATTTGGGGCGCCCGCCCGGGGTTCTCGCCAGGTCTTTCCCGAGAGCCCGCAATATAAGTATTAGCTATTGGGACCGCCGATTCCTGCCAAGCAAAACTTGGTGGATCGGGGCGAGTATTGTGGAATTCTTTTACCTGCGGGACAAAATACCATGCGCTCACAAATCGAATCCGGCCTGCCCCGGGCAGGCCCGACAGGGAGGATTGAAATGAAAAGGCTTCTCGCGGCCCTGGTCGCCGTCGCCGGAGCGGCCGGCGCGGCCAATGCCGGGCAGTATCTGCAGGCCTCGTCCTCGGTCACCCAGTGCCCCGGCACCGCGCCCACGCTGGTGGAGATGGACATCGTCGATGCCGCCAACGGCGTCACGCTGAAGGCCAACAAGGTCACGGTCGGCGAGGCCGGCCCCTATCTGATCGTCGCCGCGCCCCAGGTCGGGCGCGAGGGCGGCGGGCCCTATGGCTGCTTCGATCTGTGGCTCCGGATCAACGGCAAGGACGTCGCCAACTCCAACGTGCAGCTCTGCCAGGACGAGGGCAGCCGCGCCAAGGACGTGATCGTCTCGCAGGGCATCGTGCCGATGCAGGAGGGCGACGCGCTCGAGGTGATGATGTCGGCATCCAACCCGGAAGCCAGGATCTGCATCGAGGCGATCCGGCCCAAGGGCGAGCCGCTGGTGCCGGCGATCATCTTCTCGATGATCAAGTAGCGGGCGCGCGACCCCTTCGGCGAGCCGGAGGATACGTCCACCCGAAGCCGTCATGGCGACCGGGGTGCCAGAGGCGCGGAGATATCTCCTTGCCGAAGGCGCGAGATTTCTCCGTTCCGCTCCGCCGCCACCGCTTGCGTTTATCGCAAATGTGCGATAAGCCCGCGTTCAATGAGTTGGAGCGTCGAGACCCTAAACGAGGCGGTCGACAGGGAGCTCGACGCGTTGCCGGCGGATATGCGGGCCAGGTTCGCGCGGATCTGCCGGTTGATCGCGGCGGTGGGGATCGAGCGGATGTGCGCTCCGCATGTGCGGCATCTGTCCGGCCCGGTCTGGGAAATGCGGCTGAGCGGCCGCGACGGCATCTCCCGCGCGCTCTACGTCGCCGTCGCCGACACGCGGGTTGTGGACGTGCGGGTGTTCCTGAAGAAGACCCGACGAACGCCACGCCGGGAGATCGAACTGGCGCTCCGCCGCGCCAGGGAGGCGATGACATGAGCAAGGCTGCCGATCTGCACAAGAAATGGAGCGAGGACCCGGCTTATCGCGCGGCCTATGACGGTCTCGGCCCGGAATTCGAGCTGGCCCGGGCGCTGGTCGAGGTGCGGAGCCGCGCCGGGCTGACCCAGAGCGAGCTGGCCGAACGCATGGAGACGACACAATCCGTCGTGGCCCGGCTCGAAAGCGGCCGGGTGCTTCCGTCCACCCGGACGTTGGAGAAGATAGCCCGGGCCACCGGCACGCGGCTCCGGATCGCCTTCGATCCGGCATGAGGGCGGACCTTCCATGACTGAACACGACAGGCTCCTGACCCCGGAGCTCGACGAAACCTTCTGGCGCGAGGCGGAACTCGTCGAGCTCGACCCGACCGAGCGGATCACCATCCGCGTCAGGCGCTCGGTGCCCGACCGTTTCCGCGCGCCGGGCAAGGGCTGGGCGCGCATCGACCGCGTGCTGGAGAGCTGCGTGCGGGCGCGGCGGGGGGCGAAATAGCGCGGCGGCCGGCCTCAGTCGCGCGGTTCCGGCTCGGCGATGCCGGAGAGCTCGACCGGCGGCCGGTCGGGGAAGCGGGCGATCGGCGACAGGCTGCCGCCCATCGCCTCGACCGTCCGCCGCAGGGTGGACAGCGGTAAGCCGATTTGCGCACCGGAACGTGGGCCGAGTCCAAGGCGGTTGAATCCCTACAGCAGGCCGGGAAGAAACCGTAGTCTCAACGACTCGTCGCCATACGTTCCACGCCTCCGCCCTGCTGGAGGATCGATGATTTCGATAGTCGGAGGATTGGCGAGTTCCAAGCGCCGAAGGACGTCGCGCTTATAGTGGGTTTCGCGGAACGCCGTTTCGGCAAGCACGAAGGTTTCGATTTCCTTTACCGTAACTTCGCGGTCTGCGAAACGCTCCAGTATCTGCCTTCGTAGCACGTCATGGCGAGGCTGCGGCTCGAACAGGACGGCCTGGTTCGGGTCGGTCGCGTCGGAGAAAGTGAACTCTCCGGATTCGTCCACCTTCCACATCGCCTCCTTCATCTTTCGGAGGCCGAGGAGGTTGTTCGACGCATAAAACAGGTAATAGTCGACCCGGTCCCTCTCGTTCCGCATTTCGAACGAACGGACGAACTTGGCCCGCGCGGCTTCCCGGAGTTGCCGAAGATAGAGGTTGTGGAAGAACGGTCTGCGTTCTCGCGGGTCGCGGAGCGCAGCCCCGTCCCGCCAGTCTCTCGTGCCGAAGAAGGTATCGAAGTTCCGCACCTGGTCGGGAAGTCCGATGAAGCGGTTGATCTCCTCGTACATGAAATTGATCAGAACCTCGCAGCTTCGGTAGCCCATGATCTCCTGCACCATCGAGAACGGGGCTCCCGTCCATCCGAAGGGATCGATAAAGGCAAAGATCGGCGGCGGCCGCACACCCTTTGCCCCGTACGACATGAGGATGGGTCTGAAGACCGCTTCGAAAGTCTCTTGGCCCCTGACTTCAACCTTGATATTGGCCGGCACGTCCATTTCGCTGACGATTTCTTCGAGGATCCGGGCTCGATCTTCCTTCTCCTCGATGAACAGAAAGCGGATGGTGGCGGCTGACCGGGAGGCAGGGCCGAGCGCCGCGCGAAGCGCGATTATCGGGGACCCGTCCTCTCCCGCCGAGTATCGGCCCGGCCCGGCGAAACCGTCGACGTAGAGGATCTCCGGAAACCCGCCCTGTGTGAGAATGGGGGTCCAGGCTTGCAGGTACCGGCGGAGGATCTCGTGCTTCGCGCGGGTATGAGGGTCGAGATCCCAAATCGTGGCTGTAGGTGCTGCCATCGAAAATCTTCCGATACTTGACCCGGCGGCACCCTAGACAGCCACTCTCTCTCGATGCGCCTGGGCGAGGTCGGCGGACAGCGTGTACGGCCACTCGTTCCACTCGCGGTCTTCGAGCAGCCGCCCGCCGGCCTTGGGCGTGTGCCCGCCCCATTGCTTGAAGAAGAACGGGACGCCGAAGGCGAGGCACCGGTCCCTGATCGGGACCACCCAGTCGAGCTTCATCGATCGCGCCCCCGGGCCGCTCTCGCCGCCTACGATGGCCCAATGAATGCCGCCCAGATCGAGGCCCTCGACGGGCCCGATCAGGGGTTCCAGCGACAGGAAGCGCAGCTCGGCGCGTGTATCCTTCAGATGGCGGACCCGCGACAGCTTGGTGCCGTCCTCCACCGAAACGCCGAGCCAGATGTGGGCGGGCGGCGGATTCGTCCGGTATCGCATATTCACGTAGTCACGCATCCGCGAACTGCGCTTGGTCAGCACCTGGAAGACATGCCAGTCGGCCCGTTCCATCGTGTCGAACACGGCGTCGACGAAGCCGCGCGGCACCTTCTTGTGGAACAGGTCGCTCATCGAATTGACGAAGATCATCCGTGGCCGGCGCCAGGCGAGCGGTCGGTTCAGCCGCTCAGGTCGCAGCGTGAGGTCGAAGCCGTTTTCGAACGGATGGCCGGCCACTCCGCGAAACCGTTCGGCGATCCGTTCGGCATAGCAGCGGTCGCATCCGGCGCTGATCTTGGTACACCCCGTGACCGGGTTCCAGGTCGCGTTGGTCCACTCGATTGTGGTCTTGACAGGCATGGATCACACCAGAACATTTCATGAACATTGTGGCAGTCGGCGCCGCCGAAGTAAACCCCCGACAGATTATGCGGGGGCACCCTACTTGGTCGGAAACCCCTCCAACCGCAACAGGAACCTCTTGGTCTCCGCCCCGCCCTGCCCCGAATACCCGCCGAGCGCCCCGCCGGCGGCGACGATGCGGTGGCAGGGGATGACGATCGGGATCGGGTTGCGGCCGCAGGCGGTGCCCACGGCGCGCGGGCTGGACGCGATAGCGCGGGCGACCTCGCCGTAGCTCTTTGTCTTGCCCGCCGGGATCTGCTGCATCGCCCGCCACACCGCGAGATCGTGCGCCGTCCCCGCCGGTGCCGTGGGGAGGTCGAAGTCGAGCCGCTCGCCCGCGAAATAGGCCGCGAGCGCGGCGGCCGCCCGCGCCAGCAGGTTGGACTCGTCCTCGCGCGCCGCCCGGCCCCAGCTGAGCGCCGCGAGCGCGCCGTCGCGGGTCTCCAGCGCGAGCGGGCCGAGCGGGGACTGGACCGTCCGCTGCATCGCCCCTACCCCCGCGCCATCGCCGCGCGCAGCCCGTCCGCGTCCGTCACCGGCAGAGAGCAGGTCTGGCCGACGCAGACATAGGCGGCCGCCTTGCCGTCGACCTGGCCCTTGCCGTGCGCCGGGTGGGAGGGGGGGAGCTCGGTCCCCGGCTCGGCCACGGCGATCACCCTTGCCACGGCGGGGGCGCGGAACGCGGCGTCGAGCAGCGCCGCCGTGTCGTCCGACCCGCGTTCGCCGGCGATCGCGACCTGGGCGCCCTGTTGCAGCATCTCGCTCGCGTTCATCAGGGTCGCGAGCGGGAAGAAGTTGCGCCCGATCTGGCCCGAGAAGGCGGCGATCAGCGCATCCGCGCGGTCGCGGTAGCGCGCCTCGCCGGTGATCAGCGCGAGCCTCGCCAGCGCGTCCGCCGCAAGCCCGTTGCCGGACGGCGTCGCGTCGTCGTCGGCCGACTTGGTGCGGACGATCAGCGCCTCGGCGTCGTCGGCGGTGAGGAAATAGCCGCCCCCGTCCGCGTCCCAGTAATGCGCGTCGAGCACGGCCACCCAGGCCTCCGCCCGGGCGAGGCAGGCCGCGTCCCCGGTCGCCTCGTGGAGGGCGAGCGCGGCGCGCGCCATCGCCGCGTAGTCGTCGAGTGTGGCGGCGTGCTTTGTCCGCCCGTCGCGATGCGCGTGGAACAGCCTGCCGTCCGCCTGCATGGTCCCCGCCACGAAGCGGTACGCGGTCTCGGCCGCCGCCAGCCAGCCCGGCTCGCCGAACACGGCGGCGGCGTTCGCCATCGCCGCGATCATCAGCCCGTTCCAGTCGGCCAGCACCTTGTCGTCCCAGCCCGGGCGCACGCGCCCCGCCCTGAGCGCCAGCAGGGTCTCGCGGCATTGCGCCAGCCGCGCCTCGTGGTCGGCGTCGAACGGCCCGGCGTCATGGTTGCGGTGGAGGATCGCATTGCCCTCCCAGTTGCCGTCCGCGCTCACGTCATAGGCCGCCTTGAACAGCGCCGCGTCGGGCCCGAGCGCCGCGTCGATCTCTTCCGCCGTCCAGACATAGAACCTGCCCTCCTCGCCCTCGGAATCGGCATCGAGGGTGGCGGCGAACCCGCCGCCGTCGGCGATCATCTCGCGCAACACCCAGCCCACGGTCTCGCGGATGCGGGCCTCGTAGAGCGGGTTTGCGGTCTCCTTCCAGGCGGCGACCAGCAGGTCGAGGAGCTGCGCGTTGTCGTAGAGCATTTTCTCGAAATGCGGCACCAGCCAGCGCGCGTCGGTCGAGTAGCGCGCGTAGCCGCCGCCGAGATGGTCGTAGATCCCGCCCTGGCTCATCTTGTCGAGGGTGAGCAGGACGGCGTCGCGCGCCGCCTCGTCGCCGTTCCGCAACCAGGCCCGCCACAGCAATTCGAGCACGGACGGGTTGGGGAATTTGGGCGCGGTGCCGAGCCCGCCCTCCTTCATGTCGAACTGGCCGGCGATGCGGTGCGCCGCCTCGTCGTTGACCGCGACCGGGATATGGGCGCCCGCCTCCGCCCGGCCCAGCTCCCTTATGCGGTCGCGCAGGCTGTCCGCCGCCTCGTCCGCCTTCTCCGGGGTCTCGCGCCACACCTTGGCGAGCCCCTCCAGCACGTCGGAGAAGCCCGGCCTGCCCCAGCGCCCGGTCGGCGGGAAATAGGTGCCGCCCCAGAACGGCTCGCCGTCCGGGGTGAGGAACATGGTGAGCGGCCAGCCGCCCTGCTGGCCCATCATGTGCAGCGCCTGCATGTAGATGGTGTCGATGTCCGGGCGTTCCTCGCGATCGACCTTGACGTTGACGAAATACCGGTTCATCAGGGCGGCGATCGCATCGTTCTCGAAGCTCTCATGCGCCATCACATGGCACCAGTGGCAGGCGGCGTAGCCGATCGACAAGAGGATCGGCTTGTTCTCCGCCTTCGCCCGGGCGAGCGCCTCCTTCCCCCAGGGCTGCCAGTGGACCGGGTTGTCGGCATGCTGCAACAGATACGGGCTGGTCTCTTCGGCGAGGCGGTTCATCGGTCGGTCCCGGGCGGGGAGGGGGAGGCCAGTGTGCCGTCGCCGTCTCGCGCCGCGCAAGGCGGCGGCGCGGCGGGCCGTTTACCCGGCGGCGGCGGCGCGGACCGCGATCGCCTCGCGCAGCCCGTCGAGCAGGCCTTCGAGCTCGGCCTGGCTGTGCTCCACCGCGGTGAGCCGCGTTTCGAGCTTGGTCTGGCCGCGCTCCAGCGCGGCGAGACCCCTCTCCACCGCCGCGATCCGCTCTTCGAGCTTGGCCTGGCCTTGCTCCAGCGCGGCGAGTCGCCTTTCCACCGCCGCGATCCGCTCTTCGAGCTTGGTCTGGCCGTGCTCCACGGCGGTGAGCCGCATCTCTATCGCCGCGACCCGCGCCTCCAGGCGCTCGAAGCGGTCGTTGAGGCGCTCCTCCATGCCGCGCATTTCTCCGCGCAGATCCTTGATGTCCATGCGCATCCACGCGAAGAGAGCCACCATCAGCGCGGCGAGGCCGATGAAGCCGGCGATCTGGACCGTCATGCCGCCATTCTCCCCGATGCCCGGGGGAAGATCAACCATGGCGGGAAGGGGCGGTGATCTCCACCACCGTGTTCGCGCTGTCGACCGCGCGGGGGCGGGGTGCGATCGCGGTGTTCCGGGTCTCCGGACCGCGGGCGGGCGCCGCGCTCGAACGGCTGACCGGGCTCGGCGCCCCCGCGCCGAGGCGGGCGATACGGGTCGAGATCCGCGAGCCCGCGACCGGCGAGGTGCTCGACGACGGGCTCGCGCTGTGGTTCCCCGCCCCGGCGAGCTACACCGGCGAGGACATGGCCGAGCTCCACCTCCATGGCGGGCGGGCGACGGTCGAGGCGGTGGGGCTCGCGCTCGGGCGGATCGACGGGCTGGTCCCGGCCGGGCCCGGCGAC
>MPNO01000023.1 GCA_002239065.1 Defluviicoccus sp. bin129 | reverse complement strand
TCGGTGTTGACGAGCCCCCCGCCGCTTCGATCGCCCGCCGCCAGTCTTCGACCGGCCGGTCGTAGGGGAGCTGGATCTCGACCGCCCCGAACCCGGCGGCGGCCGCCGCCGCCGCCGGCCGGTCGAGCCAGCCACGCTCGGCGAACAGCATCGAGATATTGGCGGAGAAGCCGGGCATGCCCGGGCGGGTCTGCCACAGAAACGGTTTCGGTTTCGCCGCCTGGCGCGGTACCTATCGGCGTGTCGGTAACCGGGATGCGCCGATGGATCGGGCGACCGAGATCGAACTGCTGGAAGAGCTTGTCGGCTTGCGCAAGGCGCGCGCCTTCTGGCTCGACGATGACGTCGCGACCTCGCCGGTGGCGCGCTACACATCGCCCGAGCGGTTCGCGCGCGAACGCGACGGCCTGTTCCGCGGCTTGCCGGCGGTGGTCGCGCATGGCAGCGAGCTGGCCGGGCCGGACGGCTTCCTGACCCGCGACTTCGCCGGCCTGCCGCTGCTGCTGACCCGGGACGAGGGCGGAGCCGCGCACGCCTTCCTCAATGTCTGCCGCCATCGCGGCACGCGGCTGGTCGATGCGGCGAGCGGCTGCGCGCGCCGCTTCGTCTGCCCCTATCACGGCTGGACTTTCGACAACCGGGGCGCGCTCGACGCCATCACCCACGAAGCCGCCGGGTTCCCCGGGATCGACAAGGGGAGCCTCCATCTCAAGCGCCTGGGTTGTGCCGAGCGCTACGGCTGGATCTGGGTCGCCGCCGATACCGGGACGGCACCCGACACGGACACTTTCCTCGACGGCCTGGCGGCGGATTTCGCCTGGCTCGACGCCGGCGGTCTGAGCGTCGTGCACGAGGATACAGAGGAGCGGGCGGCGAACTGGAAGATCCTCGTCGAGGGCGGCATCGAGTCCTACCATTTCCGCATCGCCCACAAGGATTCCATCGGCCCCCATTTCCAGGACAGCCTGTCGAGCTACCGGGTGTTCGGCCGGCATATCCGCTCGGTCCTGCCGCGCGCCCGGCTCGACGCCATGATGGAGGAGCCGAAGGAGAGCTGGTCGCTCAGGCGGGCGGCCAACCTGGCCTATACCGTCTTCCCGTCCGCCCAGCTCCTGGTCCAGGAGGACCATGTCGTCTGGATCCAGCCCCTGCCGCTCGCGCCCGACCGGACCCGGCTCAGGATCGCCACCCTGGCGCCGGCCGGTTCCGGAGACGCGGAGCACTGGCGCAGGAACCACGACATCACCGTCCGCACCCTCGCGGAGGACTTCGCGATCGGCGAGAGCATCCAGCGCGGCCTCAACTCCGGCGCCAACGAGGAGTTCCGGTTCGGACGCTTCGAGGGCGCGCTCGACCGCTTCAACCGGACCGCCGAACGGGAGATCGGGGCGGGCTAGTCTCGCCCCGCGCCCATCCATGCGGGAACGAGTGACGATGCACGCCGCATTCCGCCGGCTTCTCCGCCGGGCCCCGATCCTCACCGCGCTCGGCCTCGTCCTGGTCGCGAGCTGGGGGTTGGTCGCCTGGATGACGCTCGACATGGCGCACCCGCTGGTCCGGCTGACCATGCCGCTCGACGCCGCATGGTCGGCGGCGACGGCGGCCGCCGTCCTCGTCATGTGGGCGGGGATGATGTTCGCGATGATGCTGCCCTCGGCGGCGCCGATGATCCTCGCCTTCGATACCGTCGAACGCGGCGATGCGGGCGACGGGCGGGCGACGCCGCGGACCCTTGCCTTTGCCGGCGCCTACCTGCTGGTCTGGACCGGCTATTCCGCGCTCGCCGCCGGAGCGCAGTGGGGGTTCCAGGCGAGCGGGATGCTGACGCCGATGATCGTCAGCCGCTCCGACTGGCTCACCGGGGGGCTGCTGGTGCTTGCCGGGCTCTACCAGTGGACGCCGCTCAAGCAGGCCTGCCTGAGGCATTGCCGCACGCCGCTCGGCTTCCTGATGGCGGAGTGGCGGGACGGGGTGCGGGGCGCGTTCGCGATGGGGCTGAGGCACGGCCTCTACTGCGCCGGGTGCTGCTGGGCGCTGATGCTGCTCCTGTTCGTCGCGGGCGTCATGAACCCGGTCTGGATCGTCTTCCTGACCTTTCTGGTGGCGCTCGAGAAATGGCCGGTCCTGCCGGGCTGGCTCGCCCGGGCGTTCGGCGCGGTGCTGGTCTGCGCCGGCGCCGCGATACTCCTTTGACCCGCCCTACGGCCCGGTCCAGTCGAACGGGATGTGCTTGGCCGAGTTGACGCCCCAGGAATATTGGAAGCCGAAGGCGTCCACCCGGCAGACGGTCGACTTCCCCCAGGTGACCAGCTGCGGCCCGGGCCCGGTCTCCGAGCCCGGCGCGTTGGCCATCCGGGGATATTCGCCGGGATTGCTGGTCGGCCCGGTCAGGGCCTCCGCCCAGGCGGTGACCTTGTCCCCGATGTCGACCCCCCAGCGCGACTGGTCGGGCGCGATCTCGAAGGAGATCTTGGCGCGCTCGACGCCGACGACCTCGCGGCCTTCGGCGAACATCGCGGCCACCCTGGACATGAAGCCGCCGGCGCGGCCGCCGATGATCGCCGCCAGCGCCTCGGCTTGCGCGTCGTCTGCGCGCTCGTCGATGAACACGCCGGCCTTGCCGCTCGCCTTGCCGGCCCACAAATCGCCCTCCCAGCGCCCGACCCGCACGAAGACCAGGTCGTCGAGGACGGTGTCCCCGTAATTCCCGCGCGTGACGTGCCACAGCAGCACCCCTTCGCACCAGCCGTTATCCGGCGCCTGTGCGAAGGTGCAGGGGCAGGCGATGTCGCAGCTGCAGTTGTCGAACCAGTCGCCGACGATGTGCCAATCCGGCGTATCCGCCATGAAAGCCTCCCAGACGGTCGCAACCCGCCCGCGGATGGTATGCGATGGCGGCGGCGGCGCACAACAGGCATCGCCGGTGGGCGGCGTCCTTCGATACGCGCCCCTTCGACAAGCTGAGGGCGGGGTCTACGGGCGCTACTCAGGACGAGGGGTGGGCTGGAAGGACGCCTCAGAACTCGATGACGATCTTGCCGAAATGGCCGGCGGCTTCCATGCAGCGATAGGCCTCCCGCGCATCGGCGAAGGCGAAGCGCCGGTCGATGACCGGTGTCAGCCCGCCGGCCTCGATGGCGGCGTTCATGTCCAGGAACATGGCCCGGCTGCCGACATAGATGCCGTCGAGGCGGATCGACTTGCGCAGGATCGGCGTCGGGTCGACCGCGCCTTGCGTCAGCACGCCGATCATCGCGACGTGGCCGCCGAGGCGGACCGCGTCGATGGATTGCGCGAGCGTGCCGCCGCCGCCGACCTCGACGACATGGTCGACGCCTGCCCCGCCGGTCATCTCCCGCGCCGCCGCGGCCCAGTCGGGCGTTTTCGCATAGTTGATCGTCCGCCATGCGCCCATGGCGCGGGCGCGGTCGAGCTTGTCGTCGCTCTTCGAGGTGACGATTGCCCGCGCGCCCGCGAGCACGCAGATCTGCAGCGCGAAGATCGAGACCCCGCCGGTGCCCAGCAGCAGAACCGTGTCGCCCGCCTTGAGCCCGCCCTGCACGACCAGCGCGTTCCACGCCGTGAGCGCGGCGCAGGGCAGCGTCGCCGCCTCCGCGTCGTCGAGATGCCGGGGCACGGGCACGACACCGTGGGCGTTCAGCACCGCCTCCTCGGCGAGCATGCCGTCGAGCGCGCCGCCGAGCGCGCTCGCCATCGCGGCGGCCGAGATGCCGCCCGCCGCCCAGCCCTGGAAGAAGCAGCCCGCGACCCGGTCGCCCTCGGCGATGCCGGAGACCCCGGGGCCCACCGCCGTCACCTCGCCCGCGCCGTCGGAATTCGGCACCCGCGGAAAGGCGAACCCCCGCTGCGCCGGGGCGCGCACGGTGCTGAGATCGCGGTAGTTGATCGAATTGGCCCGGACCCGCACCCTGACCTGCCCCGGCCCGGGCTCGGGGGAGGGCCGGTCGGCCAGCTCCAGGGCGTCGATGCCGCCCTCGCCGACGATCTGCCAGACTTTCATGGCTCTCTCCGTGTTGGGCGGGCAAGGATATTGGCTGTTGCGCCATCCGTCATGGTCGTCCTTCGATTCCATCCGCCGCGGACATGCTCTAGGCTGGGGGCGCAACCGGGGTGACACGAGGGACGACCGCCATGAGCGACCGGACGATCGCACCGTTTCTGAGGAATGCCTGGTACGTTGCCGCCTGGCCGGAGGAGATCGGCGAAGAGCCGCTCGCCCGGACCATCATGAACCAGCCTATCGTGCTGTTCCGCGACGCCGACGGCAGGGCGGCGGCGCTGGAGGACCGGTGCTGCCACCGCGGCGCGCCGCTGACCCACGGGACGGTGGTCGCCGACGGCATCCAGTGCGGCTATCACGGGCTGGTCTACGACCGCACCGGGCGATGCGTCCGCATCCCGGGCCAGGAGCGGATCGCCGGCGAGGCGCGGGTGCGCTCATACCCGGTCGTCGAGCGGCAGCAATTCGTCTGGATCTGGATGGGCGATCCGGCGCTCGCCGACCAGGGCACGATCCTCGATTACCCCTGGCACGACCAGCCGGAACGCTGGCCGCACCGGCGCGCGATGTTCCGCATCGCCGCCAACTACATGATGATGATGGACAACCTGATGGATCTGTCGCATCTGGGCTATCTCCACGCCCGGACCATCGGCGGCTCCCCGCTGGTCCACTCGACCGCCGAGATGAAGGTCGAGCGGAGACCGTCGGGCGTGATGCTGATCCGCGAGATGCACGACATGCCGCCGCCCCCCAGCTTCGTCAAGGCGGTCGGCTTCAAGGGGCCGATCGACCGGCGCCAGGAGTTCGAATACGTCGCCCCGGCCGCGGTTCTCCAGTGGGCGGGCGCGGTCGATACCGGCAAGGACGTCAAGGACGAGAGCGATCCGGGCGCCTTCCGGGTCCGGCTGTTCCACGGCGCGACGCCGGAGACCGAATCGAGCTTCCACTATTTCTGGTCGTCGGCGACCGGCTTCCGCACCGACGACCCGCGCGCGGTCGAGGACTTCTTCGAGGAAGTCCATCGGACCTTCCACGAGGACAAGGCGATCATGGAAGCCCAGCAGCTTCGCATCGCGCTCGATCCCGGCCGCGACCTGGTGGCGATCCGCGCCGACAACGCCCTCGTCGCCGCACGCCGGCACCTCCAGCGCCTGCTGGACGCGGAGAACGCGGCGCATTCGATCGCGGCGGAGTAGCGGTCCGGCGGCCGTCCCCCGATACGGCGCTTCGAAGGACGGCGTCGGCCGCATCGGCGGTGAAAACCCGCCCCGGTCTGGAGATGCCCGGCACCGTGTGGCACCTTGGCGGGCGCTTTGCGGAGAACACGGAATGGCCGGCTTCGCGGACTACGAGGACCGTGGCGCGCTCGGCCGCGCGAGACGCCCGGGCGCGGTCCACGCCGCGCGCGAGGCAGCCGCGCTGACGCTCGCGGAATACGACCGCATGGCGGAAGAGTTCCGGGACGGCACCGCCGACCACGACGTGAGCCAGAACATCGCCGCCCTGCTGGACGCCATCGAGGGCGCGCCGCCGCATGCGATCCTCGATCTCGGCTGCGGGCCGGGCCGCGACCTGCGCGCCTTCGCCGCCCTCGGCCACCAGGCGACCGGGCTCGACGGCTCGGCGGCGCTGGTGGCGCTGGCACGCGCCGCTTCCGGCTGCGCGGTGCTGCACCAGGACTTTCTCGACCTCGACCTGGCGCCCGCGAGCTACGACGGCATCTTCGCCAACGCCGCGCTGTTCCACGTGCCGAGCAGCCAGATCGCCCGCGTGCTCGCCGAGCTCGCCGCCGCGCTCAAGCCGCGCGGCGTGCTGTTCTGCTCGAACCCGCGCGGGGACAACGAGGAAGGCTGGATCGGCGGCCGCTATGGCTGCTTCTACGACCTGGAGACCTGGCGCGGCCTCGCCACCGGGGCGGGCTTCGCGGAGCTCCGCCACTACTACCGCCCGCCCGGCCGCCCCCGCGCCGAGCAGCCCTGGCTCGCGACGGTGTGGCGCAAGGGCCAGACGAGCCGGCCGGTGCAGCCTCCCCGTTCTGCCCTCAAATGATATTCACCAGCGAGCCGGTCGGCGCCTCGAGCTTCATCAAGGTGAGCAGCCCGTGCGCCGCGGCGAATATGACGGCGCCGTAGATCAGCCCGGTCAGCGGTTTCATCCCGGCGCAGTAGAACAGCATCCAGGCGAGCAGCACGCCGGTCGCGATGTTGAAGCCGATTGCCCAGACCAGGATCCCGTATATTACCAGGGCCAACAGGAAGAACGGTTCGCGGTACTGGGTGACGCCCCCCGGCCGCCGTTCCGTGCTGGCGAAACGCCGGAGCTGCCCGGCGAGGACGAGCACCGCGAACACGAAGCCGGGCATGATCGCCAGCGACGGCAGGAGCCTCGAATCGGCGGCGAATCCGAGCATTTCGATGAACGCATAGGCGAAGGCGACAACCATCGCCGCGGCGAGGCCCAGCTCGACATATGGGCGTTCGGGATGGCCCGCGGCGGGCGAGGCGGGCGCCGCCGTCTCCGTGGCGATGTCCGCCGCGGCGCCCCTGCGCGACGCGGTCGTCCGGCGATAGAACTGAACGAGCAGGGGTATCAGGATGAACGAGGCGATGATCAGCACCCCCGGACGCACCAGCCAGGACCAGCCGTGCAGTTGGTTCGAGAGCCAGAAATATTGCTCCATCGGCTTGGCGAG
Source organism: Defluviicoccus sp. bin129 (assembly GCA_002239065.1). GTDB lineage: Bacteria > Pseudomonadota > Alphaproteobacteria > MPNO01 > MPNO01 > MPNO01. The sequence continues at coordinate 52,432 of MPNO01000023.1, read as the reverse complement.
GACGTAGCCCACGAGCGCCGGCGCGCGCGGCCAGTCGGCTTGCTTCATCATCCAGCCGACCACGCCGAGCACGATCAGCATCGCGATATCGCCCGTCGTGTTGGTCGCCTGGTAGGCGCCGATGATCATCACCAGGAGCAGGGGCGTGGCGAGCAGCGCGAACCGGATGGTGGTGAGACGGGCGATATAGGGCGTGATGGCGAAGCAGAGCGCGGCGCCCACGACCGAGGTCAGCGCGACGCTCCAGACGATCAGGAACATCAGGTCCGGGTTCTCGCTGACCATCCGCGGGCCCGGGTAGTAGCCGAAGGTGAACAGCGCGCCAAGGAAGATCGCGGCCGCCGGCCCGCCGGGCACGCTGAACAGGAGGGTGGGGACAAGGTCGGAGATGATGGTGGCGTTGTTCGCGCCCTCGGCGGCGGCGATGCCGCGGATCTCCCCGCGTCCGAAACGCGAACGGTCCTTGGTCGAGCGCCGGGCGTGGCCATAGGCCACCCAGGTCGAGGCGCTGGCCCCGACGGCCGGAACGAAGCCGCCGAAGATGCCGATGATCGACGCCCGCAGGACCAGCCACCTGTTGCGCCAGAAATCCGCGAAACCGGTGCCCCATCGCGTGAGCACCGTCGCCTCCGCGGATATGCCGCCGCCCGAGGCCAGCATCGCGATCACCTCGGCGATCCCGAACAGGCCGAGGGCGACAATGGTGAGGGAGAAGCCGTCCAGCAGATATGCCTGGTCGAAGGTGAAACGGAAATCGGCCGCCGCCGGCGCCGGCCCGACGACGCCGAGCAGGAGCCCGAAACAGGCGGCGCCGAGCCCCTTCGCCCAGTTCCTGGTGATCATGCTGGCGGCGTAGTAGAGGCCGACGACGGCGAACATGAAGAGTTCGGGGGTGGCCAGAGACAGGACGATCGGGCCAGCTACCGGAATGGCGAAGAGCAGGATCACCGCGCCCAGGACGCCGCCCACCATGGACGCGAGGAACCCGACGCCGAGCGCGCGGGCGGCCTGCCCCTGTTTCGCGAGCGCGTGGCCCTCGATCGCCGTTGGCGCCGACGCCGGCGATCCCGGAGCACCGATCAGCACCGACGTGATGGTGTCCGCCGTGTAGACCACCGAGATGGCGCCGAGCAGCAGGGCGAGCCCGGCGAACGGGTCGAGGAGATAGATGAAGGGCAGCAGGATCGAGACCGCCGCGACGCCGCCCAGCCCCGGCAGCATGCCGAACACCATGCCCGCCACCATCCCGGCGAACAGGGCGAGCAGCCGCATCGGGGTCAGCAGCAGTTCGAGCGCGACCGCGGCGTGTTCGAACATGGGCTGGCCTCCGAGCCTTGCGGAAGACCCGATGGATTGTAAGGAAAAACGTCCGGCGGGCCACGCGGGGCCCGCCGGATCGTCGCGCTCAGAACTTCACGTTGTACTTTTTCGACAGCAGGTCGCGGAGATAGGCCTTCAGCTTCGGCGGTGCCTGGAGCGACTTCATGACCGCCGGCTCGGCGACCGAGCTCGGGAACAGCTTGGCGCCGCCCGTGACTTCCTGGCTTGCCTTCTGGAATTCGGAGTCGGCGTTGATGGCGGCGACGGTCTTGTCGAAGATCGCCAGCACGCTGTCCGGCGTCCCCTCCGGCATGTAGCCGGTGAGCCCGAAGGCGTAGGTCACCGACGCGATGGCCTGGAACGCCTCCCAGGCCTGCCCGCTCGGCTCCTTGCCGTAGAGCAGCTTGTGCACTTCGAACACGGACGGGACGTCGGAGTTGACACTGTCGCGCTCGGTCAGACGGCCGTCGGGCCCCACCGAGCCGCCCGACCACAGCGGGATCGCCTTGCCGGCGTCGATCAGGGTGCGGACCTGCGTCAGGTAGACCGGCGTGAACTGGTAGTCGAGATTGGTCTCGCCGCGCTCGAAGGCGAGGCGGATCGGGCCGCGGCCCGGGAACCCGAGCACGGCCTTGATGTCGAGCTTCAGGACCTCGAAGGACAGCAGCCCCGGGAGGTCGCTGGCGGCCGCCGCGATCCCGCCGTAGATCAGGGGTTTCTGGGGCTTGAGGATGTCCTTGGCCGACTTGACCCCGGTGCTTGGCGAGGTGTAGGCCACCGCGCCGAACGGATGGCTGTAGGCCACCCGCATCTTGGCCAGGTCGTACTGCACTTCCTTCTTGCCGAGGACGTAGGGGTTGGCGGTCGACGAGGTGGTAAAGAGGATTGTCAACCCGTCGGGCTTGGCATTCTTGACGAACCAGTTCGCGCCCAGGATCGAGCCGCCGCCCGGGCGGTCGACCACGTCGATAGAGGGGTTGCCGGGGAGATGCTTCTCGAAGAAGGGTTCGAGGAACTTGGCCGAGACGAAGGTGGCGCCGCCCTTGGAAAACGGCACGACGACCTTGATGGTCTTGCCGGCATAGTAGTCCTGCGCCGAACCCGCCACGCCCCAGGCGCAGATGGCTCCCGAGAGCGCGGCGATCGTCATGGTCTTGAGCAATGGTTTCATGGTTCCTCCAGATGCGAGATGCGGGTTTGCCCGTCATTGCCGATTGGGCGGCGCGGGCGATTGGAGACGATCTGCCCGGGCGGCGCAAGTGGCCGAGGCGGTGCGGCGGCGCGCCCGATCTGGTTTGATGCGCCCGCCGACAGGGACCAGAATTCCGGCCGGACCGGCCTGAGAGGACGACCATGGCATTGCTGATAATCAACCTGATGATGGGCACGCACGAGGACTGGCGCGCCGCCATCAAGGCCGAGCTGCCCGATTTGGAGGTGCGGTTCTGGCCCGGGATCGGCGACCCGGCCGACATCGAGTACCTCGCCTTCACCCGCCCCAATCTCGACGAATGGCCGGCATTCCCCAACCTCAAGGCGATGCTGACCCGCCAGGCGGGGGTCGACGGCTTTGTCCGCCATCCCGGGCTGCCCGACGTTCCGCTCTCCAAGCTGGAGCCCGAAGACGGCGACCCGATGATGACCGAATACGCGGTGATGCACGTGCTCCGGCTGCACCGCCACATGCCGACCTACCGGGAGCGCCAGGCGCAGAGGGAATGGCGGGAGGTCGCCCAGAAGCGGCCCGGGGAGCGCGGCGTCGGCTTCCTCGGCTACGGCACGATGGCGCGCAAGCCGGCGCGCATCCTGCGCGAGCTCGGGTTCGACGTCGCCGCCTGGACGCGGACCCCGAAGCCCGATGCGGAGATTCCCGTCTTCGTCGGCGCCGGGGGGTTCGACGCGATCCTCGAACGCTCCGACATCGTCGTCTGCCTGCTGCCCCTGACCGGCGAGACGCGCGGCATCCTGAACGCGGCGGCGTTCGCGAAGATGCCGGCGGGCGGCATGGTCATCAATATCGGCCGCGGCGAGCACGTGGTGGCGGAAGACCTGATCGCGGCGCTCTATTCTGGCCATCTCTACCACGCCGCGCTCGACGCGCATTCGCCCGAGCCGCTGCCGCCGGAAAGCCCGCTCTGGGATCATCCCGGGGTGACCGTCATGCCGCATGTCGCCAGACGCCCAAACATCGCGCAGCTGGCGCCGCAGATCGTCGCCAATATCAGGCTGCGCGAGGCGGGCCGGAGGCTGCTCCAGGAGGTCGACCGGGAGGCCGGCTACTAGCAATCGCAACCGAGGAGGACATCATGGCGCTCAACCGGTACATCATCGAACGCGACATTCCCGAGGTCGGGACGCTGGAACGCCAGCAGCTCGCCGAGGCCGCCGCCAAGTCGAACGAGGCGCTGGCCCAGCTCGCCCCCGACATCCAGTGGGTGGAGAGCTACGTCGCCGCCGACAAGACATTCTGCGTGTACCTCGCCAAGGACGAGGATATCATCCGCAGGCACGCGGAAATCAGCGGGTTCCCGGCGACCAGGGTGACCGCCATCGGCAAGACGATCGATCCGACCACCGAGAAGGGCGGCTGACCGCGTCCCCGGTCCTCCGTCCCGTCTTGCCTGACCGGAATCCGCGGGGAGGCAGGTGACATGCATCGGGACCGCTACGGATTCGCCATCGGCACGGCCGACGCCGGGGCCGCTGCGCGCTATCGCGACGGCGTCGACCTCCATCTGTCCGGCAACCCGGGCGGCGAGGCGGCGCTGAGGGAGGCCGCGGCGGCCGATTCCGGCTTCGCCCTCGCCCCCGCCGCGCTGACCGTGGTGCTGCGCGACAGCGGAAAGCGCGAGGAGGCGCAGGAGACGGCGGAGCTGGCGCGGACTCTCGCCGCCGGCGCCACGCGGCGGGAGCGGCAGCACGTCGAGGCGATCGCGGCGCTCGCCGAGGGCGACGGGGCGCGCGCGTTCGCGCTGATGAAGGACCATCTCGCCGAGTTCCCGCGCGACGCCCTGATCCTGTTCGGCGCTGACCGCTACCTGTTCTACAGCGGCGGCGAGGACCGCCAGCGCTTGCAGCACGATCTGCTCGAGGGCTTCGCCGGCGACTACGACGACGACTGGTGGTTTCCCGGCCAGTACGGCTTCGCGCTCGGCGAATGCGGCCGTTACGACAGGGCGGTCGAGGAAGCGCGGCGCTCGCTCGCGCTGAATCCGAAGAACCTGTGGGCCGCCCATACGCTGGCCCATGTCTATGCCGACACCAAGGACGACGGGGAGGGTGCGGCGTTTCTCGGCCCGTGGCTGGGCGATTTCGACCCGCGCGCGCCGATGTTCGGCCACACGTCGTGGCATCTCGCGCTGTTCGAGCTCGGGCTGGGACGCCACGCGCGGGCGATGGAGGTCTACCGGAGCGCGGTCCGCCCGGCGGTCTGCAAGCACCGCAGCACGCTCAACAACGCGGCCTCCTTCCTGTGGCGCTGCATGGTGTACGGCTACGCTCCCGAAGCGGAACAGTGGGACGAGCTACAGCCGCTGGCCGCCGGAATCGCCGGTCCGGCGCGGGGCGAATGGGACGGCATGAACGCCGCGCTCGCCTTCGCCGGGGCGGGCAACGAGGCGGGCAGGGACGCCCTCGTCGACGGCCTCCGCGAACTCGGCGCCGACGGCCGCACCAGGGCGGTCGAGGTCGGGCTGCCGCTGGTCGAGGGCGCGTGGGCGTTCGCCCGCGAAGACTACGACGCGGCGATCCGCGCGATGGCGCCGGCGATCGGGCGCATCGAGGGCGTCGGCGGCAGCAACGCCCAGCACGAGGTTTTCTGGGACGCGCTGATCGAGGCCTATCTGCGGACCGAGCGGTTCGAACAGGCCGAGGCGCTGCAGCGCAGCCGCCTCGACCCGCGCCCGACGGTGCGCGACCTGTTCCGCCTCGGCCGGGCGCTGCTCGGCGCCGGCAGGCGGGAGGACGGGATCGCCAATTTGCGCCGCGCCGCCGAGGGCTGGCGCGACGCCGATCCGGGCTCGCCCGAAATCGCGGCGATCGAAGAGCTGGCGGGGCCGGTCGAGCGGGTGCACTGAATGGCGTCCCGGGCCATGGCGGCGATCGACGCCGACGCCCATGTGATCGAGACCACGGCGACGTTCGCCTATCTGAGCGAGGCCGAGAAGGAGCACCTGCCGGCGATCGTGGCCCAGACCTTCGGCAACGAGGCGAGGAACAACGCCGGCGACCCGATGCGCGAGTTCTGGGTGGTCGACGGGGCGATCCACGGCAAGGACCGAAATGTCGGTCTCGACACGCCCAGGGAATCCCGCGAGATGTCCGACGTCGCCGCCCGGCTGCGCCACATGGATGCGCTCGGGATCGACGTCCAGGTGCTCTACCCGACCCTGTTCCTGCGCCCGATCGCGCGCTCGTTCCGCAGCGAGGCGGCGCTGGTGGGCGCCTATAACCGCTGGCTCGCCGACATCTGGGCAGAGGGCGGCGGGCGGCTCCGATGGGTCGTCATGCCGGCGCTCCAGTCGATGCACCGGATCGGCGAGCAGCTCGAGTTCGGCAAGCGTCACGGGGCCTGCGGGGTGTTCATGCGCGGGCTGGAATGCGACCTGCCGCTGGCGCACCCCTATTTCTTCCCGCTCTACGAGGCGGCCCAGGCGCTCGACCTGCCGATCTGCATCCATTCGGCCAACGGCTCGATCGTCCACCACGACTTCTACGTCGAGGACACCACCTTCACGATGTTCAAGCTGACCGTGGTGGGGGCGCTGCATTCGCTGGTCGAAAAGGCGGTGCCGGCCGAATTCCCGCGCCTGCGCTGGGGCTTCATCGAGGCCAGCGCGCAATGGGTGCCCTATGTGCTGAACGACCTGGAAGACCGGTTCCGGCGCGCCGGCAAGCCGTTCTTCGACGCCGCGCTGGCCGAGAACAACATGTATGTCGCCTGCGAGGTGACCGACGACCTGCCCTACGTGCTGCAACACGCCGGCGAGGACAACCTCGTGGTCGGCACCGATTACGGCCACCACGACCCCTCGGCCGAGATCGACGCCATCGGGCTGATGCGCGAGGACGCGCGCGTGCCGCCGCATGTGCGCCGCAAGATCCTGGAGGCCAATCCGCGCGCGCTCTACGGGCTGTAGGGGGCGGGGCCGTATCGCGGGACTTCAGCGCACGCCGAGCGCGAAATCGGCGCTGCCGCCCGCCGGCTCGAACTTCGAGAAAAACTCCACCACGGTGGCGCGGTCGCCTTCGAGGCAAACCTCGCCGCTCTCGATACCCTCCTCGAAGCCCGGGCCGCCGCCCGCCCAGGCGCTCAGGAATCGCCGCGGGAAGGTCAGCGATGCGTCGCAGCTTTCCGGCGGCGTCTCGTGGAACTGGCAAATGCCGCGGCGGATTTCCAGGGCGAACGACTCTTGTGTGTCGGTCGTCGCGAAGCCCAGCGTGATCCGGGTGTCCATGCAGTCCTCCGCCCTGAGGCGGACGGTCAGCAGTTCGAGCAACCCGCCCATCGGGTAGTTGCGCGCCCGGTTGGGCTGGATCCGATGGCCGCCGCGCTGCTCGCCCAGGCGATCCTCCAGCTCGAGCGCCTGGCACAGCCCCCAGTTGCGCCACGTGCTGGTCTTCTGCCGATAGGCCCAGGCCCGCAGCGCCGTCGCCTTCACGCCTCTCGCCTCCATGTCGGCGTCATCCACCCGCACCGCCCAGGTGGCGATGTCGGCGGCCCATTGAAACTCCCCGTCCTCGATCGCCTTCCTCGCTTCGGCGAGCACGGCGTCGCGCCCGCCCATCGCGCGGACATAGCGCTCGGCCCGTTCGCGCCAGGGCAGCGGGTCCAGCTCCACCGCGTCGCCCTGGAACCAGCCGACATAGCCCGCATAGACGCTGCGGACCGAGTGCTTGTAGCTGCCGTAAAACTCGCCCAGCCACGGGTGCGAGGCGAGATGCGGCGGCATGGTCACCTTTTCCGCCAGCTCGTCCCAGGTGCAGCCCTTGTTGATCCATCGCACGGCCTGGTCGTGCAGGTACTGGATCGCGTCCCGATGCGCGGTCAACACGTCCTCGACGGCGTCCGCGCCTTCCACGGTGGGTCCGTGATGGGGGATCAGGATCTCCGCCTCGAACGCGCGCAGCCGATCGATCCCCTTGGCCCACAGCATGGGGTTCCGATACTGCGTGCCGCGCAGCGCATAGACGTTGGGGAAGGTCATGCCCTGGATGGCGTCGGCGGAGATCAGCACCCTTTCGTCGGGCAGCCAGACGACGCTCTGGTCGTCGGTTTCGCTGGGCACATGCACGATGTGCAGCCGGATGCCCGCGATCTCGACTTCGAGCCGGTCCTCGAAGGTGCGGGTCGGGTTCGCGAACCCCGCCTTGCCGCGCCGGGGCGGGGCGCCGATCGCGCTGCCGAAGGAGCCGGCCTCGCCGAATTCCAGATGCCCGCCGAACTGATAGGGGCCGCGGCGGCGCCGGATGGGCGCGAGAATGCCCTCGTCGCGCAACAAATTGTCGGTCAGCTCGGACTGGGCGATGACCTCCACCTTGCCCGCCCGAATATCCTCTTCGGAAACGAAGCTGAAGATGCCGCTGACGTGATCGCCGTGGAAATGGGTGACGATCACCGCCCGGATCGGCAGGTCGGTGATCTGGCGGAAAGCGGCCGCGGCCTCGTCGCCGGGGAGCTCGCCGCTCAGCGTGTCCACCAGCACGCAGCCGTCCGTGCCCACTATCAGCGTGCAGTTCGAGCCGGTATAGCAGTGCGCCGTATGGATGTGGCCCCGCGTGGTGATGATCCGCGGCACCTCGTAGAGCGCCATCTGGGCCGCGAGATCGGGATGCACCCCCGGTTCGGTAACGTCTTTCGCTGGCATCGGACTGCTCCTGGGGGAAATCGAGGAAGGCGCCAGTCTAGCCATGCGGACGCTCGAAGTAGATCGCGCGGTTCACGTCGCGGACGGCCTTCGTTGACGCCATCCCGTCCGCGTTCTAGCCTCGGCCGGTCGATTCGACGCGGGTAGAGGGGAGATACCGATGGGTAACGCGCCTACCCTGTCCGAGCGCGCCGACGAGCTCGAACACCGCCAGATGCAGGAGCTGGGCGAGCGGATCGTCGGCAAGTCCCTGATCTACAACCTCGCCGACGGCGATCGCAGCCTGGGGGACAACGCGTTCGGCGGCCGCATGCTGATGGGGGAGGACCCCCGCCTGCCGGCCATGCCGGACCGGCCCACCCTGCTCGACTTCTTCCGCTGCCGCTTCGACGCCTTCGCGCTGACCCATCTGTTGCAGAGCGCCAACCTCGCGCAGAAGAACGGCCTGTCGGACAGGATGGTGCTCGCCTGCCTGCTGCACGACATCGCGGTGGCCGGCTTCATCCGCACCGATCACGGCTACTGGGGCGCGCAGATGATCGAGCCCTATGTGGACGAGGAGGTGGCCTGGGCGATCCGCGCCCACCAGGCGCTCAGGTTCTTCCCCGACGAGTCGGTCGGCTACGCCTACCCGGAGAACTACCGCCGGATGTTCGGCGACGATTATCAGCCCGAACCCTATGTGGTGGCCGCCTACGAGGAGGCCAGGCGGCACAGATGGTACATGTCGGCCCGGATCATCTGCGTGAACGACCTCTACTCGTTCGATCCCGACGTCCATGTCGAGATCGACCAGTTCGAGGACGTCATCGGCCGCGAGTTCCGCCAGCCCGAAGAGGGTCTCGGCAACGACAACACCACCGCCTCGCATCTGTGGCGCACGATACGCTGGCCCGCCAACGCGCTGTAGCGTCCACACCCGTTACGGCGTTCGCGCCGGCGGACCCGCCTTACGCGTCGGCCGGCACCCAGGGGGGCAGCGGGGTGCCGCCGCAATAGTGGTTCTCCGCCGGGTTCTCGCGGAACACGATATAGATGTCGGCCCGCTCGACGCCCATCGCGTCGTCGAGGACTTCGGCGATGGCGTCGGCCAGCGCCTGCTTGCGCGCGGGTTCGCGGCCCGGCCGCAAATCGATCTCGACCAGCGGCACCCCGTCGCCGATCTCGGCCGTGACCTCGCGCACGGCGACGTAGTCGTACTTGGTCTCCTTGGGCGCGAGCGTCCTGAGCACCGCCGCCTTGACCGCGCTGCGGATGGTCTTCTGGGTTTCGGCGGGGGTTCCGGTGGGGACTTCGACGCGAATCACGGGCATCGGCGGGATCTCCTGTGGCGGGCGGTTCAGGACACGGCGTCCTCGGCGAGCCGGCTGCTGAGCACCTTTTCGTAGCGGTAGTCGCCGTAGGTCACCGGCTGGTATCTGACCGGGTTGCCGGGGCCGTGGCAGGTCTCGATGCAGCCTATCTCGACATCGTGGCCGGGCTGGTGGAAGAAGGCGATGGAGAGCCGTTCGGCCCGGTCCTCGCTGCGCGGCGGGTTGACCACCCGGTGCAGCGTCGACACCCAGCGGTCGTTGGTCCAGCGCGCCATCATGTCGCCGATATTGACCACGAAGGCGCCTTGCGGCGGGCGCACGTCGATCCAGTCGCCGTCCGGGGAGAGGGCCTGCAGCCCGCCCGGCCGGTCCTCGCCGTAGAGGATGGTCAGCGTCCCGTAGTCGGTATGGGCGCCGGCGCGAAGCTGGCCCGGCAGCGGCGCCTCGGTCTGGGCCATGTACTTGTTGAAGCGGATATGGCTGATCGAGCGGGCGATCTTGTCGTCGAACCAGCGCTCGTCGATCCCCAGCGCGATCGCGAAGACCCGCATCAGCTCGTCGCCGATGCCGCCGAGCGCCCGGAAATAGGCCTCGAAGACGGGGCGCATCCGGGCCGGACGCTCCGGCCACAGATTGGGCGCGAAGAAGTCCTTGCCGTGGCCCTCGCTGTAGTAGGGGTCGTCCGGCAGGTCGAACTCGCCCATGCCGAACACCTCCTGGAGGTCGGGCGGGGAGTCGTTGCCGTGCGTGGCCGCGAGCTTCTGGTTCGCCGGCGGGTCGTAGCCCCGGGTCGCGGCGATGCGGGGGCGCGGGATGCGCATCTTCTCTTCCAGCGGCAGGGCGAAGAATTCGTAGGCGAGGTCGCGCGCGTCGCCGACCAGGGCGTCGGGGACGCCGTGGCCCGTGACGGTAAAGAAGCCGATGGTCTCCAGCGCGTCCCCGACGCGTTCGGCCACCCGCCGCTTGCCCGCCGGATCGCCGGCGAGAACCGGCGCGATGTCGATCTCGGGGATGCGGTTCGATGCCATCCGAAGTCCTCCACGCCTCGCCGCCCCGATCGAACCATGTTCGCCCGCGCCAGTTCAAGCCCGGCGCTTTGACGTATCATCGGCGCGTCCCGCCCGATGGAGATCCGCCCATGGCGATGCAGCCCCCCATCCACGCCACCCACCACATGGTGAGCTCGGGCCACCACCTGGCGACGCAGGCGGGGTACGAGGTGCTCGAAGCCGGCGGCAACGCCGTCGACGCGGGCGTGGCCGCCGGGATCGCGCTCGGCGTGGTGTATCCCGACCTGGTGCAGTTCGCGGGCGTCGCCCCGATCATGATCTACCTGGCCGACGAGGACCGGGTCGTCACCGTCAGCGGGCTCGGCTGGTGGCCGCGCGCGGCCTCGCTGGAGCGCTTCGTCTCGGAGTTCGGCGGAAGCATCCCGGACGGCATCCTGCGCACCGTCGTTCCGGCCGCGCCCGATGCCTGGATCGCCGCGCTCGGGCGCTACGGCACGATGCGGTTCTCCGAGGTCGCCGCGTCCGCCATGCGTTTCGCGGGCGAGGGGTTCTCGGTCCACCCCCCGCTCCGCAACAACCTCGCCGCCCATGCCGACGCGTACCGCCGCTGGCCCGCGAACCGCGACATCTACCTGCCCGGGGGAGAGCCGCCCGCAATCGGCGAGCGCTTCGTGCAGGCCGACCTCGCCGGCTCCATCCGCTACATGATGGACCAGGAGGCGGCGGCGCGCGGCGGCCGCGACGCGGGTCTCGCCGCCGCGCGCGATGCCTTCTATCGCGGCGACCTCGCCCGGGAGATGGCGCGCTACCACGAAGAGTCCGGCGGCTGGCTGACCATGGAGGACCTCGCCGAATACCGCAGCGCGTTCGAGGACCCGGTGGTCGCGCGGCTCGGCGAGATCGAGCTCTTCACCTGCGGCGCCTGGTGCCAGGGACCGCTCCTCGCCCAGATGGCGAGCCTGCTCGACGGGCTCGACATCGCCGCGCTGGGCCACAACGGCGTGCAATACGTGCACACGGTGACCGAGGCGATGAAGCTCTGCTTCGCGGACCGCGAACGCTACTACGGCGATCCGAGATTCGTCGACGTTCCGCTCCCCCGTCTGCTGTCCCCCGGCTACAACCGGGAGCGCCGGGCCCTGATCCGGCCCGACGAGGCATGGCCCGGCATGCCGCCGGCGGGCGGAGAGGACGCCGTGGAAGCCGCCGCGCCGGAGGCCGGGGCAAGGACGTCGCCGGTGCCGGCATCCCCCGACACGTCCTATTGCTGCGCCATCGACCGCGACGGCAACTGCTTCTCGGCCACGCCGAGCGACGTGTCGTTTCAATCGCCGGTCGTTCCGGGCACCGGCCTCTGCCCGTCCTCGCGCGGCTCGCAGTCCTGGGCGGTGCCCGGCCACGCGTCCTCGGTGGCGCCCGGCAAGCGGCCGCGGCTCACCCCCAACCCGGCCTTCGCGAAAATCCCCGGTCGCCTGGCGATGCCCTTCGGCACCCCGGGCGGCGACGTGCAGACCCAGGCGATGCTCCAGGTCCTGCTCAACGTCACCCGGTTCGGCATGACCGCCCAGGACGCGATCGAGGCGCCCCGCTTCGCGACCCACAGCTTCCCCAACTCGTTCGAGCCGCACCACGCGTTCCCCGGCCGGCTGGCGGTCGAGGACGGGATACCCGAGACCGTCACCCGGGAGCTCGCCCGGTACGGCCACGATGTCGAGCGGGTGGCGGACCGCTCGATCGGGATGGGCGCCGTCTGCGCGATCCGTCGCGACCCCGGGACCGGGATCATGGAAGGCGGCGCCGATCCCAGGCGCATGAGCCGCGCGATGGGCCGCTGAGCCCGGCGATCGTCCGCGAGTAATCCGGGTCAGCCCACCAGCGCCGGCCGGATGCGGTTGGCGATCAGGTCGATCGACGCCATGCGGTCGGGACCGAGCGCATGGTAGAGCACCGGGGTCCTGAGCCCGGCGGCGGCGTATGGTTTGGGGATTATAAAGACTACTTGACATTCGCATCAGCACTCCCTATATTCAAGGTGTTGGAAGGGAGAGCGGAAATGGCGAAGAAGGCACCCGGCAAAGCACACCGCGAGGGACTCACCATCGTTGAACTGATGGACATGTTCCCTACCGAGGAAGCCGCGACCGAGTGGTTCGAGTCGGCGGTCTGGCCGACCGGCGAGCGGCATTGCGGAAAGTGCGGCTCGGTGCGCACGCGCGAGGTTCCGAACGCGAAGCCGATGCCCTATTGGTGCACGGACTGCCGGTCGTATTTCTCGGTTCGCACGGGCACGCCGATAGCGCGGTCGAACGTCCCGCTGCGCAAGTGGGCGATTGCGATCTACCTGTGCCTGACGAACCTCAAATCGGTTTCGTCCATGAAGCTGCAACGCGACATCGGCGTTTCGCAGCCGACCGCGTGGTTCATGCTTCACCGTATCCGGGAAGCTTGGGCGGAAGACGACGACGAAGATTTCGACGGCCCTGTAGAGGTTGACGAGACCTACATGGGCGGCGAGCGCCGGAACATGTCGAACGAGAAGCGCCGGGCGATCCGCGAGGCCGGTTCTCCGCGCGGCCCGGTTGGCAAGACGGCGGTGGTCGGCGTGAAGGATCGCGACAGCAACGAGGTCCGGGCCGAAGTCGTGCATCGGACGGATGGCGCCACGCTGCAAGGCTTCGTCCGCGAGCACACCGAGCCCGGCGCGACCGTCTACACGGACGACGCAGCGGCTTACAGGGGACTGGCGCGGGACTTCGCCCATGAAGCGGTCAATCACACCGTCTCCGAATACGTCCGGGGACAGGCGCACACCAACGGCATGGAGAGCTTCTGGAGCATGTTGAAGCGGGCGCATGACGGCACGTTCCACAAGATCAGCCCGAAGCATCTGCAACGCTACGTCTCCGAATTTGCTGGCAAGCACAATATCCGGGACTCAGGGACGCTTGCGCAGATGCGGGACACGGTGGCCGGGCTTGTCGGCAGGAATCTTCTCTACCGCGACCTGATCGCCGACAACGGTCTCTCGTCCGGCGCGCGGTCGTAGCGGGTTCCGCAGAAGGGCACGGGCCAGCTTCTCCGGCGTCGCGCCCGCCAGATCCCGGGCCGGGTCAAGCACCGGCTTCCCTCGGGTCATTCTAGACCCCCAACTGCACGCGACGTTCCTCTAGCCGTTCGACCCGAGCTTTCGTGTCTTTGATCTCGTCGATCAGCTTGAGGGCGTCGGGAACGGTCGGCGAGCTGCCTAGTTCGACACCGCTTGGGAAATGACCCCGTAGCCAATTTGCCAGCAAACCAAATTCGAGCGACATCCGCTCGGCCTTGGCCTCAAGGCAAGCCAGCGTTCGCTTCGCTTCCGCGAGTTCTATCACGACCTGCCCGGTGATCTTCGTCTTTTCCTCGTCCGTCATTCCTTGCTTCCTTCTGCCGCAGGAGAAATCGGCGCCCTTACCGTACCATCGTGAAAAGTGATGGATCGGGCGTTGCGAATGTCGCCCATGTCTGCCAACGGCGTAAGGATGGACAGGTAGGCGATCCACGATTCCACCACCGTTTCTACGTCGTCGGATGCCGTCGTTTCTGGGATTGGGACACGTATCCTCATCAGGCGCGTCCCGATGTCTGCAATGAGTGCGTTCACGGCATGCCGCTTGGTAATCAGGAAATCAACCGCTTCACTCATGCGGACAAGTTGATCGCAGGCGTCTCGAATTTGAAGAGCAAATTCTTGGAACGCTTTCTCCTCGCTCTCTTCTTCGCCCAGCGCCTGCGGGGCCTGTTGCCCATCGGCGACCTCATCCAGTCGTTCGTGCATGAGCCTGTATGGGGCAAGCCACAGATTGCAGAGAAAGGAAAATAGCAACAGCAACGTCGCTATCAAAATGTAACAAAGAACGACAAATATCTCGTCCATCGCCTGCTTCTTTCCTACAACGAACCAAAGGAGAAGAACGGCGAGGCCTGGTATGGCGATATAGTGGACGAGGGTTCGCACTTTGAAACCGACAGAGTTCCGAGTGTCCCGCCATGCTCGCTGAAGGATGTTTCGCATCCGACCATCATGGCGAAACCCGCCCGGGCGTCAAGTAACCTTTATAATCCCCCTTCGATGCAGTCCTCCGGGGTGCCGGCGACCGCGAGCGCGGCGACCACGTCGTCGCCGATGGCATCGACCGCCCGTTCGTAGCGGTCTTCGGCGAACGCCGCCCTGAGCTCGGCCTGGAGCGCCTGCATGCGGGCGATGTCGAGGCCGGCGAATTCGAAGCGGATCGTGTCCGGGATGCGCATCAGGTAATGGGCGATCAGCCGCCTGGCCGCGGCCCGCGCCGCATCGCCGTCCTCGTCGACCGAAAAGATGATGTAGCACGCCACGTCGATGTCCTCGATCGCGCGGTCGGTGCCGGCGAGCGCGGCGCGCACATGGCCCAGGCAGTGCTCGGCGAAGGCCGGGCTGGTGAAGACGCTGAAGAACACCCCGTCGGCCCGCGGGGCGGCCATCTTCAGGGTGCGCGGCCCCATGGTGCCGAAATAGAGCGGCACGTCGGTCCGCACCGGCGCGAAGGTGAGCCGCGCGCCCGGCGCGGGCAGGCGGTAGAGCGCGCCCTCGAAGGTCACGCGCTCGCCGCGCAGCATGCCCCGGCAGATCGCCGCCGCCTCCCGGAGCGCGGCGATCGGGCGCGGGTTCTCCAGACCGTGCGCCGCGATCGACGACCAGCCGGCGCCCAGCCCGAGGACCAGGCGCGGCCCGGCCAGCTCCTCGAGGTCGGCCACCGCCATGGCGATCTGCGCCGGGTGTCTGGTGTAGGGGTTGACGATGCCGAGGCCGATCTCGATCGCTTCGGTCGCCGCGGCGATCGCGGTCGCCTGGACGAAGATGTCGCGGCTGTGGTGATCCTCGGCAAGCCACAGCCGGCGAAACCCGCGCGCCTCGGCCCGCCGCGCCGCCGCGCGGTTGTCGGCGGTGGACGAGATGCTGTAGAGCCCGATCTCCAGCGCCCGGAATCGCGTCTCCGTCATGCCGCGCCGCCCGATCGCCGATTGGCGGCGATCGCCGTCTCGACCTCCGGCCAGGCGCTGTCGTCGCGGTCGCGCAACAAATCGTCATAGCCGGTCGGCGGGAAGGCGGTGAAGGCGGCGTCGTAGGACGGGCGCGCGCGCAGCGCGTCGTACCACGCCGCGACCCGCGGCAGCCCGTCCCACATCGGCGCGAGCCCGAGCCGGTCGAGGCGTTCCACGTAAGGCGCGATGCAGGCATCGGCGAGCGAGAATGTCTGGCCCGCGAGCCACGGTCCATGCTCCAGCGCGGCCTGCATGTCTCCCAGCATCCCGACGAACGCCATCACCGCGTCCTGGACGAAGGGCACGTCGAACCCCCGCTCCATGATCTGACGCTGACGGGCGGCGCGGCGCGGGTCCGGCATGCTGTCCAGGCGGCGCTCCAGCGCGTCCTCGTCGAACCCCGCTTGCAGCTGGCGCGCAAACGCGCTGGCGAAGGAGACCGAGGCGCAGTGCACGTGGATGCCGTCATCCGGCACCCTGGCCCAGAGCCGAATCAGGGACCGCGCATGGGGTTGTGCCGGCCTGAGCGGCGGATCGGGGTAGGCGTCGTCGAGATATTCGCAGATCACCGTCGACTCGGTCACGATCCGGCCGTCGTCGACCAGCGCCGGGACCACGCCCTTTGGGTTGACGGCGAGATAGGCGGGTTCGGTCTGCGCGCCTGCCACCAGGTCGACGTGATGCCCGACCCAGTCGAGGCCCTTTTCCGCCAGGACGACCCGGACCTTCTGGGCGCAGACCGAGATGTTGTGGTGGTAGAGTTCAAGCATCGACACTGCTCCCTGTGGCCAGATCCTGCTGGTCGGCGGCGTTGTAGTTG
This sequence comes from Defluviicoccus sp. bin129, assembly GCA_002239065.1. GTDB lineage: Bacteria > Pseudomonadota > Alphaproteobacteria > MPNO01 > MPNO01 > MPNO01. The sequence continues at coordinate 36,045 of MPNO01000023.1, read as the reverse complement.
GCGTCGTACCACCAGGCGAGGTGGTCGCCGTAGACCACCGGCGGCCAGCGCGGCGGGTTGCCGGGCCCCGCGCAGCTCGGCACGCAGCGGATCTCGGCGTCGAGATTGGGTCCGAAGAAATAGGGGATCGCGTAGCGGTGGCGCCCGGCCGGGGGCAGCGCGCGATGCGGGGTCGACTTGTAGCGCCCGTTGGTCCAGCGGTGCAGCATGTCGCCGGTATTCACGACGAAGGAGTCCGCGACGAAGGGGACGTCCTCCCAGCCGCCGCCCTCGCGCCGGATCTGGAGCCCGGGCACGCCGGACTGCGCGAGGAAGGTCAGGAAATTCACGTCGGTATGGGGCGCGATGCCGTAGCGCCCCCGCTCGCGCGCCGCGGGCGGGTAGTGCGACAGCCGGAAGGAGAACTGGCTCTGCGTGAAGCGGGGCGCGAACCAGTCCTCCGGCAGGCCGAGGGAGAGCGCGAGCGCGGGCAGGATGCCGAGCGCCAGCCGGTCCACCGTCGCGCAGTATTCCAGCAGGGTTTCCCGGAACCCGGGCAAATCCGCCGGCCAGCGATTGGGTCCGCCGAAGCGCCGCGCGGCCAGCGGATCGTCCGGCCCGCGCTCGCGCTTGATGAAAAACGCCTCGTTCATGTCCGGCAACGCGGCTTCGCTGGCCCGCGAGGTCCGCACGTTGTAGCGCGCCATCGCCATGTAGCCGTTGTTGTGCTCGTTCATCAGCACCGCGCGCTTGGCTTCCGGCGACTGGGCGTGGAACCGTTCCGCCTCGGCGAATGCCCGCCGCACGAGTTCCCGGGATACGCCGTGGTTCACCACGATGAAAAAGCCGACATGCTCCAGCGTCGCCGCGAGCGCGTCCGCCACCTCCGCCCGGCCGCGGGACAGGTCGATCAGCGGGATCACGCGCGCGCCTCCTCGTTTCGCCGTTCCGCCGGGGCCTCGGGCGAATCGGCCGGCATGTTGAAGGTCCAGCGCCAGGGCCGGATCAGCGTGGTGTCGAACAGCCCCGCCTTGAAATAGGGGTCGCCGCGGGTGAACGCGAGCACCTCGTCGTAGGACCCGGCCTCGAAGACGAACATGTTGCCGGTCGACATGCTCCCATCCTCGGTGACGGTCGGGCCGGCGAATACGATGCGGTCGCGAAACTGCTCGATGTAGTCGTGCTGCGCCGGCCGGTTGGCCAGCCGCACGTCGTTGCGCCCCGGCTTGTCGATGTTGACGATCAGAAACAGCATCGCTGGGATCTCCTGTCGCGCGGGCGGGCGGGGGCGGCGCTACGGCATTCCGTCGACCAGCTCCGGCGGCTCCTCGGCGAGCGCCTTTTCGATCTGCGGCACCAGCCCGTCGACCGCCATCCGGTAGAGCTGCTCGCCCAGCTCGACGGTCGCCCCGCTCGGGTCGCCGCCATGCCCGGACAGCGAGACCTGGCGCAGCAGGTAGTAGAAGAACAGCGTCTTGCCCTTGCCGCCGACCTTCTTCGCCTTCGCCATGTCGACCAGGTCGTCGCGGAAGTAGCGCATGATCGAGGTCTCGACGATGTTGCCGTGCGGAATGCCGTAGCTCTCGTCGCCGTAAAACCGCTTCTGGATCTCGGGCGTGATGTCCCACCAGCTCAGCGCCTGGATCTTGAAGTCCGGGTGGCGCACCCGGAGGTTGACCGCCGCGCAGTTCAGCGGGTGGATGTTGGGCAAATGTCCGTTGAGGAACAGGAGCCGCCGGAACCCGGTGGCGTAGAGGCCCTCGGCAATCTCCTCGACCACCTTCTGGAAGGTCTCGGGGCTGAGCGACACGGTGCCCGGAATCCCGTCATGGCCGCCGGAATGGCCGACCGGCAGCGGCGGCAGCACCGGGACGCCGGTGCGTTCGGAGACCCCGAGCGCGATGCGGTAGGCGACCAGGTAGTCGACGTTCATCGGCAGATGCGGGCCGTGCTGCTCGGTCGCGCCGGTCGGCATGATCGCCATGTCCATGCCGCCTTCGACCAGCGCCCTCGCCGCCATCCAGGATAGCTCGTCATAGACGATCGGTTTGCCGCCGCTGGCCATGCTAGAACCTCCCCGTCCGGTCCGTCCCGGCGGGAAGGATAGCCCCCCGGCCCCGGCCAGACGACCGTTGCGGCACGCAGACGAGCGGGGAAGGCACCATGCGCAATTTGAAGATCGACGGCGACCGGCTGTGGGCGTCGCTGATGGAGCTGGCCGAGATCGGCGCGACCGAGAAGGGCGGGGTGTGCCGGCTCGCGCTGACCGATCTCGACCGCGCCGGGCGCGACCTGTTCGTCCGCTGGTGCGAGGAGGCCGGCTGCACGGTGAGCGTGGACGGGGTCGGCAACGTCTTCGCCCGGCGGCCCGGCAAGGACGCGGCGCTGCCGCCGGTGATGGCCGGCAGCCATCTCGATTCGCAGCCCACCGGCGGCAAGTTCGACGGCGCCTATGGCGTGCTCGCCGGGCTCGAGGCGGTCCGCACCCTCAACGATTTCGGGATCGAGACCGACGCGCCGGTCGAAATCGTCGCCTGGACCAACGAGGAGGGGAGCCGCTTCTCGCCGCCGATGATGGGCTCGGGCGCCTTCGCCGGTGTGTTCGGCGCCGACGAGGTGCTGGCACGGCCGGACAACGTGACCGGCGCGCTGCTGGGCGACGAGCTCTCGCGCATCGGCTATGACGGCGAAGCACCGGTCGGCGGCCGCGAGATCGGCGCCTATTTCGAGGCCCATATCGAGCAGGGCCCGATCCTGGAGAACGAGGGCAGGACCATCGGCGTCGTCACCGGCGCCCAGGGGCAGCGCTGGTACGAGGTCACGGTGACCGGGCAGGAGGCGCATGCCGGCCCGACCCCGATGACGCTGCGCAAGGACGCGCTGGTGGCCGCCGCGCGCATGATCGACGCGGTCAACCGGCTGGGCCATGATTTCCCGCCCGAGGCCTGCGCCACCGTCGGTTTCGTCGAGTCGAGCCCGAATTCGCGCAACACCATTCCCGGCCGGGTGTTCTTCACCGTCGATCTGCGCCATCCGGACAATACGACGCTGGCGGCGATGGACCGCCGGCTGCGCAACGACTTCGCGGGGATCGCGGAGGCCGCGGGCTGCACCGCGGACGTCGTCGATTTCTGGGAATACCCGGCGACCGCGTTCGACGAGGCCTGCGTCTCCGCGGTGCGCGATGCCGCCGACCAGGGCGGCCTCCTCTGGCGCGACATCGTCTCCGGCGCCGGCCACGACGCCGTCTACATCGCCCGCATCGCGCCCGCCGCGATGATCTTCATCCCCTGCGAGGGCGGCATCAGCCACAACGAAATCGAGAACGCGACACGCGAAGACTGCGCCGCCGGCGCCCAGGTCCTGATCCAGGCGATGCTCGACCGCGCGATGGGCTAGCGGGTGCGGAGGCACGCCGTTCGGCGGGCGGCCCGGCCGTACGGTTCTCGCCAGCGCGCCGTCGGCGGACTATGATTCGACGAGATGCGGAAGGCATCGCGGCGTCGCGGCTCCGACGGGCGGGCGAGACCGGGTTCCGGCGTCGCGCACGGGGCCGAGCGGATTGCCGTCCGCCGACCGTCAGACGCTTCCGGAGGGAGGAGACCATGACCGTTCTCGACCGCAGGCAGTTCCTGCACGCCGCCGGCGCCGCGGGCGCGACCGCCGGCCTCGGCTCGCTGCTGTTCGACCGGACGGCGGCGGCGGCGATCGGCGACACGCTGACCATCGCCTATCACGTGCCTCTGCCGGCCTGGGACCCGACGACCGGCCTGTCCTCGGTCAACCCGCAGCTCATGTCGATCTACAAATGCGTGTTCGATCAGTATGTCGACCAGAATGCCGATCTGAGCTTCCGCCCCGGCCTGCTGACGAAATGGGGCTGGACCGACGACAAGAGCAAAATCCGCATGGAGGTGCGCCAGGGCGCCAGGTGGCAGGACGGCGAGCCGATCACCGCCCAGGATATCGTCTGGAACCTGCAGCGCGTCGCCGACCCCAAGACCGGCAACCCGGTCTCCTTCATCTGGTCCTCGGTCGCGAACCTGAAGGCTGAGGGCAACGTCGTCACCGGCGACGTCAAGCAGTATACGCCGGACCTGTTCAAGTGGATGGCGTTCCTCACGGCCTATGTCCTGCCGCCGCATCATTACCGGAAGGTCGGCAAGGAGGGATTCGAGAAGCAGCCGATGGGCTCGGGCCCCTATATGGTCGACGAGTTCCAGCGCGGCGCCTTCGTGCGCCTGAAGGCGAATCCCAACTACTGGGGCGGCGCGCCGGCCTTCAAGACCGTGGTGTTCAAGTTCGTGACCGATCCGGCGGCGCGGATCGCCGAGGTCGAAAGCGGCCGGTCCGATCTCACGCTCAACATCCCGTTCGAGGAATTCGACCGGCTGAAGGCCAAGTCGGGCCTCGAAGGCACGGCCACCCCGGTGTCCGACATCGCCATGATCTTCTTCAACGACGTGGTGCCGATGACCGATATCAACGTGCGCCGGGCGGCGGTGATGGCGGTCGACAAGAAGGCCATCGTGGACCGGCTTCTGCGCGGCTACGGCGTGCCGATCGAGACCCTGCTGGCGCCGCCCTATACCGGCTTCGACCCGACCGTGAAGACGCCCTACGATCCGAAGGCCGCGGCCGCGCTGCTCGCCAAGTCCGGCTATTCCAGGGACAAGCCCGTCGCGTTCAAGATCCAGACCACGCGCGGATACATCGCCAAGGACTACGACGTCATCCAGGCGATCGTCGGCATGTGGCGCAAGGTCGGTATCCAGGCCGAGATCGAGGTCTACGAGGTCGCCAAGCATTTCGAGCTGCGCGCCCAGGACAAGCTGGCGCCGGCGGCGTTCTACAACTGGGGCAACTCGATCGGCGATCCCACGACGTCCACCGGCCACGCCATGTTCGGCCCCTCGCCGCACTCGACCTGGGATACCGACGATCTCGACGCGATGATCGGCCCGCTCTGGGGCGAGAAGGATGAAGCCAGGCGCATCGCCGGCTGGCAGAAGGTGAACCGCTACGTCGCGGACAAGGCGTATGTCTTTCCGCTCTATCAGCAGGTTCAGCCCGTGGTGTTCAAGACGGGCCTCAAGTTCCAGGGCCACTTCGCCAACTTCGTCCTGCCCCACGCGATGTCGAAGGTTTAGGGCGGGCTTCTTCCCGGTGGGCAGGGGGTGGGGAACCGGGGCGCTCCTCCCCTCCTCGATAGATCCGCGCTGACGCGGTAGAGCCATGTCCTGGTCGTTCCTGCTCCGCCGGCTGCTTCTGGCCATCCCGACGCTGTTCGGCGTCGCGGTGATCGTGTTCGTGCTGCTGCGGGTCGTTCCGGGCGATCCGATCGCCATGCTGATCGGGCCGGGGGCCACCGAAGCGGGCATCGCCGAGCTGCGCCGGCTCTACGGGCTGGACGAGAGCATCGCGCTGCAATTCGTCTACTATCTTCAGGATCTCGCCGGCGGCGATTTCGGCACCTCGATCTCGATGCGCCAGGACGTGATGGAGCTGGTGCTCGGGCGCCTGCCGGTGACGATCGAGCTGTGCCTGGTCGCGATGTCGATGGCGGTCCTGCTGGGCGTTGCGATGGCGCTGGCCGGCAGCTACTGGCGCGGCCGGACCGGCGAGGCCGCGGTGGACGGCGCCGCCGGCTTCATCCTCGCGATCCCGGATTTCCTGTGGGCGCTTCTGTTCATCCTGTTCGTCGTCGTCTTCGCGCTGGACGGGCTGCCGATCTCCGGCCGGATCGGCCATGACGTCGCCTTCCGGGGCGCGACGGGCTTCCTGCTGGTCGAGAGCCTGCTCCGCCTGCGCTTCGACGCCTTCGGCTCGGTGCTGCTGCACACGGTGCTGCCGGCCGCCGCTCTCGCGCTGCCGCTGGCGGCGATCCTCGCGCGGATCCTCAAGGCCTCGATCGCCGAGGCGATGACCCAGGACTATATCCTCATGGCGCGCGCAAAGGGCTTCTCCCGGGCGCGCATCGTCTGCCGCGAAGCGCTTCGCAACGCGCTGGTGCCGACCGTGACGCTCACCGGCGTCCAGTTCACCTTCCTGGTCGGCGGGACGGTGCTGGTCGAGAAGATCTTTTCCTATCCCGGCATCGGCAACATGGCGATCGACGCGGTCATCAACCGCGACCTGCCGCTGATCCAGGGCCTGGTGCTGACCTTCGCGGTGCTGTTCATCGCGGTCAATCTGCTGGTCGACATGAGCTACGCGCTGCTCAACCCGCGGATGCGCCATGGCTGAGGCGGCGGCGGCCCCCGGCGCCGCGCCGCGCGCCGGCGCGGGCTCGGTTCGCCGGTTGCTGGCGAACCGGCGGGTGGTGCTCGGCGGCGCGGTGCTGCTGGCGTTCTCGCTCGCCGCCGTCTTCGCACCGCTGCTCGCGCCGCACGATCCGGTCGAGCAGGACCTGCTGCTGCAATACGCTCCGCCCTTCTGGTCGGACAAGGCGGAGGACGGCTTTCCGTTCGGCACCGACAATCTGGGCCGGGACATCCTCTCCCGGCTGATCCACGGCGCGCGGATCGCGCTGTTCGTCGCCGTCGCGGCGGCCGCGGCGGCGGGGCTGATCGGGACCGCGCTCGGCCTGCTGGCGGGCTATTTCGGCGGCTGGGCCGACACCCTCATCTCCCGGCTGGTCGAAATCTGGATGGCCTTTCCGGCGGTGCTGCTGTCGATCGTGCTGGTCGCCGTGATGGGCACCGGCCTGCATTCCGTCGTGATCGCGATCGCCGTGATCGACTGGACGCGCTTCTGCCGGGTCGTGCGGGCCGAGACCATGGCCCAGAAGCAGCAGGACTATGTCGCCTCGGCCGTCACAATCGGGCTCGGCCGGCTGCGCATCCTGTGGCGCGAAATCCTGCCCAACGTCCTGCCGCTGCTGATCGTGCTGTTCACCCTGGAGATGGGGATCGCGGTGATCGTCGAGGCGATCCTGAGCTACGTTAACCTGTCGCTCGCCTCCGATTTCCCGACCTGGGGCGGCATGATTTCGGACGGCCGGAAATATGTGAACCAGGCCCCCTGGCTGATGATCCTGCCGATCCTGTGCGTCATCGCGCTGGTGCTGGCGCTCAACGCGCTGGGCGACGGGCTGAAGGACGCGCTCGACCCGGTGATGCGCAGGTGACCGCCGCCCCGCCGCCGGACCGGCCGACCCTCTCGGTTCGCGACCTCCGTCTGGCGATCGCCGGACGCCGGACGCCCACGCCCATCCTGCGCGGCGTGTCGCTCGATATCGCACCCGGCGAGGTGCACGGGCTGGTCGGCGAGTCCGGCGCCGGCAAGACCACCATCGGCAAGGTCATCCTGGGGATCCAGCCGTCGCAGGCGCGGATTACCGGCGGCTCGGTGCTGTTCGACGGCCGGGACATCACCCATCTGCCGGAGCGCGAGCGCCGCGGACTGATGGGCAGGGGCATGGGACTGATTCCCCAGGACCCGATGACCTCGCTGAACCCGGCCTACCGCATCGGGGCGCAGATCGCCGACGTGCTGAGGCTGCATCTGGGGCTCGACCGCAGCGCCGCCGGCAGCCGGGCGCTCGAGCTGCTGGGCGACGTCCATATCCGTGCGCCGGAACGGGTGCTGCGCCAGTATCCGCATGAGCTCTCAGGCGGCATGCGCCAGCGCGTGCTGATCGCGGTCGCCTTCGCCTGCCGGCCCAAGCTGATCGTCGCCGACGAGCCGACGACGGCGCTGGACGTCACCGTCCAGCGCCAGGTGCTCGCGCTGATCAAGCGGATGCAGGCGCAGGAAGGCGCGTCGATCCTGTTCGTCACCCACGATCTCGGCGTGGTCGCCAAGATCTGCGATCGGGTGACGGTGCTGCATGGCGGGCGGGTCCTGGAGACCGGCGACACCCGCCGCATCGTCGAAGCGCCGGGGCACGATTACACCCGCGCGCTGATCGCCGCGACTCCGCGCCACGACCGGCCCGGCGATCTGCTGTGGCCGGTGCCCGAGGCGCTGATGGCGCGGCTCGACGCCGAGGCGCTGGCCTACGACGCCGCCCGCGCTCCGGGAGGCCGGGAATATGGCTGAGCCCGTCCTGCTGGAAGCCGCCGGGCTGCGCCTCTCGCTGCCGGATTTCAGCCGCAAGCCGCCCTTCGGCCCGGCCCCGCCGGTCGATATCCTGCACGGCATCGACCTTGCGCTCGCGCCTGGCGATACGCTCGGCGTCGTGGGCGAGAGCGGCTCCGGCAAGACCAGCCTGGGGCGTACGCTGGTCCGGCTCTACCGGCCGACCGCGGGCCGCCTGTCGTTCGACGGAAGGGACATCACGGACCTGCCGGAAGACCGGCTGCGCCCGCTGCGGGCGCAGTTCCAGATGATTTTCCAGGACCCGCAATCCTCGCTCAACCCGCGCCGCCGGGTGGCCGACATCGTCGCCCAGCCGCTTCGCCTGTACCGCCGGGCGGCAACCAGACGCGAGGCCTCGCGCCAGGTCGACGCCCTGCTCGAACGCGTCGCGCTGCGGCCGGCCCATGGCGAGCGATATCCCCACGAGCTGTCGGGCGGCGAGCGTCAGCGCGTGGGTATCGCGCGCGCCATCGCCCTGCAGCCCCGGCTGGTCGTCGCCGACGAGATCGTTTCCGGCCTCGACATGTCGAGCCAGGCCCAGATCCTGGCCCTGCTGCGCGAATTGCGCCACGACCTCGGCCTTGCCCTGCTCTTCATCAGCCACGACCTGTCCGTGGTGCGGACCGTGTGCGACCGGGTCGTGGTGATGCTGAACGGCCGGGCGGTGGAACAGGGCGATTGCGCGGCGATCTTCGCATCGCCCCGCCACCCATACACCCGGCGGCTGTTGAATGCGATCCCGCTGCCCGATGTCGACCCCGGCTGGGTCGCGCGCTCGGCGGAGAACGAACTGGGGGAGACGCTGAACATGACTGTGAAGGACAGCGTGGCGCTGGTCACCGGCGCCAACCGCGGGGTCGGCGCCGCCTTCGTCCGGGCCCTGCTCGATCGCGGCGCGGCGAAAATCTATGCCGGGATGCGCAGCACCGACGGCTACCAGGCGCCGGGCGGCCGGGTGCAACCGCTCGTGCTCGACGTGACCGACCACGACCGGGTCGCCCGCGCCGCGGCCGAATGCAGCGATGTCACCCTGCTGATCAACAACGCAGGGGCAAACCGCAACCGGCCGATCTCCGATCGCGACGCCCAGAGGAACGCGCGCGAAGAGATGGAGGTGAACTATTTCGGCACCATGGAAATGTGCCGGCAATTCGGCCCGGTGCTGGGCGGCAACGGCGGCGGCGCCATCGTCAACATGCTGTCGATCCTCAGCCGGGTAAGCCTGCCGATGATCGGCACCTACTGCGCGTCGAAAGCCGCGACGCTTTCGCTGACCCAGGGCGTGCGCGCCGAGCTGGCGGCGCAGGGCACGCTGGTGGTCGCGGTCATGCCGGGCGCGATCGACACCCGCATGGGCGACATGAACCCGCCGCCGCTGGAAGCGCCGGGCGATGTCGCCAATGCCGCGCTCGATGCCGTCGAAGCGGGCGAGGAGGACGCCTATCCCGGAGTCGTCGCCGGCAGCGTCAGCGCGGGCCTCGCCGCCGACCCGAAGGGCATCGAGAAGCAGTTCGCCGAATACCTGCCGGGGTAGGGCGTATCGGTGCGGACGAAGAATCGAGAATTCCCCCGGTGGGCGGGGTCCGATCTCAGCGCTTGCGGTCGAGGAAGGCCTGCATGCGTTGGCGCGCTTCGCCGCTCGCGAAGCCCTCGGCGAGCGAGTCGATGCTCTTCTCGATCGCCTCGTCGAGCGGCAGCGCCTCCCAGTCGCGCAGCAGCGCCTTCTGGAGGCGGATCGCAATTGGGCCGGCCTGGCAGATCGCGTCCACCGTGCGCGCGATCCCGGCGTCCAGCCCGCCTTCCGGGACCAGCGAGTCGACGAGGCCCCAGCGTTCCGCCTCCTCCGCCCCGATGGTCTCTCCGGTGTAGACCAGCCGGGCCGCGCGCCCCCAGCCCACCAGCCGGGGGAGCAGCGCCGCCTCGATCACCGACGGGATGCCGACCCGGACCTCCGGCATGGCGAACTTCGCGGTGCCGTCGGCCACCCGGAGGTCGCAGGAGGCGGCGATTTCGAGCCCCGCCCCGAGGCAGTATCCCGCAAGCCGCGCCACCACCGGCACCGGGGCGGTGCGGATCGCCAAGCATGCATCGTGCAGCACGGCGATGAACGGGCGGGCGGTCTCGGGGGTCAGATCGACCATCTCGCGGATATCCGCGCCGCCGATGAAGGCGCGCTCGCCCGCCCCGCGCAGGACGACGACCCGAACCCCGGGGCTCTCGCCCGCCTGTCGGATGGCTCCCGCCAGGGCTTCGGTGCCGTCGCGGTCGATGACGTTGAGCCTGGCCACGTTGTCGTGGCAGACGGTCGCGACACAGCCGCCGCCTGGATTGTCCGCGAACCCGATCTGGATGGCGCTCAACGCCCTCGCTCCATTCTGATACGCATTGTAAGACGACTGCCGACCGGAGATGAGGAGATTCAGACCGCAGCTTCAACGAAGCGCTCGTAACGAACTTGAAGCAGATCGGGATCAGGCCGGTCTTCCACCCGTCGCGGCGCGTACAATCCCGTCAGGTGGAGCCGTTTCAGCCCATGGAGCAGCATCGGCCCATCTTCCTCATCAAGAATGTCGCGTCGAACCTCAATGATGCCATCCGGTCGTACGCCCACAAACATCTTGTCGAATGCAGCGTGATGCAGCTTGCACAGCGCAAGCCCGTTGGGCACCAGTGGCGGCCCGGCTTCGCTATCGGGCACGATGTGCGCGGCATCCAAGAGTTCGTGGTGTCGGAGGCGGCACAGCGCACATCGGGAACGGTACGCCCGAAGCACGCGTTCACGAAAAGAGCGCTGATGAAGCCGGACTTGCAATTCGCGGGTTGCATATCGGCGTCGCTCGTCAGCACGGGCAATATGGCTCACAGTCGGCGACAATGCCGGCGCGGCAAGGTCCAGAACCGAAGGATGGTCCAGCTGAATCGTGAAGGCCAGCGAGCGAGGATTGTCCCCAACGACGAACACCGGCCAAGCAGCGAGGTATCGCCCCGGTAGCAGGCCGAATAGGTAGACCAGTGGGAGCCGCTTGCCCATCGCTTCGCGCAGACCGACATTGTCGGGATGATCCAGATTCGTTCCGCGGTAAGCGTAGAGGAAGCGTCCCTCGCTGTCGGCGCCATCGTCATAGGGTCCATCTACCGAGGTGCGGATGGAGAGCGGCAACTCGCATGCGCGGGGTTTGAAGATCCCTTGCATGCTGACGAGGGGAACGCGAATGCCCTTAAAATCGAACCCACGAATGAGCACCGACCATGGAAGGACATCGTCGTGCCGAGCGACCTGCTTGCTCAGCCAGTCAAATGCTTCGCGGCGAACACTCTCATCGCTCATCTATGTCTTCCGAAGAGGTACGATGTATTGGCCAAGGTGGAATTGACACTTAACACAATACAGACAAAGCGCACTCGCCTCTCCGGTTAGTCGGCGTTGTCTGTATTACTAGCCGAGATTGTAATATTATTATCCAATGTTCTTTATGGTTGCTTTCGCGAATGCCGAACCAGTTTCCCACTTGTGACGGCGACGGACGCCGAGGACGAGTCGTTGAAACGGGACACCGAACCGTGCTCTCCAGGTAGGATCGGGCGGAACGCCCAGGGAAAAATTCGATGCGCCTCCAGATCGGCCTCCTGCTCTTCCCCGATATCACCCAGCTCGATCTGACCGGACCCTACGAGGTCTTCACCAAGTTCCCGGACTGCGACGTTCATCTGCTGTGGAAGAACCTCGAACCGGTCGCGGCCGGCGGCGGCATGCGGCTGTTGCCGACCGCGCGCTTCGCCGATTGCCCGCCTCTCGACCTGGTCTGCGTGCCGGGGGGCGCGGGCATGAACAGGCTGCTGAACGACGCGGAGACGCTCGACTTCCTGCGCCGCCAGGCGCAGGGCGCGCGTTATGTCACCTCGGTCTGCACCGGCTCGCTGGTGCTCGGCGCGGCGGGGCTGCTGGCCGGCAGGCGGGCGACGACGCACTGGATGTCGCTGCCGATGCTGGCGGCCTTCGGCTGCGAGCCGGTGGCGGAGCGCGTCGTCGTCGACGGCAACCTCATCACCGGCGGCGGGGTCACGGCCGGGATCGATTTCGCCTTGCGGGTCGCGGGCGAGCTGTTCGGGGCCGAGACCGCGCGGCGGATCCAGCTCGCGATCGAGTACGATCCGGACCCGCCCTACGATTCCGGCTCCCCGGCGAGCGCGGACGAGGCGCTGGTGGCGGCGGTGCGCGAGGCCGCGGCGGCGCGTCAGGGCGAGCGCGAAGAGGCGGTCGCCCGGGCGGCGGCCCGGCTGGGCGACGGCTGATCCACGCGGGGGGGCCGATCGAGGACAGGGAGGCGACGATGCGGAGAAGGCTGTATTTTTCGACCGTGCTGATCGTCCTCTGCGCCGCCGGGGCGGTCCGCGCGCAACCCCAGCCGGTCGATCTCGAGCTCGCCTTCGTGGTCGACGCTTCGGGCAGCATCGACGAGGACGAGACCAGGCTGCAGCGCCAGGGCTATGCCGACGCCCTGGTCAACCCGCGCGTCCTCCAGGCGATCGGCAGCGGCTTCCTGCGCGCTATCGCGGTCGCTTATATCGAGTTCGCCGGCCCGTCCTGCGAGCGGGTCAGCGTCGCCTGGACGCGCATCGACGGCGCCGACAGCGCGCGATCCTTCGGCGCGCGGATCCTCGCCTTGCCGCGCATGTTCTGTCCCGGCGGAAACGCCATCAGCGATGCCCTGGCGCTTGCCGCCGCGTCGATCCGGACCAACGATTTCGACGGCACCCGCAAGGTGATCGACGTATCGGGGGACGGCCCCAACACGCTGGGCCTGCCTGTCGAGTTCGCCCGCGACGCGGCGGTCGCGGCGGGCATGACGGTCAACGGGCTGGTGATCGAGCGCCCGTCCATGCCCGACCTCGACGCCTATTACCGGTCGGCGGTGACCGGCGGCCCCCGTTCGTTCGTGATCACCGCGAAGGACCGAAAATCGTTCGCCGAGGCGATACTGAAAAAAATGATCCTGGAGATCGCCGGGCGGCGGACCTCCGCACGGCACGCGGCCGCGCCCGCACGGGGGCACGACACGGGGAAACCGCGATGAGAGCGATGGTCCTGTACGACCGGGAGAAGCCGTTTCGGCTGGAGGAGCGCCCCGAACCACGCCCCGGGCTGGGCGAGGCGGTGCTGCGCGTGCGCGCGGCCGGGGTGGGGCTCACGCTGGTCAACATGCGGCTCGGCCGGATGGGCGGCTCGCTGCCGCGCGTCATGGGTCACGAGCTGGCGGGGGAGATCGCCGCGGTCGGCGAGGGCGTTTCCGCGCTCTCGGAAGGCGAGCGCTGCGCGGTCTATTTCTACCTCACCTGCGGGCGCTGCCGCTGGTGCCGCGGCGGGCGCGAGACGCTGTGCGAGAACTTCGCCGGCTATGTCGGGGCCCACCGCGACGGCGGGTTCGCCGATTATGTCTGCCTGCCGGCCGAGAACTTCCTGCCCATCCCCGACGGCCTGAGCGACGAGGCCGCCGCGGTCGCGGCCGATGCCGTCAACACCAACTGGCATTGCATGCGTGAGCGCGCGCGCATCTCCCCACATGACACGGTCCTGCTGATCGGGGCGGGGGGCGGCGTCGGCATCCACGGCGTGCAGGTGGCGAAGCTGTTCGGCGCGCGGGTGATCGCGGCCGACGTCTCCGACGAAAAGCTCGCCCTGGCGCGAAGCTGGGGCGCGGAGGAGACGATCAACGTGCGTGCGGTCGACGATGTCGCGGCGGAGGCGAGACGCCTGACCGGCGGCCGGGGCGTCGATGCGGCGGTCGACTATGTCGGTCACGGCGGGACCTTCCAGGCTGCGATCGACGGCCTCGCGATTTCGGGCCGGGCGGTGGTCATCGGTGTCGGCACGGGCAGGGCGAGCATCGATCCGACCGGGCTGGTCAGGACCGAGCAAATCGTCACCGGATCGCGCCACTCGACCCGCGCCGAGCTGATCGAGACCATGGAGATCATGGCGCGCGGGCTGGTCGAGCCGGTGATCGGCATGCGGGTGCCGCTCGAGGAGGTGGAGAGCGTCTTCGCGGCGCTCAAGGACGAGACATTGCTCGGCCGCGGCGCGCTGACCTATGCCTGAGCGGGTGCGCCGAATGCCGGGGACGGTCTATAGTGATCCCGCCCGGCTAGGCGCCGGGGGCGCCTGGAGACGTGCCGGATGCCGTTCGAGGTCAATCCTCTCGGGGACCGTTTCGCGGCGGAAATCGTCGGTATCGATCTCGCGCGGGAGCTGCCGGACGACGCGTTCGCGGCGGTGCGCGCGGCCTGGTTCGACGCCGGCGTCGTGGTCTTTCGCGACCAGCGCCTCCCGCCCGGCCGGCAGGTCGCCTTCAGCCGCCGCTTCGGAGATCTGATCGTCCACGTCATGCAACAGTTCCTGCTGCCGGGGCACCCCGAAATCCTGCTGATCTCCAACAGGAAGCACCCGGACGGCACGCCGATGGGCTTCGAGGACGCCGGCCGCTACTGGCACTCCGACATCTCCTACGACGAACGCCCGGCGCTGGGATCGCATCTCTACGCCGTCGAGATCCCGCCCGAGGGGGGAGACACGCTGTTCGCCGACATGCGCCATGCCCTGAAGACCCTGCCGGACGATCTCCGCCGCCGCATCGAGGGCCGCCGGGCGCGCCATTCCTACACCCGGAACCACCGCAGGAACGAAACCGTCGCGGGGGGACGCCCCGCATTCAGCGCCGAGCAGCGGGACAGGCTGAACGATGTTTCGCATCCGATGACGCGCAGGCTCGAAGACACCGGCGAGGAGGCGCTGTTCGTGAACCCCGGCTTCACCTTCGCCATAGACGACATGGACGAGGCCGAGAGCGACGACCTGCTCGCCGCGCTCTTCGAGCACAGCACGAGGGAGGCCTTCCTCTACACCCATGAATGGCGCCGCGGCGACCTCCTGTGCTGGGACAATCGCAGCGTGATGCATCGCGCGATCCTCTACGATCCGGCGGAGACGCGGCACATGCACCGCACGACCATCGCCGGCCTCCGCCCGGTGTGACCGGCGGGTGGGTTCCGGATGATCGTCGACATTCACTGCCACTACGTGCCCGAGGCCTATTTCCGCTTCATCGAGCGGGCGGACGGGTTCGACGTGCGCCGGTCCGCGACCGGGGACGAAGCGGTCGAGGTCGCGGTGGGACGGGCCAGATTTGCCATGAACCGGACGTTCTTCGACCCCGAACGGCAACTCCGCCGCATGGCGGGGCTCGGGATCGACCTCAGCGTGCTCTCGCTCGCGACGCCGCTGATCGACTACGCCGCGCCGCCGCGCGCCGCGCTCGCCGCCGCGCGCATCTTCAACGACGAGCTGGCCCTGTTGAGGGACCGCCACCCCGACCGGTTCGACGGCTGGGCCTTCCTGCCGATGCAGTCCCCCCTGGACGCGGCCGGGGAGCTCCGCCGCGCGGTGACCGGGCTCGGCCTGCGCGGCGGGCACATCGCCTCCAATGTCGGGGGAAGCTATCTGGACAGCCCGGAATTCGCGCCGGTGTTCGAGGCCGCGGTCGATCTCGGCGTGCCGCTGTTCGTCCACCCGAGCAATCCGGCGGGCGCCGACCGGACGGCGAATTACGAGCTCACGGTGGTGAGCGGCTACCTGTTCGACACCACGATCAACGTGTTCCACATGATTTTCGGCGGTCTACTCGACCGCTATCCGACGCTCGGCCTGTGCTGCGCCCATGCCGGCGGCTACGCGCTCCTGCTCAGGGCGAGGATGCAACGGGAGGTGGACACCAACCCGGACCTGGCGCGGACCCTCTCCGGGACGGTCGACGACTATCTCGGGCGCCTCTACTACGACACGGTGTGTTTCGAGGACGGCTACCTCGCCTTCGCCTCGGACGCGATCGGGCCGGACCGCTTGGTGCTGGGGAGCGACGGCCCGTTTCCGCTGGGCGAGCCGGATCCGGTGGGATTCGTCCGGCGGGCCTTCGGGGACGGCCCGGCCGGCGCGGATATCCTGCACCGCAACGCCGCCCGGATGTTCAACCTCGCCGGCCAGGAGTCCGGCGCGTGGAAGCCCGCCGGGGAGGGGCCATGACCGTCCGAGACGAGCGTGCCTTGCGCGACCTGGTGAAATCCGACCGGGTGCATCGCGACTTCTACACCAGCCCCGATGTGTTCGACCTAGAGATGGAGCGGATCTTCGCCCGCGCCTGGCTGCTCGTCGGTCACGACAGCCAGGTGCCCAACCCCGGCGATTTCGTCACCACGACGCTGTGCCGCCATCCAGTGATCATGAGCCGGCACCGCGACGGCCGGGTGCATGTGATGTTCAACCGCTGCAGCCATCGCGGCGCCCAGATCTGCACCGAGCCCCGGGGCAACGCGAAGCGGTTCGAGTGCCCCTATCACGGCTGGGTGTACGACACCGACGGGCGCCACGCCGGCGCCCCCTACCCCGCGCGCTACGCCGACGGCTTCCTGAAGGCGGGCGGTTTCGATCTCGCCGCGGTGCCGCGCCTGGCGATCTATCGCGGATTCGTGTTCGCCTCCCTCGGCGCCGAGGGCCCCGGGCTCGACGACTTCCTCGGCCCGATGAAGTCGCATATCGACGCCATGGTCGACCGCGCGCCCGGGGGCGAGGTGGAGGCGTCGGCCGGCGCGTTCCGCTACCGCTTCGGGGCCAACTGGAAGATCCAGATGGAGAACCAGAACGACCTCTATCACCCGATGTTCACCCATGCCTCGACCACCGCCAGGGACGGCACCCAGTTCCGGCGCCACGGGGCGGAGGACGACGAGGCGGGCAGGGTCCGGCTGCTGAAGGAGAACGAGGCCCTCAACGAGCAGTGGGAGGAGCTGCCGGTCGGCGGGCACCGCTACGGCCACACCTATATGGGGATGTTCCCCATGAACAAGGGCCAGAGCGGGCCGGTGCACGAGCGCTACCGGGCGGCGATGGAGGCGCGCTACGGCGACCGGGCGGAACGGGCCATGGCCGTCAGGTTCCACAACAGCATCTTCTACCCCCAGTGGTCGATCCAGTACCTGACCCAGCATATCCGCCTGATGAACCCGGTCTCGGTGGACTGCACGGAGAACGTCATCATCCCGCTCCGGCTCAAGGGCGCGCCCGAGGAGATGTGGCGCGCGGCGCTCAGGAGCAACAACAACAGCCATTCGCCGGCCGGCATGGTGATGTCGGACGACATGGAGGTGTGGGTGCGCTGCCAGAACGCGCTGACCAGCCCGGGCAATGACTGGGTGGTGTTCGCGCGCGGCGCGAGCGAAGAGCAGGCCGACAACCGGGGCTCGTTCGAGGTGCGCGGCACCTCCGAAGCGAACGCCCGCCACCAGCACCGCGCCTGGCTCGGCTACATGTGCGGCGAGGCCTGACGACGGTCGCTGCGATGCGGGACGAGATCGAGAAATTCCTGTTTCGCGAGGCCCGGCTGCTGGACGAACGCCGGTTCGAGGAATGGATGAACCTGTTCGCCGAGGACGGCTATTACTGGGTTCCCGCCGCGCCCGGTCTCGAGGACCCCTATGACGGCGTGTCGATCTTCTTCGACGATCGCGCGGTCATGAAGACCCGGCTCCAGCGCCTCGATCACACGAGAATCCATTCGCAGAAGCCGGCGAGCCGCACCGTCCACACGGTGTCGAATGTGGAGATCGACGGGGATTACGGCGCGGTCGGCGAAATCCTGGTGCGATCCGCCGTGACGATGCTGGAGTACCGCCTCGAAAAGCAGACCGCCTTTGCCGGGCGCTGCCGTCATCTGCTGCGCATCGCCGAGGGCGGCGGGTTCGAGATCGCCTGGAAGCGCGTCGACCTGATCAACTGCGACGGCGTGTTCGAGACCCTGTCGGTTCCGTTCTGACCGCTTGTCGTCCCCGCCCCTTGCGGACCACCGGGCGGCCCCCGGAACCCCGGCCTCGCTTGACATCCGGACGGGGCCCGCCCGTAGAATGGCCCGACCGGCGCCCGTCGAAGGGCGATGAAATTCCACGCAGGGAGGAAATGGCGATGTCCGAGCAACGTAGATTCTGGTTGCGACCGGCGCTGAGGGCGCTCACCGCGACCGGCACGGCCGGCGCGATTCTGGCCGGCGCGGCCTGGGTTTCGACGGCGCAGGCGCGCGACCTCAAGATGGCGTTCTTCACCAGCCCCAAGCATCATGTCTGGGCCAAGCTGATGACGCGCTGGGGCAACGGCATCACGGCGGCGAATGTCGGCCTCAAGGTCGTCGGCTTCCCCGGCGGCCAGATCGGCGGCAAGCCGCCGGGCGCCTTCAAGCGGGTGGTCAACGGCATCGCCGATATCGAGTTCGGGTTGCAGGGCTACACCTCGACGGTGTTTCCCAAGACCATGGTGGTGGAGATCCCGCTGCAATGGGGCTCGCCCACCGAGGCGACCACGGCGCTGTGGAAGATCTTCGACAAGCACCTCGCGTCCGAATACGCGCGCGTCGAGGTGCTCGGCCTGTGGACCACCGACGTGCCGGTGCTGATGACCAACAAGGTCGTCCGCACCCCCGACGATCTCAAGGGGCTGAAGCTCAGGACGCCGTCGCGCGACCAGGCGGCGATCATCAAGGGTCTCGGCGCGATCCCCGTGGGTATGCCGATGCCGCAGACCTACAGCGCCATCGAGAAGGGCGTGGTCGACGGCGCGCTGGTCGGAATCTCGGTGGTGAACAGCTTCAAGCTCGCCGAGGTGGTCAAGAACTACGTCATCGGCCTGCCGATGGGCTATTCGCCGCAGATGATGGTGATGAACAAGAAGACCTATGCCGGCCTCTCCGCCGACCAGAAGAAGGCCGTCGACGCCCAGCGCGGGCTGCTGCTCAGCCTCAAGGGCGCCAGGCTCTACGAGGCGGCGCGCGCGGCGGGCATCAAGACGGTGCGTGACCGGAAAGACACCAACATCACCGAGTTGAGCGCGGCCGACAAGGCGGCCTGGACCGCGCGTTTCGAGACCATCGTCGACGACTGGGTCAAGCGCTACGGGAAATCCCACCCGACCTACCAGCAGATGCTCGCCGACTACCTGGCCAAGGGTTGATGGCCTTTCGCGAGGGTCCGGTCTCCCGGGCCGTCGGCATCCTGGTCACGGCCTCGGCGTATGTCGCCGGGGCCGTGCTCGTCCTGCTCATGTTGCTGACCACGGTGGACGTGGTCGGCCGCTATTTTTTCAACGCGCCGCTCACCGGGGTCTTCGATCTCACCCATTTCGCGGTGCTGATCATGACCTTCCTCAGCTTCGCCTATTGCGCCTATCACGGGGCGCATGTGGCGATCGAACTGCTGTACAACCGGCTCGGCCGGTCCGTGCAGCGCGTCCTCGACCCGGCGATCAACCTGGTCGGCTGCCTGCTGTTCGTCCTAATCGCCTGGCGCGCGCTGGTCCAGTCGGTGGACGTGCGCGAGTTCACCGAGGCGTCCCAGCTCCTCACCATCCCGTTCTTCCCGTTCTACTGGGTGCTGGCGTTCGGCGCCGGGCTGATGGCGCTGGTGCTGGCGCTCAGGATATTCGTGCCGGCGCCGGAAAGCGACGAAGCGGCGTGAGCCCCACCCTGGTCGGCATTCTCGGCCTGGCCGGGCTGTTCCTGCTGATTTTCCTGCGCGTGCCGATCGGCATCGCGCTGGCGATCGCCGGGGCGCTCGGCTACTGGGCGCTGAGCGGGCTCGACCCGACGCTCGCCCTGCTCGGCAGCGTGCCGTTCGAAATCGCCTACAACTACGACCTCAGCATCATCGCGCTGTTCGTCCTGATGGGGAACCTGGCCTTGGTGTCGGGGATGAGCCGGGACCTCTACGCCATGGCGCGAAGCCTGGTCGGGCACTGGCCGGGCGGGCTCGCCTCGGCCACCGTGGTGGGCTGCGCCGGGTTCGCGGCGGTCTCGGGATCGAGCCTCGCCTCGGCGGTCACGATGGGGCGGGTGGCGTTGCCGGAAATGCGGCGCCACGACTACCACCCGCGCCTCGCCACCGGCTGTGTCGCCGCCGGCGGCACGCTCGGCATCCTGATCCCGCCCTCGACCGGGTTCATCATCTATGCCCTGCTCACCGAGGAATCGATCGGCCAGCTCTTCCTCGCCGGCGTGCTGCCGGGCATCCTGCTGACCGGGCTGTTCATGGCGACCATCGCCATCCTGACGCGGCTCAACCCGGCGATCGGGCCAAAGGCCGACCGGCTGTCCTGGGGCGAACGCCTGCGCTCGGTAGGGCGTTCGTTCTCGCTGATCGGGATCGTGTTCGCGGTCCTCGGCGGGATCTATTTCGGCGTCTTCACCCCCGTCGAGGCGGCCGCGATCGGCGCCTTCCTCACCCTCGTGCTGACCGTCGTTCGCCGCAGGCTGACGCTTGAGACCCTCAAGTTCTGCATTCTCGAAACGGTCAAGACCTTCGCCTTCGTCTATCTGATCGTGATCGGCGCGTTCCTGTTCAACCCGTTCCTCGCCGTCACCCAGATTCCCGCCAACCTGGCGGCGGCGATGCCCGGGCTCGACCTGCCTCCGGTGGCGATCCTGATCGTCATCGTGCTCGGCTACATCATCCTCGGCACCTTCCTCGAAGGGCTGGCGATGATGGTGCTGACGCTGCCGATCGTCTTCCCGCTGATCAAGGACATGGGCTACGACCCGATCTGGTTCGGCGCGCTGCTGGTGGTGATCCTGGAGATGAGCCTGATCAGCCCGCCCCTCGGGCTCAACGTCTTCGTGGTCAAGGGGATCGCCGAGGGCGTGCCGATGGGCGAGATCTTCCGGGGCATCATCCCGTTCTGGGGCGCGATGCTGATCTGCGCCGCCCTCCTGATCGCCTTCCCCGATATCGCGTTGTTCCTGCCGGAAACGATGATCCGCTGACCGGCCGGCTCAGGCCCAGCCGCCGGCGAAGGGCATGACGTGGCCGGTGATGAAATCGCTCTTGTCAGACGCGTAGAACGCCACCAGCGCGGCGATTTCGTCCGGCTTGCCGAGACGTTTCAGCGGGATGTTGCGGGTCATCATGGCGAGCGCCTCGGGGTCGGCCACCAGCTCGGGCGGGAAATAGGTCGGGCTCTCGACGTAGTTGGGCGCGATCGCGTTGACCTGGATGTTGTCGCGGCCGAGCTCCTGGGCGAGCGACACCGCGAGCGCGTTGGCGGCGCCGCGCGCGGTCACGTAGATCGAATAATTCGGCAGGCCGCGCAGCGGCGTCGCCGAGGTGATGAACAGGATCTTGCCGCGCCTGCGCTGCTTCATCTGCGGCACCGCCGCACCGGCCAGCTGGAAGGGAAAGACCACCATCTCCTCGAGCGCCGAACGCAGATCCTCGGCGCGCGCCGTTTCGACGGGCGCGCGGACCGCCGCACCGGCGTCGTTGCAGACGACCACGTCGATGCGGCCAAGCTCCGCGGTCGCGGCCGCGACGATCTCCGCCGGCGTCTGCTCCCGGATGACGGTGAGTCCCGGATTGGCCGCGGCGAAGCCTTCCGCCGCCTCGGCATCCGTGAAGCTCCTGTCGTGGCAGGCCACCGTCGCCCCCAGGGTGGCGAGCTCTTCCGCGACGGGCCGGCCCACGAAATGTTCCACGTTGGTGATCAGGACGACGCGATCCTTCATCGGCTTTCCTTTCGTCGGCCCGTCTCGTGATCCGGCATGGGGCGCCGCCGGACGATCCGCCGCGGCTCAGCGCGCCGCGATCGCCATGTCCGCCTGCTCGTTGAACGGCTCGAACTTGACGAGGAACTCCGCCACCGCTCCGGCATCGCCCTCGACCGAGACCCGTTCGGCGGCGATCGCCTCTTCGAACGTGGCGCGTCCGAACACCCAGTCGAGCAGGAAGCCGCGGTCGAAACGCGCCGTGGCATCGCATTCCGGCGGCGGGGTCTCGTGGAACTGGCAGACGCCGCCGCGGATTTCGAGCGCGCAGCTCTCGCCCGTATCGGTGGTCTCGAAGGCGACGCGAAGATGCGTCTCGCCGCAGCGCTCGGCGATCAGGCGGACCGTCATCACGTTCATGATCGCGGCGAGGGGAAAGCCGCGCACCTGTTCCGGCGATCCCAGCACCATCCCGCCGGCGGCCAGGTCGAGCTCTCCCTCGAGCTCGAGCGCCGCCGTCAGCCCCCAGTTGCGCCAGGTCGCGTTCTTCTGCGCATAGGCCCAGCGGCGGAGCGCCTCGGCCTTGAGGCGCCTTGCCTCGTCGTCGGTCCGGTCGGCCTGGACCGCAAGCGTCAGCAACTCGGCCGCCCATTGCGTCTCGCCGCCATCCAGCGCTTCGCGGGCGCGTTGCATCAGCGTCTCGCGCCCACCGATCATGTCGACGAAACGGGACGCGCGCTCGGCCCGCGGGGTCGGATCGAGCGCGACCGGGTCGCCCTGGTACCAGCCGAGATAGCCGGCATAGATCGCCGGGATCGCGTGCTTGTAGGAGCCGTAATACTCGCCGAGCCAGGGATGGTCGCGGAGCCGCTCGGGCATGGCGACGATTTGGGCGATCTCGTCCGGCGCATAGCCCTTGTTGATGTAGCGCAGCGTCTGGTCGTGGAGATACTGCACCGCGTCGCGGTAGTCGGTCAGCAGCGCCGCGATCCTGTCCGCGCCCTCCACGGGCCGCCCGTGATGCGGGACCAGGGTTTCCGCGCCGAACGCCTTGAGCCGGTCGAGCCCGCGCGCCCAAGCCATCGGGTCGCGAAACCGCGTGCCGCGCAGCGCATACACGTTGGGGAAGGATTCGTAGACCGCGTCCGCCGACAGCAGCACCCGCTCGTCGGGCAGCCAGACCGCGCACTGGTCCTCGGTCTCCGAGGGGATGAGGTGAATCTCGAACCTGACGCCGCCGGTCTCTCCCGAATAGCTGTCGTCGAAGGTCACGGTCGGGGCGATGAAGGAGCGCCGGCCGGGACGCTGCGGCGGGGGGGGGGCGCGGGCGGCGCGGCGGCGGCGGGCCGAGCCCGGCGCGGACGGTGCCGGTCTCGCCGATCGGGAGCCGCATGCCGAACTGGTACATCGCGCGGCGGCCGAGGATCGGGGCGATCAGCCCCACGTCCCGCGCCACGTGACGGACGAGGTCCTGCTGGGCGACGATCTCGACCTTGCCGGAAGCGACATCGTCGGGCGAGACGAACGCCGCCGCGCCGCTGACGTGATCGGCGTGGAAATGGGTGTAGACGATCGTCCGGATCGGCTTGTCGGTGATCTTGCGGAACTCGGCGGCGACGATTTGGGCGTTGTCCATGCCGGTCATGGTGTCGACCAGGATGCAGGACTCCTCTCCCTCGATCAGCGTGCAGTTGACGACCGAGTAGCCGAAGGCACAGTGGATCGAGCCGTTGAGGGTATAGATCCGGGGCTCCATCGAGGCCTGGTGGCGCGCGAGGTCCGGGTGGACCGACGGGGTGACCTGGTTCATCTGTCTGCGATACGGGCCGCCGGATGAAGGGCGTGCCGCACTCCCTGTGATTGCCGCCGAGGTCTAGGCCGGCCGCCCGTGCAAGGCAAGCCGGGCGCATTCGATGGGCGCCAGATGCTACACTCGCCGCGCGGGAGGAGAGGGGCAGCATGTCGCCGAGAGACCGCATCGTCGCATCGAGCCGGGTGCTGGCAAACATCCTGGCGCTCGGGCTCGCGGGTCTGGCCATCTACGTCGCCGGCTTCGGGGTGTTCGACGAGGTCTGGGTCCGCGCCGGCACCACCGGGCTGCCGATCCTGATCTCGCTGTTGTGCTTCTCCACCGAGAACATGGATGTCAGGCGCGACAACGTCGCCTGGGGCTCGATCGCGCTCAACGCCGGGATGCTGCTCGCGCTCGCGCCGATCTACTACCTGTGGATCGTCCTGATGACGGAGCAGCTCGACTTCTTCGTCGAATTCTCGGTGTTCGACTACCTGGTGGGCTTCGCCGGGATCGCGCTGTTGTTCTACCTCACCTACCGGCATTTCGGCCTGCCGCTGTTCCTGGTCTGCCTGCTCTCGCTGATCGTCCTGCTCTTCGGGAACCTGGTTCCGGGCACGCTGAACATCCCGGAGGTCAAATGGTTCCTGATCTCGGAGAAGCTCTGGTACAGCACCGACGGGGTGTTCGGCCGACCGGTCGCCGTGGTCGGCCAGATCGTGCTGGTGTTCATCCTGTTCGGCGCGATCCTGGAGACCTCGGGCGCCGGCGCGACGCTGCTCAAATTCGCCTTCGCGGTGACCGGCCCGCTGCGCGGCGGCCCGGCGCATGCGGCGATCATCGGCAGCGCCAGCTTCGGCACCATGAACGGCGCCGCCGTCGCCAACGTGGTGACCACCGGCGTCTTCACCATCCCGATGATCAAGCGCACCGGCTTCCAGTCCAAGTTCGCCGGCGCGGTCGAGGCGGCGGCGTCGACCGGCGGGCAGATCATGCCGCCGGTGATGGGCGCGGTCGCGTTCCTGATGGCCGACATCACCGGGATCCCCTACCTCACCATCATCGCCGCGGCGGCGATCCCGGCGCTGATGTACTACCTCAGCCTGTTCTCCGTGGTCTGGCTGGAGGCGCGGCGGCAGGGGCTGCGGCCGACGCCGAGGGCAGAACGCGTCAGGCTGGACACCACCGACTGGATCCGCTCGATCTCGTTCTTCGTGCCGCTCGGCGTCATCGTCTACGTGCTGATGACCGGGCGGACGGCCCAGAACGCGGGCTTCTACGGCCTGATCGCCGCCTTCGTGCTCTCGCTCGTCCTCTACCCCGAGTTCCGGTCGATCCGGAAGATCCTCGCCGCCCTGATGCGCGGCGGGCGCACCTGCGCGACCATCATGATCGTCGTCGCCGCGATCGGCTTCGTCGTCGGCATGGTCAACATGTCCGGCCTCGGCATCAAGTTCGCCGCGACCATCCTGTCCATCGCCGGGGACAGCCTGTTCCTGTCGCTGGTGGTGATGGCGATCGGCTGCCTGCTGCTCGGCATGGGCGTGCCGGTGGGCGCGGCCTATCTGATCATCGTCCTGATCATCGGGCCGGCGCTCGGCAAGCTCGGGCTGTCGCTGCTGCTCACCCATCTCTTCGTCATCTACTACGCGGTGCTGTCGGCGATCACGCCGCCGGTCGCCATCGCCGCCTTCGCCGCCGCGCCCATCGCCGGCTCGAAACCGATCGAGACCGGAATCGTCGCCGTAAGGCTGGCGATCGCGGGGTTCCTGATCCCGTTCATCTTCGTCTACCATTCGAGCATCGTGCTGGTGGATCCCTCCTTCACCTATGCGGGGCTGGCTTGGGGCATCGGGGTCTTCCTGGTCTCGACGGTCGCGCTCGCGACCGGGCTCGGCGCCTATTCCATCGGTCCGATCGGGCCTTTGCAGCGGCTCGTGCGGGTCGCGGCCGGCGTCCTGGTGCTGGTGCCGGATCTCCTGGTCGCGGGCGTCTGCACCGCCGTCGTGGCGGCGTCGTTCCTGGTCGAGAGCCGGATGTCCGCTTCACCCGTCGAGCGGCGCGAGGCGTAACGAAAAGAGGGAGGCTGGACATGATGAAGCGTTGGAGCGTACTGGCCGCCGCCGGCCTGCTGGCGGCCGCGGTCGCGATGCCCGCCGAGGCTCAGAAGCGCCAGATCAAGATGTCGACGATCGCGCCGGGCTCTTCGTCGTACCTCGTCATGACGACGTTCGCCAATCTGGTGAACCAGGGCCAGAAGGATTTCGAAATCACCGTCGACGCGACGGGAACGGCGACCAAGCACATGGTCGACGTCGGGCGCGGCTCGATCGACATGTCGATGACCGCGGTGGTCCCCTATGAGTGGATGAAGAACGGAACCCGGATATACAAGAAGCTGAAGGGCATCAAGGAACTCGCCAGGAACCTCAGAATCATCTTCTGGTTTCCGCTCGGCGCCTTCCACTACACGGTCTATGAGAGTTCCGGGATCAAGACGCTCGCCGACATCAAGGGCAAAAGGGCGTTTATCGGTCCCCCGTCGGGCGGTCAGCTGGTGACCGGCCTCGGCTTCGTCAAGGCGGTGACCGGGCTCGACCCCAAGAAGGGCGATTTCAAGAGCATCAACCTCAACTTCGCCTCGGCCCTGCAGGCGTTCCAGGATCGCCAGATCGACGTCTACACCATCGGCTGTCTCGATCCCTGCGCGCAGCTTCAGCAGGTCGCCGCGACATCGAAGATCCGCTTCCTTGGCCTGCCCAGCAAGGCTGATCTCGACAAGTCGCCGGCGCTGAAGAAGTTCTTCTCGCCGCCCGGTCGGGCGAAGGGCGTCATCAGGAAAGGAGTCTACGGCTCCAACCACACCAACGAGGGCGATGTCTGGTCCAACGACGCCATCCTCGGCGTTACGGTCAGGGCGGGTCTCGACAACGACACCGTCTACAAGATGACCAAGCTGTTCTGGTCCGACCTCGAGAGCATCCGCGCCAGCGCCCCTTACATGACCGCGGTCACTCTGGAATTCGCCGCCCAGAAGGCGAACATGGCGTTCCATCCCGGCGCCGCGAAATATTACAGGGAGGCCGGCGTCTGGAAGGAATGAGCGTTTGGATTGCACCGGCGCCCGACGTCGAGCGGCGGACCGAGAACCAACCAGAAGGAGGCTGAAGATGATGAAGCGTTGGAGCGTACTGGCCGCCGCCGGCCTGCTGGCCGTCGCGGTCGCGCTGCCCGCCCAGGCGCAGAAGCGCCAGGTCAAGATGTCGACGATCGCGCCGGGCTCGTCGATGTATCTGGTGATGACCACCTTCGCCAACCTGGTGAACCAGGGGCAGAAGGATTTCGAGATCACCGTCGACGCCACCGGCACCGCGACCAAGCACATGGTCGACGTGGCGCGCGGGTCGATCGACATGTCGATGACCGCGCCGGTCGCCATCGCGTGGATGAAGACGGGGACCCGGGTCTACAAGAAGCTCAAGGGCGTCAAGGAGCTGGCCAAGAAGCTGAGGATCGTGTTCTGGTTCCCCGCCGGCGCCTACCACTACACGGTCTACGAGAACTCGGGCATCAAGACGCTCGCCGACCTCAAGGGCAAGCGAGCCTATATCGGCCCGCCGTCCGGCGGCCAGCTGGTGACCGGGCTCGCCTTCGTCAAGGCGGTGACCGGGCTCGACCCCAAGAAGGGCGACTTCAAGAGCGTGAACCTCAACTTCGCCTCGGCCCTGCAGGCGTTCCAGGACCGCCAGATCGACGTCTACACCATCGCCTGCCTCGATCCCTGCGCGCAGCTCCAGCAGGTCGCGGCGACCTCCAAGATCCGGTTCCTCGGCCTGCCCAACGCGGCCGACCTCCGCAAGACGCCGGTGCTACAAAAGTTCTTCAAGCCGCTCGGCCGGATCAACGGCATCGTCAAGAAGGGCGCCTACGGCTCGGCCCAGGCGAACGAGGCCGACATCTACAGCAACGGCGCGATCCTCGGCGTCACGGCGCGCGAGGGGCTCGACAACGACACCGTCTACGCGATGACCAAGCTGTTCTGGTCGAACCTCGAGGGCATGCGCTCGAGCGCGCCCTACATGGACGCGGTGTCGCTCGATTTCGCCACCCAGAAGGGGAACATGGAGTTCCATCCGGGCGCCATGAAGTACTACAAGGAAGCCGGCGTCTGGAAGCAATAGGCGTTCGGAGCCTTCCGCGGCCGGGCGCGCCGGTGGATGGGCGAGAGTGTCGATGCCGGAACCCTGGTTGACGCGGCGTTCGACGATGGCCGGGATTGCCGGCGCCGCGGCGGCGGCGGTTCTGCCCGTGCCGGCGTCCGCCCGCCCGCTCGCGCCGCCGACGGTCTGCACCCACGGCACGCCGTCGCAGACCGAAGGGCCGCTCTACAGGCCCTCGACGCCGCGTCGGGGCGACCTGCGCGAACCGGACAGCGCCGGAGAGCAGCTGGTGCTGGAGGGGCTGGTGCTGACGCCCGGCTGCCGGCCCCTCCCGGGCGCGATGATCGATGTCTGGCATTGCGACGAGAACGGCCGCTACGACAATCGGGGCTTTCGCTATCGCGGCCATGACTTCACCGACGCGGCCGGCGCCTTCCGCTTCCGCACCATCCGGCCCGGGCGCTACCCCGACCGCACGCCGCATATCCACGTCAAGGTGCAGGGGCGGACGACTCCGCTGCTCACGACCCAGCTCTACTTCCCGGATTTGCCGTACGACAATATCGGCGATTCGCTCTACCGGGACGACCTCGCGCTGCGCCTGGAGCGTGCGGGCGGCATCTGGCTGGCGCGGTTCGACTTCGTGCTTCCGACGGGCCGGCGGTAACCGCTCGGCGGGCGCGCCTCACGCCCCGAAGCGGGGCTCCTTCAGGCCGCGTATGCCGGCGTCGATCGCGAAAACCGCGCCGGCGAGCGGTTGCTTCCACAACGCCTCGTCGGCGAGCGGGAAAGTGGCGGTGGTCACGTAGAGGGTGTCGAGGTCGGGACCGCCGAAGGTGCACGCCGTCGGGCGCTGCACCGGCACGCCGATGACCCGGTCGATCCTGCCGTCGGGCGCGTAGCGGGCGATCCGCCAGGCGCCGACGCAGCAGATCCAGTAATGGCCGTCGGCGTCCACCGCCGCGCCGTCCGGCCGGCCCTCGCCGGGATCGTTGGCGGCGAACACCCGGCGGTTGGCGATGTCGCCGCTGGCGGGATCGAGATCCCACGCCCAGACCAAGTCCCGGCGGCTGTCGGAGTGGTAGAGCGTCGCCCCGTCCGGGCCGAAGGCGAGGCCGTTGGGGCAGATCAGCCCGTCCACCATCGCCCGGCAGCTGCCGTCGGGGTCGTAGCGGTAGAGCGCGTTGGTCTCCCGGTCCATGGTCTCGATCATCCCGCCGACCCAGAACCGCCCCTGCGGGTCCGAACGCCCGTCGTTGAAGCGGACTTCGGGGTTGTCGGGCTCGAGATCGAACACCCGCTCGACGCCGCCGCTCGCGAGGTCGATGAAGGCGATGCCCGACTGCATGCCCGCGATCAGGCGCCCGTCCCGGCAGAACGAGAAGCAGCCGATTCGCTCGGGCATCGGCCAGGTCCGGCGCGCCCCGGTCGCCGGGTCGAGGCGTTCGATCGACGGGCGGTAGATATCGACCCAGTAAAGCGCCTGCTCGTCCTCGTGCCAGCGCGGCGATTCGCCGACGATGAAGCGCTCGTCCACCACGCAGCGGGGCGCCGTCATGGCCGCGCCCTGGACATCACGAGAACTCGGCGGCGATCATCGCTTCGATGCGCGCCTTCGCCGTTTCCTGGCGGGTGCCCGGCGGCAGCTCGCCGCTCTCGATGACGATCTCCGCGACCCGTGCGCCGAAGCGCCTGACCTGCCCGTCGTCGGCGGCTCCCGGCTTCCTGGGCACGCGCGAGACCAGCTCGATGTTGTAGGTGGGCACCGGCGCGGCGTCGACGGATGCCGGCCAGGCGAGGGGCTTCCCCTGCCTGACCGCGCGGATGCCCCGGCGGATCTGGCGCCGCGCCATGATCACGCCCTCGTCGGTGACGCCGCGCGTCTCGTTGGCGTGGATGGTGACCGGCCCCTGCGCGACCTGCGCCTCGAAATCGCCGGGGTTGCGCTGGCCCTCGGCGTGGCTGGGCGCCGCGACCTGGCCGGGAAAGTCGACCTTGCCGAGGCCGACCCCGTCGGGATCGCCGGTTTCGTGCGGATCGATCACCGGGTTGAAATGGCGCAGCCCGATCGCATAGGCGTTGGTGTCGTCGATCGGGACGATCCAGCGCGTGACCCAGGCGCACAGCGCGAACTTCTCTTCCGAGGCGACCTCGGCGAGGCCGAACTGCGCCGCGTTGGGCAGGATCACGTCGCTCGCCCGCACCCAGAGAAAGTCGTCCCAGCGCCGCGTCCCGAGCGACAGCAGGCCGATCGGGGTCTCGAAGAAGGAGAGGGAGGGCAGCGCCTGGTACTGCTCGCTGAACTGGAGCTCGTTGCCGCGCGCGTGCAGGAAACAGGTGTGGATCGGGTCGGCCCCGTTCTCGTGCGATTGCAGCCAGTTGCACGGGTTGTGGATCTTGTAGGGCAGCAGGCGGTTGCCCTCGGGGTAGAGCCAGCTGTCATAGACCGGGAATTCCGGTATCTCCTCCGGCGGGCCCATATAGGCGAACACCAGCCCGGCATATTCGCGGGTCGGATAGGCGCCGTGGCACAGCTTGTCCCTGATCCGGCTGCGCGGCGGCTCGCCCGGCGTCTCCAGAATCGTCCCGTCCACGTCGTAGTGCCAGCCGTGGTAGCAGCAGCGGATGCCGCGCTGCTGGATGAAGCCGTATTCGAGCGAGGTGTTGCGGTGGCTGCAGCGCAGATGCAGCAGCCCGACCCGGCCGCCGAGGTCGCGGAACAGCACCAGCTCCTCGTCGAGGATGCGGATCGCGAGCGGCAGCTCGCCGAGCTCGGATGTGAGCGCGATCGGATGCCAGAAGCGGCGCAGGTACTCGCCGCCCGGCGTGCCCGGGCCGACATGCGTGAGTTCCGCGTCTTCCCGCGCGCTGCGGCGGCGGTGATAGCCGCCGAATCTGACGTTTCGCATGGTCGTCGCCGCCATCCCGTGCCTCCGTCGTCCGGATGGCAGTCTATGGCCCGCCGCGGCGGTCCGACAAGGCGGCTTCCGGCGTCTTGACCGCGCGCGCGGGCGGGGCGCAGGGTCGGCGACGATCCGACAATTGCCAGACGAGGTGATCCCGATGACAGCACCGATCTTTCACATGGCGGCCGGCGCGCCGAGCCCGGTCGCGCCCTTCAGCCACGCGGTGGAAACCGACGGCTGGGTCTTCGTGACCGGCCAGATGCCCAACGACCCGAAGGACGAGGCCGCGCCGCTCCCCGCCGGCATCGAGGACCAGACCCGCAACGTCATGGCCAATCTCCAGACCGTGCTCGCCTCGCTCGGCCTCGGCTTGGAGCACGTGCTGGTCGCGCGGGTCTACCTCACCCGTTTCAAGGAGGACTACGCGGCGATGAACGCGGTCTACGAGACCTGTTTCGCGCCCGGACGGCTGCCCGCCCGCACCTGCGTCGGGGTCACCGGGCTCGCCCTCGACGCGCGCGTCGAGATCGACCTGCTGGCGCGCCGCCCGTGATCCCGCCGCGGCGGTCGAGGCCCTCCCCACCGCATGCGAACGAACTTCCGAAACAGGAAACTAACCGGAGCGCGCGTAGTCTTCGGCGAGACCCTGCAGGGTCGCGAGATTCTCTATACCGGGGCGAAGCTCCGCGCGCTCGATGCGCCGCGCGAGCTCGGTGACCGCCTCGCAGGCCGGCGCGGCCGCGCCGCTCTCCCGCGCCCTGGCCGCGACGAGCCCGTTCAGATCCTCCAGCTCGCTCTTTCGCCCCTTTTCCCAATCCTGGAGCACCACGCCCCTGGTCCGTTGCAGGACGAATCCTTCCATCAGCCGGTCCAGCATGGTCTCGACCAGGCGGTTGGAATCCTTCACGTCGCGCTCCGACAGGCCGAAGATCGGCCGCTGCCCGAAACCCAGGGCGGCGCCGACATCGAGCGCTTCCTGACCCGCGCGCAGCATGAATTCGCGCATGCCCGGCACGGTCTCGGCGTCCGCGATGCTGAGCCCGAGGCACGCTGTGGTGGCGAGCGTGGTGCAGTTGCTGACCAGCTTCATCCACTTGGCCGCCAGTATGTCTTCGCTGGTCTCGCAGGCGCCGGCATGCGACAGCAGTTCGACCACCTCGCTTTCGCGGCCCCTTGTGGCCGGGTGGAAGCTTCCGACGGCGAACCAGGAGCGCGCAGGCGGCGAATGGCGTTCGACGATCCCCGGCGTGAACAGGCCGGATGAGATCTCGATCACGCATCCGAGCGTGCGTTCCGGGCCGACCACCTCGGCCACGGCCTCGGCGGTCATGCCGTTCTGGACGGCGACCAGCAGGCCGTCGCTCTTGAGATAGGGCTCGATGAGCTGGCTCGACCACCTCGCGTCATAGGCCTTGGTCACGACCAGCACGACGTCGAAGGGCTCGGTGAGCGTGCAGACGTCGCAGATGTGGAGCGCGCGGACCTGCCGGACGATGGTTTCCTCCGGCATCACGACGGTGGCGCCGTCCCGGCGCATCGCCTCGACATGGGCCGGCCACTGGTCGATCAGCGTCACGTCGTGCCCCGCGCCCACGAGATCGACGCCGATCGAGGTGCCGTTGGCGCCGCTTCCGACGATCGCGATCTTCCCGGTCACGGTCGGGACCACAGCGCGCGGCTGGCGATGCGCGCGCCCTCGGCCAGCGCCTGGAACTTCGCCCACACGACGCTCGGATGGATTTCGGGCGTCGCGCTCGCGTTGGTGCCGAAGCCGCAATCGCCGCCGGCGATCACGTTCTCGCGCCCGACCAGCCTGGCGAACCGCAAGATCCGTTCGGCGATCAGCTCCGGGTGCTCGACGAGAACCGAGGAATGAGTGATCACGCCGGGTATCAGGAGCTTGCCCTCGGGCAGGCTTGTCTCCTTCCAGAGCTGCCATTCATGCTCGTGCCTCGGGTTCGCGGCCTCGAACGAAAACGCGCCGGCCTCGATCTCCAGCACGATGTCGAGCACCCAGCCCAGCTCGACCTCGTGCACCCTGGGCCCCATGTTGATGCCGTAGCAGGTGTGGTAGCGCACCCGGTCGGCGGGCACCCCCTTCAGCGCGTGGTTGATCGCCTCGACCTGGGCGGCGAGCCACTTCCGGTACTCCTCCATCTCCAGGTCCGGCGTCTTGACGTAGTGGGTGACCAGATGCGGATCGTCGATCTGCAGGATGAAACCGGCCTCGACGATGGCGCGGTACTCCTCGTTCATCGCGTCCGCGACCGCGTAGAGGAACGCCTCGTCCGAGGCATAGTGCTCGTTCTTCTGGTTGCCCGCGACATCGACCGGCGAGATGGCCGGCACGAAGGCCTCCGCCGCGCCATGGGCGTCGACGGCGGCGCGCAGATTGGCGAGGTCGCGGTCGAGCTGTTGCCGCCCCCGGTAGCGGACCGGTCCGACGCAGACCATCTCGTCGACCGGGAGCAGCGCGCCCGGGCCGTGCGGCCGGACGGTCTCGTAGAATTCCGGGAAGGCCAGCGCCTCGCGCGAGCCGCCCCAGGGAATGCCGCGCGGCCTGGGACGCGCCTCGTAGCCGTCCAGGCGTTCGTTGGCGTAGACCGCGAAGCCGCGCTTGGAGAACTCGCCGTCGTCGACGATGTCGATGCCGAGCGCGACCTGGCGGCCGACCACCTCGTCCACCGCCTCCTTGAGCAGGGCTTCGTATGCGGCCCGGTCGATCGCCACCCCGCGATCCTCGGCGACGAACGCCTCGATCAGCGTCTGCGGCCGGGGCAGGCTTCCGACATGGGTGGTCAGGATCCGCTCCGCGCTGTTCCTCATGATCCGCTCCCGATTGGCCGTCTTCGCCATTCAAGCGGGATTCGGGTTGCCGCGGTAGTGCCGATGGACCCAACATGTCCCGTCGCAACGATCGACGGCCGGAGCATTCGATGAGCGTTCGCTGGCCCCTGGCCTGCCGGCAATGGCAGGGCGCGCGTCCCTACCAGGAGGACGCGTATGGGACGCGCGAAATCGACCTGGCGGGAAGCGGGGAGGCGGGCGCGCTGCTCCTGGTGCTCGCCGACGGGATGGGCGGTGCGGCCGGCGGCGCGGTGGCGAGCCGTATCGCGACCGACGCGTTCATCGGCGAATTCGCGGGTCTCGCCGGCACGGTTTCCGACCGGCTTCGGGCCTGCCTGGATACGGCGACCGCGCGGCTGCGGCAGCGCGAGACCGAAGACACGCGGCTCCTCGGCATGGGCACCACCGTGGTCGCCGCGCTCCATGACGGGCGCGGCGTCGACTGGCTGAGCGTGGGCGACTCGCCGATGTGGCTGTTCGCCGACGGCGGGCTGGAGCGGCTGAACGCGGATCACTCGATGGCGCCCATGCTGGAGGAGCTGGTGCGGCGGGGAGAGATGACCCCGGACCAGGCGCGGCACGACGGGCGGCGCCACATGCTGCGCTCGGCGGTGACCGGCCGGCCCGCCGGGCCGGTCGATCGCGGCTACCGCGCCTGCCGCCTGCTGCCGGGCGAGTTCCTGTTGATCGCCAGCGACGGGATCGAGACCCTTCCGGTAGAGCGGATCGCCCGGGAGCTGCGCGAGGCGCGGGGCGACGCCGAGGCGGCGGCGGATGCGCTCGACTCCGCGTTGCGCGCCGCCGCGGGTCCCTCCCAGGACAACGCCACCTTCCTGCTGCTGTCGGCCGGTCCCTGAGCGCGGCTCATCCCGCGCCGCTACCAGCGCCCCGTCCCGCCCGGCATCAGACTGTGCTCCGCCGCGCCGCCGTCGTTATCCGCGGGTTCCCGCCGGGTTCCCGTGAGACCGAGATCGAAAGCCATCGCGGCGCGCCCGCCCCGTCGCCCGATGCCCATCGCCGCAAAGCCGTCGGCGACGAATTGCCCGGTCACCCGATCGAACTCCCGCCGGTCCAATGTGACCGTCGCCACGTCTGCCAGGGTGTGATTCCGATTCCCGGCCAGGGCGGGCTCGCGGCTCCGTCACCGCCCGTCGTCTCGCGTCCGGCCGAGCATGTCGTGGCTCCACTCACGGTCTTCCAATCACGCGTGCGGGCGTAGCGAGGGTCGGTCGGAACCGGCGTTCGCCCGGGCGCCGGGACCCTGTTGGAGGCCCCCGCGAGCCTATATTCTGGTTCCCCGGTAAGGCGCCCTTCGGACAGGCGATCCATCGGACCGGGCACCGGAGGGCGGAAACATGGCCGATTGCGAGCGCCGCCGGTGAGGTCGCCCAGCAGCCTCGGCATGGCGGCGCTTCTCGCGATCACCTCCATGGCCACCGCGATCGGCATCGACGGCACGCTGCCGGCGATGCCGGCGATGGTCGAAGGCTTGGATTCGACCCGGACGCTGGTCCAGCTCAGCCTCAGCATGTTCATGGTCGGCGTCGCGGTGGGCCAGCCCGTGTCGGGCCCCCTGTCGGACCGCTTCGGCAGGAAGCCGGTCATCATCGGCGGGCTGCTGGTCACCGGCGGCGCGGCGCTCGGCTGCGCGCTCGCCGAGACCGTCGAGGTGCTCACCGCGTTCCGCTTCGTGCACGGCATGGCGGCGGCGTCGGGGTTCATCGTCGGCCGCGCCGTCGTCCGGGACCGGTACGAGCGCGGCGACGCCGCGCGCGTGCTCTCGCTGCTGTTGTTCTTCTTCTGCTTCGGACCCCTGATCGCGCCGATCGTGGGCGCGCATCTGACGGTGTCGTTCGGCTGGAACGCGATGTTCCTGTTCATCGCCCTGTACAGCGCGCTCGCCGCGATCCTGTTCGCGCTGGTCTTCCGCGAGACCCTCGAACGCCCCGACCCGGACGCGCTCCGCATCGCGCCGATGCTGAGGAATTTCGCGGCCATCTCCCGCAGCGTCGCCTTCTGGGCCTACACCGCCTGCGCCGCGGCATCCTACGGCATCCTGTTCTCGTTCCTGGCCGGCTCGCCGCATGTAATCATCACCTTCTTCGGCGAGACCGAGACCGCCTACGCCTACATGTTCGCCGGCGGCATGATCGGCTCGATGGCGGGCATGCTGGCGGGCGCCCGGCTGGTCGGCCGTTTCGGCGTGGACCGCCTGCTGCGCTGGGGCGTATGCAGCGCGTCGCTGTTCGGCCTGGTGCTCGCCGGGCTCTCCTGGGCCGGGATCCATCACTGGCTGGCGGTGATCGGCCCGATGTTCTTCTGCATGTTCGCCTTCTCCTTCATCTACCCGCAGACGGTCGCAGGGGCGCTGCAGCCCTTCCCCCGCATCGCCGGCACGGCCTCGTCCCTGATCGGCTTCGTCCAGCAGATCGCCGGCGCCGCGATCGGGATGATCGTCGCCGCGCTCACCACCGACGGCACCCAGGGGGCGCTGGCGCACGGCGTGCTGTTCTCCTCCCTGTTCGCGCTGGTCGCCTACGGGCTCGTGGTGCGCCGCCACCGGACGGTGTGACAGGTGTTCGAGGAGGAGCGGCCCTTCCTGATGGCGTATCGCGGCCCGTTCGACGGCTTCCACGCCAGCGAGGCGTCGGTGTCGAAGACCTGCCCGGTGCGCTTCGACAACAACCGGTACAGCGTGGCGGCCCGCGCGGTCG
>MPNO01000117.1 GCA_002239065.1 Defluviicoccus sp. bin129 | reverse complement strand
TCGCCGCAGCTCTTGCGACGGTCGCTCTTCGTCGTGAGATATTCCCGGCCGCAGTAGAAGCACCGCCTGACCTCGCGGTTGCGGTAGCGGAGCGGCTCGCCGGTGACCTTTCGCCAGATCTGGCCGACGCGCCCGTGGGACAGCCCCGCGGCGCGAGCCACCGCCCGCAGGGTCTCGCCGGCCCGAACCCGCGCCACGATTTCCTCCGTCGACAGCTTGCTCTTGTGCGTGTGCGCCTCGCCGAGCCGGCGAAGCGGCCATTTGAGATCGTTGTTCTTCGCATGATTGCGGGCCGCCTCGTAAGCGCTTCCGCCGCTCGCGTATCCCAGCACTTCGGCGACCAGGGCCCACGTCATTGTCGTCGAGGCGTAGAGGCCGTAGGCGCGGGCTGCACGCGACTTGCCCTCCGAAGACGCGTATGCTGTGACGTCCGACATGCCTAGTTCTCGATCGTGCCCCCACCGCATTTTCCGCCCCTTTACCGGCTTGTCAATTTTTCCAGCCGCGGTCCCGGCGGGTCGAAGCCATGGTCCGGAGACACGGAAGTATCGTCGACGCGTTCGGGGCGAGAGGGACCAGGGGACGCGCGGTATGGCGAACGGGCAGCGGCACTTGTTGTCGAATCGGTTCGTCGGCGGATTGTCCGCCGAAGGCAAGGCAACCTTGACTATTGGGATCGCGACCTCCGCGGTTTCGGGGTTCGGGTCTACCCATCGGGTGCCAAGGTCTATCTGGTGCAAGGCCGGGGTCCCGGCGGAAGGTCGAAGCGGGCGACGGTCGGCCGCCACGGCGTGATCACGGCCGACGATGCGCGCCGGAGGGCGAAGAAGCTGTTGGCCGCCATCAGGGCGGGAGATGAGCTCGACGAGGGGGCCGGGCCGACGGTGGCGGAGGTGGCGGTGTGGTATCTCCGTGAACAGGTGGCGGTGCGCTGCAAGCCGCGCACTCAAAAAGGGTATCGCCAGGTAATCCATTGCAATGTGGTCCCGCCCCGGGCAAGCTGCCGATCGCCGCTGGGCCGCGGCCATTGGTTCGATCCCCCTGAATCCGGTTTGCTGCGATGAAGCTTCTCAAGTCCACCCTTTGCGCCTGCCTGGTTTTCGCGCTCGCCGCTTGCGGCGGGGAGCATCTTTCGGTCGAGAATCCGGGAGGGGGAGAGACGCTCGAGCTGGAGTTTCCACCCGGGCAGGCCGTCGAACACAGGCTGCCGCTCCGCGTCTCCGGCGGCATCCCGCCCTACGAGACGGTCATCGAGGGCTGTCCCGGATGGGTGACCCTGTTCCCGGGCCGGGGGGTCCTTGCCGGCACCCGTCCCGCGTCCGACATCGGCAGGACCTTCTTCTGTACCTACCGCGTCACCGAGGCCGATCCGGGGTTTCGGGAGCAAAGGAGTGTGGCATACGGACTCCGGCTCTCGGCGGGAACCTCCGCTCCCGGCCTTTCCCTGCCCCGGCCGGGCCGCTTCGGGCTTTCGGTCGGCAACTTCCACAGCGCGGTTCTGCCTGCCGCCAGCGGCGGCGTGCGGCCGTACCGCTACGTGCTGAGCTGCGTCGGCGGCGCTCTACCGCCAGGGATGGGTTTCGGGCCGGAGACCCGGACGTTCTCGGGCACGCCCGAAGCCCCGTTCCGCGACTCTTGCACCTATTCGGTGACCGACAGCTCGGTGCTCGGCACCACAATATCCCGGGCCGTGGAGGTCGAGATCGCGGGGCCCTCGATCGCACCGCTCGGGCTCGACGTCATCTCGAAGCTGGATCTTTCCGTCGGCGCCTTCCACAGGGAGTCGTTTCCGGCCGCCAGCGGCGGCGTCAGACCCTACGCCTATTCCTTCGCCTGCGCCGGAGGGGCGCTGCCCTCTGGTATGGGCTTCGCGCCCGAAACCCGCATGTTGGCCGGCACGCCGCAGGCCCGCTTCCGCGATTCCTGCACCTACTCCGCGACCGACAGCGCATCGCCCGCCGTGACGGTTTCGCGTGCGGTCGAGATCGAGGTGAGCAGCGCGATGTCGGACCTCTCGCTTCCGCCTCCGAGCAGGATCGCGCTCTCCGTCGGCGCGCTTTCCGTTGGCATGTTCCACGGCGAGCCGCTTCCCGTAGCCACCGGCGGGGTCCGTCCGTACACATATGCGCTCACCTGCGCTGGCGGGTCGCTGCCGCCGGGGATGAGCTTCGCGCCGCAAACCCGCATGTTCGCCGGCACGCCGCAGGCCCGGTTCCGCGATTCCTGCACGTATTCGGTGACGGACAGCGCATCGCCCGCCGTGACGGTTTCGCAGGCCGTCGAGATCGAAGTGCGTGGCGCGATGTCGGATCTCTCGCTTCCGCCTGCGGGCAGGATCGCGCTCTCCGTTGGCGCGTTCCACGGCGAGCCGCTTCGGCCCGCCACCGGCGGCATCCCGCCCTACACATATACGCTCACCTGCGCCGGGGGATCGCTGCCGCCAGGGATGGGGTTTGCGCCGCAAACCCGCATGTTCGCCGGCACGCCGCAGGCCCGGTTCCGCGATTCCTGCACCTACACGGCAACCGACGGCGCATCGCCCGCCGTGACAGTTTCGCGAGCCGTCGAGATCGTGGTGAGCGGCGCGATGTCGGACCTCTCGCTTCCCCGGCCCGGCGCGCTGCGCCTGTCCGTCGGCGACTTCCACAGCGAACCGCTTCGGCCCGCCACCGGCGGTGTAGAGCCCTACACCTACACCTTCACCTGCGCCGGGGGATCGCTGCCGCCGGGGATGAGCTTCGCGCCGGCGACCCGCGTGCTCGCCGGCACGCCGCAGGCCCGGTTCCGCGATTCCTGCACCTACTCCGCGACCGACAGCGCATCGCCCGCCGTGACGGTTTCGCAGGCCGTCGAGTTCGAAGTGCGCGGCGCGATGTCGGACCTCCGGCTTCCCGGTAATGTCGTGGCCGGCGGCGACGATCCGCGCTCGCTGTCCGTGCAACAGCGTGTCAGCACGGAGTTCGCGGAGGCGGACGGGGGCGTGACGCCCTACACCTATGAAATCGTCGGATGCACGCTGCCCGAGGGATTGGCCTTCAGCCCGGAGAGCCGCATCCTGTCCGGCACCGCGCGGGAGACCTACCGGGGCCCGGACTGCACCTACCAGGTGACCGACAGCGCCTCCCCTCCGGTCAGCGTGTCGGAGGATTTCGAGCTGATTGTCGACCCCCTTGACTTGGGCGTCTGGCGATTCCGCTCCAGGACCATGGCGGGGAGCGATCATCCACTGCATCGGAGGACCGGCGGCGGGGGGGGGGTTGGTTTCTTCTCGCCCCGCCGCCGCGGGGGGGGGGGGGGGGGGCACGATTGGGCCGTCCTGCCGCACGCGATCGGCGGGACGGGAATGGCGACATACTTGCTGCTGGATACCGACTATCCGCTGGATCGTCCGCAGCCCCCCCTGAGGTTCGATACACAACGTCGCGTCATTTCCTATAGCCATACCGGTGTGGATCCCATTCTGGACACGCCAACCACGTTTCGTTACCGGGTCATCTCCGGCGGCCGGATCCATGACGTTCTCTGCGTCGATGTCGAGTTCCTGGACAAGGACGGCGACGACGACCTGTTGGACGGGGTGCGGGTGCGGGTGCGCGACGACGCCTACCATGACGGCGCGGAGTACCGCTGCCCAGACGCGCCCCCGGAAGAGAACTCCTTGGCCGCGCTGGTGTCCAACCCGGTTCACACGGCGCTCGGGCCGGTGCACGCGCGGCGCGCCGCCGATGTCGCCCACGGTGCCGTTCGCGATCGGGTTCGCGGCTGGTCGCCCGGGGCTCCTCGCGTCCTCTCCGCAATCACACCCGCCGTCGGCATCGGCTCGCTGTCGGGGCGGAACGAAGGCTTCGATTACGACGGCAGCAGCCAATCGGTGAGCGTCGGGGCGGAGCTGGGAGCCGGCGCGTGGCAGGCCGGCGCGGTCGCCGCCTACACCCGGACCGAACTCGACTACCGTGCCGACGCGAGGCTGTCCGGGCGAGGCTACCGGGCCGGCGAGCACGACACGGAAATACTCTCGTTGCACCCCTTCGCGGCGTGGCACCTGGCCTCCGGCGGCCGCCTGTGGGCATCGCTCGGCGCCGGGACCGGACACCTCCGTCACCGCGACGATCTCGGCTTCCCGTCGTGGTCGCGCTCCGACGTGCGGCTTCTCACCCACGCCGCGGGCGGCTCCCTCCCCCTGGCCGACATTCTGTCGGGCCGGCTCGATGCAGAAGCGGGCATGGAGGGCTTCGCGCTGGAGATCGAGGGCGGCGGACGGATCTCGTCTTCGCTGCCGACGATGCGCGGTCGCGACTGGCGCGCCGGGCTGGCGTGGAGCGCGCCGGTTCCCGGCGCCCCCTCCCTGTCGATGGCCTACAGGCAGCTGACCGGGGACGGGCCGGAGGGCGGCCAGCTGGAAACGACGGGCTCGGTGTCCTTCGAAGGTGTGCTCGATCCCCGGCTCACCCTGACCGGCAGCGCCGGGGCGTCGTTCGGCCTGGGCGGTCACGAACAGGAATTCTGGCGCCTCGGCGGCGGCATGCGCTTCGCTCCCGGGGGTTCCGGGCGCGGCTTCGCGCTCGATCTCGACACGCGGCTCCTGTCCGCCGCCGGCGGAGTTCCGTCCGGTATCGGCATTCGGGGAGAGGCGGGATACGGGTTGTGGGTCGGGCGGGCGCTGGGAACGATCCGGCCCCATGTCGGTGTGGTTCGCCATTCGGGCGACGGTTCGGTGCGGCGGAGCCTGGGTCTCGACTTGCGCGACACGCCAGACTCGCGGGTCGGGCTCGAAGTCTACGACCGTTCTCCTGACCGCTCGCGCGGGGCGAGGTTCACGCTGCGCCACCGCTTCTGACATGACCGCATCTCCCATTCCCCGCACGTCCTTCTTCCCCGCCCGCGAGACACGCATGGGGTCCCGATGAAACCCGTTCGACCGATCGGCGGGATCGCCGCCGTCCTCCTGTTCGCGCCGTTCTGCGTCGCGGCGCCGGCTTCCGTCGGGATGGAGACGGCTGCGAGACAGGCCTATATCGTCGACCTCGGGACGGGGGCGGTCCTGCTGGACAAGGACGGCGGCAGCCCGACCCCCCCGGCCTCCCTGAGCAAGCTGATGACCATCTACATGGCCTTCGAGCGGCTCAGGACCGGCCAGCTCTC
The DNA here is from genome assembly GCA_002239065.1 of Defluviicoccus sp. bin129. Taxonomy (GTDB): domain Bacteria; phylum Pseudomonadota; class Alphaproteobacteria; order MPNO01; family MPNO01; genus MPNO01. The sequence goes on along the minus strand of MPNO01000117.1, from coordinate 328 downwards.
GCTCGACGACAAGTTTGTCGTGAGCCGCAAGGCCTGGCGGATGGGCGGCTCGAAAATGTTCGTCGAGGTCGACAAGCAGGTGCGCGTCGAGGATCTGCTGCGCGGCATCATCGTGCAGTCGGGCAACGACGCCTGCATCGTCGTGGCCGAGGGCCTGTCGGGCTCGGAAGCCGCGTTCGTGGACGCGATGAACCGCAAGGCGCGGGACCTCGGGCTCGCCGACAGCCATTTCGTCAATGCGAGTGGCTGGCCGGCCGACGGCCACGTGATGAGCCCGAGAGACGTCGCCGTGCTGTCCCGGCGCATCATCGAGGATTTTCCCGGCTAC
>MPNO01000116.1 GCA_002239065.1 Defluviicoccus sp. bin129 | reverse complement strand
TCACTCGCATCTGGCGGATGTGGCTTGCACGCCGCACCCGCTTGCGGCGCCTGAACTGGGACCGGATGAACGAGCTTCTCAAGTGGTATCCCCTGCCGCCGGTCACGATCACGCGCTCATGGCAACCCTCTTGAGCGAACCTGTCAGGTGAGGAACCGAGTGCGTCAGTCGCGCACGCTCGGGTCTGTGGGGGGAGGGGCTCGGCAACGACCCCTCCTACCCGGCCGATGAATCGAGGAAGTGTCGGCAGGGCTGTCGGCTACACTTGCAGCCCATGACCCGGGAGCCCGAATGCAATGGTCGAATTCAACGAAGTCTGGACGCGGATCATGAGTCATTCCGGCGACGAATTTCGTCAGATTCGCGGTGGCCGATTCACCTACCTTGCACACGAGGGCTACATCGAGCCTGACCGTACAAGACAGAATCTGCCGCGCTCGCACTTCGAGGCGGCATTCGATCTGGTCCCTCTCGAAGACACCACGGGACTTCAGCACCTGCGGGGTCCGTCCTACCTGTACGCGATCCTGATGGACCGTAGAATTCGGCAGTCGGACTGGTAGACGATCCGGCAGTCTCCCGGGACGGGCGAATGTTTGCGCGCAGGGAGGACGCGGACGAGCCGCGCTACAGGCTCAAGTCCATCTCGACGCCCTTGCCGCACGCCGGCGGCTCGGGTTCCGGCGCCTTGTCGCGGGACGGGGCCGGCTCGATTTCCCGGTCCGGCGGGGAGGGCGCGGCCCTCTCGCGGTCCTCCCTTTCGCGGTCGTGCGACGCCTCCCGGTCCTTCCCGCGCTCGCGTTCGCGCTCCGGGCGCACGCTCTCGCCGATGCCTTCGAGCGCCGAGATGCGCTCGCCGGTCACCGCTTCGAGCCGTTCCTTCAGCGCCTGCGCGTCGTCGGTGACCAGCTCCGCCCGGTCGCGGGCGCGCGAGATCTCGACGTAGAACGCCTTGGCCGTGGTCAGGTTGGGGTGGTTCGCCTCCATCGCCGCGATCACGTTGTCGACCGTGCGGCCCTGAAACGCGTGCACGGTCGCGGCCCAGGCGCGGTCGAGATGGCGCAACTGCGGATCGCCCGGGGTCAGCGCGAGCCTGCGCCCGTCCTCCAGCATGAACGCTACCCGCCCGTTGCGGACGCCCATCACCTCGGCCGTGCCGCTGTTGACCAGACCGAGACCCTTGTCGTTGCGCGTCCAGCGAATGCGGTCGCCCGCGCGAAGCTCGACGGTCTCCGTCCGGTAGACCTCGGTTCCGCCTCTGCGTCCGCCGATTTCCGAGGGCTTCCACGCGACGGTTCTGCCGTCCGGGCCTTCGAGATGGACCGTTCTCTTCCCGCGATCGACGCGCTCGACGCGGCGTTCGTCGCCCTTGCCGATCCCGAGACGCTTGTAGGGACGGTGGAAGGCCACCACGTCGCCGGGCGCGTAGTTCGACGCGAGCGCCTTCTCCGCGTTGGTATAGCCCTTCGAGACCAGGCGCTGCGTCTCCAGCGCCGGCCCTGCAATGCGGCCCTCGCGCACGAGGCGCTCGCGGATGTGCGCGTTGATCCCCTCTCGCAGCGCGTGGCTCGGGGCCATCACGCCGGTGCGCTCGCGCTCATCCGCCGATAGCTTCAGCCAGCGCGCCGCGACCGCGCCGGCGATGTTGTCCGGGTTCACCTCGGCGACATTGCTGCCGAGTTTCTCGAACGCCCTGCCGATCTCGCCCGCGAGGCTTGCCTCGACGGCGGCCTTCAGGGCGGGATCGCGCTGGCGCAGGATCTCGTCCATCACCGCCGTCTTCATGCCCGCCTGCTGGAGCTGGGCGAACGGCTTGCCGGCATCCACGGCGTCGAGCTGCTTCGCATCCCCGACCAGCACCAGCTTCGGGATGCGCAGCGCGCCCGCGATCCGGAGCAGGTCGCGCGCCTGCACGGTGGAGGCGAGCGAGCCCTCGTCCACCACCAGCACGGTCTTGGCAAAGGCGGCGCGCATCGCCCTGGCGCCGTTTTTCGTCAGGCGGCCTTCGGCAACACCGGCGTTTCTTGCGAGAAACCGTTGCAGGGTCTCGCTCCCGATGCCCGATTCCGCCGCCAGCGTGCGCACCGCCGAGGCCGACGGGGCGAGCCCCACCATGCGCCAGCCCTTCTTCTCCGCGAGCGTGCGGGCGCGGTTCAGCATTCTGGTCTTGCCCGTCCCGGCATAGCCCTGCACCCCGACCGTGCGGTCCTTCTCCGACAGGATCAGCTTCACCGCGTCCCGCTGCCCGGCCGTGAGCGGTCCCTTGCGCAGGTGCCGGTCCACCGTCCAGCCCTTCATCGGCGCCTTGCCCCGGCCCGCGCCGCCGCGCATCAGCGCGACGGTCTCGCGCTCGTCGGCCACCGCCCTGTCGGTGGTCAGCCCGCCGCCATCCAGCGCCGGCGCATCGTGCAGGCGGCCCTCGCGTTCGAGGCCGGCAACCGCGGCCTCGATGTCCTTCATCGACGCCGCACCCGGGCTCCAGGCGAGAGCGGCCGCGAGCAGGTCGGTCCTGGCGAACACCGCGTCGCGCTCCGACAGATGGGCCAGCGCCCAGTCCACCGCCTCGCGCGCGGGATCGGCGCGCGTCGCATGTTCGAACAGATCGGCCTGGCGCGCCGCTTCGGGAGCCGCGTCCTTGCCCGCTTCCTTCGCCCCGCCGCGCGCCTTCTCCGCACCGTCGAGGCCCCGTTCCATCGCCGCGGCGACCAGCGCCCGCGCATCGAAGCCGAGCGCGGCGGCCTGTTTCTCCCAGGTCTCGCGCAGTTCGGCCCGGTCGACGTCGCGCTTGGCCGCCCGCTTCATCAGCGCCGCGCGGCGGGCGTGATGCTGGTTCTCCGCCGTCGAGCCGAGCCCCCGGCCCTCCATCGCCGCCTCGATCTCGGCCCGCCGTGTCGAGTACGCATCTATGATGTGCCGCGAGACGCCGGCGATCTCGAAGCGTCCGTCGGCATGGGTCCGCTCGATGCCGTAGCCGAGCCTCCCGAGTTCCCCGGCAAGCTCGTTCCGGTAGAGCGCGCCCAGCAGCATCTTCGAGGCGTAGAGCGACTCGTTCGCCATCGTCCGCCACTTGCCGTCCGGGCCGAGCAGCATGTTGGCGATCACGGAGTGGGTGTGCAGCGCCGGGTCCAGGTTCCGGGAGGTTTCGTGCCGGAAGGTGGCGATCACGGCTTTCTGACCGCCGGTCCGGACCATCCGGCCGGTCGACCTGTACTGCGCGCGGGTTTCGGCGGCGTTCTTCTCGAACCAGCCGAGCGCGCGCCCGACCGCCCGGTCATGCGCCTCGACGATGCGCGCGTCGCCGCCGACCAGCGCGGCCAGCGAGACCGATTTCGGGGCGCTGAAGGTCAGGTCGCGGCCCGGACGGTGGCGGATCTCGCCGTCGCCAATGCGGCGGCCGAGCCGCTTCCCGGAGCCGTCCGGAACCGCGCCCTCCAGCACCGCCTTGAAGGTGTCGGGATCGACCGGGCCCTGGAGGCCCAGCTCGGCGGCGCCCCGGCCCGCCCAGGCGCTCGCGGCGAGGTGCTCGGGCGAATCCTTGGCGTAGTAGCCGTCGGCTTCGTAATAGTGCGCGCCCTGGGACGGGCTCGCCACCGCGCCGATCGAGGCGACCATCAGATCCAGCGCCCCGCGCGGCGGCGCTTGCGCCTGGGGGCGCGGTGCGGAGGAGGGGGGCCCCCGTCGCCCCCCCGCGCCCCGAAGGCGGCTTCCGCGCCGGGACGGGCGGCGCGGGCGCCTCGTCGAGAAACATCCGGGCGCCGTCGACGGGCACGAAGCGGGCCGCCGCGCCGCCGGCCCGCGAGTCCTTCAGCGAGAACTCGACCGCGTCGCGCCGCCCGGGGAACCGCAGCACGCCCTGGCCCGGCGCCAAGCGCCGCAGCCGCCACGCCGGCGCGAGGGATTCGCTGCCGATAGCGGCCGACGACCAGGCCGCGGTCCCGTCGTCCGCCGCCGCCAGCGCGGCCCGCGTCGCGCACAGCCCCGCGACCGTGCCCCTCCCGTCCTCGCCGTAGCGCGCGCGAAGCGGTGCCAGCGCCTCGATGCCGACCACGAACCGCACGCCCACGCCGCGCGCCCCGCCGAGCGCCGGCAGCAGCGACGGCAGCCGGTGCAGCGACTCCGGCCCGTCGACCGCCATCCACAGGCCGCGCCCGCCATCGGGGTCGAGCGACAGCATTGGGCCAAGCGCGATCTCCAGCCACGCCGAGACCAGCCCCCTGAGCCGGCCGTACGGGTCGTCCGGCGAGGCGAGGAACAGCAGCCCGTCCCCGCGCGCCACCCAGTCCCGGATCGAGAAGTCGCCGCCCGGCGCGAACCGCAGCGCCGCCAGATGATGGCGCAGGAGTGCGCGGCCCCCGGTCAGTACCTCCGAACCCATTTGAGCCAGCGCCGTCCATGCGGCGGTCCCCTCCAGGGTGCGCGCGAGAGCTCCGGGGCCGGGATCGAGAAGCAGGTCGATCAATGCGCCGTTGCCGGTATCGCCCTCGCGCCGCAGCGCCTCGGCGGCCTCGACGAAGAGCTGCCGCGCCGCCAGCGCCGCCGCCGCCCCGCCGGCGTCCGCAGGGTCGGGTATCAGCGCCGCCGCCATCGCCTCGAAATCGCAGCGCCCGCGCGCATCGCAAGACGGCGACCAGGCGGCGGCGCGCGCGTCCAGCGGGTTCAGCAGCGTGTCGCGGGCCGGGTCGAACAGCCGGCGCGTGTATTTTCCCGTCCGGTCGAGGACGATGCAGCGCCCGCCCCGGGCGCGGATCCCCGCGACGAGGTCCGCGATCAGCGCCTGCCTGCCCGAACCGGCCGCGCCGACGACTAGGGTGTGCCCCCGCCGGGCCTCCTTCGGATACCGGATGCCGGCGATCCGCGCGGCTCGCCACCGCATCGCCGCCCGCACCGGCGCGGCCACCCGCCCGGGGACCGATACCCACCGGCGCCCCCGCGAACGTATCGCGGATCGCTCGCCGCCGCCCCGGGAAGGCGGTTTCTCCGCTGCGCCTCCATATATAGAGTGCCGCCAGCCCGCGAGCAGCACCAGCGCCGCGAGCCCGGCCGCGCCGCCGGCGCCGAGCCCCCGCCAGCCCGCCTCGACCGCGACGCCGAGGATGCGCGCGCGGGTCCGGTCGATCTTCGGGTCCGCGGCGACCGCCGCCAGCGGCATGGAGGCGGCCTCTCCCGCGCTCCACTCGTAGCGCTGGAGCGCGAACCCGTCGGCGCCGGCCGCGAGCCTCGCCCGCGCCAGCGTGCCGAGGCCGAGCAGACGCCACTCGTGCGCCGTCGTCTCCTGCCACAGCCGGACGCCGGGCACCGCCGCGGCCCCCGTCGCGCCGACGGCCAGCGCCACCCAAGCCGCAAATCGCCACCCGCCGCGGGGGAGGGTGCGGAACGCCATCATGAACGACAAGATAGGGACGCCGCGAAGCCCCGCAAGCCGCTCTCGGTACGGGAATTCCGGCAGTTCGTACTCCAGGCGGCGCCAGGCTACGCCTGTCTGCGAATGACGCAGAAAATAATTTTTCGCGCCATCCGTCCGGCGCCCCGGACGAGCCGGTTCCGGA
>MPNO01000115.1 GCA_002239065.1 Defluviicoccus sp. bin129 | reverse complement strand
TAAAATGTCGTCGATCGACAACTCTCACAGATGTCTTTGCTCGACGACACACTAGGGAGGGCTACGAAACCTCTCATCGCGGCGATCATGGCCGAGGGCAGCGGTGGTCAGCGCCCGATGCCTGAAACCACGGTACCGGAGACCGCCGGCGGCTCGATGCATTAGGCCAGCGGGCGTTCATTCGTCCCTTCAACTTCTTCGACGGCCTGAAAGCCGCGACCCGCCGCGCGGTTTTCCGCCGCCGTCCATCCGACCGAATGCATCCATGGCCGCAAGGAGAGCTTTCGGGCATCTTTCCAGACTACTGGCCGCGGTGGCGAAATCCGGAACGATCACGGTGCGGCGGATCCACGATGACGACGGGTGACGAACGTCCGGAGCCGGGAGGTGTCGATGAAGGCGGTGACGCGGGCGGATCTGGCGGGGTCGATCTACCGGGAAGTCGGGCTGTCGCGGCGCGACTCGGCGCGCTTCGTCGAAGCGGTGATGGAGACGATCGCGGAGCGGCTGACCGCGGGAGAGGCGGTGAATATCTCGGGCTTCGGCGTCTTCGAGCCGCGCGACAAGGGGCCACGCATGGGACGCAACCCGAAGACCGGCGAGCCGGCGCCGATCGCCGCGCGCCGCGTGGCCGTATTCCGGCCCTCGCTGCTGCTGACGACGGCGATGAACGAGCGGAGGCCGGACGCGGGAGAGGGTTCGTAGAGGGGCTCCCCGGCCGCTGGCCGAACCCGCGGCAGCCCGTCCGGCAATACGGATGGGGCGCCGCCGCGAGGCCCCCGTCCCTCGGCTGAAGTGCGCGGGCGGCGGGCCGGCGGCGCTGCAGGGAGCCCCGCCCCGGCGGACGGAACAGGTCCAGGCCGTCAGCGAAGCCGCGGGCGAGGCGTCGCTCAGCCGGCGGGCAAACGACGCAATTCGATGGCGTTGTCGTCGCCGTCCGAACGCATGGCGCGGGTGATCAGGTGATCGGTCACGTCCCCGAAGTAGATCTCGAGCTCCGTGTGCAGCATGTTGAACTCTGGCCAGACCTCGCGGTCGAAGTCGCGTTCGCGGGCACGCACCATGACCGTCGTCCGCCGTTGGCGCGCATAGCGGTACGGACGCACGGCGTGTTTGCGGCAGACCGCGATGAACAGCCTGACCGACCACATGTCGGGCAGCGAGAACTTCAGTTCGACCTCGGGTTCGCTATTCCCGTCGGAAGCGGCGAGGCGGCCCCGAAGCCGGTCCATCGCGGCCGCCGCGGCGACCCGCTCCCCCGGACCGGCGGCTCCGCGGAACAGCGCTTCAATTTTGGCGAGCTTCGCCGTGAGCTCGTCGTCATCGACCATCGCAAACCGCCATACCGAATCGTACCTTCGACAATTGCATCGAACCGGCGCTTCGCTGTCCATGCCGGAATCTCGGGGAATCGGATGAGGGCCTCGCAGACGAGAGGCTCGGGGTCGCATTCGGGGTGGACGACCTCCACCCGGTTGCCCCGGCCTGGCCCGGCGGCGATGATGCCGCATGAGAGGGTACGGCGGGTAGTATCGTTCGTGTGGCGGCGGCATGAGGAGCCGGTCATGGCGAAGGGCTCGATGAGCAAATCCCAGGAACTCTCGGCGCTGGTAGCCGACATCGAGGCGCGCGCCTTCGAGCGGGGCCGGATCGACACGAGAAACCAGGTGCTGGAACTGCTTGGAGCGAGGAGTGGGTCACCCGCGCGAGAGACGCGGTCGCCTCGACGGAAGAATGCCGCGCCGAAGCGGCGGGCCGCCGGGCGCAAGCGCGCACCGCGGGGTTCCGTTCCGCGGCTTGTGGAACGCGCGCTGGGCGAACGCCCGGGGCTGACACCGACAGAGATACTGGGGAGCGCCACCACCGACGCGGACCGCTGGGTGAAGCTGTCTTCGGTGGTCAACGAACTGCGCGGCGGGCGGCGGGGCGGCAAGTATGTGCTGGAAGACGGGCGCTGGTCGCTCGCGGCACGCGACGCCGGTTCGGCGAAACCGGCGGGCGCGGCGGAGGCATTGTTGGAGCCGGTCGCGGAGTCCCCGGAGAGCGACTCGCCGACGCAGCCCGATGCACCCGCCGATCCGCAACCCGGCGAGGGCGGGAGGAAGGGCACCCTCGGACTGGCCTGGTAAGGGCCGGGGAGGCGCGGACCCGGCGGACGCAGCCGATGCCTGCCGAGCGGCAAGCCGGGGCGCCGGGCCGGGAGGGTCTGGGCGGGGCGGGGGGGGGCGGGCGGAGGGGCGCCCTGGGACGGGCTGGGTAAGGGCGGGGGAGGCGCGGCCCGGGCGGACGCAGCCGATGCCTGCCGAGCGGCAAGCCGGGACGCCGGACCGGGAGGTTCTGGCCGGGCTGGTCGAGCGCGTCACCTTCCACAACCCGGAGAACGGTTTCTGCGTTCTGCGGACCAAGGCGCGGGGACGCAGCGACCTGGTCACCGTGGTCGGCCACGCCGCCTTGGTGGCGGCTGGCGAATGGGTCACGGCGTCGGGAGAATGGGTCAACGACCGCACCCACGGGCAGCAGTTCAAGGCGCGCTTCCTGCGCACCGCCGCGCCGTCCTCGCTCGAGGGCATCGAGCGCTATCTCGGCTCCGGCATGATCCGGGGCATCGGCCCGGTATACGCCCGCAAGCTGGTCCGTGCGTTCGGCGAGAAGGTATTCGACATCATCGAGGCTGAACCGGATCGTCTGCGCGAGGTGACCGGCATCGGCCGGGTGCGGGCGAAGCGGATCACCGACGCCTGGGCGGAGCAGAAGGCGGTCCGAGAAATCATGGTGTTCCTGCACGAGCATGGCGTGGGCACCGCGCGCGCCGTGCGCATATTCAGGACCTACGGCGCCGATGCGGTGGAGGTGATGACGGAGAACCCGTACCGGCTCGCGCGGGACATCCGGGGCATCGGCTTCAGGACCGCCGATGCGATCGCGATGAAGCTGGGAATCGCGAAGACGGCCATGGTCCGGGTCCGCGCGGGCATCGGCTACGCCCTGACGGAGGCGATGGACGAAGGCCATTGCGGGCTGCCGGAGGACGAGCTCGGACCGCTTGCGGCCAGGCTGCTGGAGGTGCCCGACGAGATGATCCGGGACGCGCTGGAGGTGGAGCTTGGCGAGGGCGCGGTGGTCGCGGACACGGTGGGGGATACGCCCTGCGTGTTCCTCGGCGGGCTGTACCGGGCCGAGCGGTCGATCGCGGAGCGGCTGCTGCGGATCGGCTCGGGCAGGCCGCGCTGGCCGGCGATCGATGCGGACAGGGCGCTGCCCTGGGTGGAGAGGAAGACCGGTCTGGCGCTGGCGCCGGGTCAGGCCGAGGCGGTACGCCGGGCGCTGGCTTCGAAGGCGATGGTGGTGACCGGCGGGCCCGGCGTCGGCAAGACGACGATCGTCAACGCCATCCTGAGCATCCTCTCGGCCAGGGGCGTGGGGATCGAGCTGTGCGCGCCGACCGGTCGGGCGGCGAAGCGGATGAGCGAAGCCACGGGGCGGGAGGCGAGGACGATCCACCGCCTGCTCGAGGTCGACCCCCGGCATGGCGGGTTCCGGCGCGGCGCGGACAACCCGCTCGCGTGCGGTCTTCTGGTGGTCGATGAAACCTCCATGGTCGACGTGATGCTGATGCGGGCGCTTCTGTCGGCGCTTCCCGACGAGGCCGGGCTGCTGATCGTGGGCGACGTCGACCAGCTTCCCTCGGTGGGCCCGGGCCAGGTACTGGCCGACATCATCGCCTCCGGCGCGGTGCCGGTGGCGCGGCTGACGGAGGTGTTTCGCCAAGCGGCGCGGAGCCGGATCGTGACCGCTGCGCACGGGATCAACAGGGGCGCCATCCCGGACCTCTCCCGGCCGGACGGGGAGAGCGACTTCTATTTCGTGCGAGCCGAGGATCCCGAGACCGCCGCTGCCCGGATCGTCGAGCTGGTGAGGACCCGTATCCCGAAGCGCTTCGGCTTCGATCCGGTCCAGGACATCCAGGTGCTGTGCCCGATGAACCGGGGCGGCGTCGGCGCGCGCGCGCTCAACATCGAGCTCCAGACGGCGCTCAACCCGGCCGGCGAACGGAAGGTCGAACGCTTCGGCTGGACTTTCGCGCCGGGCGACAAGGTGATGCAGATCGAGAACGACTACGACAGGGAGGTCTATAACGGCGACATCGGCCTCGTTGCGGATGTGGACCCGGAGGCCGGCGAGCTAATCGCGCTCTTTGAGGGTCGCGATCTCGCCTACGGCTTCGGCGAGCTCGACGCGCTGGTGCCGGCCTATGCCGCGACGGTGCACAAGAGCCAGGGCTCGGAGTATCCGGCCGTCGTAATCCCCGTGCTGACCCAGCACTACGCGATGCTCAGGCGGAACCTGCTCTACACCGGGGTGACGCGGGGCAAGCGGCTGGTGGTGCTGGTAGGCCAGAAGAAGGCGGTGGCCATCGCGGTGCGCAACGTATCGGGGCGGCGGCGATGGTCGAAACTGAGCGAGTGGCTGACGGCGCCGGGCGACTTCCCGGCCGGCGCAACGGCCGTTCGGGATGAACGAGACGGCGGCGAGGCAAGTCCGGTCGGGCAGCCAGTTGCTTGACGGGATCACGGGATTGGAAGGTCCAGCTGTGAGTGGTCGGACGCTGTTGTTCGGCGCGCGTGTTGGACGCCGATCGGCGTAGTGAGGCATTGAGTCGTGTTGATTCAGAGGGGTCAAACGACGATGCCGAACAACATTCCGATCGGCGACATCGAGGTTCTCCACGTCGAGGGCAAGTCCGAATTGATCGTAGCCCACATGGTCGGTCAGCTCGGCACCCAGCGCCCGCTCCAGAAGCGCCTTCATCAGCTGCTTGAAAAGCCCCTCATCGCCCAAAAGGTCTTCCGGCGTCTCGTAATCAACCAGCAACTCGTCCAGAAGCTCGGGTCTCAGTGTCGTCATCGCAGGGTCCTTCTCTACAAGATATAGAACCCACCAAAATCACTTACACAAGATATCGGACAGTGTCGGGCCAGCTGGACCGGGAGCTCTCGACCGGTGCCCGCGGCTACCCTTCAGGCGCTGCGACCGCACGACGGGCGGGCGCAATGTCGGACAGACCGCCTACCGATCACGCTTTCCCGCGAATGCGCCAGCGATGCCGTCGCGGTGGAACAGCCCGCCGACTTCCTCGTGACCGGGGCCGTAGAGGCGGCCGTAGATGCTTCCTTGTGCCGCCGCGCCGAAGCTCGCGTCCCGGAAATACCCGGCCCCGTCGTTGAACAGGACATTGTCCGTCCCGAACTCCCTGCCCTGAAACGGCAGCAATCGCCAGACCATGTCGCCGATGCCGGCGCCGGTGGCCTCATTCACGATGTTGGTGAACACGACGTCGACCGAGACCTCAACTCCGGCAGCGAGGCCGGTGAACCGCCCCGGCTTTCCCGGAGGCTCCATCTTGTGAGAAAGAGGAGCCGTTATGGGAAGACATTCGACACGTTATCCGGCGGAGGTTCGCGAACGGGCTGTCCGGCTGGTTTTCGAGCACCAGGACGAGCATGGCTCGCAATGGGCGGCGATGTGTTCGATCGCGGCGAAGTTCGGCTGCTCGACCGAGACGCTGCGGCGGTGGGTCCGTCAGGCTGAACAAGACAGTGGCACCAGGCCGGGCATGACCAGCGACGATCGTGCGCGGGTCAGGGCGCTGGAACGCGAGGTTCGCGAGCTGCGCCAGGCGAACGAGATTCTGCGCAAGGCCAGCGCCTGGTTTGCCCAGGCGGAGCTCGA
>MPNO01000114.1 GCA_002239065.1 Defluviicoccus sp. bin129 | reverse complement strand
TTCAGACGCTGGATGCGTGCGTGGCCGAGCGGCCGTCCCGCGGACCGCGGGCCGACATCGTCCGCCTGCTCCTGCTGACGGGCTGCCGGAGCGGCGAGATCAGGACCCTGCAATGGCGGGAAGTAGGCGAGCATGTCCTCGCGTTGAGCGACAGCAAGACGGGGCCTCGGACGGTGTATCTGAACCGGGACGCCAGGGCGCTGATCGAGCGCCGGCCGCGGATGGGCAGCGCGTACGTCTTTCCGTCCGTGCGGGACTCCGACCGGCCCTGTTCCGAGCGTTCCCTCTGGAACTTCTGGTACATGGCGAGGGAGCGGGCCGGACTGGAAGACGTCCGGCTGCACGATTTGCGGCACACCCATGCCTCCCAGGCCGTCATGATGGGCGTCCCGCTGCCCGTGGTCTCGAAACTGCTGGGGCATGGCCAGGCGAGCATAACGCTGAGATACGCCCATGTCGCCGACCGCGAGGTCGAAGCGGCGGCCGAAAGGGTCGGACAGGCAATCGCCCGAATGTGCGGCTTCCCGGGCGCCTGAACCGAATATCCGGCCACGATGGCCGCCCAGCGATGGCGACCTCGCTTCGGCCGGCCAGCGGGGGTCGGTTCGCCTACATCGATGTGTCGGGCACGGCTACGCCGAGACGAAGCTGGCGGCCACTCCCTTGGGGCCTTGCGTTGCCTCAAAGGTCACCGCCTGACCCCCGATCAGCTGCGCAAGCCCGGCCGCCTGGACGACGGAAGCATGGATGAACACGTCGTTTCCGCCATCGTCGGGAACGATGAAGCCGAAGCCCTTGGCTGGGTTGTACCACTTGACGGTGCCGCGCCGGGTCGCTGCTCCAGCAGGCGCGGTACCGCCGGGCTTCGGCGGGACGATCCTCCCGAGCGCCGTATCCAACGCCGTAGCACCACGCGCTCTCGGTCAGCACGCGGCGCACCCGTGCGTTGCCGGTCTTGGTGATGCCGCCGCGCCGGACGCTGTCGCCAGTCGAGCGCTCGGAGGGCACCAGGCCGAGATAAGCCATCAGTTGCCGCGGATGTTCGAAGCGGCGGATGTCGCCGACCTCCACCATGAAGGTGACCGCGGCGATCAGCCCGACGCCGCGCAGCGCCTGAAGGCGCTCCACCACCGGGGCGAGCGGCCAGTCGAGCAGGGCGTCCTCGATCGCCGCATCCAGCCGCGCCACCCGCTCGCGGCTCTGCGTCTCCGCGACGATCATCTCGTGCAGCACGATCTTCTGGGCTGGCCAGCCAAAGCTCAGCTCGTGGAGCCATTTGAAGTACTTCGTGCCCCATGCCTTCTTCCCCGGATAAATCTTGCCGTGACGCAGAAGGAAGGAGCGGATCTCCTGGCGCTTGCGGGTGCGGTCCTTGACTGCCGCCTCGCGGGCACGAACGAGATCGCGCATCGCCTCATGGGCTTCGTCCGGCGTCCAGATCTCGGTCAACTCGCCGGCCCGGTACAGCCGTGCCAGCTTCACGGCATCGCGGCGGTTCGTCTTCACCCGCTCGCCAGGCCGGCGCGGGATCAGGGACGGAGCGATGACGGCACATTCGTGGCCAAGACCTTCGATCAACCGCTGTAGCCCGTAGCCCGTCGGCCCCGCCTCGTAGCAGAAGCGGAGCTCCACGCCTGGCCGCTCCAGCTTGCGTACGAAGCGACGCACCGAACCGCCGTCCGAGCCGATCTCGCCGAAATACCTGACCTCGCCATCGCGTCCGCCATCGGCCACCGCGACGGCATGGCGATCCTTCGACACGTCCATTCCGATGAAAAGGTCGCTACACTCGACCATGGTTCGCCCTCCTGGTTTGAGGCCCTGCTCGTCGAGCAACCCTCGCTGAAAGCCGCCAGTGCAGGGCGAACCGCCCTATCACAAGACAGCCGCAGAAGGACATACGGTCTTGCCCACGCGCTCGGTATCGTCAATCATGTCTCGGAGCGATTCGCGACGATCATGGAACACACCGGAGCGATGCACCAAGCCGAACAGAACGGCGTGCGGAAACCACTCTCGGTGCTCTTCCCGGTGGATCGCGAGGCGTTGCGCGCGCTTTACGGTCGCCTCGACGTGGGCGATGGCCCCGAGGACTTCGGACCATGGGATGCGAGGACGTGGCGCATCGACGGGAACGGCCCGCACGCCAACTTCGGCGTCGCGCTCCGCAATGGCTATGCCGAGCCGTGGGCCTATGGACGGAGGTCGGCGACCGACCTCGGCCGTTACCGTGCGCTCTCGGGGTGGGCGATTTGGCGCGGCGCGCTGGTCGGCCTGACGCCGGGTGCGGCGACCGTCACCGGCGATGCTTCGGTTCGCGTCGATGTCGAGGCGCTGACGGGGAACGCTGCGTTCACCAGCCTTGAGCAATGGGCGCCGAGGCAGGCGCCGAGCCTGGAAGGCACCCGCCGATCCGGTCCGGCGCCACGCTGCCCGTCGCCCGCCAGCGCGCAACCCATTTCGGGACCGAGGACACGCTGACGCCGTAACGCGCCGCGACCGAGCGGATCGGCTCGCCCGCCAGATGGGCGCGCACCACGCGCTCGCGAAGATCGTTCGAATGAGCTCGGGGCATCCGTGCTGGCCTCCTTCACCAGTGACCAGGTTGGATCACATCACAAACCGAATCGGAAACCCCCTATCGATTCAATCTATTACGGATACGCTCTAGGTCGGCGCGCTCAACCAACCGAGCTCCTGCCATAGCAGCTCTTCTGGCTCCACCCATGCGGAGCAATTCCGAATGTCGGTTCCGGGCTACATCTTGCCGATGATGCCGCAGCCAATGCGCCCGCCCGAACCGCCAATGGGCTGGGCCATGTGATCGTCGGGGTTCTCGTGAATGATGACCGCCGATCCGTCCTCGTCGAGGAGCGCGGGCATGTCGCCGCCCGACACCGAGACGCGGGTGGTGAAGAACTCCGCCTTCGCCGTTCCGTCGGCGGCGGCGAACAGGTTGGGCAGATCGCCGTTGTCCGGTCCTTCGGGGTTGCGCAGCCCGTGCTTCACCTTGCCCGGATTGATATGGCCCGTCGCCGCCTTGAAGTTCGGTGTGCAGGAGCCGACGGCGTGCAGGTGGATGCCGTGGCCACCGGGCGGCAGGCCGGTCACCTCGACGGACATGAGCACGCCGGTGGGCGTCTGCTCGAAAGTGGCCTTGCCGATGACTGCGCCGTCGGTGTTGACGATGTTGGCCACCGCCGTGTCGGCTGCCGAGGCGAGGGAAGGTGCGATGGCCGCGACAAGCGCGGTGACTGCAATTGCCAGAATTCTCATTGGTCTCCCCCTGTCTGCCCGGACCCTCGTTCCGGAACCCGTGAGGCATGATATTGAGCGATCGCTACTCCGAATTCCATGCCTGTGTGCGCATCGACCGACAACGCCGTCAATGGCGCCGTGCCATGCAGGTGTTCTCGACCGCGCTGCCTACATATGCCGAACTTAACAGCTTGGCGGAACGCTTACCGGCATGCAACGACTGGAATACGATCGACTCCGGTGACTATACGATTCCGGAATTTGTATCGGAAAAATAACATCAATGATTACGGTGGGTTAGATGGCTACGCCGCACAAGTGTGGCGTAGGTCGTGAATTGCTCATTTCAGCCGTTTGTAGGTGGGAAAGGTCGGTCTCCGGCAAACCCTCGAATTCCGACGGAAAGGTCATGAAGGGCCAGTCGTGCTCAGCAGTTGAAATTTACCCGCTTCCGGTACGAAGACCGCGTATGAGCCGGCGGTAGGCGCACTGCCATAACGTGCTGAATAAGCTTGGCTTTTCGCGCTCTGGCAAGAGCTGCCCCAAATCCTGACGGATGAACATAAAACATGGCGGCGGCGCGAGGCGGTGTCGCCTACCCGTCCCGTCGGAGCGCCGGGCGCTTCCCGCCTGTCTGGAGTCACGACATTCGGGAGCTAGAACTCGACGCGGAGCGCTGCGAGCACTGCGTGGGTCCGGTAGTCGGCGGCGGTCTCGTCGATCCGGACCGGGATCGCTCTCCGGGTGCCGTCCTCGCGGTAGCGCACGATGGCGATTTCGCCCACGTCGGTCCGGATCTCTCCCGCATCGGTGTACCGGTAGCTCAGCTCGAGGTGGGTGCTGCCGCTGAGCGCTATCGCGATCCCGGCGGTCAGCATCCAGGTGAAGTTCCACCCGCTTCCCCCGGGGAGGGCGGTGAAGGGGATCTCGCCGCCCGGACCCCGGCGCAGGGGGCCCTGCGGATCGTTCGGTTCGGGGAAGCGCTGGATGTAACCGCCGAGGCGGTAGCCGGTAATCCCGAGCCCGGCGCCCAGAAAGGGTCGCGCGCGGCGGCCCGGGGCGACATCCCATCCCGGGAAATCGTGGAACCCGGCGAGGAGGAGTTGCCAGGTGTCCAGCCTTGCCCCGGAAGGCTGACGCGCGCCCGAGGCCCGGTAGTTCGTGCCGCCCCGCCAGTCGAGGGCGCGGGCGAGGGCGAATTCCAGCTGCGCGCGCAGCCGGTACGGCAGGCGGACGCCCGCGGCCAGATGAAACTGCAGACCGTCGTCGAGGGCGCCGGCGTCGAAGAGTTGCGGGCTTCCGTAGAGCGCGGCATTGCCGGCGTCGGCACCATCGACGAACCGGGTGTCCCGCGCGCGGACCAGGGCCACGCCTGCGCTCAGATAGGGGGCGTACAAGGCGGCGTCCGTCTCCGCCGCGCGGGGGTCCTCGGCGGCAGCGGCGGTCCGCCCATGGGTGGCCAGGACCCACACCACCACGACAAGCGGCAGGAGCGCCGTCCGGAATCGTGCGCCGTCGATCCGATACATGTCTGCCTCGCGCCCCGTGTTCGGCGCTCGGAGTGCAGCACTGACCGGGCAGCGTCAAGAGGGATCGGCAACCTGTCGTGCCGCCCGGCGCGCGATCGACGAACCGAACCGGCCGTCCATCTTCGAAAGGGAAGCCACCAGGCGGCGGTGAAGGCGTCCGCCTTCACGCAGTTCTCCGAAACGTAGGTCAAATTCTTCTCGATTCTCCCCGATGCCGGGGACGCGCGATCCGCGGGGGCGCCGTGCATTCCGGTATCGTGCGGGAATTCGGGACGTTGGATACGCGCGATAACTGAATTCGGATTCGGCCCGAGGATGCCTGCGCGAGCCCCCGGATCGCGCCCCCCGGCCGGATATGCCGGACTGCTCACACTGCAGGCCGGGCAATGGCCGAACTCTCCGGTCGGCGAGTGTCCGTGGCACAACCGGTGGGCGGAGAGCGGAGCGTGATTGGGCAGGCGTCGATTTTTTCACCTTCATTTTAGGCAATACCTTCATTTTTGAAGGATGGCGACACTATCCGGTTACGGCATAGTTTGCGCCGGACGGCGCCCGGGCCGGGCCCGTCCTGGCTTGCGGCCGGCGGTCGTCGGGAGCGGTTTCCGCCCTATCCGCGTTATCGCGGGGAATCATGGATAAAGGCGCCGTTCTTCAGCTATCCGGTTCGCGGTCTGCACGGGCGGGCCTGGGCCATCGGGGGGACGCTGCGTGAACCCGGACGATGCCTTCGAGCGCATCCTGGAGTCGTTGTACGAGGCCGCCCTCGACGACGCCCGCTGGCCCGCCGCATCGACCCTGGTGGAGGAGAGCGTCGGCGCCAGCGGGAACGCCCTGATCGTCGGCGAAGGGTACGACGACGACGACCTGCGCATCTACTTCGCGCGCTATCTGCGCCGCAGCGAAAGCGCCCAACACGAGGCGCGCGAGTATTTCGACACCTACCACCCGCATGACGAGGGGATGCCCCGCCTCAGGCGGCTTCCCCACGGCCGGCTGGTCAGCGTCCGCGACGTCTACACCGAAGAGGAGCTGAAGACGTCGCC
>MPNO01000001.1 GCA_002239065.1 Defluviicoccus sp. bin129 | reverse complement strand
TCCGCTATGTTGTCAAATCCGTTCCCGCTCGCCGCTCAGGACGCCGCCGATCCCGCCCGCCCTGGCAATATCGGAGCCAAACACGCCGAGCCCAGACACCTCACGACAAAACCGGGTGAGTAGTTACGTTTGCCGAAAGCTGAAGTAAGGTAAATCGGTCGTTCGTGGACAGGAATTTCAATTACCCCAAGTGTTTTATTTTCTATAGATAATGTCCGATACGCAAATGTAACCGGTTTGTTGGTCTTGGAATTTACAAACTGCTGCAGGTTTGCATCTTCTAAGTCTTGGGAAATTCCTATAACCTCACCTCGATTGCCTTTATTTTCATCTACTCCCATAATGATGTATGCGGTAGTACGTCTCCACGAATTCACAAATGCCAAAATGTCTTTGAGCAACTCGGCCTTTTCATCTTTGCTTGCACCGTTAAACTTATACTGTTCTCGTTTGAAGTCGAGAGCGTTCCCCTCGCTCTCATACAATAAACTCTCAATTAACGAATTGGATAATTGGTTCATCGCGCGGACCTTCCCCCTCGTATGTGATACTCGTTACATAATTGGTGACCAGAAATATCGCGCAAGCTCAGGCTAATTTATTTTACTCCGTTTAACATAAAGTTGCGATGGGGCGCTTAACTCAGGTCGTGGTCTTCGAGTGGGCAGCCGATCTTGAGGCGAATTCTCCCGGAGGTGATGACGACGACATGTCCGTCCCGGATGAAGATACCCTTCTTCGGCGTTAGCTTCTAGCGGCCGGGGGCGAAGGTCGTCGCCGATTGGGAATGCTGCTTCAAATCGTTGGAGGACGTGTTTCGAGAGGCGCCACCGGGGGGTGCGTGGGGCGGGGTATGCTCTTGCGATCGGACCGGGCATGGTGCGGGGTGTGTACGGCGTCCCTGGGAGGAAAGGATGGGTCCATCCGTACCGGCATGTGTTGAACCTAGGTCGAGTCGAGCTCTGCTTGCTATGATCCAGCGGTGGAACCGGCTCCTGCGGCTCGCCCAACCGTTCCCGTACGCCGCTGAACTTCGGAGTGCATTAGAGCCTGGGGAAGTGAATATGGCTGACATTTGTCTGCGCAATGACTCCCTGTCGGCCACGGGTGCGGCAATTGCGACAGTGGAAGCACGTGCCGACTGACAGTGCGCTTTCGCCAACCGGCGTCGAGGGCTACTGGATCACTGTCAGAATTCGCAAAAATTCTGCATTCGTTTTGATGACTGATCCTAGTGTTTCTCTTTCGAAGCCTTGGAACGAGGCACATTAATGCAAATATTACAATGCATTACGAGGATGGAATGAAAGTCTCTCCGGCTTTGATCCGGGGCCCAGGGCCACGGGCACCGCCCTCGCCCGGCTTCCCCCGGATCGGCGTCCGGGGCAGGCCTGGGCCACGGATCAAGTCCGGGGTGACAAAGGGGGACGCAGATGTTCCCGCTCATGGGCGCGGAGCTCGCATCGAAAATCTAAACCGGACAGCAATGGAACAAGTCCGGGCATGACGGATGAGGCGACACCGCGTCTCAAGGCAGGGAACTTCGGAAACGGAACACCGGCCCCTCCGCGAGCAGTATAACCCATCCGCTTGGCGTTCGTGAGAAACCCGGGTTGGCGCGCGGATTTACCTCCCGTCTCCCCGCATCGGGTTCAACGTCTCGACGCCGGCGAAATCCCTTTCGTTGCCGGTCACCACGACGCAGGCGTTCGCTTCCGCCGTCGCCGCGACGATGGTGTCGAGCGCGCTGCGGGGCCGTCCGGTCGCCCGGCCCTCGGCCATCAGCCGGGCCCAGGCGTGGGCGGCCTTCTCGTCGAAGGGGAGCACCCGGCCGGCGAACAGCGCCGGCGGTCCGTCCGGGCCGGCGAACCAGGCTTCGAGTTCGACCCGTTTCCGGCCGGCGGGTTTTTCCAGTATCCCGCGCCGGATCTCCGCGACGGTGAGCGCGGAGACGAACAAATCCTCGTCGGCCTGCTCGCCCATCCAGGCGAGGAGCGTGTCCGAGGGTGCCGGCTTCGTCGCGTCGCTGATGATGTTGGTGTCGAGCAGGTAGCGGCTCACAGATCCACCTCTCGGCCGGGCTCGAAGGGCCGCGGAGGAACGACGTCCTCGCCGACCAGCGGAGAACGCCGCAGGGCTTCGAGGATCCCGCCCTTGCGCGGCGTCCTCCCGGCGAGGCCCTGGCTGACGGCGGTGCGCAGGCGCTCGGCCTCCGGCCCCTCTTCGGCGAGTTGTCTGGCCAGCGAACGGATGAGCGCGCGATCCGTCTCGCGCCCCAGGACCTCGAACCGGGCCATGCCCCGCTCGGCCAGGCGGCGGCGGTAATTCTCGGTGGCGCGTCGCTGGGGAGAATCGTCCATGGCCGGCCTCCATCGTATTGCTGGACATATAGCCAGTGACAGGGAAAAGCGCAATACGGCCATCGCAATGGGGGAGAAAAGCGGCGGCGGGCCGTCCCTTCGACAAGCTCAGGGCAGGCTCGTCGATACGCGCCCCGGAAACCACAATTTATCGGAAAGGGCAAAAAGTTGCTTGACACGGGACGTGTTCTGGAATACATTTGCCATCGTCGCGAGATGGGGCGCCGGGATTGCCGGCGCCCTTTTTCGCGGCCCGGCCCGGGCCCTATGATGGCGGCGGGAAACATGCGGGAGGGATGGGCGTGGCGAACAGGGATTTGCGCGACTGGGTGGCGGAGCTCGACGCGGCGGGCCAGCTGGAGACCGTGACCGGCGCCGACCGCGAGGAGGAGATCGGCGGCATCGTCGACATCGCGATGCGCAAGATGACCAACCCGGCGGTGATGTTCGACGAGGTGCCGGGCTACCCCAAGGGCCACCGGGTGCTCGCCAACATCCTGACCTCGGTGCCGCGCATCAACCTCGCCCTCGGCCTGCCGATCGACACGCCCGAGGTGGCGCTGGTCAATCGCTGGCGCGACTACATGCGCGACCAGCCGGTCCACGCCCCGGTCGAGGTCAATGGCGGCCCGCTCAACGAGAACGTGTTCGAGGGCGACGCCATCGACATCACCACCATCCCCTCGCCGCGCTGGCACGAGCGCGACGGCGGCTACTATATCGGCACCGCCTGCATGGTGGTGATGAAGGACCCGGATTCGGGCTGGATCAATTACGGCGCCTACCGCGTCCAGGCGCACGATCCCAGGACTGCCTCGGTCATGGTGTCCCGGGGCAAGCACGGCAACATGATCATGAACAAGTATTTCGCGCGCGGCGAGCGCTGCCCGGTCGCCGTGGTCGCCGGCATGCACCCGGCGCTGTTCATGGTCGCCGGGCTGGAGATGCCGCACGGCGCCAACGAGTACGACTGCGCCGGCGGGCTGCTGGGCGAAAGCGTGCAGATCATCAACATGCCGAAGACCGGGCTCCCCGTCCCGGCCAATGCCGAGATCGCCTTCGAGGGGTTCGTCGGGCGCGACGACCTGGTCGACGAGGGGCCGTTCGGCGAGTGGGCGGGCTACTACGCGGGCGACATGCACCCCGAGCCCGCCATCCGCATCGAGACCTTCATGCACCGCGACGACCCGATCCTGCTCGGCGCGATCCCCGGCGTGCCGCCCAACGACGACACGTTCTACCGCGGCACCTATCGCTGCGGCGCGGTGTGGAACCAGCTGGAGGCCGCCGGCGTCCCCGAGGTCAAGGGGGTGTGGGCGCATGAGGCGGGGGGCAGCCGGATGTGGCTCACCGTATCGATCCGGCAGATGTATGGCGGGCACTCCAAGCAGGCCGGCATGATCGCCTCGCAATGCCATGCCGGGGCGTATGCCAATCGCTGGGTGGTGGTGGTCGACGACGACATCGACCCGGCCAACATGAACGACGTGGTCTGGGCGATGTGCACCCGCTGCGACCCGCGCGAGGGGATCGAGGTGATCCGCGGCGGCTGGAGCACCCATCTCGACCCGATGTGCTACAGCCACGACGACCGGCGCAACGCCCGCGTGGTGGTCGATGCCTGCCGGCCCTTCGCCCGCGGCGCGGACTTCCCCGCCGTGGTGCGCAACAGCGCCGAGCTCGAAGCCCGGGTGACGCAGAAGTTCGGCGACCTGTTCGGCGGGTGAGGGGGCCTTCGACAGGGGCCCATACCGAGTACCTGACGAGCGGCAGGCCGGCAGCCGGTCCGTGAAGCGCCGGGGCGGGCGCGCCTCTCTCCCGCCGCCCGCCCGTCAACGCATCCTTGCAAGCCCCCTTCGACACGCCTCCCGTCGACAGGCGCGGGGCGCATTTCGCATGGGAGATTTTGAAAAGATATATCGATATTGAGATATCTGGCTTGACAGGTATGCCATTCGGGCATGAAGATTTGCGCGGAGATCATTGAAGGGCCGGCCCCGCTCACTGGTCAGGCCCGATCCGAAGGCGGGAGGCCTGGCATGACTGGAAGCGGATCGTTTGCTGCGCAAAGGCGGGGACGCGCTGTCTTTCAGGGGGCCGGGAAGCGCCGGTTCGGCGTGGCGGCCGGTCTCGGCGCCTTGCTGGCGGCCGGGTTTGTGCTCGCGGGCGCGGCCCCCCTCTCCCCGGCCTCGGCCGCGGTGACCTGCGACGACGCGTGGACGCAGGGGACGCTGGACGCAAGCGGCGGATGGACGGCCGGCGCGGGCAGCGACTACCGGGTGCGCTGCACCGCCGACACCGACGGCGATACGGTGACCGTCGGCGATTCTCCGGACATCCCGGCCAACGCCGACAAGCTGGTCATCGACGTTTCCGGTCCCAACACCGATCGGGTCGCGCTATTGGTGCCGGACGCCGAGGGCGGCCGGCTGGTGCTGACCGGCAATCTCGCATCCGATGCGGGGAACAACGTCTTCATCCGTATCGACGGCTTCGCGGCCGGACAGGAAGGCGCCCATTCAGTGGTCGAGTCCTTCGCGACCATCAATGCCTCCGGGCGGTACCGCGACGGCATCGAAGTCAACAACCGGGATGCGAGCCACACGGGCACGATAGAGGCGATCAACCGGGGGGCGATCACCACGACCGGCGACATGTTCGCATACGGGCTGGACGTCCGCTCGGTGGCGTCCTCGGCCCGCGCCGTCAACACCGGCACGATCGCGACCAGCGGCGGCGCCGGGCGCGGCGTCGCCGCCTACATCAACAGCGGAAGCGCCGGAACGGCGACCGCGATCAACCGGGGAACGGTCCGCACCTCGGGCGGCGCCGCGGTGACCGACGATAACAGGTTCTTCATAATGTCGGACGGCGTCCGCGCGAGCCACGACGACAACGGCGACGCCGAGGCCAGCAACGCGGCTGGCGGCACCGTCACGGTCGCCGGCATCGGCGGCCGCGGCGTCAGCGCCCATGCGGATGGCGATGGCAGCGCGGTGGCCGGGAACGCCGGTACGGTCGAGACCCGGGGCGACGCATACGTATATCCCTCGAACGAATCGTGGATCGGCCCCTACGCGGTGCTTGCCTTCTCCCAGCGGGGGAGCGCGACGGCGCGCAATCTGGCGAGCGGCCGCGTCGAGACGCATGGCGTGCCCGGCCACGGCGTCGTCGCCATCTCGCGAGGCCGCGCCGCCGCCACGGTGGAGAACGCCGGCACGGTCGTCACCCATGCGACCGCTTCGATCGACACCCTGCCGGATACGGGCGGGATCGAGATCGGCGCGCGCGGGCTCTCTGCCAGCTCGTGCTGCGGCGACGCCAGCGTCGTCAACCAGCGCTCCGGCTCCGTCGAGACCGGGGGCGCGCGCGCCTTCGGCGCGTATGCCTCGATCAGCAATGACGGCAGCCTCGGGTCGGCCACCGCCACGGTTCGCAACCGGGGCCAGGTCGCGACCCGGGGCCACAATGCCGAGGGCGTCATCGCCTTCGCCGTCACCGGCGGAACCGCGGCAAGTCCCAATACCGTGCGCGCCTATAACGAGGCCGGCGGCTCGATTTCGACGGACGGCGCTGCGGCGGGCGGATTGGCCGCGGCCATCCTGGTGAACGGCGGCGGCCAGACCTACGGCAGAGCCTTCACGCAGAACGACGGCACGATCACGACCGAGGGCGGGCGCGGCGGCGCCGGCGGCACCGACATCGCCTACGGCATGATCGCGAGTTACTTCAACGCCGACGGTTCGCTCATCACCGGCGCCGGCAGCGTGGAGGCGCGCAATACCGGCTCCATCACGGTATCGGGCGAAGGGGCGCGGGGCATCCAGGCCCGCACCTTCGGCAGCGGCTCGGCCACCGTCGTGGTCGACGGCGGGCGGGTGTACGCCCGGCACGATTCGGCCACCGATGCCGACGACGGGATCGGCATCCACGCATCGAGCGGCGCGGCCGGCAGTATCGCGGTGACGCTCGACAACCGCGCGCTGGTCCAGGCGCCGCAGGCGATGCTTCTGCGCAACGCGCCGGCGACCGTCAGGGTGAGGAACTCCGTGGTGCGGGGCCGCATGTCGTTCGGCGGCTCGGCCGACAGCCTCACGATCGACAACAGCGTGGCGGTGGGCGACATCGCCACGGGCGACGGGGATGACGTCGTCCGGGCGTATGGAACGGTGACGATGACCGGCGATATCGACTTCGGCGCGGGGGAGGACGAGCTGATCCTCGACGTGAGCGGAGCGTCCCGCCTGACCGGCGACATCACCAACCTGGAGACGCTGAACAAGCTGTGCCCCGGCGATTTCGTGATCAACGGGGACATCACCTTCGCCGGCAGCGCGGTCGTCGTCTCCGAAGGCGGGCTGGTGCTCACCGGACACATGGATGTCGGCGCGGACGGCACGGTGGAGGTGCGGGACGGCACCCGGCTGACCGCGCTGCTCACCGCGGACGGCACGCCCAGGATCACCGCGGGCGGCGGCACGACGGTCCAGGACGGCGGCGCGGTCGTCGTCGAGGCGGCGGCGGACGCCGGGCCGGTCGAGGCCGCGCAGGCGGTGGTGACCTTCCTGGAGGATGCGAACGTACAGGGCGGGGAGGCGCTGCCGGTGCAGACCCGGGACGGCGCGGGTTCGCTGACCCGGCTCGCGTCGTTCGACCCGGCGACCGGGGCGGCGACGGTGATGCAAGGCGCGGCCGTCGGCGCCAGACCGGCGGAACAGTTCCGCGAGCAACCGGATGTCTCGACCACGCCGACCCCCGATCCCGAGCCGACCTCGCCCGACGCCGGCAGCGGCGGCGGCGGAGACGACAACACCGCCCTTCTCATCGGCGGCGGCGCGATTCTGGCGGCGTTGTTCGCCGTGCTGGACTGGGACACCGACGCGCCCGCCTCCTCGGCCTCGCTCAACCCCGCGCTGGTCCAGCCCCTCGATCGCTCGTCGCGCTACTGGGTGCGCAGCCTCTCCAGGGCCATGCCGGACAGCGGCGCGGGAGCGGCTTCGGGCACCGAGATCGGCATGGATTTCGCGCTCGGCAGCGGTTTCGTCCTCGGATTCGCCGCCGCGCCCGACGCCGCGGTGGAGCGGGCGGGCGCGGGCGCGCGGGCGACGGCGCTGTCGGGCGGCCGCTACGCCCTCAAGGCGGGCTGGCAGGGCGAGACCCTGTTCGGCGGGCTCGGCCTCTCGCAGTCAAGCTGGCGGGTCGCGAGCGCCTATCGGAACCCGGTACTCGGCGGCGGTCTGCGGAGCCGCTACGGGGCGAGCCAGAGCGACATGCGGCTGGGGCTCGGCGCGCGCCTCGACCTCGGGGCGGGGCTCACCCTCACCCCGCGGGCGGGAGCGTTCGCCGGCGAGTTGACGCATGAGAGCCATTCGGCGGAAGGCCCGGTATTCCGCGCCGCGATGCCGGAGGTCGTCCAGCGCTATGGCGGCTGGAGAATGGGGCTCGACCTTTCGTCCGACTGGCGGGCAGGGCCGGGGGAGCTGAGCTTGCGCCCCTCCCTGAAGCTCGGCGCGGCGCGGGTATGGACCGATTCGCCCGCGTTCGCGCTCCGGCAGTCGGACCGGCTGGGGATCGTTTCCGCCACCAGGCGGGCCCGCTTGCCCGGAGCGCCCGGGACGGTGCTCGGTCTGGGCGCGGGCCTCGATGCCGTCGGCGCCCATGGGCTGCGGCTGGGCGTCAGGTATGGCGGGCTGGTGATGGACGGAAAGCTCTTCCACGCCGCCTTCGCCAGGGCGAAAATCGCTTTCTGAGGCTCGCACGGTAACGTAGGCACGCGCCGGTCCCGGCCAATGCCGGGACCGGCTTCGAGGGCTTCGCCGGCCGCTCGATCCGCCGCCGCCCCCCTATTGTCACCCCGGACTTGATCCGGGGCCCAGGGAAGCCGGGCGAGGGTGGTGCCTGTGGCCCTGGGCCCCGGATCAAGTCCGGGGTGACAATAGGGGGACGCAGATGTTCTCGCTCATGGGCGCGGAGCCCGCGTCGAAAAGCTGAACCGGACAGCACTGGACTCGTTCCGGCCATCCACACCGCCGGCCCCCGGACCAGCGGCCGGGGAGGGCGCGTCCCTTCGACAAGCCCAGGGCAGGCTCTTCGATACGCCCGGATCAAGTCCGGCGCTGCTCAGGACGAGGGGAGGGGCGAGGGGCCCGGGGCCTCACGAGAGCCGCCCCTCCTCGACCGCGTGGCAGGCGACCTCGGCGCCGCCCGCGGGCTTGAGCTCCGGGCGTTCCAGGCGGCAGCGGTCCTCGGCGAACGGGCAGCGCGGGTGGAAGGCGCAGCCCGGGGGCGGGTCGATCGGGCTCGGCACCTCGCCGGCGACGGGCTCGCGCTCGCGCCCGCTCATCGCGAGGTCCGGGATGGTGTCGAGCAGCAGCCGCGTATAGGGGTGGCGCGGGCGGCCGAACAGGGTCCCGGTGTCGGCGAGCTCGCAGATCCGCCCGAGATACATCACCGCCACCCGCGACGAGACGTGGTAGACCACCGCGAGGTCGTGCGAGATCAGCAGATAGGTGAGCCCGAGCGCGCGCTGCAGCGCCTTCATCAGATTGAGGATCTGCGCCTGCACCGAGACGTCGAGCGCCGAGGTGGGCTCGTCGCAGACGATGAATTCCGGCTCGCCCGCCAGCGCCCGGGCGATCGAGATGCGCTGGCGCTGCCCGCCGGAGAACTCGTGCGGGTATTTCTCGCCGTCGATCGGGGAGAGGCCGACGCGGGTCAGCAGCCCGGCCACCCGCTCCGCCACCGCGGCGCGGTCCGCCAGCAGCCGGTTGTGGCGGATCGGCTCGGCCACGATGTCGCGCACCCGCCAGCGCGGGTTGAGCGAGGCGTAGGGGTCCTGGAAGATCATCTGCATGCGCCGCCGCGCCGGCGATGCCGGGCCGAGTTCGGCGCCGGCGTAGCGGATCGAGCCCGCGCCCGGCGCGTGCAGCCCGACGATGAGCCGCGCCACGGTCGACTTGCCGCAGCCCGACTCGCCCACCAGGGCGAAGGTCTCGCCGCGCCGGATCGCGAAATCGAGCCCGTCCACCGCCTTCACGATGCGCCGCCCCGAGCCCTCGACCGCGCGGTTGAGCCAGGGCGGCGAGACGTCGAAATGGCGTTTCAGCCCGGCGATCTCGACCAGCGGCGGCTCAGCCATGCGCGGCCTCGCCCGGCTCCGGGCGATAGAGCAGGCAGGCGACCTCCGATCCGCCGATCGGGACGAGCCCGGGCCGGTCGCGGTCGCACCCCGCCACCGCCCTGGGGCAGCGCGGGTGGAAGGCGCAGCCGGCGGGGATCTCGTGCAGCCGCGGCATCGCGCCGTCGATCTGCGCCAGGCTGTCGACGTCGCGCCCGACCGCCGGGATCGCCGCCATCAGCCCCTCGGTATAGGGGTGGAGCGGGGATTCGAGCACCCGGCGCACCGGCCCGATCTCGGCGATCCGCCCGGCATACATCACCGCGACCCGGTCGGCGGTCTCGGCGATCACCCCCATGTCGTGGGTGATCAGGAGCACCGATGCGCCGCGCTCGGCGCCGAGCCGCCGGAGCAGGCCGATGATCTGCGCCTGGATCGACACGTCGAGCGCCGTGGTCGGCTCGTCGGCGACGATCAGCTCGGGCTCGGCCGAGAGCGCGAGCGCGATCACCACGCGCTGGCGCATGCCGCCGGAGAACTGGTGCGGGTAGTGGTCGATGCGCTCCGCCGGCGCCGGGATGCCGACCTCGCCCAGGAGCTCCAGCGCGCGGCGCCGGGCCGCGCGGGCGCCGATGTCGAGATGGGTGAGGATGGTCTCGACGAGCTGCTCGCCCACCGTGTAGAGCGGGTTCAGGCTGGTCAGCGGGTCCTGGAAGATCGCCCCGATGCGCCGCCCCCGGATGCGGCGGATCTGGTCCGGCGGCAGGCCGTCGATGCGCTTGCCGGCGAGGCGGACCGAGCCGGCGGCGATGCGCCCCGGCGGCTCCAGCAGGCCGATGATCGCGTTGCCGGTGAGCGACTTGCCGGCGCCCGATTCGCCCACCATGCCGAGCACCTCGCCGCGCGCGATGGAGAACGACACCCCGTCGACGGCGACCAGCGTGCCCCGGCGGGTCGGGAACTCGACCCGGAGCCCGTCGACCTCGAGCAGCGCCGCGCTCATCGCGCCACCCCGCCGCGGAGCTTCGGGTTGAACGCGTCGCGCAGCCAGTCGCCGAGCAGGTTGACGGCGAGGATCAGCGCCGCCAGCAGCACGCCCGGGAAGACCACGATCCACCACTCGCCGGAGAACAGGAAGTCCTGGCCGATATCGATCAGCGTGCCGAGCGAGGGCTCGGTCGGCGGCACGCCGACGCCGAGGAAGGAGAGCGTGGCCTCGGTCAGTATGGCGACCGCGAGGCCGATGGTCGCGATCACCAGCACCGGCCCCATCGCGTTGGGCAGGATGTGGCGCAGCATGATGGCGCCCGACCCGACCCCGATCACCCGCGCCGCCTGGACGTATTCCTTGTTCTTCTCGACCAGGGTGGAGCCGCGCACGGTGCGCGCGAACTGGACCCAGCCCGAGGCGCCGATGGCGAAGACGAGGACGTAGAGCGCGAGCTCGTCGTGCCGGTCGCGGGGCAGGATGCCGCGCAGCACGCCGTCGATCAGCAGCGCGACCAGGATCGCCGGGAAGCTGATCTGCACGTCGGCGACGCGCATGATCGCCGCATCCACCGCGCCGCCGGCATACCCCGCGACCAGCCCCAGGGTGACGCCGATCGAGGCGGCCAGCAGCACCGAGGCGAAGCCGACCAGCAGCGATATGCGGGCGCCGTAGAGCATCGCCGAGTAGAGGTCGCGCCCCTGGTCGTCGGTGCCGAGCACGAAGCGCCAGTCGCCGCCCTCCGCCCACACCGGCGGGGTGAAGGCGTCCAGCAGGTCGAGCTCGGCCGGGTCGAACGGGTTCTGCGGCGTGATCCAGGGCGCGAACAGCGCGGCCAGCACGATCGCCGCGGTGACCGCCGCCGCGCCGACGGCGATCTTCGAGGCGGTGAAGTCGTGCCACAGATCGTGGTCGCGAACCCGCGCCGCCGCCTGCCGAAAGCGTGCGATCGCGGTCATCGGCCCTGGCCCGCCCCGGTCCCGCGGTCGATGCGGAGCCGGGGGTCGACGACGTGGTAGAGGATGTCCACGGCAAGGTTGATCGCAACGAAGAACAGCGCGATCAGCACCAGGTAGCTCGCCATGACGGGTATGTCGGCGAACTGGATCGCCTGGAGGAACAGGAGCCCCATGCCGGGCCACTGGAACACGGTCTCGGTGATGATGGCGAAGGCGATGATCGAGCCCAGCTGGAGCCCGGTGACGGTGATCACCGGCACCAGGGTGTTCTTGAGCGCGTGGCCGAAATTGACCGCCCGGTCGGAGAGGCCGCGGGCGCGGGCGAACTTGATGTAGTCGGTGCGCAGCACCTCCAGCATCTCCGAGCGCACCAGCCGCATGATCAGGGTGAGCTGGAACATGCCGAGCGTGAAGGCCGGCATCAGGATCGACTTCCAGCCGCTCGCGGTCAGCAGCCCCGTGCTC
Organism: Defluviicoccus sp. bin129; assembly: GCA_002239065.1. Classification (GTDB taxonomy): domain Bacteria; phylum Pseudomonadota; class Alphaproteobacteria; order MPNO01; family MPNO01; genus MPNO01. The sequence goes on along the minus strand of MPNO01000001.1, from coordinate 176,863 downwards.
CACCAGCCGAGATCGACCACCTCGCCCCGCCCGAATGTGGGCAACAGGCCGAGCCAGACGCCGAAGACCAGGATCAGCAGGATGCCGATGAAGAAGGTGGGGAGCGATATGCCGACCAGCGAGACGGCGAGAAACGCCTTCGACAGCAGCCGGGCGGGGTGGAGCGCGGTGTACACCCCCATCGGGATGCCGACCAGCAGCGCATAGAGCGCGGCGACCAGGCTGAGCTCCAGCGTCGCCGGCAGGCGTTCGGCGATCAGCTCGGCGACCGGGCGGTCGATGGCGTAGGAGATGCCGAACCGCGCCTGCGCGATGTCGCCGACATAGCGGGCGAACTGGACGACCACGGAGTCGTTGAGCCCGAGCTCGTCGCGCAGCGCCGCGCGCTCCTCCAGCGAGGTCTCCTGCCCGACCATCTGGGCCACCGGGTCGCCGACATAGCGGAACAGGGTGAAGCCGATCAGCGCCACCGCCAGCATGACGACGACCGATTGCAGGAGGCGGCGCAGGACGAGCGCGATCACCGGGGGGCGCTCACCGCATGGTGGCCGGGCAGGCCGTCCGGCCGCCCTACTTCATCCGCACGTGCCGCCAGGCGAACTGGTTGTCCGGGCGTTGCGCGAGGGCGACGCCGTCCCGCACGCCCCAGGCGAGCGCCTGCTGGTGCAGCGGCACATGGGCGATGTCGGCGATGGTCATCGACCAGGCCTCCTCGATCAGCCGGTCGCGCTTGCCCTTGTCGGTCTCCGACAGGATGCGCGCGGCCAGCGCGTCGACCTTGGGGTTGCAGTAGCCGCCGAGGTTGAACTTGCCGTTGGAGATCCGGTTGCGGTCCGCCTCCGCCCAGATCGGGCCCGAGTCGCCGACCCGCGGGCAGCCATGCAGGTTGTAGAGCGGGTTCCACGAATCGAAGCTGCCCGGGGTCCAGCCCAGCAGGTAGAAGCCGGTCTCCAGCCTGGGCGCCAGGATCTTGGGGAAGTACTTGGCCTTGGGCTGCGCGTTGAGCTTCACCCGGATGCCCACCTTGGCGAGCATCGAGACCACCGCCTGGCAGATCGCCTCGTCGTTGACGTAGCGGTCGTTGGGGCAGTCCATGCCGACCTCGAAGCCCTCGCCGTAGCCCGCCTCGGCGAGCAGAGCCCCGGCTTGCTTCGGATCGTAGGCGAGGCGCTTGAAGCCCGCGCTGAAGCCGTTGATGCCGGGTCCGATCATCATCGCGGACGGGTTGGAGAGGCCGCGCATCACCTTGCTGCGGATCGCCTCGATGTCGATCGCCCGGTAGACCGCCTCGCGCACCCGCCGGTCCCGGAACGGGTTCCGGCCCTTGATGTCGGAGTAGAGGAGCTCGTCGCGGAACTGGTCCATTCCAAGGAAGATGGTGCGGAGCTCCGGGCCCACCAGCATCCGCGTGCCGGCGTTCCGGTCGACCCGCCTGATGTCCTGCACCGGGATGGGGTAGGCCATGTCGATCTGGCCCGAGAGCAGCGCCGCCACCCTCGTCGCGTCGGAGGCGATCGGGGTGAAGGTGATCTTGGTGAGGTTGTGCTCCTTGTTGGCGTTGTCCCACCAGCTGGGGTTGGGCACCGCCACCGCCCGGATACCGGCCTCGCGGCTGACCAGGCGGAACGGGCCGGTGCCGTTGGCGTTGCGGGTGGTGTATTTCTCCTGGTCGTCCGCCATCGCCTCGGGCGTGCGGGCGTTGTGCTTCTCCGACCAGCTCTTGGACATGATGCCCCATGAGCCCCATTCGACATGCAGGATCGGGTTGGGGGTCTCGGTCACGAACTCGACGGTGTAGTCGTCGATCTTGACGACCTCCCTGACGCCGGCGAGCCGGGTGGTGAGATCCGAGCCCTTGGCCCGCACCCGGTCGGCGGAGAACAGCACGTCGTCGGCGGTGAAGTCCTCGCCCTCGTGGAACTTCACCCCGCGGCGCAGATGGAAGCGCCAGCGGTCGGGCGCGACGATCTCCCAGCGCTCGGCCAGCGCCGGCTCGATGACGAGGTCGGGCCCGCGCCGGATCAGGCCCTCGTAGATGTTGCCGAGGAAGCCCAGCGTAAAGGTCTCGTTGAGCGTATAGGGGTCCATCGAATCGGCGTCGCCCTGGAAGGCGAAGCGCAGCTCCTTGGCCCCGGCCGGGGCGATGGCGAGCGCGCAGGCGAGCGCGGCAAGGGTCAGCTTGGTTCGCATGGCGGTGTCCTTCGGTCGAGTGACCAGAGTGTCGGGACGGCCAACCGGGAAGTCAACGCGCGCCGCCCCCGCCCGCGCGGTTCCGTCCGGGGTCGATCCGGCTTAGGCTGGTCCGCCGACCGTCCCGCGATCCTTCTGCCGAAACCGGGGAAACGCATGCCCATGGTCCGCATCCTGAACGCCTTCGCGCTGGCGGCGGCGATCGCCCTGGCGCCTCTCCCCGCCGCCGCCGAGCCCCTCTCCCTCACCATCGTCCATGTCAACGACTGGGACCGGATGGACGGCGACAAGGGGGCGGGCGGGGCGGCGCGGATCGCCGCCGTCGTGGCCGAGGAGCGCGCCCGGGCCGAGGCCCAGGGCGGGCACGCGATCGTCACCTTCGGCGGCGACATGATCTCGCCCTCGCTGATGTCCGGCATCGACAGGGGGGCGCACATGATCGCGCTCGCCGACGCCGCCGGGTTCGACATCGGCGTCGTCGGCAACCACGAGTTCGATTTCGGCGCCGACGTGCTGCGCCGGCGGCTGTCGGAATCGCGCATGACCTGGCTCGCCGGCAATGTCCGCTACAAGGGTGGCGGACTTCCCGAAGCCCGCGCCACGGCGATGCTGGACCGGGGCGGCTACCGCATCGGGTTCCTCGGGCTGGTCACCGCCGACACGCCCGAGATCTCCAAGCCCGGCGAAGACGTGGCCTTCGCGCCGGTGGCCGCGACCGGTGCCGCGTTGGCGAAGGAGCTCTGGAAGGCCGGCGCCGACCTGGTCGTCGCGCTCACCCACGACCATCTCGCCGGCGACCTGGCGACGCTCGCCGCGGCGCCGGAGATCGACATCCTGCTCGGCGGCCACGATCACCTGCTGCTCGCCCGCTATGACGGCAGGCAGGCGGTGATGAAGGCGGGCTCGCAGGGCAATCACGTCGCGGTGCTCGACCTCCGGATCGAGCGGCGGAAGGACCGCCGGGGCGCCTCCGTCACCATGTGGACCCCGAGCTGGCGCCTGCGGTCCACCGCCGGGCTCGCGGGCGACGCGGCGGTCGCCGCCACGGTCGCGGGCTACCGGGCCCGGCTCGACCGGGACCTCGGCGCCGTCATCGGCGAGACCCGGACGGCGCTCGATACCGGGCGGGTCGCGGTGCGCGCGGGCGAGACCGCCTTCGGCAACCTGGTGGCCGACGCGATGCGGGCGGCGACGGGGAGCGACGTCGCGCTCATCAATGGCGGCGGGGTAAGGGGCGACACCGCCTATCCCGCCGGCACCGCGATCACCCGCAAGCTGGTGCTGAGCGAGCTCCCCTTCGGCAACAGGACGGTGAAGCTCCGCCTGACCGGCGCGCAGCTGATGGAGGCGCTGGAGAACGGCGTGAGCCAGGTCGAGCACGCCGCCGGCCGGTTTCCGCAGGTCTCGGGCATCGCCTTCGCCTACGATCCGCGCCGGCCCGCCGGCCCCCGCCCCCGCCGGCCCCCCCCCGCGCCCCGCCGGCTGCCGCGCCGCCGGGGTCAGGGGCGGGGGGGAGCCGCTCGACCCGCGCAGGAGCTACACGCTGGCCACCGTCGACTTCCTCGCGCAAGGCGGCGACGGGTATGGCGTGTTCCGCGCCGGCGAAATCCTGATCGACGCCCGCTCGGGCGGGCTCGCGGCGGGTCAGGTGATCGAGCGCATCGCCGCATCCGGCACGGTCGCGCCGGCGGTCGAGGGGCGGATCGTGCGGCAGGAGTGAGGGTCCTCAGCGCCGCACCGTCTCCGGGATCACGCCGCGCGGGCTGAAGCGCATCACCAGCAGCAGGATCAGCCCCATCAGGATGGGCCGCACATGCGCCGCCGCCTCGACCAGATGGATGCGCAGTGGATCGTCGTGCGCCATCGCCGCAGTCAGGGCGTCGATCGTCCAGAGCGCCAGCGGCTCGGCCTCGATCCAGCTCAGCCACACGATGAAGCCGCCGAGCACGGCGCCGAGATTGTTGCCCGAGCCGCCGACGATCACCATCACCCAGATCAGGAAGGTGAAGCGCATCGGGTGGTAGGCGTTGGGGGTGAACTGCCCGTCCAGCGTGACCAGCATCGCGCCCGCCACGCCGACCACCGCCGAGCCCAGCACGAAGACCTGCATGTGGCGGGCATAGACGTTCTTGCCGAGCGCCTCGGCCGCAATCTCGTTGTCCCGGATCGCCCGCATCATGCGCCCCCAGGGCGAGCGCAGCGCGCGTTCGCTGAGCACCAGCAGGGCCAGAAGGACGGCGGCGAACAGCCCGGCGTAGCACAGCTTGACGAAGATGCCGGACGCCTCGATCACCAGGTCGCGCAGCAGCAATGCGCGGTCGGCCTCCGACGCGGCGGCGAGCGCGCCCGCGTTGAGCGAGCCCACCATGTCGGCGAACCAGCCGGCCTGCTGGAGGTCGATCTCGTAGGGCACCGGCCGGTCCAGCCCGGTCACGTTCTTCACGCCGCGGGCGAGCCAGTCCTCGTTCTTCAGCACGGCGATGACGATCTCGGAAATGCCCAGCGTGGCGATCGCGAAGTAGTCCGCGCGCAGGCCGAGCGCGACGCGGCCGATCACCCAGGCCGCGCCCGCCGCGAACAGCCCGCCGGCCGCCCAGGAGAGCACGATCGGCAGGCCGAGCCCGCCGAGATATCCGCTGGTCGACGGGTCGACCGCCTCGATCGCCTCGATCGCGGGGTCGAAGAAGGCGGCGATGACGAAATACCCCGCCACCGCGGTGACGGCGACGCAGGCGGTGCGCAGCCTGCCGCGCGGCACCCTGCGGACGACCAGCCAGACCAGCCCGGCGGTGAGGCACGCGGCGGCGCCGGCGAGCAGCAGATCCGCCCCGCCCGCGGCGGCGGCGGCGTGCACCGGCGGCTGCGAGACCAGCACCGCCGCGAGCCCGCCGAGCCCGGCGAAGGCCATCGTCCCGACATTGAACAGCCCGGCATAGCCCCACTGGATGTTGACGCCGAGCGCCATCACCGCCGAGATCAGGCAGAGATTGAGCACCGCCAGGCTGACCGACCAGGACTGGCCGAAGCCGACGGCGGCGAGCGCCGCGGCGATCGCGGCGAAGCCGGCCAGCGCCCGCAGGTTCACAGCACCCGCCCGCGGAACAGCCCGGTCGGCCGCCACAGCAGCACCACGACCAGGATGACGAAGGACACCGAGAGCTTGTAGTCGGTCGACAGCAGCTGCATCAGCCCGTCCGGCTGCATGTCCTCGGGCAGCAAATAGCGCAGGAACTTGCGGTAGGGGTAGGTCAGCGCGATTTCCGAGAACGCGACCAGGAACCCGCCCGCGATGGCGCCGTGCGGCTGGCCGATTCCGCCGACGATCGCGGCGGCGAACATGGGCAGCAGGAGCTGCATGTAGGTGAAGGGCTGGAAGCTCTTGTCGAGCCCGTAGAGCGAGCCGGCGACGGCCGCCAGCGAGGCCGCGATGACCCAGGTGGTCAGCACCACCCGGCCGGGCTCGACGCCCGACAGCAGCGCGAGGTCCTCGTTGTCCGAATAGGCGCGCATCGCCTTGCCCGCCCGGGTGCGGCGCAGGAACCAGAACAGCGCCGCCACCGCGACCACCGCCACCGCGAGGGTGAGCAGCTGGGAGGTGCGCACCGTCAGCCCCTCGGCGAGCCCGGTCGCCTCCTTGAACTGGCGCGCATTCAGCAGATAGCGCGTGCCGTCGGCGAACGACCGGTCGTCGGGGCCGATGATCACCCGCACCAGGCCGTTGAGCACGAACATCACCCCCACCGAGGCGATCGACAGCACCATGGGCGAGCTGCGCCTGATCCGGTAGAAGCGGAACACCGTGCGGTCGGCCGCGAGCGCGGCGAGCACCGCCGCCACGATGCCGGCCGGCAAAGCGAGCATCGCCGTCGGCAGAACGCCGAGGCCGATCCCCCAGCCCTGCAACTGCCAGGTGGCGAGGATCGTCGCCATGGTGCCGAACGCCATCAGGTCGCCGTGGGAGAAATTGGCGAAGCGGAGGATGCCGTAGACCAGGGTGATCCCGAGCGCGCCCAAGGCGAGCTGCGAGCCGTAGGCGATGGCCGGCACGACGACGAAGTTCGCCAGCAGGACCAGCGCGTTGACGAGGTCGACCGGCATCGCCGCTCACCCGCCGAGGAAGGAGCGCCGGACTTCCGGGTTGGCCAGAAGCGCCTGTCCGCTGTCGGTGTAGCGGTTCTTCCCGGTCACCAGCACGAAGCCGCGATCCGCGATGGCGAGCGCCTGACGGGCGTTCTGCTCGACCATCAGGATGGCGATCCCGGCGCGGCGGATTTCGAGGATGCGGTCGAACAGCTCGTCCATCACGATCGGCGACACCCCGGCGGTGGGCTCGTCGAGCATCAGCACGTCCGGCCGGGTCATCAGCGCGCGCGCGATCGCCACCTGCTGGCGCTGGCCGCCGGACAGCTCGCCGGCGAGCTGGCGGTGCTTCTCCCCGAGCACCGGGAACAGGTCGAAGACGCGCTCGATGCTGTCCGAAATGTCGTCGCGCCGCAGGAAGGCGCCCATTTCGAGATTTTCGCGAACCGAGAGCGTCGCGAATATGTTGCCGGTCTGCGGCACGAAGGCCATGCCCCGCTTGACCCGGTCCTGCGGGGTCAGCCGGCCGATCGGATCGCCGTCGAGGCGCACCTCGCCCCGGCGCAGCCGCACCATGCCGAACAGCGCCTTCATGGCGGTCGACTTGCCGGCCCCGTTGGGGCCCACGATGACGACGATCTCGCCCCTCGCCACCGAGACCGAGCAGCCGCGCAATATGTCGGCCCCGCCATACCCGCCATGCATGTCCTCGCCGGCGAGATAGCTCATGAAGGGGCGCTCCTCGAGCGGGTGCCGAGATAGGCTTCGATCACCCGCTCGTCGGCCTGCACGTCCGGGGCGGGGCCCTGGGTGAGCACCCTGCCTTCGGTCATCACGATGACCGGATCGCAGAGCAGCGAGACCAGGTCCATGTCGTGCTCGATCATGCAGAAGGTGTAGCCGCGCTCGATATTGAGCCTGAGGATAGCGCCGGCGATCGAGCGCAGCAGCGTGCGGTTGACGCCCGCGCCGATCTCGTCGAGCAGCACCACCCTGGCGCCGGTCATCATCACCCGGGCGAGCTCGACCAGCTTCTTCTGGCCCCCCGAGAGCTCGCCGGCGGGCTTGCCCGCGACCTCGCCGAGATCGAGGAACTCGATCACCTCTTCCGCGCGGCGCCGGATCCGCGCTTCCTCGGCGCGCACCCGGCCGGGCCGCAGCCAGGCGCCGGTCAGGCTTTCGCCGGTCTGCTCGCCGACCGACGCCATCAGGTTCTCGACCACCGTCAGGGTGGCGAATTCGTGCGCGATCTGGAAGGTCCGGGCCAGCCCCCGGTCGAACAGACGGTGGGGCCGCATCCCGGTGACGTCCTCGTCGCCCAGATAGACCCGCCCGGAGGTCGGCGGGTACACCCCCGCGACGACGTTGAACAGGGTGGTCTTGCCGGCGCCGTTGGGTCCGATCAGCCCGGTGATCGCGCCCTGCTCGATTTCCAGGCTGGCGCCGTCGACGGCCCGCACACCGCCGAAATGCTTGTGCAGGTCGACCACGCGGATCATGCGGGGACGCCCGGGGTAGCGGCCCGGCGGAGCCCGCCCGGACGCTACCCCCTCCCGACCGTCGGGTCAGTGGATCTTGACGGTGGCGAACTTGCCGTCTTTGACCTCGTACTCCTTGTAGCTGCCCGACGCGTCGCCGGCGTCGTCCAGCGCGACATCGGTCGCCCCCTGGTAGTCGACCGCCTTGCCGTCGGCGAGCAGCTTCAGGCCCTTGGCGAGCTCGCCCGGGCCGATCTTCTCGCCCGGCGCGTTGGCGACTTCGAGGACCTTCGACCGGATCGCCGCGCGGTCCGTCGAACCCGCCGCCTGCGCGGCGAGGACGATCAGCGCCGCCGCGTCATAGCCTTCCGCGGCGAACGGGGACTCGCCCTTTACGCCGGCCTTCATGGCGGCATCCTGGAACTTCTTGGCGTTCGGGGAATCCGAGCCGGGCGCGGTGGCGACGGAACCGTTCAGCGCCTTGCCGATCGCCTCGATCAGGGAGTCGCCCACCATGCCGTCGGCCAGGATGAACCTGTCGAACGCCCCGGCGTCGAGCGAGGCCTGGATGATCCCCTTGCCGCCCTTGTCGACATAGCCGAACACCGCCAGATGCTCCGCCCCCGACGCGGCCAGGGCGCCGACCTCGGCCGCGTAATCGGCCTTGCCGTCCTCATGCGCCGCGGACAGGGCGACCTTGCCGCCGGCCGCCTTGAAGGCGTTGGAGAACGAGTTCGACAGACCCTTGCCGTAGTCGTTGTTGGTGTAGGTGACGGCGATCTCCTTGATGCCGCGCGCCTTGGCCACCTGGGCCAGCACCTCGCCCTGGCGCGCATCGGAAGGCGCGGTGCGGAAGAAATAGCCCTTGTCCTTGAGCGTGGTGATCGCCGGCGAGGTGGCGGTCGGCGAAACCATGACCACGCCGTTGGGTACGGCCACGTTGTTGGCCACCGCGATGCTGACGCCCGAGCAGTCCGCGCCCATGATGGCGGCCACCCCGTCGGAGGTGATCAGGCGCTCGGCCGCCGCCTGCGCCGCCGCGGCGTCGACGCAGGTCGAATCGCCGCGCACCGGGACCACCTTCTTGCCGCCCAGGAACAGGCCCGAATCGCTCGCTTCCTTCATCGCGAGTTCCGCGGCGGCCGCGATGTTGGGGGTGAGCGATTCGATCGGTCCGGTAAAGCCCATCAGCACGCCGACCTTCATGTCTGCATGCGCCGCCGACGCCATCAGCGCCGCTGCCGCCGAAGCGACGAGTAAACGTTTCATCTCCGGTCTCCCTGCGAATTTGTCTTCCCAACCAGTTGCAAATGCTCCGAGCGCCGGCCCCAATGATCGGCCGGCGGCGGGGCGTCGCAGCCCCGCTTCACGGTCGGGAACATAATGCCACTTATTGAGGTTTTAGGAAGCCGCGTCCGACCGGTTCAGGACGCCGCGAACATGCCGTGCAGCGCCATGGGCAGCGGGTAGGGGAGAATGCCCTGCCACAGCGGCCCGTCGGCGATGCGGCCGGCCTCGAACAGGTTGAGCCCGGCGGCCTGCCGGCGGGTGTCGATATAGGGCCCGATCAGCCAGCCCTCGCCTTCGTCCGGGCCGCGGGCGACGAAGACATGCTCCTCCGGGATCTGGTGCCGCGGATAGGTCCAGGCGTCCACCGCGCCCGCTTCCGGATCGAGGCGGGCCGCCGCGCGCAGCGGCCAGCCGGCCGCGGCGCCGTCGCCGGTGAGCGTGAACAGCCTGCGGTGCCGACGCCCCGTGTAGCGCTCGTCGATGCGCGGAAACTCGGCGACGCCCGGCGCCCCGTCCTCGATCGCGGCCCTGCCGTCCGGGTGCAGCACGGCGACCCGGTAGCGGGGATGGGCCGACGGGAAGTCCCGGGCGCCCCGCATGACGGCGCGGAAATCCCCCGTCACGAAGCCGGGGTCGGGCGCCTGGCACAGATCCAGCCGAATCGTGCCGTCCGGCTCTTCCCAGCCATTGCCGTGGTGGAAGTGGAAACCGGGCGGCAGCTCATGGCGCCGGACCGGTTTCAGCGTGTTCTTGTCGACGACGACGGCTCGGGTGCCGAGCCCGGGCCGCCAGGAATGGGCGTCGAGGAAGGTGGCGTGGCCCGACGCCCCGTCGATCACGAACGGGGTCAGCAGCACGACCAGATGCCGGGCCGTGACGACGAAATCATGCGCCATGCCCAGCGGCCCGAGATCGGGAAGCAGGGCGGCCTCGACCCGACGCCCGCCGCGGTCGATGCGGTAGACCAGCAAGACGGGGCGTGGCCGGGTCGCGAAGCCGATGTTCCACAGCGTCCCGTCCGGCTCGACCTTGGGGTGGGCGGAGAACGGCACGCCGGCGAGGTCCGGGCGCCAGGCCACGAATTCCCCGGCGGCGAGCGTGTCGGGATCGACCGCGAGCGCCGAGCCGCCCTCCCACAGGGCCATCAGCCGCCCGGCATGGGCGAGCATGGCGGTGTTGGCGACGTTCATGTCGTCCGGGCCGCGCAGCGCGGCCGGGCCCGGGGTTCCGAACCCCGGCAGGATGCGCTTGCCGGCACGGGTCTCGCGGCGCCGCTTGGGGGTGTCCAGGATGCGCGCGCGGTGGGTCGCCCTGCCGTCCTCGAAGGCGAAGGCCTGGACCATGCCGTCGCCATCGAACCAGTGCGTGTAGCGCCGGCCGAAACGCTCGTGCTCGGCCGGGCCGTTGCGCCACAGCACGCCGGCGAGGCCGGCGGGGAGCCGGCCGCTCACCGTCTCGAGCGGCGCGGCCAGGCTCTCCGCCCGCGCGGTCGCGAAGGCGATCAGCCGCGGGTCGCGGGCGATCGCCGCGGCGAAATCCTCCCGGGGGCCGGCGGCGGCGCCCACCGCCATCAGCGCCGGCAGCCCGGCGAGCGCGCGCAGCGCCGCGCGGCGCGGCAGCTCGGCCTTCATCGCGTCAGCCCCCCGGATAGGCGATTCGCACGGCGGCGGTCACGCGCCCGTCCTTCGGGCCCACGGTCACCGCCGCCTCGTCGAAGCCCGGCGGCCCCATGAACCCGGTGGCGCCGTTGGAAAACCCGAACCCCTCGATGGGCATTCCCACCGCGTTCTGGCCCAGCTTGCCGTCTCCGTCGGCGTCGTGGAAAGCCGCTACCGCGTAGTCGCCCGGCGCGAGGTCGGCGAAGACGAAGCGGAGCTTGCCCTTGCCGGCCGGGCGCCAGCGCGCGCCCCCCCCCCGCCGCCCCCGCCCCCCCCCCCCCCGCCGCCCCCGCCCGCCGGGAAGGCGGCATCCGGGACTCGCTTGTGGACGGCAACCCGGGCATGGCCCTCCGCGGAGCGCAGGCCGTCGAGGACGACTTCGAGGTCGGCCGCCGGGACGGTCGCCGGGAAGAGGAGGGCGGCCGCGACGGGCGCGCAGAGTCCGAAAGCTCTCGGGATGGTCATCGTGTCTTGCCTCCTGGCTGTTCAACGTCGATGCCGGCAGTGTTGATCGCGCCCGGCAAGCAGGTCATTGTCGGTTACGCGGATGCACCGGACTATTTCGCCAGTTGCAGGATTCGTCGTTCACGCATCGTGAATTGCTCGGCCCCCGGTCGTTCGCCGTCCAGGGGTCGGTGCTCGCCTGCCTGATCGCGCTGTTCGCCTTCATCGGCCCGTTCGGGACCTACGATTCGCTCGGCGCCGCGGGCCGCCTCGGCTACTGGGCGCTGGCGCTCGGCGCCAACTGGCTGGTCTGCGGCAGCGTCATGATCCTGACCCTGCGCCTCGCCGCCTCCGCTTCCCGACGGGGCCTGGCGCTGGCGATGGCGGGCGCCGCCCTGGTGGCGGCGGTTCCCGGCACCGCCGTCGTGCTGGCCGCCGAGACCCTGTTCCGGCCGGGCTACGAGGGCGGCAACGCGCTCGCGACGATCTATCCCGGCGTGGCCGTGCTGATGATGGCGATCAGCTTTCTCGTCGTCGGCGTGCTTGCCCGCGTGCAGACGGCCGCCGGGGACGGCGCGTCATCGGCCGCGGGCGATGCCGGGCGCGAGACCGTGCGCTTCCTCGACCGCCTGCCGCCGGAACTCGGCCGCGATCTGGTGTATCTTCGCATGTCGGATCACTACGTCGAGGCGTTCACCACCGCCGGCTCGACGCTGGTGCTGATGCGTTTCGCCGATGCGGTGGCGGAACTCGAAGGCGCCGGCGGGCTGCGCGTCCACCGGTCCTACTGGGTCTCGCGGCGCCATGTGACCGGGGCGGCGCGCCGCAACGGCCGCACCGTATTGGGCCTGACCGGCGGACACGAGGCCCCGGTCAGCCGGGGCTACCTGGCGGCGGTCCGCGCCGCCGGGCTGGCGTGAGCGGGGCCGGCGATCGGCCCGCCAGCGCCGGTCGGCCGGTGGCTTTGCAATCGATTCCTCAACCTCCTTATGTTATTCGGATATGCTGCCGGGCTCTCGGCACGGCGCAATCCTCAATTTCGATGCGATGAAGATCCCTACCGCCTATACAGACGGCCACGCCAAAGCCCGGCATGTCGATCCCGACCGGGCGGCGAACTACGTCGCGCGCACCGCGATCGGCGACGGGCTCGCCGGCGAGCTCATGTTTCCAGAGCGCCGGGCGCCGGGAATCCCGTGGCAATTCCACACCCACGACCGGATCGAGCAGATGATGGAAAAGATCGGGCCCGGCCCGTCCCGCCAAATGGCGAATCTCGCCACCATGCTCGACGTTTCGAATTTCGACGAAGGGGGAATCGGCTGCCGATTGCCCGACCGCGTCTATGCAGAGCGATCCTCGCGGTGGTAGGACCGGTTCGATGACCGACGCTCTCGACCGCTTCGCCGGTGCGATCCTGCGCCATCGCTGGCCGGTCCTCGCGATCGCCGCGCTGGCCATGCTCGCGATGACGGCGGGCGCCGGATTCGTCAGCGTGACCAACGACTACCGCAGCCTGTTCGACGAGGACAACCCGCAGCTTGCCGCCTTGAACGCGCTGGAAGCGACCTACGGCGCGTCCAACAGGGCGCTGATCGCGGTCGCCCCGCGCGAGGGCTCGGTGTTCACCCGCGAGACGCTGCGGGCCGTCGAGGAGCTGACCGAGGCGGCGTGGCAGGCGCCGCATTCCACCCGGGTGGACTCGCTCACCAACTATTCCCACAGCCGGGCGAACGGCGACGAGCTGATCGTCCGGCCGCTGGTCGAGGATGCGGGCGCGCTCTCGGATCCCGAGCTGGAGCGGGTCCGCGAGGTCGCGCTCAACGCGGCCGAGATCGCCGGACGCCTGGTCTCGCGCGACGGCAAGGTGGCGGGGCTCGCGATCGACTTCGCCCTGCCCGACAACCCCGATGCCGCGGTGATCGAGATCACCGACTATCTCAACGGCCTCTTGGACAAGGCCCGCGCCGGCCACCCGGATATCGCCTACTACCTGACCGGCGACGTGCCGCTGAACCGGGCCTTCGCCGACGCCACCAAGGACGACCTCGAAACCCTGATCCCGGTCGTGTTCGCCATCATCACGCTGGTGGCGGCCGCGCTCCTGCGCTCGATCCTCGGGACGGTGGCGCTCGTCGCCGTGCTGATGTTCGCGGTCAACACCACGGTGGGTCTCGCCGGCTGGCTCGGAACGGTGTTCAACCCGGCCAATTCGGGCGTCCCAATCATCGTGATGACGGTGGCGGTCGCACATTCGGTCCATGTCGTCGCGGCCGCGCTGGACGGCATGGGCAGGGGGCTGGACCGGAATGCGGCGATCGCGGAGTCGATCCGGGTCAATGCATGGCCGGTATTCCTGACCTCGCTCACCACGGCGATCGGCTTTCTGAGCCTGAACGCCTCCGATTCGCCGCCCTTCCGCGTGCTCGGCAATCTGGTCGCGTTCGGCGTGTTCTGCGCGCTGGTCTATTCGCTGACGCTGCTGCCCGCGCTGCTCTCGGTCCTGCCGATGCGGCCGCGCGCTCGCCGCGCCGGGCAGCCCGCCTTTTTCGATCGCTTCGGCGGGTTCGTCGTGCGGCGCCGCGGCGTTCTGCTCTGGTGCTCCGCCATCCTCGCCGTCGTCCTGGTCACCGGCATTCCCCGGCTGGAACTCACCGACAACTGGACGAAATATCTCAGCGAGCGGTACGAGTTCCGCAAGGACACGGATTTCGTCATCGACAACCTCACCGGCGTCGAGACGCTGGAATATTCGCTCGATTCGGGCACCGAAGGCGGCATCACCGAGCCCGCCTATCTGCGCCAGGTCGAGGCGTTCGCCGAATGGTTCCGCAAACAGCCCGAGGTGTCCCACGTCCAGGCCTTTCCCGACATCATGAAGCGCCTGAACAAGAACCTGCACGGCGACGACCCGGATTTCTACCGGGTGCCCGACGACCCGGACCTGTCCTCGCAATATCTGCTGCTTTACGAGCTGTCGCTGCCCTTCGGCAGGGATCTGAACAACCGGATCGATATCGGCAAGGCGGCGACCCGCATGACGGTGGTGATGCGGAGCCTCACCTCCCAGGCGCAGCGCGAGCTGGACGCGCGCGCCCAGGCGTGGCTGCGGGCCAACGCCCCCGGTCTCGCGGCCGAGGCCTCGGGCGTCACCATCGTCTTCGCCCATCTTTCCCAGCGCAACATCGAGAGCATGCTGACCGGCACGATCGTCGCGATGGCGCTCATTTCGCTGATCCTGGTCTTCGTGTTCCGGAGCCTGCGGGTGGGCCTGCTGAGCCTGGTGCCGAATTTCATCCCCGCCGCGATGAGCCTCGGCCTCTGGGGCTTCATGGTCGGCCGCGTGGGCCTCGCCGGTTCGGTGATGACCGCCATCGCGTTCGGGATCGTGGTCGACGACACGATCCATTTCCTGACCAAGTACCTCAAGGCGAGGCGCGAAGGCCGCGACGCCCCCGAGGCGGTGCGCTCCGCCTTTCGCGCCGTCGGCCACGCCCTGTGGACCACCACCGCCGTGCTCGCGCTCGGCTTCCTGGTGTTCGCCTCGTCCGGTTTCGAGGTCAGCTGGGCGCTCGGCCTCCTGGTCTCGCTCACGATCGTTTTCGCGCTGCTCGCGGATTTCCTGCTTCTGCCGCCTTTGTTGATGGCTCTCGATCGGAGGAAGTCATGATTCGCGCCCGTTCCACCCGGTCGATCGCGCTGGCCTGCTGGCTCGGCTTGCCGGCGATCCTCGCGATTCCCGCGGCGGCCGATGCCCAGAGCGCCGAGGAGCGTGGCCGTCGGATCGCGGAGGAAGCGCGTGAGCGGGACCGGGGGTTCGGCAATTTCACCGCCAGCCAGACCATGGTGCTGCGCAACAAGCAGGGGCGCGAGAGCCGGCGGCAGCTTCGGATCAAGGTCCTCGAGGTCGCCGACGACGGCAACAAGAGCCTGTTCGTGTTCGACGAGCCGCGCGGCGTCAAGGGAACCGCGCTGCTGATCCATTCCCACCGGGAGGGGCCGGACGACCAGTGGCTCTATCTGCCGGCGCTCAAGCGGGTCAAGCGGATCAGCTCGTCGAACCGGTCGGGCTCCTTCATGGGCAGCGAGTTTTCCTACGAGGATCTCGGCGCGCCGGAGGTGGAGAAATACAAGTACCGCTACCTGAAGGACGAAGCCTGCGGCGAGCTCGAGTGTTCGGTGGTGGAGACCGTGCCGGTCGAGAAGGGGTCGGGCTACACCAGGCAGATCGTCTGGCGCGACAAGGACGAGCTCCGGGTCTGGAAGATCGCCTATTTCGACCGCAAGAACGCGCATCTCAAGACGCTCGCGCTGGGCAAATACCAGCGCTATCTGGACCGCTACTGGCGCGCCTCCGAGATGACGATGGAGAACCATCTGACGGGCAAGAGCACGATCATGCGCTGGTCCGACTTCGCGTTCCGCGCCAGGCTGTCGGACCGCGACTTCAGCCAGTCCAGCCTGAAACGCGTGCGCTGACGCGGATCGGCGGCGATCCGCCCGGGCCTGTGCTTTGCCGGCGGCGGGGTGGTATCCTGCCCTCCCGTAGTCATCTGCCCATCCGGTCATGAGCGGAATCGAGCAAGCGAACGGTCACAAGCCGCTATCCCTGGCGCATCTGGTCGACCCCAATATCGGGCGCGTCACGCGGCCCGACCCGGCGGATTACCGCTTCGAGCTGGCCGACGTGCTGCGCTCGGTCGTGCAGCTCCGCTCGCAGGCGCCGGAGGATGCGTTCAGCTCGTCCTATCTGGGTACCGAGCGCGAAGGCAACGCGATCCTGGTGGGCGAGGACAATTTGTTCCTCACCATCGGCTATCTGGTCGCCGAGGCCGAGCACATCGTCCTCGGTTCGGAACAGGCCGGCGCGACCCGCGCCCAGGTGCTCGCCTACGATTACGAGACCGGGTTCGGCCTGCTGCGCGGCGGCTCCGCGCTCGGCGCGAGGCCCATCGCGCTCGGCGACACGGCCGGGTTCAAGGAAAAGGACTGGCTGGTCGCGGCCGCCCGGGGAGGCCTGGAGAACGCCATCAAGGCGCAGGTCGTCTCCAAGCGGGAATTCGCCGGCTACTGGGAATACCTGCTCGACGAGGCGATATTCACCGCACCGCCGCACCCCCATTGGAGCGGCGCGGCGCTGATCGACGGCGACGGCCGGCTGGTCGGGCTGGGCTCGCTCTTCGTCCAGGACGCGGCGCCCGGCGGCGGGCCGAGCGCGGGCAACATGTTCGTCCCGATCGATCTCTACAAGGAAACCGTGGACGACCTGCTGCGCTACGGCCGGCGCCCGGGCCCCAGCCGGCCCTGGCTCGGCATCTACAGCGTCGAGGCGCTGGGCCGGGTGCTGATCACCTCGATCTCCGAGCGCGGCCCCTGCGCCGGGTCGGACGTCGAGGCGGGCGACGTCGTGCTGGCGGTCAATGACGCCAAGATCGAATCCATGGCCCAGATGTATCGCCGGGTCTGGGGTATCGGCCCCGCCGGGTCGACGGTGACCCTCAGGCTGCTGCGCGATGGCGAGGTGCATACCGTCGACGTGGTCTCGGCGGATCGGGACAGGGTGATGAAGAACCCGCGCACGCACTAGGCTCCGCGCCGCCTCACGGGCGTTTCGCCATGAACCGCACGCTGCAAACCCTGATCGACGATCTGCAGCGCTTCGGCGATGCCCCGGCGGTCATCGCCTTCAGCGAGGCGGGCATGGAAACCCGCAGCTATCGCGGCCTGCACCGCGACGCGCTCGCGCTCGCCGGCGGGCTGACCGGGCGCGGCCTCGGCCACGGCGTCCGGGTCGGCGTGATCGGCGTCAACAGCGACGCGCAGGTGGTGCTGCGCCTCGCCCTCGCCGCGCTCGGCGCGGTCGCGGTTCCGCTCGACGACATGGGATCGCCGGAGGAGTTCCGCCGGGCGCTGGCCGATAGCGGGGCGCGGGCGCTGTTCGCCGACCGGCAGGTCCTGGACGAGCTTCCCGAAGCGGCAGTCCGTGACCTCGCCGGCGTCTGGCGGCTCGACGGCGCCGGCACCGGCGCACCCGCGCACTGGTCGACGCTGCTCGGCGAAGCGCCGGAGGGGCTTCCCGCGGTCGCGCCGGAAGACCTCGCCGCGATCATCTACACCTCCGGCACCACCGGTGTGGCCAAGGGCGTGCCCCTGACCCACGGCAATTTCATGTTCAACGTCGAGGCGCTGGCCGAGGGCGGGTTCGTCGACACGAGCGACCGGGCCGCGCTGCCCTTGCCGCTTCACCACGCCTATCCCTTCATGGCCGGGCTGATGGTGCCGTTCGCCTGCGGCTCGACCGTAATCCTCCCGAGCGCGCCCACCGGACCCGATGTCGCGACCGCGCTCCGCGAAGCCCGCGCGACCGTCATGCTGGGCGTGCCGCGGCTCTACGAGGCCCTGGTCGAGGGGATCGGCGGGAGGCTGGAGAACGGCGTTGCCGGCACGCTGTTCGGCGCCCTCTGGCGGGTTTCCACGGCGGTCTCGCGCATTGGCGGCCCGCGCCTCGGCAGGTGGCTGATGTGGCCGGTGCGCCGCCGCTTCGCGCCCCGGCTGCGCATGGTGGTCTCGGGCGGCGCCAAGCTCGACGAGGGGGTCGCCTGGCGCCTCGAAGGGCTCGGCTTCCAGGTGCTCACCGGCTACGGGCTGGTCGAGACCTCGTCGGTCACCACCTACAACCGCTACGGCGCCGGGCGCATCGGCACCGAGGGCAGGCCGGTCGAGGGCAGCGAGCTGCGCATCGCCGATGCCGACGAGGAAGGGATCGGCGAGGTGCAGATCCGCGGCCCGCACGTGTTCGCGGGCTATTTCAACGACAGCGCGGCCACCGCCTCCGTGTTCGCCGAAGAGGGCTGGTTCCGCTCCGGCGATCTCGGCCGCATCGACGCCGACGGCTCGCTGGTGGTCACCGGGCGCAGCAAGGACGTGATCGTGTTGTCCGGCGGCAAGAATATCGGCCCCGAAGAAGTCGAGACCGCGCTCGCCGCGAGCCCGCTGATCGCCGAGGCCGCGGTGTTCGAGCGCGACGGCGGCCTCGCCGCACTCATCGTCCCGGACGAGGACGGGCTGCGCCAGGCGCAGACCCGGCGGCTCGACGACGCGATCCGCATCGCCGTCACCGAGGCCGGCGCCGAGCTCGCGCCGTACAAGCGGGTGACGTCCTACCGCATCCATCGCGAGCCGTTGCCGCGAACCCGGCTGAGCAAGCTCCGCCGGTTCCGCCTGCCCGCGCTGTTCGACGCCGCCGGCGGCCGCGAGGCCGCAGCGGCGCGCGGGGCGGAGGATGCGGACCCCCGGGCGGTCCGCGTCCTCGGGCTGATGCGCGCCCGCTTCGCCGACCACCCGATCGACTTCTCGACCAGCCCGCAGCTCGACCTCGGCGTCGATTCGCTCGCCTGGCTGGAGATCGCGCAGGAGATCGAGGGCGCGCTCGGCGTCTCGCTCTCCCCCGACGCGCTGGCCGAGGTGGTGACGCTCGCCGATCTCGCCCGCGCCGCCATCGCTGCGCCCGAGGCGGCGCCCGAAGCCCCGGCGGACATCGTCCTGCCTGCGCCGCCGCGCGGCGTCGGGCGCTGCGTCGGCTGGACGGCCTGGTGGCTCAACCGGCTGGTCATGAAGGCGGCGTTCGGCGTCCGGCGCAGCGGCCCGGTCCCCGATGCCGGCCGGCCGGTGATCCTGATCGCCAACCATGCCAGCGATCTCGACCCGCTGGTGCTGGCGGCGGCGCTTCCCTGGCGGGCGTTCGACGGACTCTGGTGGAGCGCCGACAAGGCCCGCGTGTTCGAATCGTCCACGCTGAGCTGGCTCGCCCGCGTCGCCCGGCTGTTTCCGGTCGACGACCGCAGCCCCGCCGAGGGGCTCGCCATCGCCGGCGGGCTGATCGACCGCGGCGACAGCGTGGTCTGGTTCCCCGAATCCTGGCGCTCCCCGGACGGGCGGCTCCGGGGTTTCATGCGCGGGATCGGCATGCTGCTCTCGCAACGCCAGGCCGCGCTGGCGCCCGCCTATATCGCGGGGACCTTCGCGGCGCTGCCGCGCCACCGGCGCTGGCCCCGGCTGCGCCGGGTGAGCGTCCATTTCGGCGAGCCGGCGGACTCCCCGCCGGAGGCTCGGACGATCGACGCCGCGGTCGCCGCCGCCCGCGCACTCGTCGCCGATCTGGAAACCCGCTATGGTGCGGAGAAGGATTGAACGGGGAGACGGCATGCCGCGCGAAGAACCCATTTCCTTCCAGTCAGAGGGGCTCACCCTGCGCGGTATCCTGCATCTGCCGGACGACATGGCGCCGGGCGAACGCCGCCCGGCCTTCCTGGTCCTGCACGGTTTCGGCGGCAACAAGACGTCCGGCAACTGCGTGCTGCCCTGCCGGATGCTGACCGGCCTCGGCTATGTCACGCTGCGCTTCGACATGCGGGGCTGCGGCGAGAGCGACGGCGAATTCGGCCGGATCATCTGCCTGGAACAGGTCGAGGACACCAAGGCGGCGCATGGCTGGCTGGCGACGCGGCCGGAAGTCGAGCCCGACCGCATCGGCGCGCTCGGTTCGAGCTTCGGCGCGGCGGTCTCGGTCTACACCGCCGGCGTCCATGACCGGATCGCGGCGGTGATCTCGTCCGGCGGGTGGGGCGACGGCGCGCGCAAGTTCCGCGGCCAGCACCCGACGCCGGAAGCGTGGCGGAAGTTCACCGACATGCTCGAAGCCGGCAGGCGCCACCGCGAGCGGACCGGCGAGTCGCTGATGGTGCCGCGCTACGACATCGTGCCGATACCCGATCATCTCAGGAACAACCTCGCCGCCAACTCGGTCAGCGAGTTCCCCGCCGAGACGGCCCAGTCGATGTACGATTTCGTCGCCGACGACGTGGTCGGCAACATCGCGCCCAGGCCGCTGCTCCTGCTGCACAGCTCGGTGGATTCGGTCACCCCGACCGAGCAGTCGATCGAGATGTTCAAGCGCGCCGGCCAGCCCACCGACCTGCACCTGACCGCGGACACCGATCATTTCATGTTCGCCGAGAGCAATGTGCGGGTGCGGCGGGTGATCGAGGATTGGCTGGAATCCTATTTTCCCGTGCCCGCGCCGGTGGCCGCCTGAACCGGTACGCCTTTCGAGGAGAGACGCCATGATGCCTTCGATCAAGAGCCTGCATCACTGGGCCTATCGCTGCCGCGACGCCGAGCAGACCCGGCATTTCTACGAGGACGTGCTCGGCCTCCCGTTGGCCCACGTGGTCTCGGCCGACATCGTGCCGAGCACCGGCGAGTACTCGCCCTATGTCCACATCTTCTTCGAGATGGCGGACGGCTCCTATGTCGCGTTCTTCGATCTCGGCGACGGCGAGATCACCCAACGCGACCCCGGCACGCCGCGCTGGGTCAACCACCTCGCGCTCGAGGTGGAGAACGAGGCGGCGCTGGAGACCGCCAAGGCGCGGCTGGAAGCGGAAGGCGTCGACGTGCTCGGCGTGACCGACCACGGCTTCGTCAAGTCGATCTACTTCTTCGACCCCAACGACATCCGGCTCGAGCTCACCTGCCGGGTCTCGGGCAAGGCGGAGCTCGATAAGAAGGCGGCCGAGGCGCACGAGCTTCTGGCCCGGTGGACCAACCGGCCGGAGCGGGTCGCCGCCGAATAGGCGCCCCTCGGCTTCGCTCGGGACCGGCCGCGCGCCGTAGCGATGGGCCGGCGCGCGTCATCGTTCGGCGGGCAGCACCCCGGTCATCGCGTCGATCCAGCCCGCATCGACGTCCAGCGTCTCCAGCTCGGCTGCGGCTTCCGCCCTGGTCTGGGTGACCATCGGGATCACCCCCGGGGCCTCGCCCTCCGCCGGATGGCAGCACGCCTCCAGCCGGATCCCGTTGGGATCCCTGAAATAGATCGAGACCATGCCCGGCAGGATGTCGATCGGCCCGTCGAAGGGAACGCCGTGCTCGGTCAGCCGCCGCTGGATCTCCGCGAACCGTTCCTCCGTCACCACGAAGGCGCAATGCTGCATGCCGCCGATGGCGTCGCGGTCCGATTGCGGCTTCTCCCCCTTGGGGATCTCGAAGAACGCGAGCAGGCTGTCGTTCCCCATGTCGAAGAAGTAGTGCCGGATGCATTCCCAGGGCGGGTTGCCGCGATTGCCGGGCCCGGTGCCGACGCCCTCCGGGACCTTCATCGCGTGCACCAGCGGCATGCCGACGACGTTCACGAAGAACTCGGTGGTCGCCTTCATGTCCTCGGTGGTCAGCGCGAGATGATGCACGCCGCGGGTGACGACGTCATAGCCGGCCGCCTGGGCCGGCGCGGGCGCTCCGGAATCGGCCATGTCGATACCTCTCGGGGTCCAGTTGCTACGGGAACTCTAGAACATTTCCACACCAAGGCGAACCGGCATCCGGCTGCCGTGACGGGTCAGGTCGGGAGCCGGGTCGCCTGGGCACGCCGGTATATCGCTTCGAGAGCGGGGGCGAGCCGGCGGGCTCCGGCCTCCATCGCCGGCACGCAATCCCGCAGATAGCGTTCGCCCGCTTCGCGGATCTCGTCGCGCAGCGCGTCTTCGTCCACCGTCAGGATCTTCCGGTCGAGCATGACAACCCGGCCGTCCACGATCGAGGTCTTCACCGCCTCCGACGTCGCCGAGAAAGCGAGCTGGCGGATCGGGTCGACCAGCGGGACGAAGCCCCAATGATTGCGGTCGAGCAGGATCAGGTCGGCCCGCATGCCGGGCTCGATCCTTCCCGTCTCGTCGGCCATCAGCCCCGTCCGGGCTCCCGCCGAGGTCGCCATGTCGAACACTTCGTCGGCGGAGACCCAGGACTCGTGGTCCGGATTGCCCGGTTTGTGGATCAGGCTTGCCGCCCTGATCGCCTCCACGAGATCGGCGGTGTCGCTGGTCGCCAGGCCGTCGGTGCCGAGCGCCACGTCGATCCCGGCGTCCAGCAGCTTGCGCACAGGACAGGTGCCGCTGCCGAGCTTCATGTTGGACAGCGGGTTGTGGACCGCCGAGCAGCCGTGCCCGGAGAGCCGCGCGATGTCGTCCTCGGTGAGCCATATCGCATGGACCAGCGTGCTGCGCGGTCCGAGAAGCCCCATGCTTTCCATGAAGGCCACTGCGGTCATGCCCCAGGCCTGTTGGGCGTGGATCGCCTGCAGCCTGGTCTCCAGCGTGTGGCAGTGGATCGGAATGTCGCGCTCTTCCGACAGCGCGGCGATCCGGCGCAGGAGGTCGGGTGTACAGCGCTGCGGCCCGCAGGGGGCCAGCACGATGCGGATCCGGCCGTCGTGACCGTGCCAGCGCTCGAACTGGCGCTCGAACAGGGCGGTCTGCGCATCTGCATCGGCGCCGCCCATGGCCGCGAGCTCGTCGTGGATCGCCTCCGGTATCAGCTCGTCCGCCCACGGCAGGCACGCCCGCAAAGGCTGGTCCCACATGTCCACCGTCACCCAGGCTCGGAGGCCCGCATCCGCGTAAGCCCGGATCGCCGCGTCCATCGCGTCCGGCGTGGCCGGCGGATGCACATAGTCGTCCTGGACGGTCGTCACGCCGGCGCGGATCGATTCGATGGCCGCCAGCATGGTTCGCAGGTAATAGTCGCGCTCCGTCAGGATCGGAAAGCCGAAAGGCGGGTAACTCTCGCCGAGCCAGATTTCGAGCGGCAGGTTGTCGTAGGCGCCCTGCTGGAACCCCTCGTTCGAGTGGAGATGGGCGTTCACCAGCCCCGGCATGACGATCCCGTTCGACGCGTCGACGACGGTTCCGTCGTACTCCCGTCCCTTGCCCGGTCCGATGGCGGAGATATGCGCGCCCTCGACCACGATGTCCACGGTCTCGTAGCGGCGCGCCCCGGCGGCGCCGCGGACGACCAGGCCGTCCTTGACGATCAGCGTCCCGGCCATTCGCGTCGCCCGCCGGCTACCCCCGCAAGGCCCGCAGCACCCGTTCCGGCGTCATCGGCAGGCGCCTGAGCCGGGTTCCCGTGGCATGGGCGACGGCGTTGGAGATCGCCGGCGCGATGCCGACGATCGGCGGCTCGCCGACGCCCTTGGCGCCGAACGGGCCGTGCTCGTCCGGGTCCTCGACCAGCATGGTGTCGATCTCGGGCGGCACGTCCATGATGCCCGGAATCTTGTAATCCATCAAAGACGGGTTCGCGAGCCGCCCCGAATCCCACACCATCTCCTCGCACAGCGCGTAGCCCAGCCCCTGGACGATGCCGCCCTGGATCTGGCCCTCCACCGCCGTCGGGTTGATCGCCTTGCCGATATCGTGCGCCGACCAGACTTTCAGCGGCACGATCCGCCCGGTCGCTTCGTCGACCTCCACCTCGACCGCCTGGGCGGCGAAGATCCAGGCGCCGATCTTGCCGAACGGAAAGCCCTTCAGGTAGCCGCGCTTGGGGTCGAAATCCGGCCCGTCATAGGCCAGCGAGTTGGTGCCGATGACCGGCCCGCCGGCGACCCAGTGCGAGAAGCCGGAGATGTCGCGGAACCCGATCTCGGCCTCCGGCACGCCCTTGATGCCGATGCGCCCGCCGTCGCGGAGTTCCAGGTCCTCCTCGGCGCACTCCATCATGACCGCCGCGCGCTGCTTGAGCTGGGCCACCGCGTCCTCGGCGGCGGCGACCACCGCGCGGCCCGCCATGTAGGTGACGCGGCTCGCCGTGGTGCCCCAGTTATAGGGCGAGCCGTCGGTATCCGGCGTGGCCACGCTCACCTGGTCGACTTCGAGGCCGAGCGCGGCGGCGCAGATTTGGACCAGCACCGTGTCCGAGCCCTGGCCGTTGTCGACCGCGCCGGTGTTCAGCACCGCGGTGCCGTCCTCCAGGATGCGGACGATCGCGCCCGAGGTCAGCACGCCCGAGATATGCGGGATGCAGGCGAGCCCGATTCCGCGCTTGCGGCCCGACCCGTTGGACACCGCCTTGCGCTTCGCGTCCCAGCCGCAAGCGGCGCGGACCCGCTCCAGGCACTCCGACAGCCCGGCCTTGTTGAGCGCCACGCCGATCATCCACTCCTCGCCCGGGAGCACGACGTTCTTCAGCCGCAGGTCGATCGGGTCCATGCCGAGCCGGTCGGCGATCTCGTCGATCTGGGTCTCGCCGGCGATGGCGACCTGCGGGCCGCCGAAGCCGCGGAACGCGCCCGAGCGCAGCTTGTTGGTGTAGACCGGGCGCGATTCGATCGAGACGTTCTCGATGCGGTATGGCCCACGGCAGAACAGCGCCGCGATCCCGGCCACGCCCGGGCTGTCGTCGGCATAGGCGCCGGCGTCGAGGACGATCCTGACCTCGCGCGCGAGCAGCGTGCCGTCTGCCGCCGCGCCGGTCTTCATCCACACCTTGCCGGGGTGGCGGGAGCGGATCATCTCGAAATCCTGCTCGCGGCTCAGCGTCACCTTGACCGGCCGGCCGGTGGCGCGGGCGAGCGCGGCGGCGGCGGGCTGTACGGTCTGCTCCATCTTGCCGCCGAAGGCGCCGCCCACCTGCGGGGTGACGCAGCGCAGCTTGGACATCGGAAGCCCGAGCGAATCGGCGACGAAGGACTGGACGTGGAACACCGACTGGTTGGACGACCAGATGGTGATCTTGCCGTTGGAATCGATCTCGGCCAGCGCCGAGCACGGCTCCATGTAGGTGTGGCACTGCGCCTGGGTCTCGTAGCTTCCCTCGACGATCGCCGCGCAGCGTTCCCAGGCCGCGTCCACGTCGCCCTCGACGATCTCGATGATCGCCATCGCGTTGCGGTCGCTGTCGGCCTCGAAGACCTTGATGTAGTCCGCGAAGCCCTCGTGCAGCGCGGGCGCGTCCGCGGCGGTCGCCGCGTCGGTGTCGAACACCGCCGGCAGCTCCTCGTAGGAGATGTCGATCAGCCGCGCGGCCTGCCTGGCGGTCTCCAGATCGACCGCCGCCACCGCGGCCACCGGCTCGCCCATATAGCGCACCTTGCCGACCGCGAGCGCGGTCTCGTCCTTGACGAAGGGGCCGATCTTGTGGTCGCCGATGTCCACGCCGGTGACCACCGCCGCGACGCCGTCGAGCGCGAGCGCGGCGGAGACGTCGTATCCCGTGATCCGCGCATGGGCGTGGGGGCTCGGCACGATCACGCCCACCAGCATGTCGGGGCGCGACATGTCGTCGGCGTAGACCGCCCTGCCGGTGATCTTGTCGCGCGTCTCCAGCCGCGGGATGCCCTGCCCGACGGGGCTCACATAGTCGTTCATGACGCGCCTCCCGCGCTCGCGGATCTCACCGCCTCGACCACCTTCACATAGCCCGAACAGCGGCAGAGATTGCCCGACAGCCCGTCGCGGATCTCGGCGTCGCTCGGGCTCGGGTTGTCCGCCAGCAATGCGGTCGCCGCCACCGCCATGCCCGGCATGCAGAAGCCGCACTGCACCGCGCCATGGTCGAGCAGCGCCTGTTGCACCGGCGACAGTGCGCCGCCCACGGCGAGACCCTCCACGGTGACGATCTCGCGTCCGGCGGCGTCGGCGGCGAGCGTCAGGCAGCCGCGCATCACGGCGCCGTCGATCATCACCGAACAGGCACCGCAGACCCCCTGGTTGCAGCCCCGCTTGGAGCCGGTGAGCGAAATCTGCTCGCGCAATACCTGGAGAAGCGTGTGCCAGGGCTGGACGAACAGCCGGTGCGTCCTTCCGTTGACCGTGAGCGAGATCGGGATGGCTTCGCTCATCGCGCCCCTCCCTTGGCCGCCGCCGCGCGGAGCGCGCGGCCGAGCAGCGGCTCGACCAGCATCATGCGGTACTCGCCCGAACCCCGGACGTCGTCCACCGGGTCGCAGGCGTCCCGGAGGACCGCCGCGGCCGCGGCGACATCCTCGTCCGCCAGCGCGGTTCCCGCGAGCCGCGCCTCCGCATCCTCCGCCCGGACCGGGATCGGCCCGCAACTGCCGAGCGCGACGCGGACGTAGCGGCACCGTCCGGCCTCCATCGCCACCGCCGCGGCAACCGAGACCGTCGCGTAATCGCCTTCGACACGGGCGAATTTCTCGTAGGCCCCGAACCCGCCCGCGGGCGACGGCGGCAGGGTGACGGCGGTGATCAGCTCGCCCGGCTGCAATGCGGTTTCCAGATAGTCGACGAAGAAATCCTGCGCCGGGACGGCCCGCGCCCCGTCCGGCCCCCGCAGCTCGACCGAAGCGTCCAGCGCCACCAGCGCAGCCGGATAGTCGGCCTGCGGGTCGCCGTGGCCGATCGACCCGCCGATGGTCCCCATGTTGCGGATCGCCGGATGGCCGATCGCCCGCGCGGTCTCGGAAATCAGCGCATGCGCGCCGTCGAGACCGGCCGCATCGGCGACCTCGCGGTGGGTCGTCATCGCGCCGATGCGGAGCCCGCCGCCGGCGTCGGCCGCGATTCCCCCGAGCGCCGCGATATGGCGCAGGCTGACGAGCGCAGAGGGCATCACCAGGTCGGCGTTCATCATCGCGACCAGCGTCGCGCCGCCCGCGAGACAGCGCGCATCCTCGTCCGCGGCCAGCAGCGAAACCGCCTCGTCGACCGTCGACGGGCCGTGAAACTCCATCCCCTGCACCTCCCCGAGCGTTGGCGGCAGCGAGTATGTCCGATGGCGGGAGGACCGGCAAACCCTGTAGCCGGCGGCCCCGGGGCGGTATTCTCCGCCCGCTCGAAGCCGGTTGGGGAGAGGCGAAATGCCGATGGCGGCGGTGATTCACGAGAAGGGCACGCCCGATGTCTTCCGTTGGGAAGAGGTCGCGGTCGGCGCGCCGGGCGCGGGCGAGGTTCGCATCCGCAACGAGGCGGTGGGCGTCAACTATGTCGACACCTATCACCGGCGCGGCATGCCGCATCCCTGGCCGGTTCCCGCCCTGCCGCTGGTGCTCGGCTTCGAGGGCGCCGGCGTGGTCACCGAGGTCGGCGAGGGCGTCGAGGGGCTCGCCCCGGGCGACCGCGTGGGCTACGCCATGCCGCCGCACGGCGCATACAGCCAGGAGCGCATCTACCCGGCGGATAAGGTCGTGCGCGTCCCCGACGGGATCGATGCGCGCGCCGTCGCCGCGCTGATGCTCAAGGGGCTCACCGCCCAGTACCTGCTGCGGCGGACTTACCGGGTCGAGCCCGGCGACACGATCCTGGTGCATGCGGCGGCGGGCGGCATGGGCCAGATCCTGTGCCAGTGGGGCAAGCATCTCGGCGCGACCGTCATCGGCACCGTCAGCACCGGGGAGAAGGCGGAGCAGGCGCGCGCGGCGGGCTGCGACCATGCCGTCGTGCATGGCGAGGGCGACTTCGTCGCCACCGTCAGGGAGGTCACCGGGGGCGAGGGCTGCGCGGTGGTCTACGAATCGATCGGCAAGGACACCTTCCGCCGCTCGATGGACTGCCTGCGCCCGCTCGGCATGATGGCGAGCTACGGCCACGCCTCGGGCGCGCCCGACCCGGTCGACGTGATCGAGCTCGGCGCGCGCGGCTCGCTGTTCCTCACCCGGCCGGCGATCATGCACTACATGGCGAAGCGCGAGGATCTGGCCGCCGGCGCGGAGGACTTGTTCCAGGCCGTGCAAGGCGGCGCGGTCAAGCCCGCGGTCAACCACCTCTACCCGCTCAGCGAGGCGGCCGAGGCCCACCGCATGATCGAAGCCCGGCGAACCACGGGTGCCACCGTGCTGCTGCCGTTCGGGTAGGCACCGGCGATCCTGCGATAGACTGCTTCGCCGCGACTCGGTGCGGAGGATTCTGTAAGGTCGCCTCACCCCGAGCAGGCGCGCCAGTCCCCGGGCGTTCCCGGAAGGTCGGCGGGGCCATGCGGGAGCTGCGGCGGAGAGGGGAATGGCGGCGAAGCTGTTCGAACCGATCGAGTTGCGCGGCTTGCGGCTACCCAACCGCATCGTCGTCGCCCCGATGACGCAGTTCTCGGCTGACGATGGCGTGGCGGGTGACTGGCACCTGATGCATCTCGGCCAGTATGCGGTCTCCGGCGCCGCGCTGGTATTGACCGAGTCCACCTATGTCGCCGCACACGCGCGCAACGCGCCCAGCTGCCTGTCCCTTTACTCCGACGAGCAGGAGGCCGCTCTCGCCCGCATCGCCCGGTTTTTCGCCACCCACAGCGACGGGCATTTCGGCGTTCAGCTTTGCCATGCCGGGCGCAAGGCCTCCGCCCGGGAACCCTGGAAGGGCGGCGGGCCGCTGCCGGTCGAGGAGGGCGGGTATGAGGCGGTCGCGCCGTCTGCGGTGCCGCTTTCGGACAGGTGGCCGCCGCCGCGGCCGCTATCCGCCGATGCCGTCTGCGAGGTGGTGCAAGGCTTCGTCGACGCGGCGCTCCGCGCAAGTCGCGCCGGCGCCCGGGCGATCGAACTCCACGGCGCGCATGGCTATCTGATCCACCAGTTCCTGTCTCCGCTGACCAACCGCCGGAACGACGAATACGGCGGCAGCCTGGCCAACCGGATGCGTTTCGCGCTCGAAGTGTTCGAGGCCGTCCGGGTGGTCTGGCCGGCCGAGCTTCCCATCGGGATGCGCGTCTCCGCGACCGATTGGGTGGCGGGTGGCTGGTCGGTCGAGGAAACCGTCGAGCTCGCTTGCGCCCTCGCGGCGCTGGGTTGCGACTACATCCATGTTTCCAGCGGGGGGTTGAGCCCGGCCCAGCGCATCGCCGTGGGGCCGGGTTTCCAGACCCCGTTCGCCGAGGCGGTCAAGGCCGCCGTCGACATGCCGGTGATCGCGGTCGGCCAGATCAGCGAGCCGCGTCAGGCCGAAACCATCCTGCTCGACGGGCAGGCGGATATGGTCGCCATGGCGCGGCCGATGCTGTTCAACCCTCGATGGGTCTGGCACGCGGCGCAAGAACTGGGCGAGACGCTGGCCTACCCGCGCCAGTACGAGCGCGGCCACCCGGACCGCTGGGGCGCGAGCGGCATCAACGCGCCCGGCAACCGCATACCCGGGCGGTAGGCTGCGCCGCCCTATGAAGCGGCCGCCGTCTTGCCGCCGGCGATGACTTCGTTGCCCGACGGCACGACGACGACCCTGTCGGCCGGGTCCCGCGAGGTGCCGGGCGGGTCCTCGCCGCGCTCGACCGCGTCGATCGCCTCGTTCAGCAGGCGGCGGAACATGACCACGCCGCGGTCCGAAGTCGCCAGATGTTCCAGCGCGTGCCGGGCGATCGGCCGCTGGCTGACCTGCGCCTCCCAGTCGTCGGGCGTGCGCTGGGTCTCCTCGTAGTCGCGCAGCACCTCCCCGTCGGGCGGTTGAAACATCCTCTTGCCGGGCTCGATGCGTTCGATGTGGAAGCCGATCGTGTTCTCGTTGTCGACGGGCACCCACCAGCCCACCATGCGGGCGCGCTCCGTCTCGCCAGCGGAATCGGTGCCGGTCACTTCCGGCGGCGGGATGCACTTGGCCGTCGGCACGAAGATGGTGGAGGTGCGGACCAGCCGGTTGCCGCCTTGCAGATCGGTCGTCCGGATATAGGAGACGTGCCGGTCCGAACGGACGAAGTCGATCGAAGGCTTGATCCCCATCACGTCGGCGAAATCGAACACGCTTCGATTGACGCCGTGGAGGGCGTAGATGTGGATCGGGTCGGCGGCGTTCTCGTGGAGCTGCAGCCAGTTGCAGGCCGCCACCGCGCCGCGGCTGTAGTTGCGGTAGGCGAGGTACTCCGCGCCCTCGTCCTCCAGGATGTCGTAGCGCGGCAGGAGCGGCTTTTTCTCCAGCGGCCCCAGATAGGCGAAGACCAGCCCCCGGTATTCCTCCGCCGGGTACCACGGTTGCCGCACCTCGTGCCTGTAGGGGCTCTCGGCGGGCTCGCCCGGCTGGTCGAGGCATCTGCCTTCCGCATCGTAGCACCAGCCGTGGTAGCAGCAGCACAGGCCGTGCTGCTCGATCCTGCCGTATTCCAGCGACGTCCCGCGGTGGATGCAATGCGCTCCCAGCACGCCGACCCGGCCCGACCTGTCGCGATAGGCGACCAGCTCCTCGTCGAGGATCCTGAGATGTTTGGGCAGATCCCCGAGCTCCGAAGACAGGCATACGGGATGCCAGTAGCGCCGCATCAGCTCGCCCATCGGCGTTCCGGCCCCGACATGGGTGAGCCTGACGTCTTCTTGCGGAACGATCGCGTTGCGCCCGTAACCGGACCCGTCGGAATCGGTCATCGACAACATCTCCCGGCGCGAATGTCGGCCCCTGTTCCCGGCATTCACAGAGGCTCGGCGCTGACCAGCACGGCGGCGAGCAGGCAGGGCTCGTCGGTGCGCACGCTCCACGAGTGGTTGGTGCCGCGCTGGATCATCACGTCGCCCGCCTTCAGGCAGACTTCCCCGGTGTCGAGAACGGCCCAGATCTCGCCCTTGAGGACGACGAGGTAATCCACCGTCGCGGTCTTGTGCATCATCGGATCGTCGCTGGCCGTGTCCGGCGCGTGCCCGGCGTCGATCGATTCGAAGGCGTCCCTCGCATCGGCGCGGTCGCGCCACGCGCTGTCCGGCGGAAACTCGACGATGCGGAAGACGGTCCCGCCCGGCCCCGGTTCGAGCACGACGGGACCGTCGGCGGCATCGTCCCGTCCCGCGTTGTCGGCCGGCGCGCCTTTGGTGCGCCACAGCTCGGTGAGCGCGAGCCCCGGCATCGAGTCCATCTCCTTGACCGTGCCGGCGTCGCCGTCGAAGACGAATACCGACTTGCCGTCGTCGTCCTCTGCGGTGACCACGCGGCGGATCTTCTCGACCAATTCTCAACCTCCCCTGATGAGCCTGTTGCGCAGGACGCCGATCCCCTCGACCTCGAGCTCGACCACGTCGCCGTCCGACAAGTAGCGCTCGAGCTCCAGCCCGCAGCCCCCGCCGACGGTGCCCGAGCCGAAGAATTCGCCCGGATGAAGGGTCTCGGACTGCGAGACATGGGCGATCAGGTCTTCGAACGTCCAGTGGATGCTGCCCGAATGGCCGCGCGACCATTCCTCGCCGTTGACGCGGGCGATCATCGTGCAGTCATAGGGGTCGAGCGCGTCGGCGGTCACGATGCACGGCCCGATGACGTTGCCGCCGTCGAAATCCTTGCCCTTGCCGGGGCCGAGCCCGCCCGGCATCTCGCGCGCCTGCGCATCCCGCGCCGAGAAGTCGTTGAAGATCGAATAGCCGAAGATATGGGCGCGCGCCGCGTCACGCGCGATATCCTTGCCGCCCTTGCCGACGAAAAAGCCGAATTCGAGCTCGTAGTCCATCACCTCGGCGTAGCCCGGCCACGCCACGTCCTCGCCGTGACCGACCACGGCCAGGCGGTTGGCCTTGTAATAGATCGGCTGGCGGTACCAGATCTCCGGGATCCGGAACGCGTCCGGCGACGAATCGGGGCGCGATTTCCGCAACACCTCGAAGGCGCGCTTGAGGTGTTCCTCGAAGCACAGGCAGTCGCGGATCTGGGGCGGTTCCGGCAGCGGCGTGCGCAGCGCGATTTCGGCGGCGGGGACCACGGAGGCCGGCGGCGGGTTCGCCACCACGCGGCGCGCTTCCGCCAGCGCCTCGTCCCCGGCGCGGATCAGCGCGAGCATCGACGCGAAGGCGGGCCCGCCCGGGGACAGGCCGAGATCGACCACCGCGTCGTCGCCCTCGATCAGGGCGCCGACGCGATCCCGGTCGCCGGTCGCGCGGTGCCGAAAGGTGACGAGTCTCACGATGCCGCCCGATCCGCCGCTGTCACACCGCGTCCGGGACCGGCTCGGCGTCGATCAGGATGAAGGCCATGCGGCAGGGTTCGCTGCCGCGGTTGACCCAGGCGTGGTTGGTGCCCTTCTGGACGATCACGTCGCCCGCCTTCACGTGGACCTCCGAGTCGTCGAGCAGCATGTCGATCTCGCCCGACAGCACGATCGCGTAATCGACCGAGTTGGTACGGTGCATGAAGGGGTGCTTGTTGACGATGTCGCCGGCCGGGATCGCGCCGAGCGCGGCGGCGACCGCGCTGTGCTCCAGCGCCTCGACCTCGGGCGTCACCGGCGGGAACTCGGTGATGCGGAACACCGTGCCGCCGGGCGGCGGCGGCGTCCTGATCTCGCCCGTCGCGGGATCTTCGTGGCCCGAGTTGTCGGCCGGGGTCGCGAAGGTGCGCCACAGCTGGGCCGCGACCAGGTCGCCCACCGCCCGGGTGCGAACGTTGGGCGCCGCGCCGTCCATGATGACGATCGCCTTGCCGTTCTCGTCGTGGCCGGTGACCACGCGCCGGATGTCGTGCATCTTCTCCCCCCATCGCGATGACGAGAGGGGACTATTGCCGCTGCCCGGCGGTCTGGCAAATGCGGGCGATCCGCCCGGCGTCGTCGAGCGATTCGAACTCGCCGACCGCCTCGATCGCCGCCTCGGCGGATTGCGGCGGGAAGCCGGCGAAGGCGGTGCAGTGGCGGAATTTTTCGCAGGCGTCGGCGAAGCTCATCGGCGCATGCGTCGAGCCCTGCGCCCAGTCGCAGCGCCTCTCCAGCCGCCTGCCGTCGGCGAGTTCGACATCGAGCAGGGTCGTCATGTTGGTGAAATCCGCCCCCGGCGCGTCGTAGGCGGCAAAC
Source organism: Defluviicoccus sp. bin129 (assembly GCA_002239065.1). Lineage (GTDB taxonomy): Bacteria > Pseudomonadota > Alphaproteobacteria > MPNO01 > MPNO01 > MPNO01. The sequence goes on along the minus strand of MPNO01000001.1, from coordinate 144,201 downwards.
CGCACCCGTTCCATCGCCCGGCGGATGTCGGGGCGGGCGAGCGTTTCTGCGGTGAACTCGGCGAGCCCGGCGCGGCCCTCGACGGCGACCAGCGCAAGGGCGAACTGCATCGAGAACCGCGCCTCCATGACCGTCTTCGGGTCGTGGTGGATCAGGGTCTCGAGGACCCGCCGGTTGGTTCTCGCGGAGATCGAAAGGATGTCGCCGCCGTCGAACCCGTGCTCGCGCCTGAGCGCCAGCAGGCCGGTCATCGCCGGGTGGGTCAGCGCGCCGTTGGGGAAGGGCTTGATCCACATGCCCGGATCGAGAATGGCCCAGGGAGCGCCCATGCGTTCCAGTATTGCGGGGTCGAAACCGCCGCCCGCGGCGGCGAAATACCCCACCTTGCCGCCGAGCGCGTCTTCCGCGCCCACGAGACCGCGCGCCGCCAGATCGGCCGCGACGATCCCCGCCTCCGCCGCGAGACCCGGATGCAGGATCTCCACCATCGAGCCAAAGTTTTGCCTGACGCCGCCCGCCGCGCTGGCGGCGAAGGCGAGCGCATGTCCGATCGCCGCGCGCTCCAGACCGCAGAGCTTCGCCGCCGCCGCCGCGGCGCCGAATGTCGAGAGCGTCGCGGTCGCGTGGAACCCGCCGCGGTAGTGGCGCGGGTCGATCGCGTGGTTGATCCGGCAGGCGATCTCGATGCCGGCATGGAGCGCGGCGGCGAGTTCGCGTCCGCTGGCCGCGCGCTCCTCCGCGACCGCGAGCGCGGCGGCGAGCACCGGCGCGGTCGCGTGGATGCCGCCATTGCGTTCCGCGGCCGCCTGCGGGTTGGTGTCGTCGAAATTGTCGGCATGCATCGCCGCCGCGTTGAGCAGCGCCGCGAAGCGCGGCGCGGTGCGTCCCGCGGTGCCCAGCAGCGTGGCCGTACCGCCCGCGAGACCGAGCGCGGCGACATGGTCGCGGGCGATGCGGGCGGCTTCCGTGCGGGCGCCGGCGATGGCGAGGCCGATGCAGTCGAGCACATGGACCCGGCCCCGTTCGAGCGCCGCCTCCGGCAGGTCCTCGAAGGCGATGCCGTGCGCGAACGCGGCGATTCTTCGGGTCGCGCCCGCGCTCAGCCGATCGCCTCCGCGAAGTTGAGCACCGCCTCCTCGACGTCGCGCGCCCCGTTCCAGCGCGCGGCGACCGCGGTATGCGGTGTGATCACCACGTTGGGGAAGGCGGTCAGCGGGTCGTTCGGGGCGGCCGGCTCCTCCCAGAACACGTCGAGCCCGGCGCCGCCGAGACGGCCGCTCTCCAGCGCCTCGATCAGGGCGGCCCGGTCGACGATCTCCGCCCGCGAGACGTTGATCAGCACCGCGCCCGGCTTCATCCGGCGGAACGCGGCGGCATCGATCATTCCGCGCGTCTCCCGGTTCGACGGGAGCTGGACCGAGACGTAGTCGGAGCGCTCGAGCAGCTCCTCGAAGCCGCAATAGCGCGCGCCATGCGCCTCCTCGACTTCGGGCGGGAGCCGGCGGCGCTGGAAATAGAGGACGTCCATTCCGAAGGCCGAGGCGCGCCTGGCGAGCTCGCGGCCGATCTCGCCCAGCCCGACGGCGCCGAGCACAGCGCCTTCGAGCGTCCCGATACCGCCGATCCGGCCCCAGTTGGAGCGCCCGCAATGCCGGCTGTCATAGAGCTTCGGCGCGTAGCCGACGGCTTCCAGGCTGGCGGCATCGATCCGTCCGCCGATCTCGCAGATCTTCTTGGCGAGCGCCAGCATCAGGGCGAAGACGTGCTCGGCGACGGCGCCGTTGACGCGGCGCCGAAGCGGTCTGACCGGCACCCCGCGGGCGGCGCAGGCTGCGAGGTCGATGTTGCGGAGGTCCGCGCCGAACTTCTGGACGATTCTGAGATCGGGCGCGCAGTCGAGCTCCGCCGCGCCGAACGCCATCCCCTCGACGATGGCGCCCTCGGCGTCGGGGAGCGCCGCGCGGAACGCCTCGACGTCGTCGGCCATGCGGAACTCGGCCGGGAAGATCGACGCCGCGCGGGCGCGCAGATCGTCCCGCCACGCGCCGAAATCCGGCAGGTCGACCGAGAAATAGTCGGCGATCGCGTCCTGCCGGTCGGCCGGCGTGTCGGGGTCGAGCACGACCTGGATATTGCGGATGATCGGATCGTTTTCGGCGACGATGACCGGCACGGCGCTTCTCCCCTCAGCGCGGCGTCAGGCCGTTGCCGCCGAGGCGCCGGCGATGCGGCCGAAGACCGCGCCCGAGGTCAGCCCGCTGCCTCCGGGATAGTTGAAATAGAAGATGCCGCCGACCAGCTCGCCCGCCGCGTAGAGGCCCGGGATCGGCTCGGACTCGGTGTCGAGCACCTGCCCGTCGGTGCCGATGCGCAGGCCCCCGAAGGTGAAGGTGATGCCGCAGGTCACCGCATAGGCCTCGAAGGGCGGCTCGTCGATCGTGTTGGCCCAGTTCGACTTGGGAACCGCCAGCCCCTCGGTGCAGCGCCCGTCCTTGACGTTGGGGTTGAACGGGATGTCGGTGCGGACGGCCGCGTTATAGGCCGCGATCTCGTCGAGGAAGGCCCCGGCGTCGACCCCGTCGAGCTGCGGGGCGAGGTCTTCCAGCGTGTCCGCGCTCGCCTTGGTGACCTGGCGGATGTTGTATTCGTCGCGCTTCAGGTGGGCGACCTTGGCGTCGAAGATCTGCCAGGCGAACTGCCCCGGCTGCTCCAGGATCACCCTGCCGTACTTGGCGTAGGTGTAGTTGCGGAAATCCGCCCCTTCGTCGACGAAGCGCCGTCCCGTCGCGTTGACCATGACGGCGAAGGGGTAGCTGTGCTTCTGGAACTGGTCGCCCACTGCGAGGTCGCCAAACTCGGGGGCGTTCCGTTCCCAGCCGACCGCGTGGCAGCCCGACCAGTTGCCGTAGGGCATCGCGCCGATATCGAGCGCCATGCGGATCCCGTCCCCGGTGTTGAACCGCGTTCCGCGCACCTTGGCGAGCTCCCAGCCGGGGCCGAGATAGCGCGTGCGCCACTCGTAATTGCCCTGGAAGCCGCCGGCGGCGAGCACCACGGATTTGGCCCGGATCTCCTCGATCCGGCCCTTGCTCTTCACGGTCACACCGCTCACCGTCACGCCGTCGAAGACCAGCCCGGTGGCGCGGTGGCCGTAGCGGATCTCGATGCCGCGCGTGGCGGCGATCTCGTGCAGCGAATCGACCAGCCCCGGACCGCCGCCCCAGGCCTCGACGGTGAGCCCGCCCCAGAACTTGAACTTGCCGTCCACCTTGAAGGCCTGGCGGCCCCAGATCGGCGCGAAGCGAACCCCCTTTTCGCGCATCCAGAGGAGGGTGTCGCGCGACCGCGTGACCAGGAGCTCGACCATGTCGGGATCGGCGCGGTACTGGGTGACCCGGGCCATGTCGTCATAGAACTGGTCCTGGGTGTAGGTGCCGAAATCGGTGTTGGCGATTTCCTCGTTGGTGAGGTCGGGCATCAGCGCCTTGAGGTCGTCGACCCCGTCATAGACCACCCGCATGGCGCCCGCGGTGAAGCGCGAGTTGCCGCCCGACTCGTCCTCGTTCGCGCGCTCCAGCACCAGCACGCTGGCGCCGTTCTCCTCCGCCGCCAGCGCCGCGCAGATCGCCGCGTTGCCGGCGCCGACCACGACGACATCGAACTCGGAATCGCTCATTCAAACCTCTCCAATAGGGCGCGCGCCGGCCGGGCCGTCCCCGCCGGCCGGCGGCTTCCCGACTGCCGAAACAGGGCGCCCGGGGCTATTCGGCCGCCTGGGCGATACCCGCCTGCTCGCCTTCGATCATCCGGTCGATGGCGATCCGGGCGAGCGCCAGCGCGCTGTCGGCGTTGATCGGCACCAGGCTGCGGTCGGGGTCGAGGTCGAGGCGCTCCTGCTGCGCCTCCATGATCGTCTTGTCCTCGATGAAGGTCGGGTAGATCTCGTCGTACATGTCCTGGGTCGCCTGCGGCTCGTCCTGGCGGTAGCCGTTCGCGGTCGACCAGAAATAGTGGAAGGTCGTCTCGGTCTCCGGCGTCGCGCCGTGCAGCAGCCGAAGGTGGAAGCCCTTCTGGTCGCGGTTCTCGCGCGCGTTGCGCCCGACGTCGAGACCGCCCGACCATTGCAGCACGATGCCGGGCGGGACGTATTCGAACTCCTGCCAGCGGTCGATGCGCCCTTCGAACTGACCGCCCTTCTGATAGGTCGGCGGCGGCTGGCAATCCGGCATCCAGCGGATGAAATAGGCGCCGTTCTCGGTCGGCCGGGTCTCCATGTCGGCGGTGACATGGGTCTTGGGATCGCCGCCGATGGTCCGGTTGTGGACATAGCCCAGATGGGTGAGGTCCATCAAATTGTCGATCATCAGCATGTAGTTGGCCTTGATCTGGAACATCGCCTTGCGATGCGGCCATTTCTCGGGCTGGTCGTGATAGGGGTAGTCGACGATCCGGCTCTCGTCGGCGCGGGCGGGGTCGCCCATCCAGATCCAGACGATCTGGTTGCGCTCGACGACGGGATAGCTGACGACCCCGGCCTCGGGCGGGATCCGGTCCTGTCCCGGGATGGTCACGCAGGCGCCGGTGGTGTCGTAGACCAGGCCGTGATAGCCGCACTGGAGGCCGCTCTCGATCACCGTGCCGTGGGTGAGCGGCGCGCCGCGATGGCAGCAGCGGTCTTCCAGCGCGCCCACCTTGCCGCCGGAATCCCGGAACAATACCAGCGGCTGGTTCATGATCGTGCGGCCCAGCAAGCCGTCCGCGAGCTCCTCCGACCACGCGCCGATATACCAGGCGTTTCTCACGAAGGGCAGGTTGGTGGTGTCCGCAGCCATGACGTCCGCTCCAATTGACGATTTCTCCGAACGGGCCGGTCCCGACCCTTGCGACGGAGACTAGCCCCGGGCCATCCTGATCGCAACCGGAGGACGCGGGGGCGGGAGCATGAACAGGACCGACGCGAACAGGCTCGCCTTCGAGCGTCTCGGCGCGGCCGAGCCCGTGCTGGTCGACATCCGCCCGGCGATCGACGTGCTGCCCGGAATGACGCCCGCCACCGTGCTCACCTCGGGCCCGCCGATGCCGTGGGAGCGCTATGCCGGCGGCCAGCGCGACGCGGTGATCGGCGGCGCCCTGTTCGAGGGGCTGGCATCCGACGCCGAGGACGCGGCGGGAAAGCTGGCGCGGGGCGAGATCGCGGTCGACGGCTGCCACGACTACGGCGCGGTGGGCTCGCTCGCCGGCATCTACACCGCCTCGATGCCGGTCTTCGTCGTCGAGAACCGGATTGCGGGCATCAACGGCTTCTGCAACATGTACGAGGGGACCGACCCGAGGCGCCTCAACTACGGCGTCTATGACGAGGGGGTGCGGGAGCGGCTGCTGTTCGTCCAGGACGTGATCGCCCCGGTCCTCGCCGAGGCGGTGCGGGCGGCGGGCGGCATTCCGCTCAAGCCGATCATGCGGCGCGCGCTGCATATGGGCGACGAGCTGCACAGCCGCAACACGGCGGCCTCGCTCCTGTTCACCCGTGAGCTGTTCCCTCACCTCCTCCGCCTCGATCCCGCCATGCGCGGCGCGGTCGAACGCACCGTGGCCGCGCTCACCGAGGACCACTACTTCTTCCTCCGGCTGTCGATGGCCGCCGCCAAGTGCACCGCCGACGCCGCCGCCGGGATCGAGGGTTCCAGCGTGGTCACCGCGATGGCGTTCAACTGCAACAACTTCGCCATCCGGGTCTCGGGGCTGGGCGGGACCTGGTTCACCGGCCCGCACGCCTCGGTCGACGCCAGGCTGTTCGAGGGCCACACGGAGGACGAGATCGCCTGGATGGGCGGCGAAAGCACCATCGCCGAGACCATCGGCCTCGGCGGTTTCGCGCAGGCCGCCGCCTTCCCGTTGCAGGACTACCAGGGCGGCTCGGCGCCGGCGATGGTCGAGCGCAACCTCGCGCTCTACGCCGTTACGGTGGGCGAGAACCCGGATTATCGGATTCCCTATCTCGGCTATCGCGGCACGCCGACCGGCATCGACATCCACCGCGTGGTCGAGACCGGAATCCTCCCGGTGATGGATATCGGCATCGCCGGGCGCGACGGCGGGCAGATCGGCGCCGGCATCGTAAGCGCCCCCGTCGAATGCTTCGAAGCCGCGCTCGCGGCGTACCGGGCGCGCTACGGCGGCGCGTGAGGGATGGCGGAAAAGAGTGGGAGTCGAACCCACCAGGGACGTCTCACGCCCCTCACCGGTTTTGAAGACCGGGCGCGCCACCGGGCCGCGATTCTTTTCCGTGGCGGCGAGAGTGCGGCCAAGCCGGCGATCCCGTCAACCGCGGATCGTCCTTACCACGGGAGACCGCGATGACCAGTGTGCTTTACGAGCGCGACGGGCGGATCGCACGGATCACGCTCAACCGCCCCGAGGTGCTCAACGCCATCGACGACGAGATGCCGGGCGCGCTCTCCGACGCCGTTGCCCGGGCCGATGCCGATCCGGCCGTCCACGTCATGCTGCTCTCGGGCGCCGGGCGGGCGTTCTGTTCCGGCTACGATCTCAAGCGCTACGCGGGCGGGGAGAGGGGCGGCGGCGACGGCGGCTATGTCGGGCAGGAGATGCCCTGGGACCCGATCCAGGACTACGCCTTCATGTGGGCGAACACCCAGCATTTCATGGCGCTCTGGCGGGCGCTCAAGCCGGTGGTCTGCAAGGTGCACGGCCTGGCGCTCGCCGGCGGTTCGGACATCGCGCTGTGCGCCGACCTGACGCTGATCGCCGAGGACGCCGAGATCGGCTACATGCCGGCGCGGGTCTGGGGCTGCCCGACGACCGCCATGTGGGTCTACCGCCTGGGGCCGGAAAAGGCGAAGCGGCTGCTCTTCACCGGCGACCGGATCGCGGGCTCGGAGGCGGCCGGGATGGGCCTGGTGCTGAAGGCCGTGCCGGCCTGCGCGCTCGACGACGAGGTGGAGACGCTCGCCCGGCGCATGGCGGGCGTGCCGGTCAACCAGCTGGCCATGCAGAAGCTGGTCATCAACCAGGCGATCGAGGCGACCGGCCTGGTCAATACCCAGCGGCTCGCCACGATCTTCGACGGCATCACCCGCCATTCGCCCGAAGGCCTTAACTTCAGGAAACGGGCCGAAGAGGTCGGCTGGAAGCAGGCCGTGCGGGAACGCGACGACGGGAGCTGGGACTGGACCCTGGACAGGCCGATCGAGGGTTCGGATTGACCCGAAGATCCCTGTCGTCCCGACCGGACCCGATAGCCTTCAGGTTTCCGGCCCCGAATCCCCGCCGAACACCTCCTTGGCCGGTCGCAGGATCTTGCGCTCGTTGCCGGACCGCCGGGTGAATCGCACCTTGTCGAAATACTCCAGCACCTCGATCGCGAGGTTGCGCCCGATCCCGGCCGCGTCGCGGAACGATGCCGCGGTGACGGTGCCGTCCGCCGAGCCTGCCGCCGCCGTCTCCAGGCTTTCCGCCAGGCCGCGCAGGGCGCCAGGCAGGTAGTACCGGTTCCTGGTCGCGCCCACCACGAGGCCGAGCCTGGCGGCGCGGCCCAGGAAAGTCGCGATCCGCCGCGCGTCCATGCCGGTCCGCTCGGCGATCTCGCTCACCAGAGGCGGACGGGTGCCGCCCGCCTCCAGCAGGGACTCCAGGTCGCGCCACAGCGTCTCGTCGGCCGCCGACATACGCGGCCGGTGGTCCGGCAGCCGGACGCGCGCGCCTTCGCGGACCAGCACCCCCTCGCGGTCCAGCTCGGGGATGGCGCGCTTCAGGAGATCGACCGGGACCCGCTTCTCCATCGCCGAGCGCAGATTGGCCTCGGTCGGACCCACCGCGTCGTCGTGGCTCGCGTGCCAGACGGCGAGCGCCTCGCCGACGCTCGCCCTGAGCCGCTCCCAGCGCGGTGGGGAAGGCGCGAGCCCGCCGAGCCGCACCATCTCCGTCGCCGCGAAGATTTTTTCGCGCGCGGCTTCGGTGAGGTTGCGGGCACGCGCGAATTTCGCGAGATCCACGGCGTTCTCCGCGGAGTCTATGGCGGCCTGCAGCGCGGCGGCGGCATCGGGCTCCGTCACCGCCTTCAGATAGGCGAGCCGCGCCGGGCGGGCGCGGCCGCGCGCCGGCGGCAGGATGTCGACCACCGACCCGCCGCCGATGGTGCGGGTCGCCGAGGTGTCGCGCAGCACGAACCGGTCGCCGTGCATCGCGCCGATCGGCCGGTCGAGCACGAGCTGGGCGAGCCCGGACTCGCCCGGCGCCAGCGACCGCGCTTCGAGCAAAGCGAGCCGGCCGGTCACGTCCGAAGCCGCGAGGTGGACATGGACCGGCGTCCAATGCGCCACCGGCCGGGTCTCGTCGGCGAGGACGCGCACGCTCGCGTCGATGCGGCGGGCGGGGAGGTGGGCGTCTTCCTCCACCACCCAGTCGCCGCGCGCCACCCCGTCCTTGCCGAGCGACTGGCCGACGATGTTGAGCGCCAGCCGCTCGCCCGCCCGGCCGCGCTCCGACTTGCGGTCCTGGGCGTGGATGCCGCGGACGCGGACCGGGATTCGCCTGGGCGACAGGACGAGCTGGTCGCCGACCGCGACGGTGCCCGAGAACGCGGTTCCGGTGACCACCAGCCCGGCTCCCACCACGGTGAAGGCCCGGTCCACGGCGAGGCGGAAATGCCCGTCCGCCGCACGCCGGCGGATGTCGCCCGACCTGGCTTCGAGATGCGCCTTCAGCGCCGCCACCCCGTCCCCCGCGACCGAGGAGACCGGGAAGCAGGGCGCCCCGGCGAGCCGGGTCTCGTCGAGATAGAGCTCGACCTCCTCGGCGACCTCCGCGACCCGTTCCTCGTCCACGCGGTCGGTCTTGGTGATCGCCACCGCGCCTTCGGCGACGCCGAGCAGCTCGAGGATCGCCAGATGTTCGCGGGTCTGCGGCATCACCCCGTCATCGGCGGCGACGACCAGCAGCGCGAAGTCGATCGCCGCCACGCCGCACAGCATGTTGCGGATGAAGCGCTCGTGCCCCGGCACGTCGACGAACCCCAGCACCCCGCCGCCCGCCAGCGGCATATAGGCGAAGCCGAGATCGATCGTCAGGTTGCGCTGCTTCTCCTCCGGCAGGCGGTCGGTGTCGATCCCGGTCAGCGCGCGCACCAGCGACGTCTTGCCGTGGTCGACATGGCCCGCCGTCGCGACGATCATTTGCCGGGCGCGTCCCCGATCGCGAGACCGGCGAGCTGCGCGCGGAAGCCCTCGGCGTCTTCGAGGCAGCGCAGGTCGAGCAGGAACGCGCCGTCGGCGATGCGCCCGATCACCGGCACCGGAAGCGCGGCGAAGGCCTGGGCCAGCCGCTCGAGGTCGCCGCCGCGCCCGGATTTCGGCCTGATCGCGATCGCCCGGCTCGGGATGCTGGCGACCGGAAGCGCGCCCGAGCCGATCTGGCTCAGACAGGGCAGGGTCTCGACCGCGAACCCGTCTCCCACGCTCGCCCGGACCGCCGGGGCGATCTCTTCGCACAGCGCGGCGACCGCCTCCCCGCTCCGCGTCAGGTGGCGCAGCGTCGGCAGGCGTTCCGCGATGCGGTCGGGATCGCGGTAGAGCGCGAGCGTGGCCGCGAGCGCCGCCATCGTCATCTTGTCCACCCGCAGCGCGCGCTTAAGCGGGTTGCGCTTGATCTCCGCAATCAGATCGCGCCGGCCGACGATCAGCCCGGCCTGCGGGCCGCCGAGCAGCTTGTCGCCGCTGAAGGTGACGAGGTCGGCGCCGGCCGCGAGCGTCTCGGCGACCGTGGCCTCGTGGGCGAGGCCGTAGCGCTCGAGCCGCACCAGCGCGCCGCTGCCGAGGTCCACCGCGAAGGGCACGCCGCGCTCGGCGCAGAGCGCCGCGAGCCGGTTCTCGGGCGCCTCCGCGGCAAATCCCTGGATCGCGTAGTTGCTGGCGTGCACCTTCATCACCAGCGCGGTTTCCTCGCCGATCGCCGCCTCGAAATCGCTCAGATGGGTGCGGTTGGTGGTGCCGACCTCGCGCAGGACGCAGCCCGCCGCCGCCATCACCTCCGGCATGCGGAACGAGCCGCCGATCTCGACCAGTTCGCCGCGCGAGACCGGCACCTCGCGCCCCCCGGCCAGGGTCGAGAGCACGAGCAGCACCGCGGCGGCGTTGTTGTTCACCGCCGTCGCCGCCTCGGCGCCGGTCAGCCGGCAGAGCAGCGCCTCGACATGGGAATCCCGGTCGCCGCGCGCCCCCCGGCCGACATCGTATTCCAGCGTCGACGGTCCGCCCGCCGCCGCGACCGCCGCCTCGATGGCCTCCGCCGCCAGGCTCGCCCGTCCGAGATTGGTGTGCAGCACGGTGCCGGTCAGGTTGAAGACGGGACGGAGCGAGGGCGCGGCTTCCGCCTCCGCCCGCGCTGCAATCCGCGCGGCGAGCGCCCCTGTCCCGGCGACCCCGGGATCGGTCTCGACACCCGTCAACATGGCGCGCCGGAGCTCGTCCAGAACCCCGCGCGCCGCTTCGACGACGACGGCGCGGCCATGGCGTTCGGCCGCCTCCCGCAGGGGCGCCGCGTCGAGCATCCGGTCGACCGACGGGATCGAAGACAGCAGCGCTGACGGGTCTTTCGGCATGGCCGGCGACCTTACCACAGTGCGGCTGGGGCCACGGTCAGCGCAGCCGGATCAGCCGTTCGATGCCGATGTCCCGCGCCTGGGTGTCGAGCAGCATGGCGCGGAACGGGGCGTGGTGCCGGGCGATGAAGTCCTCGCGCCCGCCCATGCGTTCGGCGAAGCGGGTGGCGATCCCGGAGGCCTCGGCGAGAATCGCGTCTTCGTCGATTGTCAGCAACGCGCCGTCGCGGACCACCTGCCGGCCGTCGATCCAGACATGCTCGGTGCCGGCGCCCTGCTCGTAGAACAGGATATGCCGCCACGGGTCGCCCATCGGCATGTGCCAGTGGCTGCGCGTGTCGACGACCAGGATGTCGGCCCGCGCGCCGGGGGCGAGGGTGCCGATCCGGCCCGGCTCGCCCATCGCCCGGGCGCCGCCCTGCATGGCGAGCGCCAGCATGCCGGCCGCGTCGATCCACTTGTCGGGGTCGGGTTCGGTCAGCCGCGACAGATAGGCGGCCACGCGGACCGGTTCGAGCAGCGCCGCGGGGCTGCAATTCGTGCCGTCCGAGCCGAAGGCGACCGGAATGCCGCTCTCCACCAGGCGCAGCATCGGGCAGACGCCGGAGCCCAGCATCATGTTGGACGGCGCCGGGTGGATGACGGTGAGCCCGGCCTCCCGGGCGGCGGCGATGTCGTCTTCGGCCGACCAGACGAAATGGGCGAACGAGCTCTTGTCGTCGACGATCCCGAGCCGCGCGAGCCTGGCCACGAAGCCCTCGCCGGGGGCGCGCATCGCGGCCTGGGTCTTGGCTTCCAGCATGTGGGTGTGCAGCCCGAGCCCGGTGCGCGTCTTGGCGTCCGCCGTCATTTCGATCAGCGCGTCGCTGCAGCGCTGCGGCCCGTCCACCCCGAGCAGCAGGCCGAGACGGCCGTTCGCGGTATCGAGGGTTTCGAGCGCCGCCTCGACGGTCGCGAAATAGGCCTCGGCGTCCGGCGGGGTCATGCGTTCGTAGAACGCCCGCAGCTCGTCCGGCAGGCGCGAGGCGTCGATCGGCACGGTATCGAGATAGGGGAGGTCGGCGAACATCGGGGCGATGCGGGCGCGCAGCCCGGCCTCGCGGTACCCCGCCGCGACCGCCTCCAGCCCCTCTCCGGTGGTTTGCGGGCGTTCGGAATAGTGGTCGATCACCGAGGTGACGCCCGATTTCAGCAGCGTGATGCAATCGACCTGTGCGGACACGAAGATCTCGCGTGGGCTCCGGTCGCTGCCGCCGGCAATCGCGCGGATCATGTAGAGGTCGAGCGGCACGGCATCCACGGTGCCCTTGAGCAGCGCCGAGTAGGAATGCGAATGGGCGTTGATCAGCCCCGGCATGACGATACGGCCATCGGCCTCGACGGCGGCGACCTCCGCGCCCGGCGGCGGCGTATGACCGCCCGCCTCGCAGACCGCGCGGATTTCGCCGCCCGCGAACCAAACCTCGCCGTTCTCGATCGTCCGGCTCGAGCCGTCGCAGGGCAGAACCGTTCCACCGCGGATAACGACGATGTTGCCGTCGGGCGTCGCTTCGGGCATTTAGAGCCTCCCTTCGAGCGGGGGGCTCATTTCAATCGGTCGTGCCATGGAACGCAAACGGACAACCGACGCGATCAAGGACATCCTCGGAGACCTCATCGCCATCCGGTCCACCGACCCGCCGGGCGACACGACGGCGATCTGCGCCTATGCGGCCGAGCGTCTGTCCGCCGCCGGATATGCGGTCGAGACCCTGTCCCGGGTGGAAGGCATCGCCAACACGGTCGGGCGCATGGGCGACGGCAGACCGTCGCTGGTCTTCAACGCCCATGCCGACACGGTCGATGTCGGCAATCGCGAGGACTGGCTCACCGACCCCTTCGTCGCCACCGAGATCGACGGCAATCTGCACGGCCTCGGCGCCGGCAACAGCAAGGCCGCGATGGCGGTCCAGCTCTGGCTCGCCGAGCGCATCGCTGAGGCCGGCGGGCCGCGCAGCGGCGAGGTCGTGTTCACCTACGTCGGCGACGAGGAGCGGCTCGGGCCCAACGGGCTCGCCTTCCTGCGCGAGACGGGGGCGGTCCGACCCGACTACCTGGTCCTCGGCGCGCAGACCCAGCTCCAGACCATCACCGAGGAGCGCGGCGTGTTCTGGTCCCGGCTCACCGCGCGCGGCCGCGCGGCCCATGCCGGCGACCCCGCGGCCGGCGACAACGCGATCCTCCGCATGATGCGGCTGATCGAGACCCTGCGACGCGAGCTTGTCCCGAGGCTCGCGGTGCGCCGTCACCGCAGGCTCAAATCGACCATGAATATCGGCACCATTCGCGGCGGCCACAACACCAACGCGGTGCCGAGCGAATGCGTCATCGAGATCGACCGGCGCACGCTGCCGGAAGAAAAGATCGACGATGCCTTCGCCGAGATGGAGGCAGCGCTCGCCACGTCGGGCGAGCCGGAGGTGAGCTACGCGTTCGAATTCCTGACCGGCACCAACGGCTTCACTTCGACCGGCGATACACCCTGCATCGCGGCATTCCACCGGGCGATCGGGCGGGTGACCGGCGAAGCGCTGCGCGAGTTCGTCGCCGTGGGCGCGAGCGACGGACGCTATTTCACCGAGGACGGGATCGAGATCCTGACCTTCGGCCCCGGCGCGGCGGATCAGGGGCACGCGGCGAACGAATGGGTGCCGATCGCGCAGCTGGCGCCCGCCGCGGAGATCCAGCTCGCCGTGGTCGAGGAGCTTCTCGGGCTCGGTCAGTCCGGCCGGTAGGCGGTGATCGCCGCGGTCGTCTTGTCGACATTGCGCGGCGCCGGCTCCGGCATGTCCTGGACCACCGGCCGGCCCCAGCCCGCCGTGTCGGCCAGCATGCCGTCGCGGACGACGATCCTGCCGCGCACCACCGTGTGCACCACCCGCGCCCTGGTCTCGAAACCGTGCCAGGGCGTCATGCGGCTGCGCGAATGGAGCGCTTCGCGCGAGATCCGCCCCTCCGCCGCGAGGTCGACGATGGCGATATCGGCGTCGGAGCCGGGCGCGATCAGCCCCTTGCGCGGATAGCAGCCCCAGGCCCTGGCCGGCGCCGCGGCGGACCAGTCGACATACTGGTTGAGCGTGAGCCGGCCATCGGCCACCTGGGTCAGCATGATCGGCATCTGGGTCTCGACGCCGGGAAAGCCGCACTCGCACTCCCAGATGCTGTTGGACGCCTTCTCCTCCGGCAGATGGGGCGCGTGGTCGGTGGCGATCATGTCGATCGTCCCGTCATGCAGCGCCGCCCACAGCGCCTCGCCATGGCCCTTCTCGCGGATCGGCGGGTTGACCCGGAGCTGCCCGCCGAGCGCGTCCATGTCGTCGACCGAGAAGATCAGATATTGCGGGCAGGTCTCGACGGTCACGTCGACGCCGCGCGCCTTGGCGCGGCGGACGAGGTCGAGCCCGTCGGCGGATGACTTGTGCGCGATATGGAGCCGGGCGCCCGTCCACTCGGCGAAGGCGGTGGCGCGGCCGACCGCCTCGACGGCGCAGATCTCCGGGCGGGCGGCGAGATGGGCGGGGGCGTCGTTGCGCCCGGCCTCCCTCATCTTCGCCTCGCGCCGCGCCATGATCGACGCGTTCTCGGCATGGACGGTGCAGCGCATGCCGAGCCTCGCCAGGATCTCGAACCCTTCCAGCATCGCCCCGTCGGACGGCGCCGGCAGGTCGCCGAAGGTGTTGCCCATGAAGCACTTGAAGCCGCTGACCCCGGCGCGCGTCAGCTCTTCGAGCCGGTCGATATTGTTCTCGTCCAGAAGGCCGTAGATGCCGTAATCGACATGGGCCTGCCGTTTGGCCCGGGCCTGCTTGTCGCGCAGCGCCTCCAGCGTGCCCGTCGGCGGGTGGGTGTTGGGCATCTCGAAGACGGTGGTGGTGCCGCCGCACGCCGCCGCCGCGGTGCCGGTCTCCCAGTTCTCCTTGTAGTCATAGCCCGGCTCGCGGAAATGGACATGGCTGTCGACCGCGCCCGGGAGCACATGCAGCCCGCCGGCGTCGATTGTCTCCCGCGCCGGCGGCGACATCTCGCCGGCCGCGATGCCGACGATGCGTTCGCCGTCGATCGCGATATCCGCGTCGATCGTGGCGGACGGCGAGACCACCGCCCCGCCCTTGATCAGGAGGTCGACCGTTTTCATCGCAGCGCCCCTATATCACCCAGCCGCCGTCGACGGCGAGATCCTGGCCGGTGATGTTACGGGAGCGGTCGCTGGCGAAAAAGAGCACCGCCTCGGCGACGTCCGAATCGGTCGAGATCCGCTTCAGCGCGTATTCCTCCTCGTGCTGCCGGCGGGCCTCCTCCGGGGCGATGCCGAGGCGTTCGGCGCGCTCGGCGCAGACCTTGCGGAAGCGCGGCCCGTCGACCATGCCGGGGCACACGCAGTTGACGTTGATGTTGTGCGGTCCGGCCTCCAGCGCGGTCGACTTGGTGATCCCCCTGAGGCCCCATTTGGAGGCGGAATAGGCCATCCGCCCCTGGCGGCCGCGCAGCCCGAACGTGCCGCCGACATTGACGATCTTGCCGTAGCGCCGTTCGATCATGTGCGGGATCACCGCGCGCATGGTGAGCCACGCCCCCTTCATGTTGAGCTCGACGATCTGGTCGAAATCCTTGGGCTCGATCTCCCACGACGAGCGGCCGAGAGGGCCGGTGCCGCCGGCCACGTTGACAAGCACGTCGATCTTGCCATAGGCGTCGAGCCCCGCCCGCACCGCGGCTTCGACGGCCGTCGCATCGGTCACGTCGCAGGGCGCGACGATGGCGCCGCTTCCCATCGCTCTCGCCTCTTCGGCGACCGGAGCGATGGCCGCGGTGTCCCGCCCGGCGAGCACCAGGTCGGCCCCTTCCTCGGCGAATCGCCTTGTGATCTGCGCCCCCATGCCCTTGGCCGGGCCGGTGATGAGCACCGCATGATCGTCGAAATCGGCCACCGTTCCGTTCTCCCCGCCCGGCAATTTCCAATTCGCGCGAAAATGCTCTAGTCAATCGCGGGACGAGTCGCAATGATCGGCCGCCCTTGGGAGAAATGCGATGTCTTGGTCAGAAAGCGAAATCGCCGCCCTGGTCGAGCCCGACCGGGTGCACCGGAAGGCCTATGTGGATCCCGGGATCTTCGACCTGGAGATGGAACGGATCTTCGAGCGGCTGTGGATCTATATCGGCCACGAGAGCCAGGTGAAGAACCCCGGCGACTACTACCTCGCCCGCGTCGGCCGCCAGCCGATGATGATGACCCGCGACCGGAACGGCGAGATCAACGTGCTCTACAACCGCTGCCCCCATCGCGGCGCGCAGATCTGCTCGGCGCGCAAGGGCAACGCGGGCAAGCTGTTCCGCTGCTCCTACCACGCCTGGATGTTCGAGCTCGACGGCAGGCTGGAGAGCGTGCCGGGCGTCAAGGGCTATGAGGGGACGCGGTTCGACGCGGCCAACCCCGCCTTCCACATCCGCAAGGCGCCGAGGGCCGACAACTATCGCGGCTTCTGGTTCGCATCGCTCGCCGAGGACGGGCCCGACCTCGAAACCCATCTCGGGCGGGCCAGGCTCGCGCTCGACCAGCTTGTCGACCGCTCGCCCGACGGCGAGATCGAGGTGGTCGGCGACTGCTTCCACATGATCCAGCAATCCAACTGGAAGATCTTTCTGGAAAACCAGATCGACGTGTCGCACCCCGGCGCGACCCACGAATCGACGGGCGCGGCGGCGCGCAGCGTCGAGAACGAGATGAAGCGCGACGGCGAGGACCCGCCGATGTCCTACGGCTTCCTGTCCGATTTCGTGCGCCACGGCATCGACGGCTGGGACAAGTTCGGCACCACCGGCCTCCCGCAGGGGCATTGCACGCTGGAAGGCTATATGGGGCTGCGCCCGGACGACCCCGACACCAACGAATATGTCCGGCGCATGTACGAGTCCTACGGCGAGGAGAAGACGGAGGAAATCCTCGGCGTCGACCTCCACCACGTGCTCCTGTACCCGTGCAACTCGGTGCAGCCGCCGCTGCAGCAGCTCCGCACCATCCGCCCCCTGGGCCCCAACCGGACGCTGAGCGAGATCTGGCATTTCCGGCTGAAGGGCGCGCCCGAGGCGATCTACCAGCGCTCGCTCGCCTATTACTATCTGGTGAACTCGCCTTCGACGATGGTCAACGCCGACGATCTGTTCAACTGGTGGAAATGCCAGCACGGGCTCGAGAGCAACGCCATCGAATGGGTGAGCTTCCACCGCAACGCGGGTCAGGACAGCGAGAAGGGCGGCATCATGTACTCCGCCCCGTCCTCGATGAGCGAGCTTCCCATGCGCTCGATGATGCAGGCCTGGAAGGGCTACATGACCGCCAACGGCGCGGGGGCCTGAGGCGATGGGTGCGGCGGCGCAAAAGCTGGCGGCGGGCGACCGGTTCTCGGCCGCCAGGGTGAGCACCGAGACCCAGCTCGCGGTCGAGCGGTTCCTCTACCGCCAGGCCGAGATCCTCGACGAGAAGCAATGGGACGACTGGCTCGCCCTGTTCGCCGAGGACGGCCATTACTGGATGCCGGTCACCGAGGACCAGGAGGACGGCGAGGGGGTTCCCAACATCTTCTGGGAAGACCTCAACATGATGAAGATGCGGGTTCGCCGGAACAACCATCCCCAGGCGCACAGCCAGGCGCCGGAGAACCGGCTGTGCCACGTGGTCTCCAACGTGATCGTGGAATCGGAGGATCCCAACGGCGACGTCGTGGTGCGGTCGCGCTTCCACTGCGCGGAATATCTGCGCTACGACATCCGCAACTTCACCGGCCGCTACCGCCATTACCTCAGGAAGACGGCGGACGGCTACCGGATCGCCCTCCAGCGGGTCGACCTGGTCAACCGGGAAGGACCCTACGAATACGTCATCCAGTGGTGGCTCTGAGGGGCCGAAGCGCCGGATGAGCGTCGCCGAGGCGGGGTCCGACGCGCCGGGCGATTTCATCCGCGGCATCGTCCGGGACGACATCGCCGGCGGGCGCAGCGCGGAGGTGGTCACCCGCTTTCCGCCCGAGCCCAACGGCTATCTGCATATCGGCCATGCCAAGTCGATCGTCCTGAATTTCGGGGTGGCCCGGGAGTTCGGCGGGCGCTGCCATCTCCGCTTCGACGACACCAACCCGGTCAGGGAAGAAGAAGCGTATGTCGAGTCGATCAAGACCGATGTCCGCTGGCTCGGCTACGACTGGGGCGCCCATCTCCACTTCGCTTCGGACCATTTCGAGCGGCTCTACGAATGGGCCGAGCACCTGGTGCGCGAGGGGAAGGCCTATGTCGACGATTCGAGCGCGGACGACATCCGCGCGATGCGGGGCAGCCTGACCGAGCCCGGCATCGAGAGCCCCTGGCGCGACCGTCCGGCGGCGGAAAACCTGGATCTGCTGCGGCGCATGCGGGACGGCGCGTTCGACGAGGGCGCCCGCGTTCTGCGCGCCCGGATCGACATGGCGTCGGGCAACATCAATTTGCGCGACCCGGTGCTCTACCGGATCCTGCGGGCGCCCCACCCCCGCACCGGCGAGGACTGGTGCATCTACCCGACCTACGACTTCGCGCATGGCCAGTCGGACGCGATCGAGGGGGTCACACATTCGCTCTGCACCCTCGAATTCGCCGACCACCGGCCGCTCTACGACTGGCTGATCGACCACCTGCCGGTGCCGGCCCGGCCCCGCCAGTACGAGTTCGCCAGGCTCAACCTGGCCTGCACCGTGCTGTCCAAGCGGCGCCTGATCCGCCTCGTCGAGGAGGGGCATGTCGCGGGCTGGGACGATCCCCGGATGCCGACCCTGGCGGGGCTGCGCCGGCGCGGCGTACCGCCGCAGGCGATCCGCGATTTCGCCCAGCGCATCGGCGTCGCGCGGGCCGACAATCTGGTCGACCCGGCGCTGCTGGACCACTGCATCCGCGACGAACTCAACCGGACGGCGGAACGCCGGCTCGCCGTGCTGCGCCCCCTCAAGGTGGTGATCGAGAACTGGCCCGAGGGCCGGACCGACATGCTGCCGGCGCCCAACAACCCGAACGACCCGGAGGCCGGGCGGCGCGAGATCCCGTTCGGCCGTGAAATCTGGGTCGAACGGGACGACTTCATGGAGGACCCGCCGCGCAAGTTCCACCGCCTGGCGCCGGGGCGCGAGGTCCGGCTGCGCTACGCCTGGCTCGTCACCTGCACCGGCGTCGAGACGGGCGCGGATGGCGAGCCGGTCCTGCTGCGCTGCACCTACGACCCGGCGACCCGGGGCGGCGACGCGCCCGACGACCGCAAGGTGCGCGGTACCATCCACTGGGTTTCCGCGAGCCACGGGATGCCCGCGGAGGTCAGGCTCTACGACTGCCTGTTCTCGGTGCCCGAACCGGGCGCGTCGGGAGATTTCATCGACGACCTCAACCCCGGTTCGCAGGTCGTGCTGAAGGGCTGCATGCTCGAACCGGCGCTCGCCCGGCCGGGCGAAGCGCCGGTGCAGTTCGAGCGCCAGGGGTATTTCCGCGCGGACGACGATTCGCGCCCCGGGCGGCCGGTCTTCAACCGGGTGGTGGCGCTGCGCGATTCGTGGGCGAAGATCCAGGCGAGGGGAGGCTGATGGCGAGGACGCCCGATTTTTTCCACGGCAAGACCGCGCTGATCACAGGCGCCGCGAGCGGCATCGGCCGGGCGACCGCGGCGATCTTCGCGCGCGAGGGCGCCAACGTGGTCGCCGCCGATATCGATGCCGCCGGCGCGCAAGCCACGGCCGCCGGGAAGAGCGCCATCGCGGTGGCCTGCGACGTGACCGACCGCGCGGCGGTGGATGCGGCGGTCGCCGCCGGGATCGAGGCCTTCGGCGGCATCGATTTCCTGTTCAACAGCGCCGGCGCGGCGGGACGCCGCTCGCCCTTCCTCGACATCGACGCGGCGCTGTGGCGCGAGACCTATGCGCTCAACGTCGACGGGACCTTCCACGCCATGCAGGCGGCGATCCCGCACATGCTGGAGCGCGGCGGCGGCGTGATCGTCAACATGGCGAGCATGGCGCATCGCCGCGGCGGGCCGGGGCATTCGGTGCACTACGCATCGGCCAAGGGCGCGGTGGTGACGATGACCATGGGCGTCGCCCGCGAATTCGCCGACCGGGGAATCCGCGCGCTGTCGATCTCGCCCGGGCCGATCGACACCCCCTTCCAGGAAGCAGCCGCCACATCGCCCGAGCTCGCGCAGCGGATGCTGGAGGACGTGCCGATGAAACGCTTCGGCACGCCGGAGGAGATCGGCGAGCTGGTGCTCTTCCTGTGCTCGGACTCCTGCGGCTTCATGACGGCGGACACCGTCTACGCGAACGGTGGCGGCGGCTGGCGCTGAACGCCGCACCCCGGGTGGAGCCGATACCCGCCATCCTCTAACATCGCGGGCGGAAGGTCCGATCCGGGAGACGCCGGTCGACCAGAAAGGTCAATGTGGAGGAAACGGTGACAGAGAAAACGAAGGGCACGCTGTCGCGTCGCGGGTTCGTCAAGACGACCGCCGCCGCGGCCATCGGCGCGAGCGGCGTCATCGCCGGGTTCCCGGCGATCGCCAAGCCGAAGCACAAGCTGCGCTACATCACGATCATCAACCGCAAGACGGTCTGGGGTAAGTGCTACGATTTCCTCGCCGCCGAGGTCGACCGGATGTCGGGCGGCGAGCTCAAGATCGAATACGCCGGCGGCTCGGAGGTGATCAGCGGCTTCGACGCGCCGGAGGCGGTCGCCAAGGGCGTGTTCGACATTAGCCATTCCGCCAACGCCTATTTCGCGGGCGCCATGCCGTCGTCGATCTCGCTGGCGAGCGGCACCGCCTCGATCGAAAGGCTGCGCGAGGTCGGCGCGCTCGACGCCTATGCCGACGTATTGATGCAGAAGCGGGGCGTGATGCTGCTCGGCATCCCGATGAGCGGCGTCGGCTATGTATTCCAGGTGACGTTCAAGCCGACCGACCTCTCCACCTTCAAGGGCAGGAAGATCCGCTCGATCCCGCTCTACGACCCGATCCTCGAAGCCCTCGGGTCGGTGCCGGTCACCGTCGCCCCGGCCGAGGCCTATACCTCGATGGAGCGCGGCGTGGTCGACGGGCTCGGCTGGCCCGATCTCGGCCTGCTCGACTTCAAGTTCTACGAGCACGCCAAGTACATCGTCTCGCCCACCTTCTACACGCTGCGCACGACCCACCTGCTGAACCCCAACAGCTTCAAGAAGCTGCCCAAGGAGCTTCAGGACGTCCTGATCAAGGCGTCGGAGTCCGCCGACAAGATCGGCGCGGCGTGGTGCAAGAAGACCCGGGACGAAGAGCACGCGGTGATGAAGAAGCACGGGCTCGAGATCGTCGAATTGCCGCCGCCCGACGCCAAGCGCTTCGTCGACCTGACCGAAGAGAAGCTGTGGGCCAAGATCCTCAAGCAGTCGCCGGAGAACGGCGCCAGGCTGAAGGCGGCCTTCGACAAGGCGGCGGGCTAGGGGCCGGCGACGTATCGCGGGGACGGATCCGCAAGGGGTCCGTCCCTCGATCGAGAGTGTAGACGGTGAGAGGCTTCGCAAGGCTGGTCGAGCGGCCCGCCCGCTGGCTCGCCTGGCTGTCCGCCCTGCTCATCATCGCGATGAGCTTCTGGATCACCTATGACGTGGTCACGCGGAACCTGTTCGACTGGGCCTCGCCCTGGGCCTTCGACCTGTCGGAGTATTCCCTGGTCTGGATGACCTTCCTCGCCGCGCCGTGGATCCTGCTGCGCGACGGCCATGTGCGGGTCGAGATCCTGCTCGAGGCCCTGGGACCCAGGCCGCAGCGGGCCATCGGCATCGTGGTTTCCGTCATCGGGCTGATCGTCTGCGCCATCCTGGCCTGGCGCACCGGGATCGGCGCCGTCGAATACGCCCAGAACGACGTGCGCGTGGGGCGGATCTGGAACATCCCGCGCATCTATCCCTATGTCGCGGTCCCGTTCGGCAGCGCGGCGCTGACGCTGGCCTTTCTTGCGCGGCTCCTGACCTATCTCGGCGAGCGGGACCCCGAAGCCGCGCTGAAGGCGGCCGGCCGCCGGGGCGACAGCCCGCTCGGCGGGACCTGAGGGGGCGCGCGATGGAGTTCGACTGGTCGCTCCTGCTGCTGCTGTTCTTCGTGCTGCTGGCCGTCGTGCTGGCGAGCGGCATGCCGGTCGCGTTCGGTTTTCTCACGCTCAACATCCTCGGTCTCTACTTCTTCATGGGCGGCGAGGTGGCGCTGTCGCTGCTGGCGACCAGCGCGTTCTCCTCGGTCGGCCAGTTCGCGCTGATCCCGATCCCGCTGTTCATCCTGATGGGCGAATTGCTGATGCGCACCGGGCTGGCCAACATGACCGTCGATGCCGCCGATCACTGGATCGGGCGCCTGCCCGGCCGTCTCGCGGTCTCCGCGGTCGGCGGCGGCACGCTGTTCGGCGCGTTGAGCGGCGCCAGCATGGCGTCGGTCGCCATGCTGGGCTCGACCCTGGTGCCGGAGATGGCCAAGCGCGAATACCGCTCCGAGTTCTCGGTCGGCGCGATCCTCGCCGGCGGCGGGCTCGCGGTGCTGATCCCGCCGAGCGCGCTCGGCGTGCTGCTGGGCGCGCTCGCCAAGGTGTCGATCGCCAAGCTGCTGCTCGCCGGCCTGCTGCCGGGGCTGGTGCTGGCCGCGCTCTACTTCGCCTATTTCACCTTGCGGGCCAGGTTCCAGCCGCATCTCGCCCCGCCCTATGTCGCGCCGCCGATGACGACCGCGCAGAAACTGGCGAGCCTCGTGCGCGTGGCGCCGCTGTTCAGCCTGATCGTCGTCGTCACCGGCTTCATCTTCATGGGCATCGCGACGCCGTCCGAGGCCGCCGCCATGGGCGTGGTGGCTACGCTGGCGATCGCCGCCTGCTATCGCCGCCTGAGCTGGGAGGCGGTCAAGGCCGCCCTGATGTCGACCACCACGACCACGTCGATGATGCTGCTGGTGATCGTCGGATCGGCCGGTTTCTCGCAGATCCTTGCCGCCACCGGCACGACGTCGTCGCTGGTCGACGCGGTGGCCGAGCTCGACCTCTCGCCCGTGGCGATGGTCATCATCATGCAGCTTATGGTGCTGGTGCTGGGCTGCTTCATCGACACGATCTCGATTATGATGGTCTCGATCCCGGTATTCATGCCGCTGGTGCTGGCGCTCGGGCTCGATCCGATCTGGTTTTCGATCCTGATCCTGGTGCAGCTCGAGCTGGCCGGGATCACGCCCCCCTTCGGCGTGCTCCTGTTCGTGATGAAGGGGGTTCAGCCGCGGCTCGGCATGGCCGAGATCTATCGCGCGGCGGTTCCCATCGTCGGGATCCAGCTCGTGCTGATCGCCCTCTTGATGATCTTCCCGGGGATCGTCACCATCCTGCCGGCGGCGATGCGCTGAGACACGGCGCCGGGAACTCGCCAGGGGAGGAAATCAATGACGCAGGTTCGAATCATCGACGCCGACGGCCATGTCTTCGAGGACACCGCGGCGATGGGCAAGCGGATGCCCAGGGTCTACCGCGACTGGAAATACGCGCACGGCATCTTCGCCGGCCAGCCCTGGTTCCCGCCGCTCGGCCATCTCCACACCCCGACCGGCACCAACCCGCCCGGCGCCTTCGGCGACGGCAAGCATGTCGGCGTCGAGGAGTGGATGCGCTTCATGGACGCGACCGGGATCGAGAGCGCGGTGCTGTTCCCGACCAACGGGCTGACGATGGGCCACATCGCCAATTCGGACTACGCGATCGCGGTCGCCCGCGCCTATAACGACTGGCTCGCCGAGACCTATGTCGAGCGCTCCGGCGCCTTCAGGGGGATGGGGCTGCTCGCGATGCAGGAGCCCGGCGCCGCGGTCGAGGAGCTCACGCGCTGCGTCACCGAGCTCGGGATGACCGGCGCCATGCTGTCGGGCACCGGGATCAAGGGCAATCTCGGCTCCAAGGAGTACTGGCCGATCTATGCCGAGGCCGAGCGCCTAGGCTGCCCGCTCGCGGTGCATGCCGGCAACCACATCAATTTCGGCATGGACCAGATGAACGTGTTCGCGCCGGCGCATGCCATCGGCCACCCGCTGGCGATGATGATCGGGCTCGGCGGGCTGGTGTTCAACGGCGTGTTCGACCGCTTCCCGGGGCTGAGGGTGGGCTTCCTCGAAGGCGGCGTCGCCTGGTTGCTGTTCTGCATCGAGCGCTTCGAGTCCTCGCACGACAACTTCCTGCCGCTCGACTGGCGGGGCGAGTTGCTCAAGCTCCCGGAGGGCCAGTCGGTGAGCGGCTACCTGCTCGGCCTGATCGAAGGGGGCCGGATCTTCGTCGGCGCCGAGGGCGACGAATACACCCTTGCGGCGGCGATCGGGAAGGTGGGCAACGCGCCCTTCATGTTCTCGTCCGACTTCCCGCATGAGGTGAACACCGAGAAGTGCCTGCACCATCTCGAGGAAATCTTCGAGCACGCGGAGCTGAGCGACGAGGACCGCGAGGCGGTGCTGTTCCGCAACGCCGAGCGGTTCTATGCGGTCGGCACAGGCGGCGCCGCGCGCGCGGCCGCGGAATAGCCCAGGCCGGAGGAACCATGGCCAACGATCGATTCGACGTAGGCGGCAAAATCGTCGTCATCACCGGCGCGGGGCAGGGGCTGGGCCGCGAATACGCGCTCGCCTTCGCCGAGGCGGGCGCCATCCCCGTCCTCGCCGAGATCGACCGGGACAATCTCGCCAATGTGGAGGCGGAGATCCGCGACCGGGGCGGCGACTGCCTCGCCATCCAGACCGACGTGGGCGCGCCGGACTCGGTCGAGTCGATGGTCGCGACGACGCTGAAGGCCCGCGGGCGGGTCGACGTTCTGGTCAACAACGCCGCGATCTTCGCCACC
The DNA here is from genome assembly GCA_002239065.1 of Defluviicoccus sp. bin129. Classification (GTDB taxonomy): domain Bacteria; phylum Pseudomonadota; class Alphaproteobacteria; order MPNO01; family MPNO01; genus MPNO01. Next base: position 119,657 of record MPNO01000001.1, on the reverse strand, counting down.
ATCCCGCGCCGCGGCTTCGACGAAATCCCCTACGAGGAATGGAACCGGGTGATCCACGTCAACGTCACCGGCTCCTGGCTCTGCGCCGCCGCGGTGGCGCCGGCGATGCGCGCGGCCGGGCAGGGGCGGATCGTCAATATCTCGTCCGGCACGGTTCCCCAGGGCGTGCCGGGGCTCATGCATTACGTCTCGTCCAAGGCGGCGATCGTCGGCATGACCCGGGCGTTGGCGCGCGAGCTCGGCGACCACAACATCAACGTGAACGCCATCATGCCGGGCTATACCGAGACCGAAATCGAGCACGCCGGCATGGACGAGTCCGGGCGCGGCCATATCCAGCAAATCAGGATTCTCAAGCGCCCCGAGACGCCGGACGATTTGATCGGACTTCTGCTGTTCCTCGCCTCGCCCGGCAGCGCCTTCATCACCGGCCAGTGCATCGCGTGCTGCGGCGGCGAGGTCATGCTGTAGATCCGGCCGCGGTCTCGCGATGGTCAAGCTCGACAGGATCTATACCGGCGGCGGCGACCGCGGCCAGACCTCGCTGTCCGACGGCACGCGGACGCCCAAGCACGCGCTCCGCATCGCCGCGATCGGCGACATCGACGAGGCCAATGCGGCGATCGGGCTGGCGCGCCTCCACGCAGGAGAAGGCGAGGCGGATGCGGTCCTGGCCCGCATCCAGAACGACATGTTCGACCTCGGCGCCGACATCGCGACCCCGGGCGACGGCTCCGCCGACGACGGCAAGGTGCTGCGCATCGACCCTGTCCAGGTCGCCAGGCTGGAGCGCGAGATCGACGCGGTCTCGGCCGATCTCGGGCCGCTCGAATCCTTCGTGCTGCGCGGCGGGTCGAGCGCCGCGGCCCATCTCCATTTCGCCTGCACGGTGGCGCGCCGGGCGGAGCGCTCGGCCTGGGCGGTCGCGGCGGCGGAGGAGGTGAACCCGGACGCGCTCACCTTCCTCAACCGGCTCTCGGACCTCCTCTTCGTGCTGGCGCGCGAGGCCAATGCCGGCGGCACGGCCGACGTGCTGTGGCAGCCCGGACTCAACCGGGGCTAGACCGAGAGCCAGCCCCCGTCGATGGCCAGCGTGTGGCCGGTCACCATCGAGGAGGCCGGGCTCGCGAGGTACAGAATGCCGCCGGCGAGCTCCTCGGGCTCGCCCAGGCGGCCGAGCGGCGTGCGCGCCTCGATCTCGGCCACCACCTCGGGGTGGCGCTGGCGCATGTCGGCGCCGAGATTGGTGTAGAAGAAGGTCGGCGCGATGGCGTTGACCCGGATGCCGCGCCCCGCCCATTCGACGGCGAGCGAGCGGGTCATGTTGACGATCGCCCCCTTGCTCGCCTGGTAGGGGATGTGGGGAAAGATGGCGTTGGCCCGGAACCCCATGATCGAGGCGATCGAGACGATCCGCCCCTCGCCCTGGGCCAGCATGTATTTCGCCGCCCGCCTGGCGCAGACGAAGGCGGAGGTCATGTTGACCTCGATCACGTGGTCCCAGTCCTCGTCGGGGAAGGTCTCGGTCGCGCCGCGCCGCGCGATCCCGGCGTTGTTGATCAGGATGTGAAGCCCGCCGAACTGCTCCGCCGCCTGGTCGATCACCGCGTCGATGCGCTTGCGGTCGGCGACGTCGAGCTGCCAGGGCTGGGCGATCCCGCCGGCCTCGCGGATCTCCTCGACGACGCGTTCCGCCGCCGCCTCGTCGATATCGGTCACCGCGACATGCGCGCCCGCGCCGGCTAGCGCGAGCGCCGCGATCCGCCCCAGCCCGCCGCCCGCGCCGGTGACCAGCGCCGAATCCCCGTCGATGCGAAACAGCGTCTCGATCGAGACCTTGTCGAACCCCGCCATGCATGCCTCCTCCAATTCCGCACGGGCTCATTCTCCGCGAGATGGGCCGGGTTGTCGAAGCCCGGCCGGTCCCAACCGGAGTCGATTTGGCCCGCCGTGGCGCCATCGCTACGATGCCGCCGGGCGAGGGCTTTGCTCCCCGCATCTACCGGAAAGGGAATTTGCAATGCGGAACAGTGTTGGTCTGTGCGTAATCGCGGCGGTCGGCGCGGCCTTGCTCTGGACCTCGCCGATTTCGGCGAAGGTCTACAAGCTCACCGCCGGGTCGAGCCACCCGCCGATCGTGCCTTGGGTCGCGACCATCAAGAACCTGGTGGTGCCGGAGGCCGCGAAGCGGGTCGCCGCCGCGGGCAAGGGCGATTCGATCCAGTGGACCGAGGCCTATGCCGGGGCGCTCTACAACTTCAAGAACACGCTCGAAGGGGTCGAGACCGGGCTCGCCGATATCGGCTGGGTCGGCACGCTCTGGGAGCCGGTCAAGATGCCGCTGATGAACGTGACGTTCTACACGCCGTTTGCCACCGGCGACGTCAAGGCGCTGATCGAGATCGGCGAGGAACTCCACGAGAAGGTCCCCGCCCTGAACGCCTCCTGGGACAAGTACAACCAGGTGTTTCTCGGCATCCAGGTCGCCGATACCTACAATATCTTCACCAACTTCCCGCTGAAGTCGCTGGCCGATCTCAAGGGCCGGAAAATCTTCGCGCCGGGCGCCGCGGCCGGCTGGCTCAAGGGAACCGGCGCAATCGGCATCGATGGCGGTCTCCCGGTCTACTACAACGGCGTGAAGACCGGGATCGCCGATGGCGGCATCACCATCACGACGGGAATGTTCCCGTTCAAGCTGCACGAGGCGGGCAAGTACGTGACGGTGGTCGATATGGGCGGGCCGATCTCCGGCGGGCTGACGATGAACAAGGACACGTGGAAGTCCCTGCCGGCCTACATCCGAGACATCTTCAAGGACCTCGGCAAGGAATACGCCCGCGTGCAGGGCGGCATCGTGGAGAAGAACGCGGAGAAGTTCTTCGGCCTGATGGCCAAGCAGGGCGCGATCGTCAGCACCCTGCCGGAGGCGGAGCGGACGAAGTGGGCCCAGTCGATGCCCAACGTGGCGGCCGAATGGGTCAAGTCGGTCGGGTCCAAGGACGTTCCGGCCGCGCAGGTGGTCAAGGCGTTCATGCAGGCCGTGCGCGATCGCGGCGGCAAGCCGCTCCGCGACTGGGACAAGGGCCTCTAGCCGCCTCTCCCTTCCAAGCCTCGTCCCGTGGGTTCTCCGCGGTTGCGCGATAGCGGGGCGTCCATGCTCGGGCGCCTCGCTCGCGCATTCACGCTGTTCTGCGGCCTGATGAACCGGGCCGGCACGCTGTGGATCTTCGGGGTGATGTTCCTGATCTGCGCGGACATCGTCGCGCGCAACCTGTTCGCCGCGCCGATTCGCGGCGTGGCCGAGATCGTCGCCTATTCGATCGTCGGAATCGTCTATCTGCAGCTCGCCAATACCCTGCATGCCGGGCGGTTCACCCGCGCGGAGATGTTGCCGGACTGGCTGGAGTCGCGGCGCCCGTTCGCGGGCCGGGTGTTCCGCGCGGCGTTCGACCTGACCGGGGCGGCAGTCTTCGCCGTCGTCACGTCGGGGGTGTGGCCGGCATTCGCCGACGCCTGGGCCGAGAACGAGGTGGCGGGCGTACCCGGCGATTTCACCTTCATCGTCTGGCCGTTCAAGCTGCTGGTGGTCATGGGCGTCGCCGCCACCGCCGTCGAGTTCGCCGTCCAGTTCCTGCGCAACGCGACGGCGGGCCTCGATGCCTGGCGCGATGCGGCAAGGCCGGCCGCGGCGGCGCGCCGGGGCTGGGGCTGGATCGCCGCGCTGTTCGCCTTCGTCGTGCTGGTCTGGCTGATGGCCGGGGCGGAGCTCACCAATGTGCAGATCGGGATGCTCTCGATCCTCTGCATGCTCGTCCTGATCTATGCCGGGATGCCGATCGGGCTGGCGCTGATGCTGCTCGGCTTCGTCGGCATCTGGATGATGAAGGGCAACACCATCGTCGCCGAGCGCACCCTTGCGCTCGCGGCTTCGGAATTCCTCCGGAACTACTTCTTCGGCGTGGTCCCGCTATTCGTCCTGATGGGATTGCTGGTCAGCGAGTCCGATATCGGCAAGGAGACGTTCGACGTGGCCCGCCGGATGCTGCGCAGGCTGCGCGGCGGTCTCGGCATCGCCACCGTGGCGGCGAACGCGATCTTCGCCGCGATCACCGGGTCCTCCATCGCCTCGGCCGCCGTGTTTACCCGGGTAGCCACGCCCGAGATGTTGTCGCACGGCTATACGCCCCGCTTCTCGGTCGGCGTGGTGGCGGGATCGTCGGTGCTCGGGATGCTGATCCCGCCCAGCCTGCTGCTGATCGTCTACGGGTTCATCGCCGAGCAGTCGGTCGGCATTCTCTTCATCGCCGCCATCGTCCCCGGCCTGATCCTCGCCGGGGCGTTCGCGCTGCTGATCCTCGCGATGGCGCGCTGGCGGCCGCACTGGATCGGCGACCTGGCGGTGGGGACCGAAGAGGAATTCTCCGAACCCGTGCTCGCGGACGCGCTGAAGCTGCTGCCGATCTTTCTCCTCGTCGCCCTGGTGATCGGCGGGATCTATGGCGGCATCTTCACCCCGACCGAAGCCGGGGCGGCGGGCGCCGCCGGAGCGCTGGTCATCGGCCTGGTGCGGCGCAGGCTCGACTGGCGGAAGCTCTGGGGCGTGCTGGTGGAGACCGGGCATATCACGGTCTCCATCCTGTTCCTGATCCTCGCCGCCAATGTCTATGCCAGGATGCTGGCGCTGTCGGGACTGCCGCAGCAGACCGGGGAATTCATCGGTTCCACCGGCCTCGGTTTCGCGGGGTTCATCGCGCTCTACATCGTGCTTCTAATATTGCTCGGCATGATCCTCGATTCGATCTCGATCATGCTGATCGTCCTGCCGCTCGCGCTTCCGGTGCTGGCCCAGTTCGGCGGCGATCCGGTGTGGTTCGGGATCGTGACCGTGATTGCCGTCGAGATCGGGTTGCTGACGCCGCCGCTCGGCATAACCTGCTATGTCGTCAAGTCCACGCTGGGCGACGACCGGATCACGCTGAACCAGATCTTTCTCGGCGCCGCGCCGTTCGCGGTGGCGATGCTGGCGGTCACCGTGCTGCTGATCCTGGTCCCGGAGATCAGCCTGATATTCGCCTGAACCGGCGTTCAGCCGTCGAGCGGCGGCCTGCGGTCCTTGAGTCCGGCGGCGCGCTCGAAGGCGTGGGCTGCGCGTAGCACCGTCGCCTCGTCCCAGTGCCGCCCGGCGATCTGCGCGCCGATCGGCGTCCCGTCCGCGAAGAACCCGGCCCGCACCACGTGGCAGGGATGGGCGGTCAGGTTGAAGGGGATGCCGATGGTCGGTACGTCGATGAAGGGGAAGGGCTCGGTGTCGTCGAGCGGCGGGGCGGGCGTCATCATCCCGGTGGTCACCACCACATCGCAGCGCGCGAGCACCGCCTCGAGCTCGGCGAGCAGCTCGGTTCGCCGGCGCTGCGCCTGGATGTAGTCGACGGCGCGGAACAGGCTGCCCAGCATCAGCCGGTTGCGCGCGAGCCGGCCGTACTCGTCCCAGCGGGTTTGCAGCCGCTCCTCGTGGATCGCGAAGGCCTCGGCCGGCACCAGCACGCGGCCCGCCGCATGCCAGTCGACCAGCGGCGAGACCGTGACCTCCTCGACCTCCGCGCCGAGCCCGGCCAGCGTCCCCGCCACCCCGTCGATGGCCCGGACGATCTCCGGCGGCGAGGCGAAATCGTCGGTGTAGAAGTGCCGGATCAGCCCGACCCTCAGCCCCGCCACGCCGTCTTCCAGGCCGGCGAGATAGTCGGGCACCGCGACATCGGCGCTCATCGGGTCGCGCGGGTCGTGCCCGGCAAGCGCCTGGAGCATGATCGCGGCGTCCTCGCTGGTCCACGCCATCGGGCCGACGCAGTCGAAGGAGTAGGTGAGCGGCATGTCGCCATAGGCGCTGACCCGGCCGATGGTGGGCTTGAGCCCGGCGATGCCGCAGAACGCCGCCGGCAGCCGGATCGACCCGCCGGCATCGGTCCCGAGCGCGCCGAGGCAGAGCCCCGCGGCGACCGCCGCGCCCGACCCGCTCGACGATCCGCCGGTGATCCGCCCGGTGTCCCACGGGTTCAGCGCCGGCGGGAAGGGCGGCTCGGTCGAGGGCCGGCCGCCGAAGGTGAACTCGTAGGTGTTGAGCTGGCCCAGGAGGACCGCGCCGCCTTCCTTGAGCCGGGTGACGACGCCCGCGTCCTCGCCCGCCTCGAAGTCGAGCATCACGCGCGAGTTCGAGGTGGTCTTCCTGCCCTTCCAGTAGAACACGTCCTTGAGCGCGATCGGGATGCCATGCAGAGGCCCGAAATCCTCGCCCCGGCCGAGCGCCTCCTCGGCCGCGCGCGCCGCCGCCATCGCCTCGTCGGCGAAGACCGCGTGGTAGCTGTGGAGTGTCCGGTCGTGGCGTTCGATGCGCTCCAGGCAGAGCGCGGCGACCTCGACCGGCGAGAGGCTGCCGTCGCGGAAGCCGCGCGCGGCCTCCGCGATGCCCGGCAGCTCAGCCGTCATCGGCCGGGACCGGCGGGGTGAAATGGGGCAGCATGCGGACTTCCCAGCTCCGCCCCGGGCGGCGGGTACGCGCGGCCAGCTTCATCAGCGTGGCATAGGTCTTGCGGAGGTCCGACTTCTCGTCCTCCGAGACCGGCACGCCCGAGGCGTCGATCAGCGCCTCGAACATCGCGTCCTGGTCGGTCATCCCGCTTTCCTCAGCCCACCGGGTCGATCGGCGTTGCGACGGGGGCGCGCGCCTCGATGACCTCGCCGGCCGCCAGCAGGCGTTCCTCGTCGAACCGGGCGGCGACGATCTGCACCCCCACCGGCACCCCGTCGGCGAGGCTCACCGGGACCGAGAGCCCGGGCAGGCCGAGCAGCGAGACCGCCAGCATCGGGCGGTGCGCATCGAGCATCTCGCGCATCGCATCGTCGCCCTTCTGGTCGTGGTCGATGGGGTAGGGGCGCTGCCACGAGACCGGCATGACCAGGATCGGGTAGCGTTCGAAGAAGGCGTACCATTCGCGCAGCATGGTGGTCCGCGAGGCGAGCGCCCGGACATAGGTCTCGTAGTCGAGATCCCCCGCATAGGCGCGGACCGAGCGGCGGGCGCGCTTCACCGCCTCGTCGCCGTAGCGCTCGATCCCGCTCGACGAGGCGGCGCGTTCGGCCGCCGTCGCGGCGCGCTCCTCGGCCATCAGGATCGGCCAGAACAGCCCCGCCGCCTCGTCGAGCCGGGGCGGGCAGGCCTCCTCGACGTCGTAGCCCGCGTCCTGCAGCCACGTCCCCGCCTGCCGTACCGCCTCGGTCACGGCGGGATCGGCGTCCACGCCCGGCAGGGCGGTCAGGACGGCGGCGCGTCCCCGCCCCGCCTCGCGCGCGCCGAGCGGCACCGGGACCCACCACGGATCGCGCGGATCGGGGGCGGCGAGCGCCGCCAGGCCGAGGCGGATGTCGCCAATCGTGCGGGCGAGCGGTCCATGCACGCTCGTCATCTGGGAGGAGATGCCGCGCTCCTCGGCGGACGAGGGGTTGAAGTCGGGCACCCGGCCGAGGCTCGGGCGCAGCCCGGCGACGCCGCAGGCATAGGCCGGGTAGCGCACCGAGCCGGCGCGGTCGTTGCCGTGCCCGATCGGGCCGATGCCGGCGGCGACCGCGGCCGCCGCCCCGCCGCTCGACCCGCCCGGCGTGCGCCCGGCATCCCACGGGTTGAGCGTCCGTCCGTGCAGGTCGTTGTCGGTGAAGTAGCGGGTCGAGAAGCCCGGCACGTTGGTGCGGCCGAGGATCACCGCCCCCGCCTTGCGCAGATTGGCCACCGAAGCGCTGTCTGCCTCCGCCGCCATGTTGGCGAAGGCGGTCACCCCGTTGGTGGTCGCGCGGCCGGCATAGTCGACATTGATCTTGACCGTCACCGGGACGCCGTGGAGGGTCCCCGGCGCATCGCCCCGGCGCATCGCCGCGTCCGCCCGGTCGGCGGTGGCCAGTGCCTCGTCCGCCAGCGGGTCGACCACGGCGTTGATCCCCGGGTTCACCGCATCCAGCCGGGCGAGGCAACTCTCGGTCGCCTCGCGGCTCGATATCGCGCCCGTGCGGATGCCGCGGAGCAGCTGTTCCGCCGTCCAGCGCCAAAGTTCGTCGCCCATCGCGGCCCCCTGTTTTTCCCGCCTCGCCAAGTGTCTAGTTTAGGGACATGGACGCCTTGCCGGAAGAATACCCGCCCTGGGTGCCGCGCCTGCTGGAGGACACGCCGGTCGCTTCCCTCCTCGGCGCGCAAGCGATCTCCTGCGACGCCGCGAGCGGCGTGTTCAGGATCGGGTTCGAAGGGAAGGACGCGTTCTGCAACATGCTGGGCGTGCTCCAGGGCGGCATCGTGACGACCATGCTCGACATGGCGATGTCGCTCTCCGCGATCGTCCGGATGGGTCCCGATTCCCGGGTGCCGACTCTCGAGATGAAGACCACCTTTCTCGCCCCGGCCCGGCCCGGGCGGCTGGTCGCCGAGGGCTGGCCGGTGCGCACGGGCAAGACCATCTGCTTCATGGAGGGACGGCTGCTCGATCCCGACGGCGCCGTCCTCGCCACCGCCAGCGGCACCGCGCGGGTGTGGCGGGTCAGGGAGGGGCCGTAAGACGTGACCCCCGCGGCCGCATCGCGGCGGCCGGCCGGGTTGATCGCCGTGGTGTGCCTGGTCGAAGTGCTGACGATGGCCGGTTTCGCGGCCTATTGGTCGCTGCTGCCGGTGCTGCAGCCCGCCTGGCAGATGAGCAACGCGATGGCGGGCTGGCTGTCCGGCGCGTTCTTCGGCGGCTACGTGCTCGCGGTTCCGCTTCTGTCCGCGATGACCGACCGGGTCGATGCGCGAAAGATCGTCATCGTGGGTGCGGCGCTCTCCGCCCTCGGCCTGGCGGGGCTGGCGCTCTTCGCCGGCGGGTTCTGGTCCGCCCTGCCGTGGCGGGTGATCGCCGGCGCCGGTCTGGCCGGCAGCTACATGCCGGGCCTCAAGATGCTCACCGACCGGCTGCCGCAGGTCCGGCACGCGCGGGCGGTCGCGTTCTATACCGCGAGCTTCAGCGTCGGCACCGCACTCTCCTATTCCCTGGCCGGCGTCGCCCTGGAGTGGTTCGGATGGCGCGGCGCGTTTCTGTTCACGGCGGCGGGGCCGGCGCTGTCCGGTCTGCTCCTGGCGGCGGTGGTCGCGCCCCGGTCGCCCGAAGCGGCCGCCGAGGAACGCGGCCACGTGCTGGACTTCCGGCCGGTGCTGCGCTCGCGCGAGACGATGGGCTACATCATCGCCTATGCCGGCCATGGGGCCGAGCTGTTCGCGATGCGCTCCTGGATCGTCCCGTTCCTCGTCTTCTGCCTCGGCGGCGGCGCCTCGTTCGAGCTCGACGCCACGCTGTTCGCCACCGTGTTCGCCCTGGTCTCGGTGGTCTCCAGCATCGCCGGCGCGGAAATCGCGTTGCGCATCGGGCGCGCGCAGCTGATCGCCTGGGTCATGCTCGGGACCTTCGGGATTTGCGTCGCGGCCGGGTTTTCCTCTCCGCTCCCCTTCGCCGTCGTGGCCATCCTGTGTCTGCTCTACTCGGCCGCGATCCAGGCGGATTCGGCGGCGCTAACCGCCGGCGCGGTCGCCACGTCCCCGGTGGGCCATCGCGGCGCGACACTCGCGGTGCATTCGATATTCGGTTTCAGCGGCTCCCTGTTCGCGCCGGCGCTGGTGGGTCTGGTCCTCGATCTGGCGGCGCCGCTCGGCGGCGCCAACGCCTGGGGGCTCGCCTTCCTGACGATGGGCTCGATGGCGCTGCTGAGCTTTTTCTGCGCGCTCCCCTTCATGCTGCGGCGGCGGGGTCCCGCCGGTTCATGACCCCGCGACCTGCTCCATTTTTCGCAGCAGGTTGGCGATGGCCGCACCGTGGGTCAGCGTCATCATGTGGCCGGCGCCCGGCAGGTCGACCAGCGCGGCGCCCGGGATCGCGCCGGCGACGAGTTCGGACAGGCACGCGTGCAGCGGATCGGTGGCGCCGCCCCGGACCACGGTGACCGGCGCGGCGATCGCGGCGAGGTCGGCGCGGCTCATCCCCAGCCGCTCGACGGCGTCGAGATTGACGGCCAGACGCTCCGGCAGGGCCAGCATCCGGCTCCGCGTCTCCTCGTCCAGGCCGCGCCAGTAGCCCGGCCCGCCGTTGAAATAGTCGAGATAGGATTCCATCGCCCGGTCGTTGAGCCCGCCGCCTCGCACGGTCGCGATGAAGTCCCGGTTGCGCGCGCCGATCTCATCGGCGAAGGCGGTCTCGCCGGCATCCCGCAGCAGCGGGTAGGGCGCGGGCTCCAGCAGGGTCAGCCGTCCGACGAGTTCCGGCCATTCCAGCGCCAGCACCAGCGCGATCGTGCCGCCATAGGAGTGGCCGACGACATGGGCGCGCGCCGCGCCGTTCGGCAGCTCGGCGCGGATCACGGCGGTGGCGGCCACGGCCTCGTCGCGGATGGTCATCGCCGCCGGGCCGGCGAAGGGTTCGGTCTCGCCATAGCCCGACGGGTTCACGGCGGCGGTGCGGAAACGGTCGCGCGAGGCCGCCGCGACCGGCCGCCAGATCGACGCGCCGGCGGCCCCCGGCGGCAGGAGCGCCATGAGCGGAAGCCCGGCCCGACCGCCCGCCTCGTAGCTCACCCGGCGGCCGTCGCAGTCGACGAAAGGCATGGGGCGAGGCGCGGCCGCCTAATCCTTCGCGTAGGGGCTGGCGACCGGCTCCGCCTCGTCATCGGCGGCGCCGACCGGCGGGGTCGGGACGTAATGCGCCGGCGCGGTCGCGCCATTGCCCAGCCTGGCGCGCGCCTCGTCCGGGGTCTCGATCGCCTCCTTGGCCGCGAGCGCCTGCTTGCGGTCGACCATGAAGGGCTCGGCCGAGTCGGGCGGCGGCATCATGCTGGCGTGGTAATAGGCCATCTTCTGCTTCGCCGGGTCGAGCTTCTTGGACGGGTCTATGTCGCGCTGGTTGGTCGCCTTGGGCGCGGTGGCGACCCCGTTCACCACCTCGTGGTCGAACCACCATTTCTTGAGCGGGTTTCGCTTGCCGTTGCCGAGCACGTCGTCGAGCCGGGCCGCGATCGGCACCATCAGCGGCTTGAGGAACATCGCGTTGATGCCGAGCCAGCTCGCCACGCGGGTGACCAGCGGCCCGTCCGCGTCCACCACCTTGTTGAGCGGGCAGGTCTTCATGCAGCGCCCGCAGGCCGAGCCCTTGACGTTGGTCAGCCTGTATCGGGTGCAGCGTTCGACATCCGGCTTCCAGATCTCGTAGCCGTTGAACATCACCTTGCCGCCCCAGGGGATCGCGTCGCAGGGGCATTCGCGGGCGCATTTGAAGCAATGGCTGCAGAAATACTGGAGCCCGAAATCGATCGGCTTGTCCGGCACCAGCGGCATGTCGGTGGTCATCACCACGGTCTTGAGCCGGGGACCGAGGAACGGGTTGAGGATCAGCTCGCCGATGCGCGATAGCTCGCCCAGCCCGGCCCAGAGCACGAGGGGAATGTGCAGCACGTCCGAGTCGGCGTTGGTCTGCGAGCGTGCCGGGAAGCCGTTGGCGCGCAACAGGTCGGCCATCACCGATGCGATCTCCGCGCCCCTGAGATAGGCGCGCATCGACTGGGCGCCGGAGATCCAGTCGTCGCCGCTCGCCCCTTCCATGGTGTCGAAGCCCTGGTCGATCAGCATCACCACGGCGTATTTGTGATAGGGCTCGATCGGCTCGCCGTTCTCCTTGTGGGAATACCAGGTGTAGCGCGGCAACTCGCACACCCCGGCGACATCGGTGCCGAGGAAATAGGCGAGCGACTTGAGCGCCCTTGTGTTGGCTTCGGCGTCCTGGAAGCGGTCGGTGTCGATCTCCGCGACCGGCCCGTCCTGGTAGGGCACCATGCTGCGGATCACCTTGAGCTGGCTCAGCGACAGCGGGTGCTTGAAGGAGAACACGCGGCGCGCCATCTGCGCCTTCACGCCGAGATCGCCCTGCAGGGCGCGTTCGAAGAAGCTCGCCCGCTTGGGCACGCGCGGCACCTCTTCGTCGAGGATCAGCGTGGTCGGCCGGTCGACGCGTTTGACGGTTTCCATCGCGAAGGGGCCGAGATCGGTGCGCCGTTTCGCGCGCCGGTTCCGCTCGCGTCCCGAGCGCGCGCCGTTGCGCCCGAGCCAGTAGCCGAACCGCCGCGATGCGCCGACCGCCTTCGCCGCGACCGGCTTGTCGACCGCCAGCGGGTAGTCGGTCGAGACCGCGCAGAGCGAGAACGCCTCGCCGACGAACGGGTTGACGATGCCGTCGCCCTGCCGCACCGCGAGCCCGGCGAGCACGGCGAGGCGTTCGGCATCCAGCCGCTCCGCGTCGACGCCGTGCATGTGGGCGCCATACCCCATGACGCGGATATGGCCGGCGATCAGGGCGGCGATCTCGGCCGCGCGCATCTCCGCGTTGGCCGCGACCGCGGGCAGCATCCATTCGCGGGCGAGATTGCCTTCCTCGGCGACGCGCGCGTGTTCGATCAGGACCACGATCGCATGGTCGTGGCCTGCGCAGCGCTCGGCGCCGGCGAGCCACGCATTGTCCGGGATCCGGCAGATCCCGACCTGGCTCGCGTCCATGAAATAGCCGACGCCCTTGATGTCGATCGCGCGCCGTTCGAGGTCGTCGGAGACCGGCGCCTTCTCCTTCGCCGCTTCGGCGTCGGCGAAGCTGGCGTAGAGCCGGGTGAACTTGTCCAGCGAGTCGACGAGCTGGCCCGCTTCGCGCTCCCGATCCGGCGCCGCCACCGGCGGGCGCGCCGCCTCCCTCTCGATGGCCGATTCGTCGCGCGGCAGCGTCTCCAGCGGGAAAAGGCCGAAATGAAACGGTCGGTCCGCCGACCGGGATTTGAACAGCACAGGATTGCCCCCTCGGGTTGGACGATGGCCTTCCGTGACGGTTACACGCCGGGCGGCCTCATGCCAAGCCGTTTAGCCGCGCCTTGCCGTCCTTCGATCCGGATCGCGCTCCACACCCGGAACGGGGTCGCGGGCATCGTCAGGTCGGTAACGCCGAGCGGCTTCAGCGCGTCGAGGATCGCGTTGACGATCACCGCCAGCGCCGGCGTGGTGCCGCCCTCGCCGCCCGCCTTGACGCCGAGCGGGTTGGTCGGCGAGGGGACTTCGTTGAGCGCGGTGGCGAAGAACGGGAACGCATCGGCGCGCGGCAGGGCGTAGTCCATGAACGAGCCGGCCAGCGGCTGTCCGCTCCCGGGGTCGTTGACGCAGACCTCCCACATCGCCTGGCCGACCCCCTGGACGATGCCGCCATGGGTCTGCCCGTCGACGATCAGCGGGTTGATCGCGCGTCCCACGTCGTCGACCGCGGCGTAGCGGAGGATGTCGACCGCGCCGGTCTCGGGATCGACCTCCACCTCGCAGACATGGCAGCCATTGGGGAAGACCGGGGTGTGCATCTCGATATCCGAGACGACGCGAAGCTCGCCGCCTTCGGCCGATTCCGCGACCTCGTAGAGCGCGGCCTGGCGGTCGGTGCCGGCCACCGCGAAGCGCCCCTCGGCGAAGGCGATGTCGACTTCCGCCGCCTCGAGCAGCGCGGCGGCGACCGGCTTCGCCTCTTCGATCAACGCTTCGACCGCCTTGACGATCGCGGTCCCCGCCAGGCGCATCGAGCGGCCGGAATGCGACCCGCCGCCCACCCGCACGATATCGGTGTCCCCCATCACGATCCGGACCTCGTCGACCGCGACGCCGAGCCCGTCGGCCGCCACCTGGGCGAAGCTGGTCTCGTGTCCCTGCCCGCTCGGCTGGGTGCCGATCACCAGCTCGACCCGGCGGTCGGGTCCGATGACGCGCATCCGCGCCTGCTCGACCGGCGTGCCGATGGAGGATTCGACGTAATGCGCGACGCCGCGCCCGAGCAGCCGTCCGCGTCCCTCGGCGTCTTGCCTGCGCGCCGCGAACCCGCCCCAGTCGGCGAGCCCGACAACCATGTCGAGGCTCTTCTCGTACGCGCCGCTGTCATAGGTCATGCCGACCGGGTTGCGGTAGGGCATCTCCTCCGGTGCGACCAGGTTGCGGCGCCTGAGCGCGATCGCGTCGATGCCGAGCTCTTCCGCCGCCGCCTCGATCAGGCGCTCGATGGCGAAGATGCACTCGGGCCGGCCCGAGCTGCGATAGGCGTTGGTCGGCGGGGTGTTGGAAAACGTCGCGCGCGAGCGCAGCCAGGCGGCCGGTACCCGGTAGGAGCCGGAAACGATCCCCGAGCCCTTCGACAGTGGGGACAGCGAGACGCAGCGCGCGCCGACATTGCTCAGATTCTCCGCCCTGAGGCCGAGGATCGTGCCGTCTTCGTCGAAGGCCAGCGCCACCTCGGTGACCAGGTCGCGGCCCTGGTAGTCGCTGACCAGGGCCTCGCCCCGCTCGACGGTGCACTTGACCGGCCGCCCCAGCCTGCGCGACGCCCAGGCGACCAGCGGAAACTCGACATAGCAGCGGTTGCGGGTGCCGAAATTGCCGCCCACGTCGTAGGCGTGGATGCGCACCCGGTCCGGCTCCACGCCGAGCACGGCGGCGATCTCGCGCTTCTGGCGCACCGCGCCGCCGCTCCCGGCATGGACGGTGTAGCGCCCGGTGTCGGGGTCGTAATGGCCGAGAGCCGCGCGCGGCTCCAGCGGGCAGCCGGTCACCCGAGGGACGACGAAGCGGCGGCCGACGACATGCGCGGCCGCGGCGAAGGCCGCGTCGGTCGCCGCCTCGTCGCCGAAAAAGGTCTCGACCAGGATATTGCCGGGCCGCTGGTCCCACACCGCCGGCGCGTCGGGGGAAGACGCCGCGAGGGTATCGGTGACCGCGGGCAGCGGGTCGTAGTCGACGAACACGGCTTCGGCCGCGTCCTGCGCCGCCGCCCTGGTCTCGCCGACGGCCATGGCGACCGCCTCGCCGACATAGCGCGCCTTGTCGGCCGGCAGCAGCGCGTGGTCGCCGATGAAGATTTCGGTCCCGCCGGGGCCGTGCAGCTTGAGGTCGAAGCGGGTCTTGGGCAGGGGGCTGTGGTCGAGCGGGCCGAGCCCGTCCGCCGCGCAGTCCGCGCCGGTGAAGACGGCGAGCACGCCCGGAAGCGCCAGCGCCGCCGACCCGTCCACCGTGCGGATGCGGGCATGCGGGTGGGGCGAGCGCACCATCGCCGCATAGGCCTGGCCGGGCAGGGAGAAGTCGTCGCTAAAACGGCCCCGTCCGGTGAGCAGGCGCGAATCTTCCCTGCGCCGGACCGGCCGGCCGATGGTCCTGAAGGTGTCGATGCTACGCCCGCGAATCAGTTGAGCTCGGCCACGCGCTCCCGCGTGTAGATGTCGTTCCACTGCCGGTAGGAGTATTCCCACTGGTAGCCGGCGGCGCGCGGCTCGGGCGAGAGATCGACCGGCTCGCCGCCGCGATAGACCGCCGCAATGGCGTCGCGGTCCTGCAGGATCGCGATGTCGTCGAGCGGGTCGCCGGCGATGACCGTGATGTCGGCATAGGCGCCCTCGGCGAGGCGGCCGACACCGTCGCGTTCGCGCAGCAGCGCCGAATTCCCGCTGGTCGTCGCCTTCAGCGCCTCGCCCGGGGTGAAGCCGAGGTCGTCGACCATGAGCTCCAGCTCTTTCGCGTGCCATTCGCCGTAGGGCGTGATCGCAAAGCCCGAATCGGTGCCCACCATGAAGGGCACGCCCCGCTCGCGCGCCTTGATCAGCATCTCGCAGGCATCGTCGATGACGCGCCGGTTCTGGGTGGGCCGCCATTTGAAGCAGGGGTCGGACGGGCGGGTGAACTCGACCGTGTTGGCGACGAAGGTGAGGGCGGGCGACAGGATCGAGCCGTTCTCCAGCACCGCATCCAGCCCTTCCTCGTCCATCTCGAAGGCGTGGAAGATCACGTCGACCCCGGCCCGCGCCGAGGTCAGCACCGCCTCGCGCCCGCGAGCATGGGTGATCACCTTGCGGCCCAGGCGGTGGCTCTCCTCGACCATCGCGTCCATCTCGCGCTGGTTGAAGCAGGCCATCAGCTCGCCGTCCGAATCCTTGCGGTGCAGCCCGTCGAGCGCGATCTTGACGAAATCCACCCGGTCCTTGACCTGCATGCGGATCTCTTCGATCGCCTCGTCGGTATTGCGCACCAGCACGCCGACCGAGCTTTCCGGCACGCCGACCCAGGTCGGGTACCAGTCGGCGAGCCCCTGGCGCGCGGTGATCTGGCGCCCCGAGGTGGTGATGCGCGGCCCGTCGAACATGCCGGCGTTGATCGCGTCCCGGACGCCGACCGTGGTGCGCCCGGTCGAGGCCGGGTCGGCGATCGAGGTATAGCCCGCCTTCATCACCGTCTGCGCCGCCCGCAGCGCGCGCAGCGCCCGGTACTCGGGCGGCGAGTAGATGTCGATGTCCTCGTTCGCCTGGGCGTCGCCGTAGCTCAGATGGACATGGATGTCGATCAGGCCTGGCATGACGAACGCGCCGCTGTGGTCGATCACCGCCTCGCCCGGGCGCTGGTCGGGCGCTTGCGCCGACGGCCCGGCATAGGCGATCCGGTCGTCGTCGACGACGATGGTCTGGTCGGTCTTCGCGGTCTCGCCGAGCCCGTCGAACAGCGACCCGCAGATCAAATGCTTGCGCATGGTTTCCTCCGTAGCCGCCGGTCCGCGCTCAGATCGGGATGGCGATCAGGTTGTTGATCATGCCGTGATCGCAGACGACGACGCGTTCGCGGAACCGGGCGGTTCCATCTTCGACCACGATAACGTCCCGATACGCGCCGGTCGAGAACACAGCCATGGTCCCGTCGCGCATCGTCCGCGTCACCAGATAGTTCGAGCGTGTCCGGAATTCCGCCCCGTCCCGGTCGAGAATCCGGATCGCGCTCGTCATGTGGCGGTAGCGGTGCGGCTCGAAGACATTGGCGTGGCGCACCGAGACCACCCGGTCGAGCAGCATCGCGCGGGAATCGCAATAGACCAGCGAGGCGGGCAGGCCGCGCTCCTCGTTGTCGCGCGTGGCGATCCGGTAGAGGCAGGGGTCGGTGAAGAAGCCGGGCCAGTCCTCCAGCCGGTCGTCGTCGATCGCATGCACGTACTCGGTCATCAGCGCGGCGACCGCCGCCGGCACGTCCCCCGCCATCAGACGCCCATCAGCTCGCGATAGGCGGTCCAGAAGCCGCGCACCCCGCATTCCGAGGCGCGGCTGTTGACGATGCTCTCGACCGACCTTCCGGCCATCTCCATCACCGAGGCCTTGTCCTTGTCGCCCTCGATCCCCTTCTGCACGAGGGAGCCGACCATCCCGTCCTCGAGCGAGATATAGCCCGACGGGCCGATCAGATTGCCCTGCTTGAGCCGGATCCCGGTCTGCCGGTCGTCGTCGTCCGCGTAGCCCAGCACGGTCCAGACCAGCTCCGAGCCAGCCGGTCCGCGCGGCACCAGATAGCGGGTGGCGATGGTGTTGTGGATCTGCTGCAGGACGAAGTTGGGGAAGGCGGTCTGGATCGCGGTGGTGATGCCGTCGCCGAACTCGTCCCACTGCTCGATCACCGAGGGGTCGTGGAGCCCGAACTCGTCGAAATCGCCGCCGCCGCTCCGGAACGCCTCGGTCTCGTAGACCTCGCCGTCCCTGTCGGTCGCCATCTTCGACCAGCTCAGATGATGCCAGCCGCGCTCGCTCATCTCGATCGCGCCCTCCATGGTGAAGCGGTTGAGCTTCAGCCGCGTCGCCCAGGCGTGCAGGATGGTCGCGTGGTAGGGATCGGTGGCGTTCTCGAAATAGAGCTTCCAGTTGGAATCGAGATACTGGCTGTAATAGCCGAGCACCTTGAACGGGCGCTGCGTCATCCGCCGGTAGTTGGGCATCAGCCGCTCGCCGATATAGGCCTCCAGCGGCGGGGTTTCCTCCGAGAACGTGCCGAACACGACGCCGCCCAGCGATTCCACCCGCAGCCGGTCGAGCCCGTTCTCCGCCATGTCGAACGAGGCCGGCATGCCGCCCTTGCCGTTGATGCCCCTGGCGAAGGGCACGCTCCTGAGGCAGCCGTCCAGGTCGTAGGACCAGTTGTGGTAGATGCACATCAGCCGCTCGATCCGCCCGAAGGGCTCGAACAGCAGCATCGTCCCCTTGTGGGCGCAGCGGTTGACCAGCGCGTTGATCCCGCCATCCGGGGTCCGGAGCACGATCACCGGCGTGTCGCCGACATCGATCAGCCGGTAGCAGCCGGGCTCCGGCAGCTCCGCCTCCAGCCCGAGATAGTGCCACACCGGCCCGCGGAAGATGCGCCGCATCTCGGCCGCGTAGATGGCGGGGTCGGAGAACACCGCATAGGGCGCCCGCGCCACGCCCTCTTCCGGCCAGTCGATCAGGGTGTCGGTTTCGGGCATGTCTGCTCTCGCTGCTTGGGTGCCGGCTAGTCGCCCCCGCTGCCGCGCATCTGGCGCCTCGCGTGAAGGTCCCGGATTTCCGCAAACACCTGGTCGGTAGGGATCGCACGTCCTGGATCGATTCGCATCGCCGCGGCGACAGGAACGACCTCTTGCTGCAACCGGCGTTCGACGTCCGTGTCGCCTTCCGGTTCACCAGGCACGCTTGTGGTTCGCTTGGGGGTAAGAGTCATGGCGACAGCCTCGCCCGAAATGATCGATATGCACGGTAAGACAATTTCCTACCCGGTTCCATCCAAACGGGCCATGCTCTAGGCTTTCTCCATCGCCTTTACAGCACTCGGACCCCATGCCCGACGGTCTCGACAGCTCGCACGATTTCTTCGCCGCGCTCGATGCGCGCCGCGCCGGCATTCTCGACGCCTGCACCAAATGCGGCGACTGCGTGCGGGTGTGTCCGATGCCGGGGCCGGCGGGGCTCGACGTGTCGGATGCCGAAGCCGTGGCCGCCGGCGTCATCGAGCTGATCCGCGGCGGCGAGGGGTCGGACGCATCGCGCCGCTGGGCGGAGATCTGCACCGGCAGCGGGCACTGCATCCCGGCCTGCGAGTACGGCGTCAACCCGCGCTTCATGCTGGCGCTGGCGCGCATCGCGGACTTGCGGAGCACCCGCCCGGCCGGCGATCTCAGGACCGGCGGGGGCAAGCAGTTCGGCGCCATGAGCCAGGGCGTCCGCATGCTGTCGCGCCTCCAGCTCCCGCCCGACCTGCTGGCGCGGCTGGGCCAGATCGGCGCGCTCGCGCCCGAGCCGGAGCGGCCGGAAACCATCTTCTACACCGGCTGCAACGTGCTGAAGACGCCCCATATCGCGCTGCTCTGTCTCGACGTGATGGACGCGCTCGGGGTCGAATACGTGGTGCGCGGCGGGCCGAGCTATTGCTGCGGCGTCTACCAGTTCCGCTCCGGCGATCTAGAAAAATTCGCCGATCTGTCCGGCCGCACCATCGATCGCTTCGCCGACAGCGGCGTGGACGAGGTGCTGTCCTGGTGCCCGAGCTGCCAGGTCCATCTCGGCGAGGCCGCGCTGGAGACCCGCGAACAGGCGGGCGATTCGCCCTTCGACCTCACCCCCTTCGTGATCTGGCTGGAAAGCCGGCTCGACGATCTGCGGCCGTTGATGACGCGGCGGGTGGAGAAGCGGGTCGGGCTGCACGAACACCCGGGCGTCGCCGGCATCGCGGAGGCCGCCGAGACGATATTGCGCGCGATACCGGGTCTCGACTTCGTCGATCTCGCGCAGCCCCGCGTGGGCTATATGTGCAACACGCTGTCGGTGCTGCCGGACTACAAGCGGGACGTGCATGCCGAACAGCTCGCCGCGGCCGAGGCGGCCGGGGTCGACGCGCTGGCCGGGATCTACCACGCCTGCCACCGCGAGCTCTGCACGCATGAGCGCGACTGGCCCTTCGACGTGGTCAATTTCATGGAGCTGGTGGGCGAGAGCATGGGGCTCGCCCGCCCCGACCTGTTCAAGCGGCTCAAGATCATGCAGGACGCCGACACCATCCTCGCCGACAGCGCCGACATGATCGCCGAGTACGGGCTCGACGCCGGGCGCGTCCGCGAAACGGTGGTGAGCGCGATGCTCGCCGAGCAGCCGCTGCCGCTGGGGCGTTAGCTTCCCGAGCCCAGCGCCGGTTCGAGGTCGGCGTTCAGGAACTCCATCGAATCGTCGCTCAGCCCGCGCAGGCACTGGCGGAACGAGGCGACGATCCGGTTCGCGGTCTTGAACCCGCAGAGCTCGTAGTTGAACCGCGCGAAGCCGATGGCCGCGGCCGAGACCCCGTCCGCCTTCGCCCCGGCGACCATCGACGCCCACACCGCGTCCCGGTCCCCGGCGGGAAGCGCGTTGGACAGCCGGGTCATCAGCCGCACCGCCGGCATGCGGTCGGGCTCCCGGTCGACGATCGCCGTCGCGAGCCGGCGGCCGTGGCCGGGCGCGGCGGCGATCTCGCCTGCCCTCTGCGGGCGCCGGTCTTTGGCGGCGGGGCCCCGGTGCGCGGCCCCCGGGGGGGAGCCGGCGGCCGGGGCCGGGCGCGGCGGCGATCTCGCCTGCCGTCTGCGGGCGCCGGTCTTGGGCGGAGGCGACCGGGATCGCCGACACGTTGCCGCCGACCGTGATCGCGGCGCCTTCCAGCCCGTGGCGGTCGAGCAGGGCGCGCGGGATCGAGACGGTCACCGCGACATGGGTGCGGGAGGCCGCGATGGTCGTCCGGCGGTCGAGGACGAGCGAGACCTCCCGCCCGTCCGCGGTCCGCCCGACCAGCGAGAGCGACTGACCGTCGGCCAGGCGGTAGGAGCGGCCGGGGGTCGGCACGCGGCGCCCGGGCTGGAGGCAGAGCGTCGGCAGCTCGGCGCGGCAGGCATCGCCCGCGCAGGCGAGCGCCACCGGCCGGTCGGTCGAGAACAGCGCCAGCACCTGCGGCGCGGCGGCGGCGCCCGAAGCGGAGAGAGCGGCCGGGACGGCCACGACAACGCCCGCCAGGGTCCGGCGCAAGGCACGATCATTCATGGCATCCTCCCCCTCCGTCACCGCCGGCACGGGCCGACCGCCCACGTTGCGTCCGATTTCGATCCCGCGTCAATGCGGAACAGGCGCGACGCATGGGAAGAAACCGCAGATGCATATCCGACGGGGCCCGGCGATCATGACGGTGGGAAGCGGCGGGTGAAACGCTTCCACCCATAACGGAAGGCCTCAGCCGCGCGAGATCTCCTGCTCGCGCAGGCGGAAGCGCTGCATCTTGCCGGTCTCGGTCTTCGGCAGCTCGCCGACGAATTGGATTTCGCGCGGGTACTTGTAGGGGGCGATCTCCGCCTTCACGAAGTCCTGCAGGCGCTGGACCGTCGCCGCGCCGTCGGGCGTGCCTTGGCGCAGCACCACGAAAGCCTTGACGATGTTGGTGCGCGCCGCGTCCGGCTTGGCGATCACCGCGCATTCGGCGACCGCGGGATGGTCCAGGAGCGCCGCCTCGACCTCCGGCCCCGAAATGTTGTAGCCGGCGGAGATGATCATGTCGTCGGCCCGCGCGACATAGCGGAAATAGCCGTCCGCGTCGGTCTCGTAGACGTCGCCCGGGTAGTTCCAGCCGTCCCGGACATAGACCTGCTGGCGGTCGACGTCGTCGAGATAGCGGCAGCCCGTGGGCCCCTGCACCGCGAGCAGCCCGGGCTCGCCGGGCGGCAGGGTGTCGCCCGCCTCGTCGACGATGCGTGCCCGGTAGCCCGGGATCGCCCGCCCCGTGAAGCCGGCGCGCATCGCCTCCCGCCCCCGGCCGCCGTGGCGCCCCCGGCCCCCGGGGCCCCCCCGCCGGGTAAGCCCGGCGCCCTCCCCCCCCCGCCGCTCCGCGACGAAGATGTGCAGCATCTCGGTCGAGCCCAGCCCGTCGACGATGGGGATCCCGGTCGCGTCGTGAAACGCCTCCCAGGTCGCCCGGGGCAGGGTCTCGCCGGCGGAGACGCATTTGGCGAGGCTCGACAGGTCGTGCCGGCCGGCGATGTCGGCCATCGTGCGGTAGGCGGTGGGCGCGGTGTAGAGGCTGGTGATGCGGTGGCGCGCGACCGCCTCGATCATCTCTTCCGGCGCCATCGGTCCCGGGAAGAAGCGGGTCGAGGCGCCGAAGCGCATCGGGAACGCGGTCAGCCCGCCGAGCCCGAAGGTGAAGGCGAGCGGCGGCGTGCCGGCGAACACGTCGTCCGGCGCCGACATGTCGAAATAGCGCGGGAAGCAGTCGCACATCGCGATCACGTCGCGGTGGAAATGCATCGTCGCCTTGGGGTTTCCCGTGGTCCCCGAGGTAAACGCGATCAGCGCCACATCGTCGGCGGCGGTGTCGCAGTTGGCGAACCCCGCGGGCTTTCCCGCCGCCGCGCGATCGAGCGAGGCGCGGTCCGGGCGGTCGCCGAGCGGCGTGAAGGTCAACAGGTGCCTGAGCAGCCCCCCGGTGCGGTCGCGCGCCGCCTCCATCTCCTCCATCAGCGCAAGGTCGCAGAGCGCGTGGCTGACCTGCGCCTTCTCGACGATGTGGACGAGCTCGCGCGCGCGCAGCAGCTGCATCGTGGTCACGCAGATGCCGCCCGCCTTGAGCACCGCGAACCAGCAGGCGACCAGCATCGGCGTGTTGGCCGAGCGCAGCAGCACGCGGTTGCCCGGCACCAGCCTGCAATCCTCGACCAGCACCCGGGCGATCCGCTCCGACAGGTCCTGGAGCGCGCCGTAGCTCCAGCTGGCGTCGCCGAAATGGAGCACGGGGCGGTCGCGGTGGCCGGCGGCGGCGGTGCCGTCGAGCAGGATCGCGGCGCAATTCATGCGGGCGGGGTAGGCGCGGAGCTCGGGCAGGCTGTCGTAGTCGAAATCCGGCCACAGCTCCCTCGGCGGCAGGTTCTCCGCCGCGAACCGGTCGGGATGGGCGCTCGGACCGCCGCCCGGCTCAGCCATCGATCTCCTCCATTCGGTCCCTCGCGCGGTTCATGTCGGCAGAATAGCAAAATCCGTGTCGCGACAGCCGCCCGGAACGGAATTTCCCGTGCTTCCGCATCCTCTCCCCCGCGTCGAATAGCCAAACCGGACAGCGGTGGAACAAGTCCGGGCATGACGGGGCAGGCATCACGCGCGAACTGACACGGCATCGCAAGGCATGGAACTTTGGAAACGGGGCACTAGTCTGTAGCGGCGCAACCCGCAGGTTGGAGGGAGCGGACATGAACCAGGCCCGGACGAAACCGGAACGGCGGAGCGAGGAAGCAGCGGACTACCTCGCGATCGATGCGGACGGGCATGTCCACGAAGAGCAGGCGATGTTCGCCGAGTATCTGGAGCCCGCCTTTCGCGGGCGCACCGGGGGCTGGGCGCTCAACGCCGACAGGAATCGCAGATTCGTCGTCGACGGCGAGGAGCACCCGCCCTTCCCGAAGGAAATCTCGGTCCGCAAGCCGATGCCGCCGGAGAGCCGGATCAAGGTGCTCGACAAGGAGCGCATCCGGCTCGCGGTCCTCTACCCCTCCGCCGCGCTGGTCGCGGGCTATCTGGAGCCGGGCTTCAGCCACGCCGCGATCCGCGCCTACAACGCCTGGATGGCGGATTGGTGCGGTGCCTTTCCCGAGCGCCTCAAATTCGCCGCCCCGGTGGCGCTGCACGACATCGACGAGGCGGTGCGCGAGGCGCGACGCGCGGTCGCCGATCTCGGCGCGGTGGCGGTGACCGTCCGGCCCAACCCGGTCGCCGGGCGGCGGCTCGACCATCCGAGCCGGGAGCCGCTCTGGGAGGCGGTCGCGGAGCTCGGCGTGCCGCTGGTGGTCCACGAATCGACCGGCGATCCGGCGACCGCCGGCGCCGACCGCTATGGCGGGATGATGCGCCCGGAGAGCTACGTCTTCCACCACGTCATCTCGCACCCCTTCGAGCAGATGATGGCTGCCATGGCGCTGATCTGCGGCGGCGTGCTGGAGCGCCACAAGGCGCTCAGGGTGGGTTTCTTCGAGGCCGGCTGCTCCTGGGCGCCCTACTGGCTGGCCCGGCTCGACGATCATTTCGAGCACCCGAGGCTCGGCGGCTACATGCGGGGGCTCACGATGCGCCCGAGCGAATATTTCGCGCGCCAGTGCGTGGTGACCTGCGATCCCGGCGACCCCACCGTCCCGCTCGCGATCGACGGGCTCGGCGCCGACAAGATCCTGTTCGCCACCGACTACCCGCATTTCGACTCGGGCGCCGGCCCGGTGCGGGAGTTCCTCGAGGCCGCCCACCCCGGCGCGGGCGACGCGCGAAGGATCCTGTGGGACAACGCGCGCGATTTCTACCGCCTCGACGGATGATCCCCGAACGCCGCGACAGCTGGGAGGAGACGCGGGCGGCGTTCCGCTGGCGGCTGCCGGCGCGCTACAACATCGCCGAGCATGTCTGCGAGCGCCATGTCGGCAGCGCGCGCCCGGCGCTGATCTGCCCGGGCGAGGCGGGCGGCGGCCCCCGCGAATGGTCGTTCCGCGAGCTCTCGCGCCTGTCCAACCGCCTCGCCAACGCGCTGGCCGCGAACGGCGTCGGGCGCGGCGACCGGGTGGCCGTGATGGCCGGGCAGAGTGTCGAGACCGGGCTCGCCCATCTCGCGACCTACAAGCTGGGCGCGGTCGCGCTGCCGCTGTTCGCGCTGTTCGGCGCCGATGCGATCGAACACCGGCTCCGCGATTCCGGCGCCAAGGCGCTGATCGCCAATGCCGAAGGGCGCGCGAAGACCGCCGGGCTGGACCTGCCGCGGCTCTCGCTGACGGTCGCGGAGGATTTCTGGGACTTGCTGGAACGCGGTTCGGACCGGTTCGGGATCGCGGCGACCGGCCCGGACGATCCGGCGCTGCTGATGTACACCTCCGGCACGACCGGCCCGCCCAAGGGCGCGCTGCACGGCCACCGGGTGCTGCCCGGACACTTGCCCGGCGTCGCCCTGCCGCACGAGTTCTTCCCGCAGGAGGGCGATCTGTTCTGGACGCCGGCGGACTGGGCGTGGGCCGGCGGGCTGCTCGACGTGCTGCTGCCGTCCTGGGCCGCCGGGGTGCCGGTGCTGGCGGGTCCTCCCGGGAAGTTCGACCCCGAAGAGGCGTTCGCCCTGCTCGCCCGCCACCGCGTGCGCAACGCTTTCCTGCCGCCCACGGCGCTCCGGATGATGCGCCAGGCGCCCGCCGCCGCCCAGCGCCGGCCCGGTATCGCGATGCGCAGCATCGGCAGCGGCGGCGAGAGCCTGGGCGAGGAGCTCATCGACTGGGGGCGCGCGGTCTTCGGCCTGACGATCAACGAGTTCTACGGCCAGACCGAGTGCAACCTGGTGCTCGGCAATTGCGCCGGTCTCGAGACGGTGAGGCCGGGCTGGCTGGGCCGCGCGATCCCCGGCCACGAGGTCGCCGTGCTGGACGCCGACGGGCGCGGGACGCCGCCGGGCGAGACCGGCGAGATCGCGATCCGCCGCCCCGACCCGGTGATGTTCCTGCGCTACTGGCGCAACGAAGCGGCGACCGCCGCGAAGTTTCGCGGCGACTGGCTGCTCACCGGCGATCTGGGCCTGTGCGACGGGGACGGCCATTTCCGCTTCGTCGGGCGCGAGGACGACGTCATCTCGTCGGCCGGCTACCGCATCGGCCCGGGCGAGATCGAGGACTGCCTGGCGAGCCACGCGGCGGTCGCGATGGCCGCCGCCGTCGGCGTGCCGGATTCGCTCAGGGGCGAGGTCGTCAAGGCCTTCGTGGTGCTGCGCCCGGGCGAGGCGGCGACCCCGGCGCTGGAGGCCGCGCTCGGCGCCCATGTCCGCGAGCGTCTGTCGGCGCACGAATACCCCCGCGCGGTCGAGTTCGTGGCCGAACTCCCGATGACCGCGACCGGCAAGATCCGCCGCGCCGATCTGCGCCGCCGGGAGCGGGAGAAGGCAAGGCTGGCGTGAGCGCCTACCCCGCCGGCGCCCGGGGTCCGGTCTCGAACTCGATCGCCGCCTGGTCGTCGCCCGCGATCGCGCGTTCGAAGGCGGCGAGGCGCTTGTAGATCGACATCAGCTCGACGATCGTGGTCCACGAGTTGACCAGGAACTGGAACGAGTTCTCCACCCGGCCGAAGGCGCGGATGATCTGCTGCATCACGCCCAGCGTGAACCCCGCCGAGACGATGGTGGGGCCGAGCGCGATATAGGGCAGGATCACGCCGGCCTGGAGATAGCCGTAGCGCACGACGTTGAAATAGAGGTAGTTGAGGTAGAGGCGGAAATAGTTGCGCCGGACATTGGCGAACAGCTCGCCCAGCGTCGGCGGCTGCGCCCGGCTCTCGCGGTCCTCGCCGATGACCAGCTCCTTGCGGAAGGCCGCCTCGACCCGCTGGTTGCGGAACTCGAGCCCGGGCAGGCGGTAGCCGGCGAGCGCCAGGATGCCGGTGCCGAACACCGACCAGAGTATGGCGACCCAGACCAGCGCGTAGGCGAGCTCGCCGACCACCGGGATCTCCTTGATGTGGACCGAGAGCCCCCAGAGGATCGGCAGGAAGGCGATCAGCGTCATCACCGCGTCGATGAACCTGACGCCGAGCGATTCCATGATGCCGGCGAAGCGCATGGTGTCTTCCTGGACGCGCTGCGAGGCGCCCTCGATATGCCGCACCTGCTGCCAGAGATCGACATAGCGGTCGTTCATCGCGGTCCGCCAGCGGAACACGAAATGGCTGGTGAAGAAGGCGTTGAGCACGGCGGTGACGATGAACACCATGGCGATGATCAGGAAGGTCGCGAGCTGCCCGTAATAGTCCTCGACGGTCACCGCGCCGGGCTTGGCGAGCGCCTTCTGGATGGTGTCGTAGAACCGCCCGAACCATTGGTTGATCATCACGTCGAGCTGCACCTGGAACCAGGTGACGAAGACGATCAGCGCCGAGCCCGCGACCGACCAGAGCGACCACCGGTGCGGCCGGTACCACATCCAGAACGCCGCGAAGGCGGCATAGGCGAGCAGCACGTAGAGATAGACCCAGACGGTGTTTCCCTCGAGGCCCAGAAGCCCGGAGAGGCCGGTCGGGTCGCCCCAGTCGCCGGCGACGAAATGCCAGAACAAGAGGGCGATCAGCGCCCAGCCGCCCGCCGAGTAGACGAGGGCGCGCGGGCTGGGGAAGAAGCATCCGAACATGCCGACTCCCTTTCGCTCGGGCGGTCGCCGGCGGGGTCAAGGCGCCCCCTGGCGGACGACCGGAACGGTTCCTGCGATACGCTTGTGTCGGGAAGCGGGCGCGCCGCCTAGAGCAGGTTGGGCAGCCAGGTCACCACGCCGGGGAAGGCGGCGAAGATCAGCATCCCGATCAGGAAGATGAACACGAAGGGCCAAGACGCGTTGTAGATGTCGGTCATCGGCACCGATGGCTGCACCCCCTTGAAGGCGAACATCGTGTAGCCAAAGGGCGGCGTGATCCCTCCCAGCGTGATGTTGATCAGGAACAGCAGCCAGAACCATATCGGGTCGAAGCCGAGCGGTTGCAAGAGCGGCATGTAGATCGGGATGACCACCAGCATCAGCGCGACCTGGTCGATGAACAGGCAGAGCAGGAACGGCACCGCCATCAGGATGAACAGCAGGACCCAGCGGTTGACCTCGACATCGCTGATGAAGCCGACCAGCGCGGTGGTCGACCCGGAGAAGGCCAGCAGCTGCCCGAACATCTTCGAGCTCATCATGATGGCGAGGATCATGGCGGTAATCCGCGCCGTCGAATCGCAGGCGTCCCGGATCAGCCCGAAATTCAGCCGGCCGTAGATCCGGGCGACGATCAGCGTGCCCAGCACCCCGGTGCCGGCCGATTCCTCGGGCGTCGCGATCCCCGCCATGATGGTGCCGAGCACGCCGAGGATGATGATGGTGAAGGGGACCATCCTGAGCACCGCGATGCCCCGGTCCCCCCAGGTCACGTCGCCGATGTCGTCGGCCACCGCCGGCGCCCGGCCGGGGTCGAGCTTCACCCGGACGACGATATAGGCGAGGAACAGCCCGGCCAGGATCAGCCCCGGGATGATCCCGGCGATCAGCAGCCTGGCGATCGACACCTGGGCCAGGCTGCCGATGATGATCACCAGGATGCTGGGCGGGATGATCGGCGCCAGGCTGGCGCCGGCGAGGATGGTGCCGGTCGAGATCCCCCGGTCGTAGCCGCGCGCGATCAGCCCCGGGAACAGCGACCGGCCGAGCATCGCGACCACCCCCATCGCCGCGCCCGACAGCGCGCCGAACATGGTCGAGAGGGCGATCGAGAGGTAGTAGAGCCGGAGCCGCGAGCGGCCGACCAGCTTGTCGAGCGAATCGTAGAGCACGTCCATCGCGCCCGAGCGGAACAGGAACTCGCCCATCAGGATGAACAAGGGCACCGCGATCAGCGTGGGGAAGGTGGTCGTGTCGTAGAGGCTGTTGGCGAACATGCCGAATCCGGCCGGGCCGAAATAGACCAGCGTGCCGGCGACGTTGATGATCATGAAGGCGATGAAGATCGGCGCGCCCGAGAGGAACAGCCCGAGCAGCAGGGTCAGGCCGATGATCAGGACGACATACCACTCCATCGCCGGGTCAGATCCCGGCCTGGGGGATGCGGTTCAGCGTGCGCACGAAATAGAGCGAGGCGTTGGCGAGGCCGTAGGGGATGAACGACGTCACCCACCATTTGGGGATCGCCGTGGTGGTGTTGGTCAGGATGTCGTTGACGATCTGCCGCACCGCCTCCTCGAACGCCATGTAGGCGGCGATCGCGCAGACGATGGCGCCGGCGACCGCGGTGACCCGGGCGACCCAGAGCGCGACCGCGGGCGAGGAGTACTGGAAGATGATGGTGACCGCGACATGCCCGCCATCCTTCACCAGCTGCGGGATGCAGAGAAAGGTCGCGACCGAGAGCATGAAGCTCGACGTGTCGTTGCCCCAGTCGGTGGGCGCGTTGAAGAAATAGCGCGACGCGACCTCGTAGACATAGAGCACGCCGATCAGCGCCACCAGGACCACCCCGATGGCGAACAGCGCATAGGTGATGCGGTCGTGGATGCGGAGTACGGCGCTCATGCCTGCCTGCACCGTGGAAGCCTCGGCGGGGGGGCAGCGCGGGCGGGCGCGGGAGGCGCACCCCGGCCCCCCGCGTCTTCCCTGCCCGGCTACTCGGCGACCATGTTCGCCGCGCGCGCCATATCGACGAACTTCTGCCCGTCCGCCTTGGAGTATTTCACGACGAGGTCGAGAACCCCCTCGTTGAACCACTTGCGGACATGCGGGCGGAACTTTTCGGGATAGTCGTGATAGGTGACGCCCAGGGCCTTGAGCTGCTTCTCTTCCTTGGCGATGAAGTCGTCGAAGAACTTGATCGACCAGTATTCGACCTTCTTGCCTTCCTCGACCAGGATGGTCTGCAGCTTCTTCGGCAGCTTGTTGAAGGCGTTTGCGTTGACCAGGGTGAAGCTGCGCGACACGCCGAGCGTCGGCCGCATGACGTATTTGGCGCCGGCCTCGTAGAACTTGGTCGCCAGCAGCCCGTAGACCGGCCAGCAATAGCCGTCCACCACGCCCTTCTCGAGCGCGGTGAAGATCTGGCCGAAAGAGAGCACCACCGGCGAGCCGCCGAGCTTCTTGATCAGCGGGTGGTAGGTCGACGTGCCGCGGATCTTGCGCCCCTTGATCCCGGTCTCGGGGTCGGGCAGCGACTTGAGCACCATGTGGTAGCCGTCCTGCCCGGTCGGCGTCAGAGCCAGCAGCTTGAGCCCGTGCCGCTTCTCGTAGTTGTTGCTGATGTACTCGAACAGCCCCGATTCGCGCAGCTTCTTGGGATCGAGCTTGAGGGCGTCGACGCCGATCAGCAGCCCGTTGCTGCCGGAGTGGTAGGCGCCGTGGCTGAACAGGAAGTCGAACACCCCCGCCGAGACCGGGTTGAGCTGCTCGAACGGCGGCACCACCTCGGGCCCCACCTGGGAGAGCTTGAGCTCGCCGGCGGCGGCCTTCTCCACCTGCTCGTGATACCGCTCGATATTCCGCACCGCCTCGATGACCGGCGGCCAGCTCCGCAGGATCTTGAGGCTCGATCCGGCGACCGCCTCGGACGCGGCGGTCCCGAGAACGGCGAGCGTTCCAACGACGACGGCAAACGAAGTCAGCACTCGTCTGGCAGACATAAGCATTCCTCCCCTGGCAGCTCATTGTTCGACAAGGCTTGAATGGTACGACCGGGGTGGCGGAGAAATCAACCGGCGCCCTCAGCTCCCGGCGAGCGTCTGGCCGGCGACGATCAGCTTCTGGATCTCGCTGGTGCCCTCGTAGATGCGGAGCGCCCGGATCTCGCGGTAGAGCCGTTCGACCGGGTTGCCGACGATCACCCCCTGGCCGCCGAACACCTGGACCGCCTGGTCGACCACCTCCTGCGCGGCCTCGGTCGCATGGAGCTTCGCGATCGCCGCCTCGCGCGTCACCCGGCCCTGGAAGCGGTCCTTGGTCCAGGCCGAGCGGTAGGTGAGCAGCGCCGACGCGTCGATCTTCACCGCCATGTCGGCGATCTTTTCCTGGATCAGCTGGGTGTCTGCGATCGGCTTGCCGAAGGCGATCCGGCTGCGGCTCCGCGCCAGGGTCTCGTCGAGCGCGCGGCGGGAGAAGCCGAGCGCGGCGGCGGCGACGGTCGAGCGGAACACGTCGAGCGAGGCCATCGCCACCTTGAAGCCGTCCCCGGGCGAGGCCAGCATCCGGGTCGCGGGCACCCGGCAGGCGGAGAAGCGGACGCTGCCCAGCGGATGCGGCGCGATGACCGGGAAGCGTTCCGGCACGTCGAGCCCGGGCGTGTCGGCATCGACCACGAAGGCGGACAGCCCCTTGGCGCCCTCGCCCCCGCCGGTGCGGGCGAAGACAACGTATTGCGTGGCGATGCCGGCATTGGAGATCAGGGTCTTCTCGCCGTCGAGCAGGTAGTCCGCCCCGTCGGGCCTGGCCGACGTGGTCATCGCCGCCACGTCGGAGCCGCTCGCCGGCTCGCTCAGCGCGAACGCCGCGATGCGCTCGCCCGACGCGGTGCCCGGCAGGTAGCGGGATTTCAGCGCCTCGGTCCCGAACAGCGAGATGGCGCCGGTCCCGAGCCCCTGCATGACGAAGCAGAAATCGGCGAGCCCGGAACGCCGCGCGAGGGTCTCGCGGATCAGGCAGAGGCTGCGCACGTCGAGCCCCTCGGTCGCGCCGCCATGCGAGCCGGGCACGCAGTAGCGCAGCCAGCCGCCTTCGGCCAGCAGCCCGACCAGGCGTCGGCAGAGCGCATCGAGCGCCGCGTCGTCGCGCGGCTCCTCGTGCTCCAGCGGGGCGATGACGTCGCCCGCCCAGTCCTCGATCCGGGCCGCCAGCGCGCGGTGCGAATCGTCGAAGAACGGCCAGTCGAGAAAGCTGCGGTCGGCCATCAGTCGCCCTCGAAGACCGGGCGCTGCTTGCGCGCGAAGGCCTCGTAGGCGCGCCTGAAATCCTTCGTCTGCATGCAGATCGCCTGGGCGTCGGCCTCGGCGTCGATCGCATCGTCGAGCGCCATCGGCCATTCCCGGTGCAGCATGCGCTTGGTCATGGCGTGCGCGAAGCTCGGCCCCTCGGCGAGCTTCCTGGCTTCCTCCTGAGCGGTCGCCAGCACCCCGTCGGGCGGGCACAGCCGGTTGAAGAAGCCCCACGCATGCGCCTCCGCCCCGCCCATGCTGCGCCCGGAATAGAGCAGCTCGGCCGCGCGGCCCTGGCCGATGATGCGGGGCAGCACGCTGCACGCCCCCATGTCGCAGCCGGCGAGCCCGACCCGGACGAACAGGAAGGCGACCCGCGCGTTCTCGGTGCCGAAGCGCAGGTCCGAATGCATGGCGATCGCCGCCCCGGCGCCGGCGCAGATGCCGTCGATGGCGGCGACGATCGGCTGCGGGCAGGCGCGCATCGCCTTCACCAGGTCGCCGGTCATGCGGGTGAAGTCGAGGAGCTCCGGCATGTCCATCTCGATCAGCGGGCCGATGATGTCGTGCACGTCGCCGCCCGAGCAGAAATTCCCGCCCGCGCCGGTCACCACCACCGCCTTCACGTCGTCGGCGTATTTCAACGCGCGGAAGGTGTCGCGGATCTCGGCATAGGACTGGAAGGTCAGCGGGTTCTTGCGGTCCGGCCGGTTGATGGTGAGCGTCCCCACCTTGCCCTCGACCGACCAGTCGAAATGCTCCGGCGCGAGCTCAGCGCCGCTGATCGTCTTCATCCGCGTCCTCCATCGTCTCCCCGGACTCGAGCACCGCCGATTTGAGGCGCCCGAGCAGGGCGAACAGCGCCTCCTTCTCCTCGCGCGCGAGCCCGTCCATCATCCCGGTCACCCAGCGCCGGTTGTCGGCGGCCATGCGCAAGAACAGCGCGGCACCCGCCCCGGTGAGCTCGACCATCTGGACCCGCCGGTCGCCCGCGGCGCGCCGGCGCTCGACCATCCCCTCCCGCGCCAGCCGGTCGACCAGCCCGGTGATGTTGCCGTTGGTCACCATCAGCCGGCGCGACAGGTCGCCCATCGAGAGCGGCTTGCCGGCGCGCTGGAGCTGGGCGAGCACGTCGAAGCGGGGCAGCGTGGTCTCGAAGCCGCGGTGCAGGCCGTGGCGCACGCCGTGCTCGATCAGCGTCGAGCAGGTCAGCAGCCGGAGCCAGACGCGGAGCTCGAGACCGTCATCGGCCCGCAGGTCGGTCTCGAAGTCGTCGATCCGGGGCTCGGCCCCGGTCCTCGCGGCGTCCTCCATCACATCGCCTCGCCGCCGGCCACCGCGATCGCCTGGCCGGTGATCGCCGACGACGACGGAAGGCAGAGCCAGGCGACGGTATCGGCGACTTCCCCGGGCTGCACCAGCCGGCCCTGCGGGTTGATGCGGGTGAGCTCGCGTCGCGCCTCCTCCTCGCCGCGCCCGGTCTTGGCGGCGACGTTGGCGATCGCCCGGGCGGCCATGTCGGTCTCGGTGAAGCCGGGGCAGACCGCGTTGACCGTAACCCCTGTGCGCGCCGCCTCGATGGCGAGCGCGCGGGTGAGCCCCACCACCCCGTGCTTGGACGCGCAATAGGCGACCGTGTAGGCGTAGCCCTTGATCCCCGCGGTGGAGGCGATGTTGACGATGCGCCCCCAGCCCGCCTCGGCCATTGCCGGGAAGGCGAGCCGCATGCAGCGGAAGGTGCCGGTCAGGTTGGTCGCGATGGTGCGGTCCCAGTGGCCGTCGTCGATGCGCCCGAACGGCGCGCTCTCGGCGATGCCCGCGTTGTTGATCAGGATCGAGACCGGTTTCGCCGCCGCCGCCCGCTCGAAGGCGGCTGCCATCGACGCCTCATCGTTGACATCGCCCGCGACGGTGGCGACCGCGACGGGCGAGGACCCGCGAAGCGCCGCCGCCGTCTGCTCCAGCCGCGCCTCGTCGCGGCCGACCAGGGTGAGGTCAGCGCCGAGCCGGGCGAGCGCATCGGCGACCGCGGCCCCGATTCCCCGCCCGCCGCCGGTGATCAGCGCGTGGCGGCCGGCAAGCGGCCGGGCGCTCGGCTCGGTTGAAGGCATGGCGGGCTCGACCCTTTGCGTGCAGTTATTTTATGCTTAAAACAATCGTCCCGAACTGACAAGCGCCGAGGGGGAATCGATGGAGATCCTGCAACCGCCGGGCTGGAAGCGGCCCAAAGGCTATTCCAACGGCGTCGCCGCGTCCGGCCGCATGGTCTTCGTCGCCGGCCAGATCGGCTGGAACGCGGACGAGGAAATCGACAGCGACGACTTCGCCGACCAGTTCCGCCAGGCGCTGGCCAACATCGTCGCGGTGCTGGCCGAGGCCGGCGCGGGGCCCCAGCATATCGTCCGGATGACCATGTATTTCACCGACAAGCGCGACTATCTCGACCGGCTCGCGGAGGTCGGCGCGGCGTATCGCGAGACGATCGGGCGCAACTACCCGGCGATGGCGGCGGTCGAGGTCGGCGCGCTGATGGAGGACCGCGCCAAGGTCGAGATCGAGGCGACCGCGGTGGTTCCCGAGGGCTGAGGCGTCGTGTACCGTCGCCCCGCATCGCCTGACGGGGGAGGTCCATGGAAATCCGCAAGCACGGCCGCTACGACTACTCCGCGATCGTCGACCGCCCGCAATACGACTGGCCGGACGGTAAGCGGCTCGCCTTCTATATCGGGCTCAACATCGAGCATTTCAGCTATGGCGAGGGGATGGGCCACACCCCCACCGCGCCCGGCCCGCAGCCCGACATCCGCAACTATGCGTGGCGCGATTACGGGCTCCGGGTGGGAATCTGGCGGCTGTTCGACCTGTTCGACGAGCTCGACCTGCCGGCCTGCCACCTGGTCAACACGGCGATCTACGACTACGCGCCGCAGATCATGGAGCGCGTCCGCGCCCGCGGCGACGAGGTGGTGGGCCACGGCCGCACCAACTCCGAGCGCCAGGGCGATTTGACCGAGGACGAGGAGCGGGTGCTGATCCGCGAGGCGACCGACATCCTGATCGAGCAGGAGGGGGTGCAGCCGGGCGGCTGGCTCGGCCCGTGGATCTCCGAGACCGGGGCGACGCTCGACCATCTCAAGGAGGCCGGCTACCGCTACGTGCTCGACTGGCCGCTCGACGACCAGCCGGTGTGGATGAAGACCAGGTTCGGGCCGATCCTGTCGGTGCCCTACCCGGTGGAGCTCAACGATTCGCCGGCGCTGCTGAACCGCCACCACACGGCGCGCGAGTTCACCGAGATGGTGACCGACCAGATCGACGAGATGCTCAAGCTGTGCGAGGCGCAGCCGCTGGCCTATGCGCTGTCGCTGCACACCTTCATCGTCGGCCAGCCCTACCGCCTGGCCGAGCTGCGCCGGATCCTCAGATACATCGTCGAGCACCCGCGCGCCGACCGCATCTGGTTCACCCGCCCGGGCGCCGTCGCCGACCACATCGAGTCGCTCCCCGAAGGCACCCTGCCGACGCCGGGCTAGGGCGCGCTACCGCACGCCGGGGAGCCTGAGCGCGAGGCTGACGGCGAGGGCGGCGACGGCGAGCGGCAGGACGACGAGGATCATCGGGTTGGCGGTGCCGTCGGCGAACAGCCCGGTCGCCTGCGAGGCGGCGGCGCCGAAGAACATCTGCATGAACACGCCGATCCCCGACGCGGTGCCGGCGAGGTCCTTGTCGACGGCGATGGCGCCCGACTGGGCGCTCGGCAGGGCGAGCCCCTGGCTCAGGGTGATGACGAAGCCCGGTACGAAGATGCCGAGCGGGGTCGGCGGCGCCAGCCAGAGCGCCGCGGCGAGCGCCACCGCGCCGGCGAGGTTGAGGACCGAGCCCGCCATCACCATCGTGTCGATCGGCACCCGCAGCCCGATCCGGGCGGCGATGAAGTTGCCCAGCAGGTAGCCCGCGGGGAAGAACAGGAAGTAGAGCCCGTACTCCGATGCCGGGCGGCCCAGCATCCCGGTCATCAGGAAGGACGACGCGGCGGCGACGGCGAAGAAGGCGCCGGTGACGCAGCCGGTGTGGAGCACGTAGAGCGAGAACCGCGCTATCCGGAACAGCCGCCGATAGGCGCCCAGCATCGCTCGCGCGCTCCGGATCCTGCCGCTCGCCGGACGGGTCTCCGGGATGGCGAAGACCGAAAGGACGACGAGCATCGCCCCCGCGGCGGCGGCGAACCAGAAGATCCAGCGCCAGCCGAGCCCGTCCACGATGGCGCCGCCGAGCGGCGGCGACAGCATCGGCCCCATCACATAGGCCATGGTCAGGAGCGCGATGATCTGGGTCAGCCGTTCGAGCCCGTACACGTCGCGGGCGATGGCGCGGGCCAGCACCAGCCCGCTCGCCGCGCCGGCGGCCTGTAGCAGCCGGCCGAGGATCAGCACCTCGATCGCCTCGGCGGCGGCGCAGGCGAGCGAGCCCGCGACGAACAGCACGATCCCGCCGAGCAGCACCGGCTTGCGCCCGAACCCGTCCGACAGCGAGCCGATCGCCAGCGTCGCCGCGGCGAGGGTGAACATGGTGATGCTGAAGGTGAACTGCGCCGTCGCGGCGGTGATCTGGAAGGCGGACTTGATGGCGGACAGCGCGGGCAGATAGAAATGGATCGACAGCGGGTTGATCAGCGTGATCGCGGCGAGCAGCCCGATGAAGCCGTAATCCCTGGGCTCGAGCGGCCTCACGGGCGGGGCGTTTCGTCAGCCTCGCGTCCCCTCACGAGGACGTCAGCGCGCGCATGACGGCTTCCGGTTCCTTCTGGATCACGCGCAGCAGGGTGGCCGCCGGGCCGCTGACGCGGCGCACACCCTGTTCCCATTTCCGATAGCCCGACAGGCTCATGCCCATCAGCGGGGCCATCTGCGCCTGGGTGAGCTTGGCCTGCTTGCGAACCTCGCGCGGGGTCACGGACTCGTGAAGGATGGCCGGACCCGTCCCCTTGGCATGGGCGAGGGCCTCATCGAGGGACCGGATCAGGTCTTCTCCGAACGCAGTCATGGTCTCTTCCTTCGCGGCGGCCCCGATCGCCGGCCCTTTCCGCCACCGTATGCATTGCGATCAATCTAACCCACTGGGGTATATATTGACAACGACCCCGTGCCTTTCAGGCGAGGACGGTGACGCCGCGCTCGCCTTCCGCGGCCATTCTGGACGGGCGAGGCTGGCACGCGCATCATTGGCGGCAATGGACGCACCCTTCATCATCGACGATCCCGGAAGCGAGCGCTTCCGGCTCAACCGCCGGGTTCTCGTCGACCCGGACATCCTGGAGACCGAGCGTCGGCGGATCTTCGACCGCTGCTGGATCTATCTCGGCCACGATTCGGAGATCCCCGAGCCCGGCGACTTCCGCACCCGGCAGGTGGCAGGGCGTCCGGTCCTGTTCGTGCGCGACCGCGAGGGGAGGGCGCGCGCGTTTCTCAACACCTGCCGGCATCGCGGCACCATGGTGTGCCGCGAGCGCGAAGGCAACCGGACCCGGTTCACCTGCGTCTATCACGGCTGGACCTACGATCATGGCGGCGCGCTCACCCATGTGCCGGGGCAGGAGTCCTACGGCGCAGCCTTCGACAGGGCCGAATTCGCGCTCGGCGAGGTGCCGGCGCTGGAGGCCTATCGCGGCTTCTGGTTCGCCCATTTCGGCGGCGAACCCGAGCCGCTCGCCGACTATCTCGCGGGCGCCAGGGAGTATCTCGACCTGGTCGTCGACCAGTCGCCGGGCGCGCGGCTCGAAATCGTCGCCGGCACCCAGGAATACGACATCCGCGCCAACTGGAAGCTGCTGGTCGAGAACAGCTTCGACGACTACCACCTGCACGCCACGCACGCGACCTATCTCGAATACATGAAGGATTCGGGAGTCTCGGTGCGCCTGCCCAGGGGGCTGATGATGCCGGCGCCCGGAACCGGCAAGCCGCTCGGCAACGGCCATGCCGTGGTCGACAACGTCAACTTCCGCGGCCGGCCGATCGCCGCCTGGATCCCGCTCTACGGCGAGGACGCCAAGACCGAGATCGAGTCGATCAGGGGCGAGCTGGTCGCCCGGCTCGGCGAAGACCGTGCGCGCCGGGTCGCGGACACCAACCGCAACCTGGTGGTGTTTCCCAACCTGGTGATCAATGACGGCTCGGCGGTGACGGTCCGCACCTTCTGGCCCATTTCGGTCGACCGGATGCGGGTGACCGCCTGGGCGCTCGGCCCGGTCGAGGAGTCCGAAACCTCGCGGGCGCGCCGCCTCGACAGCTTCCTCACCTTCTACGGGCCGGGCGGGCTGGCGACGCCCGACGACGTCGAGGCGCTGGAGCTGGTGCAGGACGGGCTATCCACCTGGCGGGAGGTCGGCTGGTCCGAGATCTCGCGCGGCATGAACAAGACCGGCGAGCAGCTCAACACCGACGAGCTCCATCTGCGGACCTTCTGGCGGCGCTGGAACGCGCTGATGACCGACGGCGCCGGGGCATGACCGCCGGGCCCATCGACGCGGTCGGGCGCGAGGACGTCGAGGCGCTGTTCTACGAGGAGGCGGCGTTGCTCGATGCCTGGCGGCTCGACGACTGGCTCGGCCTGCTGACCGCGGACGCGCGCTACCTGGTGCCGCCCAATGACGTGCCCGACGGCGATCCCCGCGACACCCTGTTCACCATCGCCGACGACATCCGGCGCATCCGGGGCCGGGTCAAGAGGCTCAAGAGCGAAGACGCGCATGCCGAACGCCCGCGCTCGCGCACCAGGCGGCTGGTCTCCAATGTCCGCATCGTCGGGCGCGACGGCGACGAGCTCGTCGTCGAGGCCAATTTCGCGGTCTACCGGT
Organism: Defluviicoccus sp. bin129; assembly: GCA_002239065.1. Lineage (GTDB taxonomy): Bacteria > Pseudomonadota > Alphaproteobacteria > MPNO01 > MPNO01 > MPNO01. Next base: position 81,429 of record MPNO01000001.1, on the reverse strand, counting down.
TCCGCCGCAACGAGCGCATCGGCGAGTATGTCGGGCGCTACCGCTACCGGCTGCGGGCCACCGCGGACGGGCTCCGCATCGCCGAGCGCCGCGCGATCCTCGACAGCGAGGAGCTCGGCGGGCTCGGCTCGGTGAGCTTTATCCTATGAGGGTTGGGCCCCCTCAGGCCATCACGCTCTCGGCGCGGCCGTAGTCGAATTTTTCCGGCTCGATGTCGCCGGCGTAGATCGCCCGCACCCGGTCCTCGCTCAGCGGGAAGCTGAACTCGGCGTTGCGCATCGGGATGCGCAGCCTGAGCTGTTCGAGGACCAGCGCCTCCAGCAGGTCGAACTGCTCCTCCGACCAGCCCTCGTCGTCGAGGCCGATGATGCCTTCCAGCATGTGGCCGAACTCGTCCTCGAAGACCTTGGTGCAGGCCTCGGCGATCATGTCGTCCGTGCCGCCCCGCCCCTTGAGCCGCATGCCCTCGCGGAACAGCGTGCAGTAGCCGCCCTCGGTGAAGCGGCTCGCGCGCACGCCGAGCGCGCCGTGCTCGGCGTTGTGGCGGTGGCGGGTGCGGGTCAGCTCGGCGTCCTCGTCCCAGGTCTCCAGCTCGTGCGGGTTCATCGGCGGCGTGCCGGGGGCGCGGATGGCGTCGTAGATGTCGGCGAAGCGGGCGTAGTGGTCGAACTCGTCGTGCAGGATCTCGATCAGCTCCAGCGCGTAGCGCCGGTCGACCCCGCCCTCGCCGGTGTCGATCCTGGTGAAGATCTCGCCGAGCTCGGTGATCGGCCCCATGAACACGCCGAGGTTCCTGTACTCCCCGATGCCGGTGCCGTTGAACTCCTTCGAGCACTGGCGGCGCAGCCACAGCAGCTCGCTGTCGTGGTTGCGGACGGGGGAATCCCAGTAGGTCCGGACCACCTCGGCCTCGCCCGCCCAGAGCGGCGCCGACACCTCGATCAGCCGGGTCAGTCTCTCGCTCAGCGCCATCCGTCCCTCCGTCGCGGTCGCAATGTCCATCCTCTGCTGGCAGTCTACGCGCTGGACCGGCGGCAGGCCACACCGGGAGGAGGAAACCATGTCCTACTGCCTCGCCTACATGACGGCCGCGAGCGTCGAGGAGGCGAAGACCATCGGCCGCGCGCTGGTCGGGGAGAAGCTCGCCGCCTGCGTCAACGTGATCCCCGGCATGGTCTCGGTCTATCGCTGGGAGGGCGCGCTGGAGGAGGCCGAGGAGGTCGTGCTGATCGCCAAGACGCGGGCGGAGAAGTTCGACGCCCTGGCCAGGCGGGTGGCGGAGATCCACCCCTACGACACGCCGTGCGCGATCCGGCTCGACATTTCGGGAGGCCTGCCGCCCTTCCTCGACTGGATCGCCGGCGAGACCGGCTGAGCGCCGCGTTCTTGCCCTCTGTCCCGCCGCGCGCTAGCGTCCCGCGGCGATGAGCGAAACCGTCAGACAGGCGCATCACGACTTCTACCCGGACCGCCGGATCCGCACGATCCTCGCGAACGTGCGGACCATCGCGATGGTGGGCGCGAGCGCGCTGTGGCGGCGGCCGAGCTTCTACGCGATGAAGTACCTGCAAAAGCGCGGCTACCGGGTGATCCCGGTCAACCCGGCGCGCGCCGGGGCGGAGATCCTGGGCGAGACCGTCCATCCCGACATCGCCAGCGTCCCCGCGCCCATCGACATGGTCGACGTCTTCCGCCCCTCCGAAGAGGCGCTGGAGATCGCCCGCGAGGCGATCGCCAACAAGGACGAGAAGGGGATCCAGGTGCTCTGGATGCAGCTCGCGGTGCGCGACGACGAGGCGGCCAGGCTGGCCGAGGAGGCCGGGCTGGTGGTGGTCATGGACCGCTGCCCCAAGATCGAATACGCCAGGCTCTCGGGCGAGCTCGGCTGGAGCGGGATCAACTCCGGCATCGTCATCGCCAAGAGCCTGAGGCCGCCCCGGGCATGACGGAACGGGGACGCATCAAGGCGCTGCTCGACGCGCTGCCCGACGAGGGAGAGCCGCGCCCGCCCGGCTTCGAGACCCTCGCCGTCCATGCCGGCGCGCGGCCCGACCCGGTGACCGGCGCCCGCGCGACCCCGATCTACCAGACCACCTCATACGCCTTCGACGACGCCGACCATGCCGCGGAGCTCTTCAACCTCCAGACCTTCGGCTACATCTATTCGCGCCTCACCAACCCGACCGTCGCGGTGCTGGAGGAGCGCATCGCCGCGCTCGAGGGCGGTCGCGGCGCGGTCGCCACCGCATCCGGCCACGCCGCGCAGTTCCTCGCCGCGGCCACGCTGCTCGAGCCCGGCGACGAGTTCGTCGCCTCGCGCCACCTCTATGGCGGCTCGCTCACCCAGTTCGGGCTCACCTTCGCCAAGCTCGGCTGGACCTGCCGCTTCGTCGACATGACGGCGGTCGACAACGTCCGCGATGCGATGACCGACAGGGTGAAGTTCGTGTTCTGCGAATCGCTCGCCAACCCCGGCGGGGTGGTGATCGACATCGAGCCCATCGCGCGCATAGCGGCCGAGTGGGGGGTGCCGCTGGTGGTCGACAACACGCTTGCCTCGCCCTGGCTGATGCGGCCCTTCGACTGGGGCGCCGACATCTCGATCCATTCGATGACCAAGTTCATCGGCGGCCACGGCAACACGATGGGCGGCGTCGTGGTCGAGTCGGGCCGCTTCGACTGGACGCGGAACGACAAGTTCCCCGGGCTCACCCGGCCCGACCCGGCCTATCACGGGCTCACCTTCGCCGAGACCTTCGGCGATTTCGCGCTGACCATGAAGATGCGCGCGGTCGCGCTGCGCGACTACGGGGCGAGCCTGTCGGCGCAATCCGCCTTCGCCCTGCTCCAGGGGGTCGAGACCCTGCCGCTCAGGATGGCGCGGCATTGCGAGAACGCGCTCGCGGTCGCGCGCTGGCTCGAAGCCCATCCGAGGGTCGCCTGGGTCTCCTATGCCGGGCTCGAGTCCTCGCCCTACCGGGCGCTCGCGCAAAAATACCTGCCGCGCGGCGCGGGCGCCGTGCTGACATTCGGCGTGAAGGGCGGCTACGAGGCCGGAATCGCGGTGGTCGACCGGGTGGAGCTGTTCTCCCACCTCGCCAATATCGGCGACACCAGGAGCCTGATCATCCACCCCGCCTCGACCACCCACCGCCAGCTCGACGAGGAACAGCAGATCCGCGCCGGCGCCGGACCCGACGTGATCCGCCTGTCGGTCGGCATCGAGACGGTGGAAGACCTGATCGCCGACCTGGATCGGGCGCTCGCGGGGGTGTGACCTGTCACGCGACGTGCGTGGGGTAGCCGGGGTTTCGCTCCCTTTCGGGTCGCGTCAATTCACGGCACGGCGGAGAAGCTGTCCGGGCATGGGGTCGCCCGCGCCCAGCAGGGTCTCGTTGTCGCGGCGCAGGACGGTTCCGTTGACCACCACGGCACGGACGCCGGTCGGGGTCGAGATCAGCCGGTCGGCGCCGGCCGGCAGGTCGTAGACCCGTTCGAGCGGCCCCGGCGCGACGGTCTCGGGATCGAACACCACCACGTCGCCGGCGCAGCCGGCGGCCAGCAATCCCCGCCCGGCGAGCCCGAAGATCGCGGCCGGGCGCGCGCACAGATGGTCTATCGCCTGTTCGAGCGTGAGAGCGCCCCTGTCCCGCACCCAGCGTCCGAGGAGGTGGGTCGAGAAGCAGGCGTCGCAAAGCTGGCTCGCATGCGCGCCCGCGTCCGACAGTCCGAGCACGGTGAATGGCTCGGTCAGCAGCCCGGCGATCGCGCCCTCGTTGGTGTTCGCGAGCGGGATGCGGAACCGGGTCTTCAGGCCGGAGGAGACCGCGAGGTCGAAGGTCAGGTCGAGCGGGTCGACGCCCTCCTCGGCGGCGGCCTCCGGCACCAGCCGCCCCTCGAGCTCCGGCCGTTCGGCGCAGGCCGAGACCTCGAGACTCTGGAGCGCCATGACCAGCGCCCAGGTCTGCGGCTCGGTCGCTCCGCCCTCGGCGAGCTCGCGCTTGACCGCCGCGCGGAAGGCCGGGTCGGCGAGAATCTGCCGCTTGCCGTCAGCATCCGCCGCGGTCGCCGGCTTGAACGAGTCGAGCCGGTCGAACGGGAACGGCGCCGCAAACTGGAACTCCATCGTCAACGGCCGGCACGAGACCTGCGGATGGATGGGTAGCCGGTCCGCGTGCTGCCGCGCCGCCCGGTCGCGATGCCGCTCGTGCAGCGAGTCGTCGCCGATCCGGGTCAGAAGGGCGGTCCAGGTGACGGTGCCGGCCGCATCGGCAAGCTTCTCGAAGGCCGCGAAGTCGGGCTCGATCCCGTTGGTGATCTGCACCACGCCGCCGCCGTTCCGGCCGACGGCCTCGGCCAGCGGGATCGTCTCCGTCGCCATGTCCGCGAGACGGCTCGGCACCGGCTTGCCGGCGAAGCCGACATGCAGCCGCGAGGTCGAGCTGGAGAAGCCGAGCGCCCCCGCGGCGACCGCCTCGCCGACGACCCGGGCCATGGCCTCGACCTCGTCGGGACGGGCGGTACGCTCGGTCGATTCGAGCCCCATCACGTCGAGCCGCACCGCCGAATGGCCCACCATCGCGCCCACATTGATCGCGGTGCCGCGCGCCTCTATGGCGTCGAGATACTCCGCGAAGCTCTCGAACGGCCACCCGCCGAGCCCTTCCTCGAGCGCCTCGAAGCTCATGCCTTCGACGTTCTCGAGCGTCCGCATCAGGGGAAGGCGATTGTCGGGCTTCGCCGGCGCCACGCCGAAGCCGCAATTGCCCATCACCACGCTCGTCACGCCGTGCCACGGCGAGATGGTAAGCATGCGGTCCCACATCACCTGGGCGTCGTAGTGGGAATGGATGTCGATGAAGCCGGGCGCGACCACGCAGCCCTCCGCGTCGATGGTCCGCGCGGCGGACCCCGATACCGCGCCGACCGCCGCGATACGGCCGTCGCGCAGCGCCACGTCGCCGCGGAAGCGCTCGGCGCCGCTGCCGTCGATGACCGTCCCGCCGACGATCTTGAGATCGTAGTCCATGGCGTTTCCTCTTTCCGCGGGCCGCCCGCCGGCGGCCCCGGCTCAGCGGTCTTCCCAGCGCGGCTCGCGCTTTTCGAGGAAGGCGTCGATCCCTTCGCCGGCGTCGCGGGAGAGCATGTTGCGGGTCATCGCCTCGCTGGCGACGCGGTAGGCGTCCTCGAAGCCGGATTCGACCTGGCGGTAGAACGCCGCCTTGCCGATGGCGATGGTGAGCGCCGACTTCTGCGCGAGCCGCGCCGCCAGCGCGCCGGTCTCGGCCTCCAGGGCCTCGGGCGCGACGACGCGGTTGACCAGCCCGTAAGCGGCCGCGGTCTCGGCATCGATGGCGTCGCCCGTCAGCAGCATCTCCATCATCCGCTTGCGCGGGACGTTGCGGCTGATCGCGACCATCGGCGTCGAGCAGAACAGGCCGATCTCGACGCCCGGGGTGGCGAATTTCGCATCGCTGGAGGCCACCGCGAGGTCGCAGCTCGCGACCAGCTGGCACCCCGCCGCCGTCGCCGTCCCCTGCACCCGGGCGATCACCGGCTTGGGCAGGCGGATCAGCGACAGCATCAGCTTGCCGCTCTCGCCGAACAGGGCGGCCACGGCGTCTCTCGACGGGTTCGCGCGCAGCTCCCGCATGTCGTGCCCGGCGCAGAAGGCGGGGCCGTTGGCGCCGATCACCAGCACCCGCACCGCCGGGTCGCCGGCGATCGAGTCGATCTCCGCCTGCAACGCCGCCATCGCCGCGCTCGACAGCGCGTTGCGCGCCGCCGGGCGGTTGAGCACCAGCGTCGCGATGCCGCCGGCGTCGCTGCGCAGGACGGGGGCGGCGCCGGCCGCCGCGTCGGTCGCGAGGGTCGCTGCCATGGGACCGGTCCCCTATGTTGAACCGGGCCCAATCTGGCCCGCCCCGGGGCGGCGTGCAAGGGGGCGATCCCGAATAACCCGATACGCTCCCGTAAACAATTGTACCGAAACGTCTTTCCGGCATTGACAGTGCGGAATCTTCTGCGATACTCGCGCGCCGTTCCGCGCTGGCGGACGGGATTCTACGGGCGGGGCAGACAATGCGCACCTATTCCGCAAAACCCGCGGATGTCGAGAGCAAGTGGTATCTGGTCGATGCCGAGGGGCTGGTGGTCGGACGGCTGGCCGCCGTGGTCGCCGGCATGCTGCGCGGCAAGCACAAGCCGATCTTCACGCCGCATATCGATTGCGGCGACAACATCGTGGTGATCAACGCCGGCAAGATCCGCTTCACCGGGCGCAAGCGGGAGCAGAAGACCTATTACCGCCACACCGGCTATCCCGGCGGCATCAAGAGCACCACGGCGGAGAAGATCCTCTCCGGCGCCCACCCCGAACGGGTGGTCGAGAAGGCGGTGCAGCGCATGCTCCCCAAGGGCCCGCTCGGGCGCAAGCAGTTCGGCAAGCTGCGGGTCTATGCCGGGTCCGAACACCCGCACGAGGCGCAGCAACCCGAGACGCTGGACATCGCCGCGCGCAACCCGAAGAACGCCAGGAGCAGATGATGGCAGACCAGGACGCAGCGACGCTCGGCGACGTGATGCCCGAGGGGCTGGTGCCGGCGGAGCCGCCGGCCGAGGCCGCGCCGGTCTATGAGCGCAAGGTCGACGAGCACGGCCGCTCCTACGCCACCGGCAAGCGCAAGAACGCGGTCGCCCGGGTGTGGATCAAGCCGGGCGCGGGGCGGATCACCGTCAACGGGCGCGAGGGCGACAGCTATTTCGCGCGGCCCGTCCTGCAGATGCTGCTCAACCAGCCCTTCCTGGTCGCCGACCGCGACAACCAGTACGACGTCTGGTGCACGGTCAAGGGCGGCGGGCTGTCGGGCCAGGCGGGGGCGGTGCGCCACGGCATCTCGCGCGCGCTCGTCCACGCCGAACCGTCGCTGCGCCCGATCCTCAAGCGCGGCGGGTTCCTGACCCGCGACGCCCGCGTGGTCGAGCGCAAGAAATACGGCAAGCGCAAGGCGCGACGCAGCTTCCAGTTCTCCAAGCGCTAGACCGAGACCTCCCTTTCTCCCAATATCCGGCCCATCGCCGGAGGTGATGCCATGGCGAGCACAGCCAACGCCGTTCGGACCGCCATCCTCGGCGCCAGCGGCTATACCGGCGCCGAGCTGGTGCGGATCCTGCTGCACCACCCGTCGGTCGAGATCCGGACGCTGACCGCCGACCGCCACGCGGGCAAGCCGTTCGACGCGGTGTTCCCGCAATTCGGCGGGCGCGGCCTGCCCGATCTGGTCCGCATCGAGGACGCCGACTGGGGCGCGCACGACCTGGTCTTCTGCTGCCTGCCGCACGGCACCACGCAGGAGGTGATCGCCGCGCTCCCGGAACACCTCAAGGTGGTGGACCTCTCGGCCGATTTCCGGCTCTCCGACCCCGCGACCTACGCCGAATGGTACGGCCACGAACACCGCGCGCCGGCGCTCCAGGGCGAGGCGGTCTACGGCCTCACCGAACTCGCCCGCGAGGAGGTGCGGGCGGCGCGGCTGGTCGCCAACCCCGGCTGCTACCCGACCTCGGCGATCCTGCCGCTCGCGCCGCTGCTGGCCGACGGCGCGATCGAGGCCGAGATCATCGTCGATTCCAAGTCGGGCGTCTCCGGCGCCGGCCGGGCGGCGAAGGAGGCGAGCCTGTTCGCCGAGGTTTCCGAGGGCATCCACGCCTACGGCATCGCCTCGCACCGCCACGCGCCCGAGATCGAGCAGGAGCTGAGCAAGGCGGCGGGCAGCGCGATCACCGTCAACTTCACGCCCCATCTGATGCCGATGAACCGGGGCATATTGTCGACCATCTATGTCCGGCTCGCCGGCGGGGCGGGGGCGGACGACCTCCGCGCCGTGCTGGTCGCGCGTTACGACGGCGAGCCCTTCGTCCGCGTGGTGCCCGACGGCGCGGTGCCCGCGACGCGCCATGTCCGGGGCTCCAATCACTGCCTGATCGGGGTGTTCCCCGACCGGCTGCCGGGCCGCGCGATCCTGGTCTCGGCGCTCGACAATTTGGTCAAGGGCGCGGCCGGGCAGGCGGTGCAGAACATGAACCTGGTCTGCGCGCTGCCCGAGACCACGGCGCTCGAGCAGGAGCCCCTGTTCCCGTGAGCACGGCGCGCAGCGAGCTCCCCGACCTGCCGCCGGGCGCGACCCTGCTGCCCTATCGCGGGACCTGGCCGCGTATCGATCCGACCGCGTTCGTCGCCGAGGGCTGCCGGATCGTGGGCGACGTCGAGATCGGCGCCGAGGCCAATATCTGGTTCAACTGCGTCATCCGGGGCGACGAGCACAAGGTCGTCATCGGCCCGCGCTCGAACATCCAGGACGGCACGGTGATCCACGTCCACAGCGCCAAGCAGGGCACCTTTATCGGCGCCGACGTGACGGTCGGGCACAAGGCGCTGCTGCATGCCTGCACGGTCGAGGATGGCGGCTTCGTCGGCATGGGCGCGATCGTGCTCGACGAGGCGGTGATCGAGGGCGGCGGGATGCTCGCCGCCGGCGCCTTGCTGACCCCGGGCAAGCGCCTGCCCAGGGGCGAGCTCTGGGCCGGCAGCCCGGCGCGCCGCGCCCGCGCGCTGACCGAAGACGAGCGCGCGGCGTTCGCCGGGACGGTCGAGAACTACCGCGCCCGCGGCCAGGAATACCGCCGCGCCCGCCGGGACGGGGTTTAGCGCAACCCCCGGGTACGGGGCGGCACGGCGGCCCCACTCTCGTCATTTCGACGGACCCCGGACTTGATCCGGGGCGTAGCCGTGCGCAGCACGGCGGAGTGGAGAAACCTCCCTGCCACGGGCACGAGATTTCTCCGCTTCGCGCTTCGCGCTCCGGTCGAAATGACGAGGGGTTGCCCGTTGGCCGGGAGGTTTCTCCACTCCGCGCTTCGCGCTCCGGTCGAAATGACGAGGGGTTGCCCGTGGGGCCGGGAGGTTTCTCCACTCCGCGCCTCCGGCGCCCCGGTCGAAATGACGGGGGGCGCGGCGCGGCCCGATTGACCTGCCGCGCCGGCCTCGCCCACCATTGCCGGATGGGCGAGCGTTCGCGGCAATTCGACCTGTTCGGGGATCGGCCGCCGGCCGTGCCCGATGCCGGGCCGGCGCCGCCGCCGCTGCGGCCCGACGCGCTGTCCGACGACGAAGTCATCGACCGGTTGCCGGACGCCGGGATGCGGGATGCGGTCCTGCTGTGCCGCCTCGCCGTCGAGCGCGGGCTCGGGGACCGCGCCTTGCCCGCGCTGGACCGGCTGTGGCGCCGCTTCAGGGGGTACGGCCGCGAGCGCCCCCAGCCGGAACAGCAAGCGGTGATGGAAGCGCTCGCCCGGATCGGCACGGCGGGGGCAAGGGACAGGCTCGCGGGCATCGTCACGGCGCCCGACTTGCCGCCCCCGCTGCTGCCCGCCGCGCTGCGGGCGGCGCGCCAGGCCGGGCTCGGGCTGCCGCGCGAATTCGCCGGTCCTCTCCTGCGCCATGCCGATCCGGAGGTCAGGGAGCTCGCCGCGCGGCTCGGCCGGTTTGCCGGGCCCGACATCGCCGCGCTCGAGGAGGCGACCGGCGACCTGCATCGCCCGGTGCGGAGGGCGGCGGCGGTCGCGCTGGGATGGCTGGGCGGTATGAGCGCGAAACCCGTCCTGCTCGAAGAGCTGCACCGCGCTCCCGGGCGCGAGATCGTGACCGCTCTGGCGGGCATCGCCGACGACGACATCGCGGTCCATCTCGGCCGCTGCGCCGACGCGCACCCGGCGCTCGCCGGAACCATCGCGGCGGGGCTGGAGGAGACCGGGACGGCGCTCTCCCTGAAGATCGCGCGGCGCATCCGCGCCGGACAGGCGCGGCCCGGATTGACCGGCGGGACCGGCTTCGCCCACTATCCCCCGATGGAGGATCCCGCCGCCGCACCCCCCCACACCGTCATCCCGCGCTGCGGCGCGCCGATCCCGCGCGGCGCCGGGGGAAGGCCGTCCCGCCAGGGGCGGCGGGGGGCGCGACAGGCTGGTCGCGCCCGGGCTGGTCAACGCCCACACCCATTCGCCGCTCAACCTCCTGCGCGGCACGGCGGACGGGATGGACCATGTCGGCTTCATGTGGTCCAACCAGGCCGACACGGCGGGGCGCGGCGCCGAGGAGATCGCCGTCTCGGCGGCGCTCGGCGCGCTCGACATGCTGCGCTCGGGCGTGACCGCGGCGATCGACCACTACCCCGAGCAGAACTGCGCGGCGGAGGATGTCGGCCCGCTCGCGCGCGCCTATGCCGGGATCGGCATGCGGGCGGCGATCGCGCTGCGCGTGTTCGACCGGGCCTATGACGACATCGATCCCGCGCGGGTCGACGGCGTGGAGCTATCGATCGACCGCGACCTCGGCGACAACCCGCTGGCGCCGCTCCCCATCGACGAGATCGCGGCGGTCTGCGAGGAGGCCGCCGATGCCTGGCACGGCCATGGCGGGCTGGTCTCGATCATGCCCGGCCCGTCCAACCCGATCCGCTGTTCCGACGAGATGCTGGTGCGCTGCCACGGCATCGCCGCCGCGCGCGACCTCGGCATCCACACCCATTTGCTGGAGACCCGCATCCAGCGGACCCTCGCCCGGGAGCGCTACGGCAGGACCATGGTCGCCCAGCTCGACGCGCTCGGCATCCTCGACCGCCGCTGGTCGCTCGCCCACACCGTCTGGGTCGACGGGGACGACATCGACCTGCTCGCAAGGCGCAAGGCGGTCGTCGTCCACAACCCGCACAGCAATTCCAAGATCGGCGCCGGGATCGCCCCCGTCGCGCGGATGCTGGCCAAGGGCGTCCCCGTCGCGCTCGGGACCGACGGGGCGAGCACCAACGACACGCTCTCGATCCACGAGGCGATGAGCCTCGCGCTCCTGCTGCCGCGCATAGCCGGCGTGCCGCGCGCCGACTGGCCCGGCGCCGCGGCCGCCTTCGACATGGCGACGCGAGGCGGGGCGGCGGCGTTCGTCTCCGGCCCCCGGCTCGGCGCCATCGAAGCCGGGGCGGCGGCCGACCTCGTGCTCTACGACCTCGACGCGCCCAGCCTCGCGCCGCTCAACGACCCGCTGCAACAGCTCGTCTTCGCCGAGCGCGGCCGGGCGGTGCGCGGCGTGCTGGTGGCGGGCAAGATCGTCTACCGGGACGGCAGCTTCGCCTCGGCCGACGCCGAGGCGGCGATCCGCGCCGCCAAGGGGATGCGCGAGAGCCAGACGGCGCGCAACCGGGCGCTCCACCGCTTCGCCGAGGCGCTGGAGGCGGCGCAGGAGCGCGCGGCGGGCTGAACGGATGCGTCGTCGGCGGGGCTGCTGCCCTACCCTCCCGGCCTGGAGAACACCCATCGCTGCCGCTCGCCGCTCTCGGCGGCGCAGGGCATCAGGCGGACGGTCCTGACGATGTGATCGGCGCCGGCGGGGCGGCTCGGGCCGGGGCCGACGGTGAGGCAAAGACCCGGCGCGGCGCCCGACAGGACGTGTCCGGAGGGATCGCGGCGCCAGGTCTGGAGCGCCGAGCCGTTGCAGTCCTTCAGCCGGACGGTAGCGCCCTCCTCGGCCGAGGCGGCCTCGACGCAGAGGTCGTATTCCGGCATGCGCGCCGCGCCGCGCTCGAACGCCCCGGTGTCGAAGATGCCGTCGCGGTGCCAGATGAAGTGCTTGCAGCTATGGGCGTGCAGCGGGCGTTCCAGCCTGACGCCGGCGCGATGCCCCGGTATGTCGAGGCAGAACCCCCTCGGCTCGTCGAGCGGCGCCTGAAGGCGGAGAAACAGCTCGGCGGCGGCGGCCGGACCCGCGAGGCATGTCCATGCCAGCGCCAGCGCCGCGGCGGCGAGAATACCGGATCTCATGGCCAACGCTCTCTTCCTCCCGATGTCCGCTTCATCCGTCACGCGACGGCGGTCGGGAATCCGTCGAAGCGATGCCGTCTGCTAGGATGCGCCCGCGCGGCTCGTCGACGGGAGGGAAAATGACGCAGGCTCTGGTGGTTCACGAATATGGCGGCCCGGAGGCGCTGACGCCGGCCGACATGCCGGTCGCGGAGCCGGGGCCGGGCCAGATCCGGCTGCGCCATACGGCGATCGGCGTCAACATGGCCGACACCTACCGCCGCCGCGGGGTCTATCCTCTGACCCTGCCGGTGATCATTGGCTCCGAGGGCGCGGGAACGGTTGCGGCTCTCGGCCCCGGTGTCGATACGCTCGCGGTCGGCGATCGGGTCGCCTATGCCGGGCCGCTCGGCGCCTATGCCGAGGAACGGCTGATCGCCGCCGACAAGGTGGTCCGCCTGCCGGGCGGGATCGACGACCGCATCGCGGCGGCGATGATGCTGAAGGGGCTCACGGTCCACTACCTGCTCTACTGGACCTGCGCCGTGCAGCCGGGCGACACGGTGGTCATCCACGCCGCCGCCGGCGGTGTCGGGCTGATCTTCTGCCAATGGGCGAAGCATCTCGGCGCGACGGTGATCGGCACCGTCGGCTCCGACGAGAAGGCGGCGCTCGCCGCGCGCCACGGCTGCGACCACCCGGTCGTCTATTCCCGCGAGAACTTCGCCGACCGGGTGCTGGATCTCACCGGAGGCGAGGGCGCGCGCGCGGTCTACGATTCGATCGGGAAGGACACCTTCCTCGAATCGATCCGCTGCACGCGTGCGCGCGGGGTGGTCGCCGGGTTCGGCCAGGCCTCGGGTCCGTTCCCCGAGCTCGATACCGGGCTCCTCCAGGGCGGCTCCAAGTTCGTCACCCGGCCCGGCCTGGCCGATCACATCGCGACCCGCGAGATGATCGAGACCGCCTCGGCGCGGTTGTTCGACCTGGTCGAGCGCGGCATCGTCACCGTCAACGTCAACCAGGAATGGCCGCTCGCCGAGGCCGCCGAGGCGCACCGGGCGCTGGAGGCCCGCGCCACCACCGGCTCGACCATCCTGATCCCCTGAGGGAGGGCGCGATGAACAAGGATCTGAGGACGTTCCTCGCCGAGGCCCGGCAGATGGGCCCGGAGTATTTCGCGACCGTCAGCCGCCCGGTCGACCCGATCTACGAGCCCTGCGTGATCCAGCAGAAGCTGGCCGCGCAGGACGACTACCCGGTGATCCGTTTCGAGAAGGTCAACGGCTCGGAGCTCCCGCTGGTGACCAATCTGTTCGGCAAGTACGAGCTCCTCGGCCTCGCGCTCGGCGTCGATCCCGACCGGCCCAAATCCGAGATCCTCGACCGCTTCCGCGAGCGCGTCGCCAAGCCGGTGCCGACCAGGGCGGTTCGACGCGAGGACGCGCCGGTCAAGCAGGTGACCATCGGCAGGGACGAGGTCGATCTCGGCAAGCTCCCCGTGGTCAAACATGCGGTGGAGAACTCGGGCAAGTACATCGCCATCGGCTGCCTCGTGGTCAGGGACCCCGAGACCGGGGTGCTCAACGCCGGGGTCTACCGCCACGAGATCAAGGGCCGGGCCGAGCTCGCCTGCATGTTCAACCCGGCCCACCATGCGGGCTACATCTACCGCAAGTACCGCGAGATGAACAAACCGATGGACGCGATCCTGTTCATCGGCCACCACCCGGCCGCCATCCTCGGCACGCTGTCGAAGCAGCCCTTCGATTCCGACGAGTACGAGATGATGGGCGCGCTGATGGGCGAGCCGCTCGAGGTGGTCGACGGCGAGACCGTCGACATCCCGGTGCCGGCCTGGGCGGAGATCGCCATCGAGGGCTTCCTCGACCCGGCGAAGGAGACCGCCGACGGCCCGTTCTCCGAATACACCGGGTTCTACGGCCCGGCCAAGGACCCGGTCGGGCTGATGCAGGTGACCGGGATCACCATGCGCAGGGACGCGATCTACCACGACCTCGACCCGTCGCACCGCGAGCACAACCTGGCCGGGGCGCTCACCTTCGAGACCGCGCTCTACAACGCGGTCGCCAAGCTCGTCCCCTCGGTCACCGGCGTGCATCTGCCGCCATCCGGCAACTGCACCTTCACCGCCTATATCAAGATCCGCAAGCGGGTGCCGGGCGAAGGCAAGTCGGCCGGCCTGGCGGCGCTGGCCGGCGATCCCAATGTCAAGATCGCCATCGTGGTCGACGACGAGATCGACATCTACAACGACTCAGACGTGCTGTGGGCGGTCTCCACCCACGTCCAGGCCGACCGCGACGTGACCGCCATACCCTTCGCCATGGGCGCCCATCTCGACCCCTCGGCCTATGGCGAGGTCAGGACCGACAAGGGGCCGATGCAGACCAAGATGATCGTCGACGCGACCCGCCCGGCGACGCTCCCCTTCGCCGACCGCATCGTGCCGCCGAAGGAGGCCTGGGAGCGCATCCGCCTCGAGGACTTTATCGACTAGCGGGCCCCCGCCCGGGACAGATGCGGCCTACCATGCGGCATCGCGCGGCGGGGCGGGGAAGCACGGAATGGTGGCGGGGAAGACGGTCTGGATCACCGGCGCCTCGGGCGGGCTGGGCGAGGCGCTGGCCCATGCCTTCGGCGCGGCCGGGGCGCGGCTGATCCTGTCGGCGCGGCGCGCCGGCGAGCTCGACCGGGCGGCGCGCGCCCTCGCCGCGTCCCGGGGGGGCCCGCGGGGCCGGTGTCGGCGGGGCGCGCGGGGGGGCGCGCCGGGGGGGCGCGCGCGATCGCCGAGCCGGGGGGCGCCGCGCGGGCGCTGCCGATGGACCTCGCCGATCCCGCCTCGATCGCCGCCGCCGCCGAGGCGGTGCGCGGCGAGGGCCGCATCGACTACCTGGTCCACAACGCCGGGCAGACCCAGCGCGCGCTGGTCGCCGATGCCGGCATCGAAATCTACCGCCGCCTGTTCGAGGTCAATTTCTTCGGCCCGCTGGCACTCACCAGGGCGGTCCTGCCGGCGCTCGCCGGAGGCGGGCGGATCGTCGTCATCTCCAGCATCGCGGCCTACTACTCCTCGCCCTACCGGTCGGGCTACAACGCCTCGAAGAAGGCGCTGCACGGGCTGTTCGACGCGCTCAGGGCGGAGGCGCATCGCGACGGCATCGGCGTGTTGCTGGTCGTCCTCGGCAGCGTCAGGACCCGGGTCTCGGTCAACGCGCTCAGGGGCGACGGCAGCCCGTATGGCCGGATGGACCCGGCGATGGCGGCCGGCATGGACCCCGCCCGGGTCGCCCGCAGGATCCTCCGCGCGGCGGCGGCTGGGCGCGAGGAGATCGCCATCGCGCCGCCCGGCCAGCGCTGGCTGATGTGGCGCAAGGCCTGGTTCCCGCGCCTCGCCTCGCGCGCGGTGCGGCTGCGCCCCCACCGCCCCCTGCGCTGATGTGACGCGGACCGGCGGCGCGACTGCCGGAGGGCGGCGCATTAGTCTCCGGACGCATGGCCAGACCGTACCGCTTGCCCGGGCCGCTCTGCGCCGCGGCGCTCCTGCTGGCCCTCGCCGGCGCGCCGCCGGCGGTGGCGCAGGGTTTCGAGGAAGCCGCCGCGGCCTACCGCAAGGGCGACTACCGCACGGCTCACAGGGGATTCCTCGGCCCGGCCGAGCGCGGCAATGTGCTGGCCCAGCTCGCCCTCGGGGTCATGTACGACGAGGGCAGGGGCGTCGGCCGGAACCACGCCGAGGTCGCCAGATGGTTTCGCCGCGCCGCCGAGCAGGGCAATTCCTGGGCGCAGAACAATCTGGGCCTGATGTACGGGGCGGGCCGCGGCGTGCGCCAGGACGACGCGGAGTCCGTCAAGTGGCTCCGCCGCTCGGCCGAGCAGGGCCACGACCGGGCCCAGAACAATCTCGCCAACCTCTACCTGGCCGGTCGCGGGGTCGCCCGCGACTATCCCGAGGCCGCCACGTGGTTCCGCCGCGCCGCCGAGCAGGGCTATGCGGACGCCCAGTACAATCTGGCCGTCATGCATGCCAGGGGCGACGGCGTGGACCGCGACACCGCCGAGGCGGCCAGATGGTATCGCCGCGCGGCCGAACGGGGCCATCGCCGCGCCGCGCTCACGCTGGCGAACATGTACCGCGTCGGTGACGGCGTCGCGGAGGATCTCGCGCAGGCCGTGACATGGTATCGTCGCGCCGCGGAACAGGGCGAAGGCAACGCCCAGGCGATGATCGGGTTCATGTACGAGGCCGCCAGGGGCGTGCCGAGGGATCTGGTCCAGGCCCTCAAATGGTATGCGCTGGCGTTGTCCCGGCGGGCTGCGACGAGCCCGGAGATGCGGGAAATCGCCCACGCGGGACGCGCCCGCGTCGAAAGGAGCCTGCCGGCATCCGAGCTCGCCCGCGCCCGCAGCCTGGCGCGGGAGTGGCAGCCCCGGACCGGCACGGACCGGAGCCGGTAGCGCCTCTCTGTCCTCGACAGAACCGATGCCGCGCGGCGTCCCTTGCTACGGCGCGTAGCCTGTCCCGAACGAAGCCGGGGGGCCTGCTCGGGATGAGGGTCTTGGGGCTCAGCCCAGGCCGGCGAGGAAGTCGGCCACGGCCTGCGCGGTCTCGGCGGGCTTCTCGATGAACGGGATGTGGCCGCCGCCCGGGATCTCGCGATAGGCGGCGCCCGGGATCGCATCGGCGATGATCTGCGAGAACTTCGCCGGGATGAAGTAGTCGTTGTCGCCGGTCAGCACCAGGGTCGGGCAGGCGACGCCGCGGATCCTTTCGGTCCACGACACCTCGCCCTCCTGGCCCGGCAGGCGGCAGCCCCAGCGCAGGATCGAATCGAGGAAGGCGGTGTAGAGAGCGGGCGCGTTCGCCCGCACGTTCTCCTGGTTGGCCCGCATGATGGCGAGCCCTTCGTCGGTGTCCATGAACTCCCGGGTCATGGTCGAGAGCCCCATGAAATCGGCGAGCTCCTCGCCCATGCCGATCTTCGCGATGATCTTCTTGCGCAGCGAGAAGTTGATTTCCATCGCCCGGTCGAGCTCGGAGAAGCCGCCGACCACGATCAGGGAGCGCACCAGCCCGGGGTGGCGTACCGCCATCGCCTGCGCCACCGAGCCGCCGAGCGAGGAGCCCAGCACGTCGACGCTCGCCCAGCCCGCGTGCCGGGCGAGCGCGGCGAAGTCGTCGGCCCACAGCTCGGCGCCGTAGGTGACGCTCGCCGGGTCGTCCTTGCGCGACCGCCCGACGCCGCGCGGATCGACCAGCACGGTCGTGCAGCCCGGGCGCAGCAGCGGCTCGCCCAGCCGGTAATAGGTGTGGTCCATGCCGAGCCCGGGGAACAGCATCAGCGGATGGCCGCCGCCCTGCGCCTCATGCCAGATCTCGGTGCCGTTGACCGCCGCTATCGGCATGGCGTTCCTCCTCAGCCCGCCGCTTCGCGCAGCGCCTGCCAGATGCGATGCGGGCTCGCCGGGAGCGGCAGTTCCGCCACCCCGCGGGCCGCCAGCGCGTCGAGCACCGCGAGGATCACCGCCGGGTAGGCGCCGCCATTGCCGGCCTCGCCGCAGCCCTTGACGCCGAGCGGGTTGGTGACGCAGGGCACCGGATGGGTGGTGAAGTCGACCGCCGCCATGTGATCGGCCCGCGGCATCGCGTAATCCATGTAGGAGCCGGTCACCAGCTGGCCGTCGTCGTCATAGACCGTGTTCTCCAGCAGCACCTGGCCGAGCCCCTGGGCGATGCCGCCATGCACCTGGCCCTCGACGATCAGCGGGTTGAGCACGGTGCCGAAATCGTCGACCACCGTGTAGCGCTCGACCGCGGTCTCCCCGGTATCCGGATCGATCTCGACCTCGCAGACATGGCAGCCATTGGGGAAGCTGATCGGGCTGGTCTTGTGCGAACGCTTCGCCCCCAGCCCGCCGGCGAGGTCTTCCGGCAGCGCCGGATTGCCGCGGGCCTCGGCCGCGAGGCTCATGATATCGATCGACCGGTCGGTGCCGGCGACCCGGAACTCCCCGCCCGCGAACTCGATGTCCTCCGCGGCCGCCTCCAGCACATGACCCGCGATCCGCCGGCCGCGCGCGATCACCGCCTCGCTTGCCTCGAGGATGGCGCCGCCCGAGGCGATCGCCGAGCGCGAGCCGCCCGACCCGCCGGCGCCCTCGCTCATCTCGTCGGAATCGTGCTGCACGATGCGGACCCGTTCGAACGGCACGCCGAGGGTCTCGCTCAGCAGCTGGGCGAAGGGGGTGGCGTGGCCCATGCCGAAATCGCAGGTGCCGGTGACCAGGGTCACCGTGCCGTCCTCCTCGAAGCGGATATCGGCGAGCTCGGTGCCGGGCGCCGCGGTGGTCTCGAGATAGGGCGCGATGCCGAGCCCGCGCAGCCTGCCCGCGGCCTCGCTCCCCCGGCGGCGTCCGGCGAAGCCCGCGGCGTCGGCGCGCGCCATCGCCCGGTCCATAATCGCCTCGAAGTCGCCCGAATCGTAGGTCAGCCCGACCGGGGTCTCGAACGGCATCTGGTCGGGCCGGACCAGGTTGCGCCGGCGCAGCTCGATCCGGTCGATGCCGGTCTCGGCCGCCGCCTTGTCGACCAGCAGTTCGAGGAAATACTTCGATTCCGGCCGCCCGGCGCCGCGATAGGGGCCGGTCGGGACGGTGTTGGTGAACACGCATTTGGCGCCGTAGGAGAACAGCGGGGTCTTGTAGACGCTGATGATGTTGCGGCTGACCACCATGGTCACCGGCCACGGCCCCATGGCGGTCAGATAGGCCCCCATGTCGCCGAGCGCGTCGACCTTGAGCGCCAGGAAATTGCCGTCCCGGTCGAGCGCGAGCGCGAGCTCGACCGTCATCGCCCGCCCCTGGTGGTCGGCGAGAAAGCTCTCCGCGCGGTCGGCGCACCACTTGACCGGGCGGCCCAGCCGGCGCGCCGCGTAGAGCGCGCAGATCGCCTCGGCATAGGCCGCGCCCTTCATGCCGAAGGAGCCGCCGACATCGTCGCTGACCACCCGGATCCGGTCCGGCGCCACGCCGAAGATCGCGCCCGCCAGCGTCGCCCGGTAGCCGGTCACCCCCTGGCTGCCGACATGGAGGGTGAATTTTTCCGCCGCCGCGTCGTACTGCGCGAGCGCGGCGCGCGGCTCCATCGCGTTGACCACCATGCGGGTGTTGTCGAGGCGGATGCGGGTGACGTGGTGCGCCCCGGCGAGCGCCGCCTCGACCGCCGCCTCGTCGCCCATGTGGAAGTCGAGGAAGACGTTCCCGGGGCAGCACTCCCAGAGTTCGGGCGCGTCCTCGGCGAGCGCCCGCTCGACGGTCGCCGCGGCCGGGAGCGGCGCGATCTCGAGGCGGATGGCCTCCGCCGCGTCGCGCGCCTCACCCGGGGTCTCGGCGATCACCACGGCCACCGCATCGCCGACATGGCGCACCCGTCCGACCGCGAGCGCCGGGCGCGGCGGCACGCTGGGCGCCGATCCGTCGCGGTTCTTCATCGGCACCGGGCAGGGGATGTGGCCGATCCCGTCGGCTTCGAGGTCGGCCCCGGTATAGACCGCGAGCACGCCCGGGGCGGCGCAGGCGGCGGCGACATCGAGGACCGCGATCTCGCCGTGGCACGCCGCGGAGCGCAGGAAGACCGCATGGGCCTGGCCGGGCGCGTTGACATCGTCGGTGTAGCGTCCGCCGCCCGAAAGCAGGCGCGGGTCCTCGCTGCGCGGGACCGGCTGGCCGATCCCGAATTTGAGCGCGCTGTCGTCGGGCATCGCGGCGGCTATTCGGCGGCGGCGCCCTCGTTGCGCCGCGACGACGCCTCGAGCCGGGCGATCAGATCGTCGGTCTCCTGGACGTCGCCGAAATGGAGGTAGAAATTGCCGAGCGCCGCGGCGTGCTCCGAATCGCTCATCGTCGCGCAGCCGTCCGAGACCATCAGCGAGCGGTAGTTCAGCATCATCGCGTCGCGCGCCGTCGATTCGCAGCACACGTTGGTCGCCACCCCGGTGACGATGATGGTCTCGATCTCGCGGTCGCGCAGCACGTTCTCGATATTCGACGAGCCCTGGATGAAGGCGCTGAAGCGGCGCTTGACGACGATCTCGTCCTCGTCGCGCACGTCGAGGGTGGGCCACAGCTGGAACGCCCGCGCCCCGCGCTGCATGGCGTCGAGGCGCTGCTCGCGCTTCTCCGGGAGCAGGCGCTCATGGGTGACCGACCAGCTCGTGAGCGATTCCCGGGTCGCCAGGTTCTGCAGCCAGACCACCAGACCGCCGGCGTCTCTCACCGCCGCGGCGAGGCGGTTGACGTTGGGCACGATCTCCTGGGCGACCGGCGCCGCGCCGAGCTGGCCCTCCTCCATGAAATAGATCTGCATGTCGACCGCCACCAGCGCCGTCTTCGGGCCGTCGAAGGTCTCGCAGGTATGCGGCCGTCCCTGGCGCTCGACCATCCGGTCGACATATTCGCTGGGCATTTCGAAGGGGTGCATCGGCGCCTCCGCGATTGGTCGGGGCGACTATAGGGCCGCCGCCCCGGCGCGGCAATCGGCCCGCCGGGGCGCGCCCGCCGGGGCGGTCTTGCAATGTCGGGGCATTCTGGCCACGATGACCGCGACGCCGCCGCGGTCCGGCACGGCGTAGCACGCGCGGGCCGCCAACGAAGACAAAACGGTTGCGGGGACGGCCATGAGCGATTCCAGCCAACAGGACGGCGCGGCCCTGGCGCGGATCGCGGACGCCTTGCACCCGTTCGTCAGCGCCGGGGTGGTCAGCCTGCCGCGGCTCATCATCGGTTCGCTGATCCTGTTCGGGATCGCGATCAACTTCGCCAACATCCTCGGCCGCTATCTGTTCCTCGCGCCGATCGTCTGGGCCGAGGAGATCATGATCTACTCGATGGTCTGGATGGTCTTCATCGGCGCGGTGCTGGTGAGCTGGGACGGGCACCATCTGAAGATGGACTTCTTCTCGATCATGATGCCCTCGCCGTTCAAGGAGATCATGAACTTCTCCGGCGTCGCCTGCTTCCTGCTGGTCTGCATCTTCGTGCTGCCGCAGACCTTTACGGTGACCGAGCTGATGTACCGGCTCGACCAGCGCAGCGTGGTGGCGGAGATCCCGATGGTGATCCCGCATTTCGCCATCCTGCTCGGCTTCATCATGATGTTCGTGGTCATCGTGTGGCGGTTCCGGCGGCTGGTCACCGGCGACCTGACCACCGAGGTCGAGGACCTCGTCGCGGCGACCGAGCAGCAACAGGACGTACCTCTCAACCGGGGCGCCTCCGGCTGAGCGCCGGCTTCGGCGCCGACCCCGGACTCAGCGCAGGATTTCAGGGAGACAGGGTATGGAGTGGGTGATGGTCCTGATGCCGGTCGGCCTCCTGATCCTCGGCTTCCCGATCTTCATCATTTTGGTCGCCACCTCGGCGATCATCCTCCTGTTCTTCACGCAGGTGCCGCATACCGCGGTCCACCAGGTGATGTTCGGCAGCGTCGACAAGTTCGCGCTGATGGCGGTCCCGTTCTTCATCTTCGCCGGCGAGCTGATGGGCATGGGGGGCATCTCGCAGCGCATCATCTCCTGGGTGATGTCGGTGATCGGCGGGATGCGCGGCAGCCTGCCGCTGACCACCGTCGGCACCTGCACCATCTTCGGCGCGATCTCGGGGTCCAGCCCGGCGACCGTGGCCGCGGTCGGCCGGCTGATGTACCCGCCGCTGCGCCAGAAGGGCTACGACGAGAAATTCTCCACCGGCGTGCTGACCTCTTCGGGCGCGATCGCCATCGTCATCCCGCCCTCGATCAGCATGATCCTGTACGGCGCCTCGGCCGAGCAGTCGGTGTCCCATCTGTTCATCGCCGGCGTATTCCCCGGCCTGCTGATGTCGCTGATGATGGGCGGCTATATCTACTGGTACGCAGCGCGGCGCGATATCCGCGAGGGCCAGCCCTTCGCGTGGCGCGAGTTCCTGCGCGCCAGCAAGTCGGGTGTCTGGGCGCTCGGCACCCCGGGGATCATCCTGGGCGGCATCTATGCCGGCATCTTCTCGCCCACCGAGGCGGCGGGGATGGCCTGCGTCTACGCCATCCTGGTCACCAAGTTCATCTACGGCGACATCTCGTGGCGCGGCATCTGGGACGTCTCGGTCAACTCGATGTATCTCACCGCCCAGGTGCTGATCATCGTCGCCGGCGCCGGCGTGTTCTCCTGGCTGCTGACCATCAGCGGGATCCCGCAATCGGCGGTCGCCGCGATCCAGGCGCTCGACGTGCCGCCCTGGGTCATCCTGATGATCATCAACGTGTTCCTGCTGATCGTCGGCTGCCTGCTCGACCCGGGATCGGCGATCCTGGTGCTGACCCCGCTGCTCGCCCCGATCGCGGCGGCGATCGGCGTCGACCTCGTGCATTTCGGCGTGATCATGACGGTGAACCTTGCCATCGGCATGTTCACCCCGCCCTTCGGGCTCAACATCTTCGTCGCCCAGGCGCTGTTCAAGGCGCCGCTCAAGAGCATCTACCCGGGGCTGGTGCCGTTCATCGTCATCAACATCCTGGCGCTGGTGATCGTCACCTACGTGCCCGAGCTCTCGCTCTATTTGCTGAAGTTCCTGGGCTAGCGCCGCCGCGGAAGGCTAGATCGGGCCCGCCGGCGGCGACGACGCGGCGCAGCGCGGCGAGCGCCCGGCGGTAATCCATCGCGAGCCGGGCGAGCGCCGGCCAGTCGCCGGGACGCCGGCAGAGCTCGGTGAACGCCCCGGCGCGGCCGACGCCCAGTGCGGCGAGCGCCGCTCCCGGCAGGCCGCGCCCGGCCGGGTCGGCGATGGCGCGCACCGCCAGCGCCGGCAGCCCGGCTTGCGCCGCCGCCAGCGCCACTTCGTGGCTCTCCATGTCCACCGCGGCGGCGCCCGAGGATTCGGCGAGCGCCGCCCTGGCGGCGGCGTCGGCAACCGGCCCGCGGGCTCCGGCGACCGGCGCCCGGACAACGCCAAGCGCGGGCTCCAGCCTGGCGGCGAGCCGGTCCGCCCAGTCCCGGTCGATCCCGAGCGAGCCGCCGCCGGGCGCGGCGATTCCGGTCGCGACGACGACGGTTCCCGGCTGCAGCCCCGGATCCAGCCCGCCCGCCACGCCGAAGCTCACCAGCCCCGCCGCGCCCGACCCGGCCAGGGCCTCGGCGTGCGACCGCGCGCGGCCCGGCGAGCCGCCGGCGCACCGGATCAGGGCGGCCGTGCCGCGCGCGGCGCGGGTTTCCCCCGGAAGGCCGGTGACGATCCCGAGCCGCCCGGGTCTCACAACCCGAAAGGCGAGGTCTTGGCGTTGCCGCGGCGCAGCTGCCGGTAGCGCGCGAGCGCTAGGACCGGGAAATAGGCGCTGTAGCCGTGGTACTTGAGATAGAAGACGCGGGGAAATCCGACCGCGTTGAAATGGTCTTCCCGCCACGATCCGTCCTCGCGCGGTGCGTCGAGCAGGAATTCGACGCCGCGCCGAACCGCCTCACCGTCCGCCTCGCCCGCCGCCATCAAGGCGAGCATCGCCCAGGCGGTCTGGCTCGGCGTCGAGACCCTGGCCTCGCCGCGCCGGTCGCTCCAATAGGTCGCGCCGTCCTCGCCCCAGCCGCCATCCGCGCGCTGGCGCGATTCCAGCCAGCGCACCGCGCGCCGGATATGGGGGGAGGCCGGATCCTCGCCCAGCGCGTTGAACGCGCTCAGGGCGCACCAGGTGCCGTAGACATAGTTCATGCCCCAGCGCCCGTACCACGAGCCGTCCTGCTCCTGCTCGCGGAGCAGGAATTCGATGCCGCGCGCGACGCCGGGGTCGTCGCGGCCGCGGCCGAGCTGGGCGAGCATGCCGATGCAGCGCGCGGTGACGTCCGCCGTCGGCGGGTCGAGCAGCGCGCCGTGATCGGCGAAGGGGATGCTGTCCAGATAGTGCTTGTTGTTGTCGACATCGAAAGACCCCCAACCGCCGTTGGAGCTCTGCATGCCGACGATCCATTCCGCCCCGCGCTCCACCGCGCCGTTCGCGGCGGCGGACAGGGCGCGGTCGATCGCCATCACCACGACCGCGGTGTCGTCCGTGTCGGGGTAGTGCTCGTTGCGGTACTCGAACGCCCAGCCGCCGGGGACGAGCCGCGGACGCTTGCGGGCCCAGTCGCCGCGAAACCCGGTGATCTGTTCGCCCACCAGCCAGCCGGACGCGCGTTCCGCGGCTTCCTGGTTGTCCGCCCCGCCGGCTTCCATCAGGGCGTGCGCCGCGAGCGCGGTATCCCAGACCGGGGACCGGCAGGGCTGGCAGAACGTCTCTCCCCGCTTCTCCACCAGGAGATTCCTCATCGCGCTCCACGCGTCCCGGTAGCGCGGATCGTCCTTCCCGTAGCCCAGCGTGTGGAAGGTCATGACCGTGTTGGCCATCGCCGGGAATATGCCGCCGATCCCGTGATCCCCGTTGAGCCGCTCGCCGATAAAGTCGAGCGCTCTTGCCAGCGCGCGCCGGCGCAGCGCAAGCGGGCCGAGGGGCCGGAGCAGCCGCAGCGCGCGGTCGGCCGCGAGGAAGACGGTGTCGAGCACGGCTCCGGTCGGTCTCACCAAATTGGGGCAGCGCTCCCAGGGGTCTTCGTGGAACAGCTCTCCGATGGTCGCGTCGCCCGGATTGGCCGCCCTCGGCCGGCGGTCGAGAAGCACCAGGAGAGGCACGATCACCGTGCGCGACCAGTAGGACACCTTGTCGAGGTGGATCGGGAACCAGCGCGGAAGCAGCATGAGTTCGAGCGGCATGATCGGCACCGCCCGCCACGGAAGCTGTCCGAACAGAGCCAGCGTGATTCGGGTGAAGACATTGCACTGCGCCGCGCCGCCGCGCGCGAGAATGGCGTCCCGCGCCCGGCTCATATGGGGAGCTTCCGGCTGGTCGCCCACGCATTTGAGGGCGAAATAGGCCTTGACCGACGCGCTGACATCGGTGTCGCCCTCGTGGAACAGGGGCCAGCCGCCGTCCTCTCCCTGGCGGCGGCGGATGTAGTCCGCGAGCCGGGCCTCCAGCGGGGCGTCGATGTCGTCGATGAAATGCTCGAGCAGGATATATTCGGCCGGGATCGTCACATCCGCCTCGAGGGGGAAGATCCAGTGGCCGTCCGCCGCCTGCGCTTCGCGGAGCGACGCTCCGGCGGCTTCGATGGCGCGGTCGAGGCGCATGTCCAAGCCTTCCGCCGGGTCCGGTCCGGTCGGGGCCAGGTGCACGCATGATGGGGTCTCGACGGCGACGCGTTCCCAGGCGGAACCTTCCACCGAGTTCCCTCCGGTTATCACAAACTCGTCGGACCGGCGACGCGACCGACCCGTTCGCAAACTAGTTGCGGCGCCCCGGTTTGTCCACGATTGCCCGAGATTCAGGCGAAGACGCCGTGGCGCAGCGCGATCAGGAGCTTTTCCGGCTTCGACAGGCGGACCGGGACTTCGAGGCGGGTCCAGCCGCGCCGCTCCAGCGCGGCAAGCAGGCGCCGGTAGTGCATCATCATCACCACCCCGGGGCGCAGCGCGCGGCGGTCGCAATCCGCCAGCGCCGACTGCGCCTCGTCGAATTTCTGTTTCGCGATCCGCGCCAGCGCCGCGCAGACCTCCGGTATCGCGGCATGGCGCAGCACCTCGCGCGGCGCCGCGACCTCGATTCCCGCCTCGTCCAGCAGCTCGCGCGGCAGATAGAGCCGGTCGCGCTCGGCGTCCTCGACCATGTCGCGCAGGATATTGGTCAGCTGCAACGCCGTCCCGAGCGCCAGCGCGAACGCCTGGGCGTGCGGTCCGCCGTCCCCGAAGGCGCGGATCGACAAGAGCCCCACCGCGCCCGCCACCCGGTGGCAGTAGAGCTCCAGCTCGTCGAATTGCGGCGCCTTCAGCCCCTCGCCCAGATCCATCTTCATGCCGTCGATCACCGCCAGGAAATCCTCGCGGCGGAGCCCGTAGCGCCGCGTCGGCTCCACCAGGGCGCGGGCGGTGAGCCCTGCGGGCCCGCCGGCGTAGATCGCGTCGATCTCGTCGCGCCACAGGTCGAGGCGGCGGCGCTTGTCGTCCGGCGGCCCCGCGTCGTCCGCGATGTCGTCGACCTCGCGGCAGAACGCGTAGATCGCGAACATCGCCTCGCGCCGGGCAGCCGGCAGGAGACGCATCGCCCAGTAGAACGACGTGCCGGAGGCGACGGTTACGGCGCGGACATGCGCCTTCGCCTCATCGTCCGTCATGGACCCTCGCTCGGTTGCGGTCCACATGCAGCACAACTATCGCGGCGCCGGGCGGCGCGCAATCGCTGCGCCGGCCCGGGCGGCGTCGGGCGGATTCGGCAGCGCAACCCGGAAGCCCGGAAGGCGTCCGGACGCGGCCGGACATGCCGCCCGCGACGGCGCTACACGCGACCGTGATTCGTACCCGGGATTTTTCGCTTTTCATTGTCGGCAAGAGGGCGTAATGGCCGCTCGCTCCCGCATCTGCCCGCGCGGCGCATTCGCCGGCGGGTCCGGCCGATCGGCAAAGCCATGAAACTCGATCTTCGTTCCGCCGAGTATCCGGTCCATCCGCAGCCGCTCCTGCAGCGTTTGCTGACCCACGTGTCGACGGAAACCCTGCCGGATACCGGCGAGGTCGACAAGCTGTGCGCGCATGTGCCGGCGGGCGCCCGGGTCTTCATCCCCTCGTTGCCGTCGCGCGACCGGGCCGACACGGTCGCCGCCGCGAAGACGCTGAATGCGCGCGGCTATGTCGCCGTCCCGCATATCGCGGCGCGGGGCCTGCCGAGCCGCGCCGCGCTCGAGGATTTCCTCTCCCGGCTGACCGGCGAGGCCGGCTGCCGGGAGGCTCTGGTGATCGCCGGCGACCGGCCGGAAATTGCCGGGCCGTATGCCGGGAGCATGGATGTGCTGCTGACCGGCGCCCTGGAACGGCACGGCCTGCGGACCATCCATGTCGGCGCCCATCCCGAGGGCAATCGCCTGATCGGCGCGGCAGAGCTGCGCGAGGCGATGCTCGGGAAGGACCGTTACGCCCGCGGCAGCGACGCCGATTTCGATTTCGTGACCCAGTTCGTCTTCGACGGCGCGACGGTCGTCGATTGGGCGCGGACTCTGCGCGGTCTGGGCATCGGCCTTCCGGTGCGCCTCGGCATTGCCGGCCCCGCAGACCTGGCGACCCTGCTGCGCTATGCGAAGATCTGCGGCGTCGGCGTTTCGGCCCGCGCCCTGATGCGCCAGGGCGCCGGCAGCGTGAAGCTGATCCGCCGCATTGTGAAGCCGGACGGGCTGATCGCCGGCGTGGTCGCCGCGGCGGGGAACGATCCGCTGCCCGAGTTCGCCGGCCTGCACGTCTTCCCTTTCGGCGGCGTCGGGCGCGCGATGGCGTGGCTGGCCGACGCCCGCAGGGCGGCGGGGCTGTAGACCTCCCGGCTCCGGGGAACGATCCGGGGCCGGCGTCCGGCATTGACCGGATTTCCCGCACGCCCTACCGTGAATCTCGTAAACGACGTCCGGTATCGGCCGTATCATCGGAGGGGTTCGAGCTTGCCCTTGCCTTACGAGGAGCCCGGAAATATCCGGCACCAGACCCAGGTCGACGCACCGCCCGGCGCCTTCGCGCAGGCGCTCGCCGACCGTCTGGAGGAGATCTTCGGTCGCGGAATCCACGACCTCGACGGGATTGTCGATGCGCTGAACGCCGACGGGCCCGCCCCCGAGGGCGCGGACCGGTGGACCGCGGAAGTCTTCGAGGCGGCGATGATCCGCCTCGGCCCCTGACGGAACAGGATGGAGGCGGGGATGTCCGCACACCAGAGCGCCGCCGACGCCGAGACCCTGGTCGAACTCGGGGTGCGCAACCGCTGGTACCCGATCGCCGCGAGCTGGATGATCCGCGACAAGCCGGTCGCGCTGACGCGTCTCGGCGAGCGGATCGTGGTCTGGCGCGACGCCGACGGCGGGGTCAATGTGCTCGCCGACCGCTGCCCGCATCGCGGCGCGGAGCTCTCCAAGGGCTGGAATCTCGGCGACCGGCTGGCCTGCTGGTATCACGGGCTGGAGGTCGACGGCTCGGGCACCGTGGTCGCCATGCCGGCGATCGGCGACTGCCCGATGGTCGGCACGCGGGCCGTCAAATCCTACCCGGCGTTCGAGCATATGGGCGGCATTTTCGCCTATTTCGGCGATGCACTGCATCCCGAGCCGGCGCAATTCGAATACCCCGAGGAGCTGCGTTCGGAAGAGTGGAGCGCGATCCTCTGCACCTCGCACTGGCGCTGCAACTACCGCTACGCCATCGACAACGTGATGGACCCGATGCACGGCGCCTATCTGCACGCCGAATCGCATTCCATGGGGCGCGGCGACAAGGAAGCGAGGATGCGCACCCGCGACACCGGGCACGGGCTGGTGTTCGAGAAGACCAACCAGCGCGGGGTCAATTTCGACTGGGTCGAGTTCGCCGATACCGGCGCCCACTGGATGCGGCTCTCGATCCCCTATCAGGGCAATGCCGGGCCGGGCGGCGCGTTCGGCATCGTCGGCTTCGTCACCCCGATCGACCGCGAAAGCTGCCGCGTGTTCTTCTGGCGCACCCGCAAGGTGGCCGGCTGGGAGCGTTCGGTGTGGCGGTTCATGTACAAGCACAAGCTGGAGACCCTCCACTGGGACGTGCTGGAGCAGGACCGCATCCTGCTGGAGGGCATGCCGAACGACGCCAGGGACCACGAGTTCCTCTACCAGCACGACGCCGGGCTCGCGCGGATCCGGCGGTCGATCGAGGACGAGGCCCGGCGCCAGGTCGCGGCGCTCCGCGCCGGCGAAGCGACCGCCGCGGCGGCCGAGTAGGAGGAGCCGATCATGCGCAGCCTCGCCGACTGGATGGAGACCCGGATCGCGCGCTACGAGACCCGGCGCTATGACTGGGACGCGCTCAAGTTCCAGGCCGATTTCGACCCCAGATACCGGCGCGCGCAGATGCGCTATCTCGGCACCGGCGGGACCGGCGTGCCGGACGACGCGAACGCCGTGCCGTCGGAACATTTCACCTTCTCGACCATGGTGCTGCCGCCCGGCTGCGAGGGCCCGCCGCATGTCCATGACGACGTGGAGGAGGTGTTCTTCATGCTGCGCGGGCGGATTCGCCTCACCCTGGAGAGCGACGGCGAGACCTTCGAGACCGAGCTCGGCGAGCGCGACCTGATCTCGGTGCCGCCCGGCGTCTATCGCGGGCTGGTCAACGAGGGCGAGGAGGAGGCGCTGATGTGCGTGATGCTGGGCGCGTCCCGGCCGCGCATCCCGACCTACCCGCCCGACCATCCGCTCGCCAAGATCAAGCGCCAGGCGTGAGCCTCCCGCCGCTCGAGACCGTCCGGGCGAACGGGCGCGCGATCGCCTGCCGCGCGGCCGGCGAGGGGCCGCCGCTGGTGCTGCTGCACGGTATCGGCTCGGGCTCGGCGTCGTGGGAGGCGCAGCTCGACGGGCTGGCCGGCCGCTACCGCGCCATCGCCTGGGACGCGCCGGGCTATGGCGGCTCGGACCCGCTGCCCGGGGACAGCCCGCTTTGCTCCGCCTATGGCGACGCGGTGGCAGACCTGCTCGACGGGCTCGGGCTCGCGCGGGTCCATCTGCTCGGCCATTCGCTCGGCGGGCTGATCGCGGCGTCCTTCGCCGCCCGGCACCCCGGGCGGCTCGTCAGCCTCACCCTGTCCGACGCCGCGGCGGGCTATCTGAAGTCGTCCGAGGAGCTCCGCGTCGGCCGGCTGGAGGCGCGCATCGGGGCGATGACGACGCTCGGCCCGGCGGAGGTCGCCCGGCGCCGCGCCCGCGAGGTGCTGTCGCCCGGCGCGCCCGACGAGATTTACGAGAAGGTGTTCGCGGTGCAGAGCCGGGTTCGGCCCGACGGCTACGTCCAGGCCGCCCGCATGCTGCACGGCTCGGACATCTTCCCCGACGCCGCGGCGATCCGGGCGCCGGCGCTGGTGATGTATGGTAGCGAGGACCGCGTCACCCCCGAGGCGATCGGCCGCGACATCGCCGCCGCCATTCCCGGCGCGCGCTATCTCACCCTGCCGGGGCTGGGCCATGCGAGCTATGTCGAGGGGCCGGATGCGTTCAACGCCGCGCTCACCGGCTTCCTGGACGGTCTCGCATGACCGGCGCCGCGGCGGAATAGCGGCGGTGGATCTCGGCCTGTCCGGCAAGGTGGCGGTGGTCACCGGAGGGTCGTCGGGGATCGGCCTCGCCGCCGCGCGGATCTTCCTCGAAGAGGGCGCCAGCGTCGCCATCTGCGGCCGGTCGGAGGACCGGCTGTCCGGGGCGGAGCGGCGGCTGGGCGACGCGCATGGCGCCGACCGGGTGCTGGCGGCCGCCTGCGACGTGCTGGAGCCCGGCCGGGTGGCGGCGTTCCGCGACCGGGTGGCCGAACGCTTCGGCCGCGCCGACATCCTGATCGCCAATGCCGGCCAGGCCCGGCGCGGCGGGCTCGCCGATCTGGGCGACGACGAATGGCGCGCCGAGCTCGATTTGAAATTCTTCTCCGTCCTGAACCCGGTGCGCGCCTTCCTGAAGCCGCTCGAAGACGCCGCGCCGTCGGCCATCGTCTGCACCAACGCCCTGCTCGCGCGGCGCCCCGAGCCGTGGCTCGCGGCCACCTCCGCCGCCCGCGCGGGCGCGCTCAACCTCGCCAAGACGATGAGCCGCGACTTCGCGCCCAGGGGCATCCGCGTCAACTCCATCCTGATCGGGCTGGTCGATTCGGGACAGTGGAACCGCCGCCATGCCGGGGGCGAAGGCGGCGGCAAGAGCAAGCAGGCGTGGTTCGCCGAGCTCGCCCGCGAACGGGGAATCCCGCTCGGCCGGCTCGGCGAGGCCGACGAGGCGGCCCGCGTCATGGTCTTCCTCGCCTCGCCGGCGGCGAGCTACCTGACCGGGGAGACCATCGAGGTCGCGGGCGGGCAGGGGCACCATGTCTGAGATCCCGGCGGGCGAGGTCGTCGCCGCCTTCCTCGAGGCCGCCGGGGTGGAGACCGCCTTCGGGGTGATCTCGATCCACAACATGCCGATGCTGGACGCGATCGGGCGGCGCAACCGCATCCGCTTCGTGCCGGCGCGGGGCGAGGCGGGCGCGGTGAACATGGCCGACGCCCATGCCCGCGTCTCGGGCGGGCTCGGCGTCGCCTTCACCAGCACCGGGACCGGCGCCGGCAATGCCTGCGGCGCGCTGGTCGAGGCGCAGACCGCCGGCACCCCGCTGCTCCATCTGACCGGTCAGATCGAGACCGCCTTTCTCGACCAGGACCGCGGCTATATCCACGAGGCGCGCGACCAGCTCACCATGCTGCGCGGCGCCTCCAAGGCGGCGCTCCGGGTGCGCTGCGCGGCGGACCTGCCGGGCGCGTTGCGCGAGGCGGCGCGGATCGCCCGGACCCCGCCCGGCGGGCCGGTCAGCGTCGAGATCCCGATCGACATCCAGGAGGGGTCGCTGGCGCGGCCGTCCTCGCTCGCCCCGCTGCCGCCGGATCGCCCCGAGCCCGACGCCGCCGCGCTCGACCAACTCGCCGACGCGCTGGCGGCGGCGCGGCGGGCGGTGCTGTGGGTCGGGCGGGGGCGGGGGCTGGGCGGGGGGGCGGCCGGGGCGGGGGCGGAAGCCCGCGCGCTGGCCCGCCTCGGCTTCGGCATCGTCACCAGCATCCATGGCCGCGGCACGATCCCGGAGGGCGACCCGATGTCGCTCGGCGCGTTCAACCTCCAGCCCCCGGTCGAGGCGTTCTACGCGGGCTGCGACGCGATGCTGGTGGTGGGCTCCCGGCTGCGCGGCAACGAGACGTTCAAGTACCGGCTCGCCTTGCCGCGCCCGCTCTACCGGATCGACGCCGATCCCAGGGCGGACGGGCGGTCCTACGCCAACGACATCTTCGTCCACGGCGACGCGGCGAACGCCATGGCGGGGCTCGCCGAACGGCTGCGCGGCCGCATGGATATCGAGCCCGCGCTCGCCCCCGACCTCGCCGCCGCGCGGCTGGCCGCCGAGGCCGGGCTGCGCGCGACCCTGGGCCCCTATGAGCGGCTGATGGACGATGTGCAGGGGGCGGTGCCCGACGACGTGGTCTGGGTGCGCGACATCACGCTTTCGAACAGCAGCTGGGGCAACCGCGCGCCGCGCCTTTCCGGGCCGCGCTGCGGGGTCCATGCGCTCGGCGGCGGCATCGGCCAGGGGCTGCCCATGGCGATCGGCGCCGCGCTCGCCGCGCCCGGCCGCAAGACCGTGGCGCTGGTGGGCGACGGGGGACTCGCGCTCTCCCTCGGCGAGATCGCGACGCTGGTGCAGGAGCGTGCCGACGTCGCGCTGATCGCGATGAACGACCGCGGCTACGGCGTGATCCGCAACATCCAGGACCGCGGCTATGGCGGGCGGCATCTCTATACCGACCTCGCGCTGCCCGATCTCGCCGCGCTCGCTGGCGGTCTCGGCCTGCCGTTCCGGCGGGTCGGCGATGTCGCCGGGATGCGCGCGGCGCTCGACCGGGCGATCGCCGCCGACGGCCCGTCCATGGTGGAGATCGACATGACCGCGATCGGCCCGTTCGCGATCCCCTTCGCCGGCCCGCCGGTGCGCGCGAAGGGATAGGCCCATGCTCAACGTCGTCCTGATCGGCCGCGGCGCCATCGCCACCGAGGTTTTGAGGCATATCGGGCCGGGCGCCGGGGCGGCGGTCACCGGCGTGCTGGTCCGCCTCGGGCGGGAGGCCGACGCGCGCGCCGCCCTGCCGGTGACGCTGGAGGTGGCGAGCGCCCTCGGCGAACTGGCGACCGCGCCCGACCTGATCGCCGAATGCGCCGGGCACGGCGCGGTGGCGGAGTTCGGCGAGGATGCGCTCAGGCGCGGCATCGACTTCCTGGTCATCTCCATCGGCGCGCCGGCCGATGCGCCGCTCCGCAGGGGGGGGGCGGCCAGCTGATCCTGCCCGCGGGCGCGGTGGCCGGCGCGGATGCGCTGGCGGCGGCGCGCATCGGCGGGCTGGACCGGGTGGTCTATACCTCGCGCAAGCCGCCGGCGGCGTGGCGCGGCACCCCGGCCGAGGCGGCGCACGATCTCGACGCGCTCGCCCGGCCGACGGTGCTGTTCGAGGGCGCGGCGGACGAGGCGGCGAGACTCTACCCGCAGAACGCCAACGTCGCGGCCACCATCGCGCTGGCCGGGGCCGGGTTCGACCGCACCGAGGTGAAGCTGGTCGCCGATCCCGGGGCCGGCGGCAACATCCACGATGTCCGCGTCGAGGGGATGTTCGGCGCCTTCGACATCGTGGTGCGCGGCCGGCCGCTCCCCGACAATCCCAAGACCTCGACGCTCGCCGCCCACAGCGTGGTCGCCGAGATCCTGCGCCGCGCCGCCCCGGTCGAGATCTAGCCCCGCGCCGGCCGGGCCTGCCCGCGGTTCACCCTGTCCCGCAATTGGTGCTTGAGGGTCTTGCCCATCGCGTTCCTCGGCAGCGCGTCGACGAACAGCACGTCCTTGGGGTGCTTGAAGCGGGCGAGACGGCCCTCGAAGCGGGCGAGAAACTCCGCTGCCGCGATCGCCGCGCCCGGCGCCGGTACGACCACCGCCACCGGCACCTCGCCCCAGCGGGCGTCGTGGCGGCCGACCACGGCGACGTCCTCGACATCGTCCATGCGGTGGACGAGCTGCTCGATCTCGGCCGGGTAGATGTTCTCGCCGCCGGAGATCACGATATCCTTCTTGCGGTCGTCGACGAACACGTCGCCGTCCGGATCGCGATAGCCGACATCGCCGGTATGGAACCAGCCGTCCCTGATGGCGCGGCGGGTCTCGTCCCGGTTGTTCCAGTATTCCAGGAGCACGTTGCCGCCGCGGATCAGGATTTCCCCCGACGCCCCGTCCGGCAGCGGATTGCCGTCCTCGTCGGCGATCGCCATCTCGCAATGCAGCCCGCATTTCCCGGTCGAGCGCGGCTTGAGGCGGCAATCCCCGGGCTTCTGGTAGATCGCGACCGGCGCGGTCTCGGTCAGGCCATAGGTCTGGCACACCGGTATGCCGCGCGCATGGATGGCGTCGATCAAATGCGGCGGCACGATCGACGAGCCGGTCGTGAGCAGGCGCAGGCTGGAGATGTCCGCATCCGCCCAGCCGGGCAGGTCGATCACCGCCTGGATGGTGGCCGGCACGAGCACGAGCTGGGTCGGGCGGTCCTCGGCGATGGCGCGCAGCGTCGCCGCGGCATCGAAGCGGCGGTGCAGGATCACCGTCCCCCCGGCATAGAAGGCGGGCGAGGTCAGGATGTTGAGCCCGCCGACATGGAACATCGGCAGCACCGTCAGCACCCGGTCGGCATCGGTGAGCCCGGCATAGTGGATGCAGTGATGCGCGTTGACCTGGATCGCCTCCTGGGCGAGCACGGCGCCCTTGGGATGGCCCGTGGTGCCCGAGGTGTAGACCAGCAGGCAGGGCGTCTCGCGCGTCACCGCCGGGTTGCGGTCATCGCCCTTGGCGGTTTCCGCGTCCCGGGCGATCCGGTCGGCGGGGATCGTGACCGCCGGGCAATCGGCCGCCGCGGCGCTCGCGAGGTCGCGGTGATCGGCATCGGCGACCAGCACCCGGGGCGCCGAATCGCCAAGGATGTAGGCCAGTTCCGGCGCCACCAGGCGCCAGTTGAGCGGCGAGAACAGCGCGCCCAGCCGCGCGCAGGCGAAGAACAGCGCCAGCATCGCCGGGCTGTTGAAGCCGAGATAGGCGACCCGGTCGCCGGGCCGGACGCCGTGGACCGCCTTCAGCGCCCGCGCATAGCCCCGGATGGTCCCGGCGAAGCGGGCGTAGCCGATATCCTCGCCCTCGAAGCGGATCGCGGTCTTCGACGGGGCGAACGCGGCGTTCTTCTCGACCCAGGAGGACAGGTCGGTCATTCGTCCTCCTCGCCGCGCTCGTACAGCGCCTCGCGGCCGAGCTTGTCGATGCACAGCTCCGCCGTCCAGGGCAGCATCAGCGAGCCGCAGCGGCTGTCGCGGTAGAGCCGTTCCAGCGGCAGGCTTTTCAGCATCGACTGTCCGCCGCAGGTGCGGATCGCCTTCTGGCAGAGGTCGTTGGCGGTCTCCATCACCGTGTACTGGGCGCAATAGGCGCGCAGCACCGAGGCCTTGGACGGGTTGGCGCGCGCCTCGCCGAGCATCTGGAACCAGAGCGCCTTGGCCTGCTCCAGCGCGACCAGCATCTCGGCCACGGCGTGCTGCTTGGTCGGGTACATGCGTCGCTTGACCGGCGGCGTCCCCGGCACCTCGCCGCGCAGATAGCGGACGGTGAAGTCGTATGCCGCCTGGGCGATCCCCATATAGCTCGGGGTCAGCGTGGTGAACATGTGCGGCCAGCGGGTCGCGGCCTCGAAATAGATCCCCTTCGGCATCAGCGCCGCGTCGTCCGGCACGAAGACGTTCTCGAACAGGAGGTTGCGCGAGACCGTCCCCCGCATCCCGAGAGGGTCCCAGTCGCCGACCACGCTCACCCCCTCGGCATCGGCGGGGACGGCGAAATACATCGTGTCGCGGCGGCTCAGATTCTCCTTCTTCTCGGTGCACAGAACGCCGTAGTAGTCGGCCGAGCCGGCGAGCGAGGCGAAGATCTTCTTGCCGTTGATCACCCAGCCGCCCTCGACCCGGTCGGCCAGCGTGCCGAACGGGCGGAACCCCGCCGCCGCCGCGCCGCCTTCGGAGAACGGCTGGGCGTAGATCGCGCCGGTCTCGACGATCCGGGCGTAGTGCAGCGCGCGCCGCCGGTTGTGCTCGCGCCGCTGGGCGCGGGTCATCGGCAGGTCGTCGGCCAGCGCGCCGGTCCACAGGCACGAGCTCACATGCATGTTGAATGTGAGCGCGGTCGACCCGCAGTAGCGCCCGATCTCGGCCGCCATCAGCGAATAGGCCTTGAGGTCGGCGCCGTGCCCGCCATGCCGCTTCGGCACGCACACCGCGAGCAGGCCCGCCTTGTGGAGGTCGCGGTAATTCTCCATCGGGAAGATCGCGTCGCGGTCCCATGTCTCGGCACGCCCCGCGAACCGGTCCTCGCCGATGCGCCTTGCCTCCGCGCAGAGCGCGGCCTCATCGCCGGTCAGGCCGTAACAGCCCGGGTCGAACATCGGCGCATCGCGCTCACCGCTGCCGGTCGCCATGTCTCACGCCCTCCGCTCGCTCAGGAAACCCGCCACCGCCTCGTTGAACGCCGCGGGGTTCTCCAGATTGCCCAGATGGCCCGTCCCCGCCAGGCAGACATAGTCCGCGCCCGGGATCCGGGTCGCCATCTTCTCCATCATCGGCGCCGGGGCGTTGGTGTCGGTCTCGCCCGCGAGCACCAGCACCGGCATGGCGTAACCGGCCAGCGCGTCGCGCCGGTCGAAGGCGGCGAGGCAGGCGATCGCCGCGCGGTAGGTCGCCTCCGGCACCGCCGCCATCGAGCGCCGGGCGATCGCCGCGCCGTCCGCGCCCGCCGCGGGGCCCATCATGGTTTCGACCATCTCGTCGGCGAGGTCGGCCATGGTCCGGCCGGCCTCCAGCGGCGCGATCCGGGCTTCGACGAAGCGCTTCTGGAAGTCCCCGTCCGGGCGGCCGAAGGCCGGGCTGGTCGCCGACAGCACCAGGGTGCGGACGCGCTCGGGCCGGCCGGCGGCGAATTCCTGCGCGACCATGCCGCCCATCGAGTGGCCGACCAGATGGACGCGGTCGAGCCCGAGCCGGTCGAGCAGTCCGACCAGCGCTTGGGCCAGCGCCGGGAAGGTCATGCGTTCGAGCGCAGGCGAGCCACCATAGCCCGGCATGTCCCAGGCGATGGCGCGGAATTCGTCCGAGAACGCCGCGAGCTGCGGCGTCCAGCTCGCCGAATCGCCGCCCACGCCGTGCAGGAACACCAGGGATTCGCCGCTGCCCGCCTCGACATGGTGGACCGGAGTCATGCCCCGCCGTCGACCAGGCGGCCGGACTCGACCACCGGCACCCCGTCGAGGGCGACCGTGCAGTTCCGCATCGGCAGGTCGAAATGCCCGAGCGTGTGGCGGTTGGCGAACTCGTTGGCGCCGGTCGAATAGAGGAAGTTGCCGGCGAAGGCCCGGATCTCGGTGCCGTTGAAGTCGCGCTGGTCGTACATGGCGAGCGCCTCGTAGCGCGCCGCCTCGTTCAGCCCCCAGCCGACATGCGAGGTGGCGTAGGCCTCGCGGTCGCCCCAGGCGGCCCAGTAGCGCCGGAACAGCTCGGCGTCGGTGCCTTCGCCCTCGATGGCGGTGACGTAGTCGTCCTCGATGGTGAGCGCGACCGGCGCCTCCAGATAGCGCTTGAAGGTGAGGTTCACGTCGCCGGTATCGAGCACCAGCCGTCCCTGCACGGAGCCGGCGGCGGGGAAGGCGACGACGATCCCGCCCGGCCAGTGGGCCACCGTCTTCGGCCGGTCGCAATAGCCCCAGACCCCGGCGCTCGGCGCGCCTTCGAGGGCGACGGTCAGGTCCGAACCGGCGCCCGAGGTCACCCGCATCTCGCTCGCCCCGCGGATCCGCTTGACCGCATCCTTGACGCGGTCGACCAGCGCCGGGTCGGGCAGAAGCCGCTCCAGCGCGTCGGGATGCTCGTTGCTGACCATCAGCAGCCGCGCGCCGCCGCCGATGATGTCGGGGAGCTCCGGCGCGTGCAGCATCCCCTCCACCGTGAGGTCGACCACGAGCGAGCTCGCCGCCAGCGCCTTGATCGCCGGGCCGAGCCCCTGCAAGGCGGGCGAGGCGCCGGTCGAACGCACCGGCACCGGCGCGGTCTGCGGCGGCGAGACGACGGTGACGTGGAACGGGCGGGCGCCGCGCCGAAGCAATGCGAGCTCGGCGAGCTGCACGTTGAGCCGCCGCGACTGGGTCTCCGAGAGGATCGCGACTTCCTCCCCCTTCCCGACCTTGCACAGGCCGAAGACGGTATCGAACGCGGCGATCCAGCGTTCCTCGATGCGGTCGGCGAACACGTCCGGTCTCCCCTCACCGTGGTCCCGCTGTTGTAGCATTCCCGGGGCGGCAATAGAGTCCTTGCCGCAACGGGGGGGGATGCGATGAGCCAACGCCTGACGGTCCACGACCCGCGCGGCACGCCGCCAAAGGTCACCGGAGAGCGGCTTGCCCCGCGGCTCCAGAGCCTCGACGGCAAGGTGGTCTATCTGGTCGATTGCCTGTTCGACAATTCCGACAGGTTCATGGGCGAGCTGCTCGACTGGTTCGGCGGCAATCTGCCCTCGGTCGATGCCCGGGTGGTCAAGCCGCGCGAGAGCTGGGTCGACGATCCCGGCATGCGCAAGCGGATCGAGAACGACGGCGACGGGGCGATCCTCGGGGTCGGGCTGTGAAGCACCTGCAGCCCGACGGTCGTCGGGCTCGCGCTCGACCTCGAACGCGCCGGGGTGCCGGCGGTCGCGGTCCATACCGAGGTGTTCTCGCAGCTGGTGAAGTCCACGGCGCTGGCCAGCGGCATGCCGACGGCGCGCCAGGCCTTCGTCCCCCAGCCGGTGGTGGACCGCACGGCGGCGCAGCTGCGCTCCTATATCGAGGGCGCCGACCCGGTCTCCGGCCGCCCCTTCCTGCGCGAGGTGATCGAGGGGCTGACCCGCCCGCTCGACGACGCCGATCTGAGCGGGCTCTCGTTCGAGCGGGCCACGCCGCGCCTGCTGGAGCCCGACGGCGAGGACAATCTGCACGCGCTGTTCGAGGAGAACCGGTGGACCGACCACCTGCCCATCGTCCTGCCGACCGAGGAGCGGGTCGAAGCGATGCTGCGCGGCACCGGCCGCGACCCGGACGAGGTCGTGGGCACGCTCAGGCCGACCGCCTATCGCGAGGCCTGGGAATTCACCGTCGAGAAGGTCGCGGTCAACGCCGTCATGGCGGGCGCCAGGCCGGCATACCTGCCGGTCATCCTCGCGCTCGCCGCGACCGGGCAGACCGCGCGCTCGTCGAGCACCAACTCCTTCGCCGTCATCGCGGCGGTCAACGGGCCGATCCGCGGGGAAATCGGCATGAATGACGGGATCGGCGCGATGGGTCCCTACAACCACGCCAACGCGACGATCGGGCGGGCCTACAACCTCGCCTCGATCAACCTGCAAGGGGGCTCGGTCCCGGGCGACACCTATATGGGCTCGGTCGGCAACTGGTACAACTATTCCTCCACCTTCGCCGAGGCCGAGGAGCGCAGCCCCTGGCAGCCCTTCCACGTACAGAAGGGTTTCGCGGCGCAAGAGAGCGCGGCAAGCGTTTTCTTCGGCGCCTGGTACACCCATGCCGGGTACGGTCCGCGCGACACCTGGCAGGAGAATTTCCGGCGCTCGCTGGCCGGCTGCGAACACCACTTTCCGCCGCTTTTCGTGATGGACCCGGTCTGCGCCCGCGGCCTGGTCGAGCGCGGCTTCGACACCAAGGAGAAGATGATCGACTGGCTCGCCGACAACGCCCGCCTGCCGGCGCGCGAGTACTGGGACAACCAGTGGGTCAAGACCCTGATCCACCCCCTCGCGGTGGCCGGCGTGGAGCCCTTCGCGACCAGGCTGCGGGCCGCGCCCGAGGAATCGATCCGCATCTTCGAGCCGTCCGACATCAACATCGTCGTCGCCGGCGGCGAGACGCAGGGCGCGTGGAAGATGATCGCCGGGCGCTACTCGGAGGGCGGCACGGTTTCGGTCGACGCCTGGCGCTGAGCCCGCGTCGCGGGGAGACAGGAAGGAAGCGACACGATGGGAGTGATCTTCGAAAACGTGCTGCCGCCCAAGACCGGGCTCGCGCTCGAGATCGACGCCGGGCAGCGCCTCCGCGTGATCGACCTCGAAGGGCAGCAGGTGGTCGACATGGCGCTGTTCAACCGGGAGAACCCGCGCGAGAAGCTGTCCACCTCGTATTCGCGCACGCGCTACGTTCCGGCGCCGGGGGCGCAATACGTACCGCGCGACAGTTTGAGCGTCGGCGACACGCTGATGTCGACGTCATGCCGGCCGATGATGACGATCACCGCCGACACGCCAACGCCCAAGGGCGTCCATGACGTGCATAACCGGATGTGCAACCGCTACCTCTACGAGAGCCACGGCGTCGGGCCCAGGGACGGCTGCCACGAGATCATCGCCGGCGTCCTGCAGCCCTACGGAATCGGCTACGAGGACATCCCGGACACGATGGACCTGTTCATGAACTACCACCACGACTGCGGCCAGCGGCAGTGGATCATCGACTTTCCGGTCTCGCAGCCCGGCGACTACATCGAGTTCGAAGCCAGGATGCCGCTGCTCGTCGGCCTCTCGAACTGCCCGATGGACGTGCTCGCGCCCTGCAACGCCTATAACTGCACAAGGGTGAAGGTCGAGATCCGCGACTGAGGGTCAGCGCCCGTCATTGTCGGTCCGGCGATAGGGGCCGGTTTCCGCCAGCTCGTGCATCTCGTGGCGGAGCAATACGCTCTCGCGGCTGACGAAATTCGCCACCGCCTCGCGGAATCTCGGCTCGCGGATCCAGTGGACGCTGTAGGTCGGGCTCGGCAGGTAGCCGCGCTGGATCTTGTGCGGCCCCTGCGCGCCGGCCTCGACGCGGGCCAGCCCGTTGGCGATCGCGTAGTCGATGGCGCGGTAGAAGCAGGCCTCGAAGTAAAGCATCCGGAAGCGCCGCTCGGCGCCCCAGTTGCGGCCGTACAGGGTATCGCTGCCGAGGAGGTTGAGGGCCCCGCCCACCATGCGCCCGTCCTGGAAGGCGGCGATCATCACGACCCTGTCGGAGAGTTCGGTGCCGAGCAGCCGGAAGAACGCGCGGGTGAGATATGCGTTCGACCATTTCTTGTCGACCGTGTTCAGGTAGAAGCCGTAAAACGCCTCCATGTGGTGCTCTTCCAGGGCATCGCCGGTCAGCGCCCTGATCTCCATCCCCTCATTCGCCTCGCGCCGTTCCTTGCGGATCGACTTGCGCTTGCGGGACGAGAGCCCGGCGAGGAAGTCCTCGAACGTGTCGTAGCCCCGGTTGTGCCAGTGGAACTGCTGGCCCATGCGCTGCAACAGGCCCGCCTCGCCCAGCGCGCGCCACTCGTCTTCCGTGCAGAAGGTCACGTGGAACGAGGAGACGCCGTGCGTCTTGGCGAGCTCCATCAGCCCCGCCGCCAGCATCAGCCGGGTCTGTTCCGTCGCCGCGCCGGGCCGCACCATGAGGCGCGGCCCCGATACCGGGGTGAACGGCACCGAGATCTGGAGCTTCGGGTAGTACTGGCCCCCGGCGCGCTCGAACGCGTCCGCCCAGCCCCAGTCGAACACGTACTCGCCGTAGGAATGGCTCTTCAGGTAGCACGGCACCGCGCCGATCAGCCGACCGTCCTCGTCCTCGATCGCGAGGTGCTGGGGGAGCCATCCGGTGCGGTCGGAGACCGAGCCGCTCTGCTCGAGGATGCGCAGGAAGCCGTGCGAGACGAAGGGATTGTCGGGTCCCGCGCAGGCATCCCACTCATCCGGCGAGACTTCCCTTATGTCATTGAGAACCTTGATCTTTACAGGCTCGCCGCCGTCGGGCATCCTGGCCTCTGCAACCCATCGGACCGGCGCTCATTGTGTGTCGCGCCGGCGCGGCGCACAAGCGGATAAGCGGGGCAATGGTCGTTTCGCCGCGCTGGACGATGGGCCCGACAAGTGCCATATTGCCGGCCCTTCGATCGCCGCCACGGGCTCGGAGCCGGCGGCGCGGAAACGCGATGACCATAGCCACGCGCATATTCACCTGGTTGAAGGGCGAGCCGGTCGGGCGCGACGACTCCGGTAACCGCTACTACCGCGAGAAGCCGGCGCCCGAGGGACGCCCGGAACGCCGATGGGTGATCTACCAGGGCGAGGCCGAAGCCTCGCGCGTGCCGCCGCAATGGCATGCCTGGCTGCACCGCACGGTGGACGAGGTGCCGTCGGAGGAGGGATCGCCGAAGCGGCCGTGGCAGAAGCCGCATCGCCCCAACATGACCGGTACGCCGGACGCCTACCGCCCGCCCGGACATGTCCTGAGCGGCGCCGGGCGCGCCCGCGCCCGCAGCGAGTACGAATCCTGGAAGCCGCCCGCGTGACCCCCGGGGTGCAGCCCGGTGCGTAGGAGCCCGGTCGAGACGCTGATCGGCGCGCTGGTTATCGCGGTGGCGGTGCTGTTCTTCGTCTTCGCCTACAACACCGCGCAGGTCGAGACGGTCGAGGGGTACGCCGTCACCGCCTCCTTCGATCGGATCGACGGCATCCATCCCGGCAGCGACGTGCGCATGAGCGGGATCAAGATCGGAACCGTGCTCGACCAGCGCATCGATCCGGAGACCTTTCTGGCGGTGGTCAGGATGAGCATCGATTCGAAGATCGAATTGCCGGCCGACAGCTCGCTCGCGATCACCGCCGACGGCTTGCTCGGCAACAGGTACCTGGCGCTGACCCCCGGCGGAGCGGAGGAGACCATCGCCGACGGCGGCGAGGTCGAGATCACCCAGGGCGCGATAGACCTGACATCGCTGCTCGGCCAGTTGATTTTCAGCCAGACCGGCAATGAGGGCGGTGCCGCGACCAAGTGACCCGGCGGTGCGCGCGGCGGGCACGGCGCCGGAGCAGCGCTGGGACCCCTCGCGCTACGCGGAGCACGGTCGTTTCGTCTCCGACCTCGCCGGGCCGCTGGTCGAATTGCTGGCGCCGCTTGCGGACGACGACATCCTCGACCTCGGCTGCGGCGACGGCGTGCTTACCGCCGCGCTTGCGGCGCGCTGCCGGAGCATCGTCGGCGCCGACGCCAGCCCGGCGCAGGTCGCGGCGGCGCGGGCGCGGGGCGTCGACGCACGGGTCTGCGACGGCCAGGCGCTGCCCTTCGAATCGGAATTCGATGCGATCGTCACCAACGCGGCGCTGCACTGGATGACGCGGCCCGACGCGGCGATCGACGGGATTTGGCGGGCGCTTCGCCCGGGCGGACGCATCGCGGGCGAAATGGGCGGGTCGGGGAACGTGGCCCGGATCGCCGGCGCGCTCGCCGATGCGCTCGAACGCCGCGGGATCGACCCGAAATCCCGCTTCCCGTGGTACTTCCCGACGCCCCAGGCCTATCGGCGCAGGCTGACCGCGCGGGGATTCGAGGTCCGCACGATGACGCTGGTCGAGCGGCCGACGACGTTGCCGGGCGACATCGTGGGCTGGCTGGAGACCTTCGCCGCGCCCTTCATCGACGCCGTGGCGGACGATGCGCGCCCCGCCTTGCTGGCGGAGGTGCGGGACGCGCTGGAACCCGCGCTCTATCGCCCGGGGACGGGCTGGGTGGCCGATTATGTCCGGCTCCGCTTCCTCGCGGTCAAGCCGGCGGCGGGCGGATGCTGAGGCTGGCCGCCGCTGTCGCGCTGATCGGGGCGGCCCCGGCGGCGGCGCAGGAGGGCCGGGTCGCGGTGCTCCAGGGTCTCGACAAGGTCACCGCCAGAACCTCGACCTTCGACGCCCCGGTCGGCCGGCCGGTGAGTTTCGGCACGCTCCGCATCGTTTCGCGCCATTGCCGCAAACGGCCGCCCGAAGAGCCGCCCGAGACGACGGCGTTCCTGGAGATCGCCGAGATCAGGCGGGACGGCCCGGCGACCGAGCTGTTCAGCGGCTGGATGTTCGCCTCGAGCCCGGCGCTGTCCAGCCTGGAGCACCCGATCTACGACGTCTGGGTGGTGGATTGCAGGACCGCCTCGACATCCGAGGGCGCGACGTCGCGCTGAAACGACGCCGAGCGGTCGAGCGCGTCGGCGAGCAATTGCCGGTATCCCGAACGGTGGATCTCGACGGCGCCGAAGCGGGCGAGATGCGGCGTCACGAACTGGACGTCGAGAAGGCCGAACCCGCCGACGGCGAGACGCGCCACCAGATGCACCAGCGCCACCTTGGAGGCATCCGGTTCGCGCGAGAACATGCTCTCGCCGAAGAACGCGGCGCCCAGCGCGACGCCGTAGAGCCCGCCCACCAGACGCCCGTCCCGCCAGGCTTCGACGCTGTGCGCCCGCCCCATGGCGTGCAGCTCGCAGTAGAGGTCGACGATCTCGCGGTTGATCCAGGTCTCCCTGCGCCCCGGGCCCGGCTCGGCGCAGGCCGAGATGACCTCGCGGAAGGCGGCGTCGCAGCGGATTTCGAAGATGCCGCCGCGCACCCGCCGCGCCAGCCGCCGCGGCGTGTGGAACCGGTTGAGAGGCAGGATTCCGCGCTTTTCCGGGTCGATCCAGTAAAGCGTCGGATCGTCGCGCCGCTCGGCCATCGGGAACAGCCCCACGGCGTAGGCGCGCAGCAGCGTTTCGGGGCTCAGCGAGGCCATGGCCTCATTCCGGCTCCGCGACGAAGGCCTCGAGCCACTTGATGTCGTAATCGCCGTTGATGAAATCGGCCTGGGAAACGATCCGTTCGTGCAGCGCGAGCGTGGTGTCTATGCCGCCGATCACGCATTCCTGCAGCGCCCGGCGCAGCCGCATCAGGCATTCGTTGCGCGTGGTGCCGTGGACGATGAGCTTGGCGATCAGGCTGTCGTAGTTGGGCGGGACCGAGTAGCCGGCGTAAATCCCCGAATCGACGCGCACGCCGAGTCCTCCCGGCGAGTGGTAATCGGTGATCCGGCCCGGCGAGGGCGCGAAGGTCTCCGACGATTCGGCGTTGATCCGGCATTCGATCGCATGGCCGGAGAACACGATGTCCTGCTGAGCGAAACCGAGCGGCATGCCGGCGGCGATGCGGATCTGCTCGCGGACGATGTCGATCCCGGTGATCGCCTCGGTAACCGGATGCTCCACCTGGAGGCGCGTGTTCATCTCGATGAAGTAGAATTCGCCGTCCTCGAAGAGGAATTCCAGGGTCCCGGCGTTGCGATAGCCGAGCCGTTCGATGGCGGAGCAGGCGATGCGGCCGATGCGGTCGCGCTGGTCGTCGTTCAGCGCCGGGGAGCCGGCCTCTTCCAGCACCTTCTGGTGGCGGCGCTGGAGCGAGCAGTCGCGCTCGCCGAGATGGACCACATTGCCTTCCCGGTCGGCAAGCACCTGCACCTCGATGTGGCGGGGCCGGTC
The DNA here is from genome assembly GCA_002239065.1 of Defluviicoccus sp. bin129. Taxonomy (GTDB): domain Bacteria; phylum Pseudomonadota; class Alphaproteobacteria; order MPNO01; family MPNO01; genus MPNO01. The sequence continues at coordinate 36,502 of MPNO01000001.1, read as the reverse complement.
GAGATATTTCTCGACATAGACCGATTCGTCGCGAAACGCCGCCTTGGCCTCGCTGCGCGCCATGGCGAGCGCCGAGGGCAGGACATCGGCGGCCTCGGCGACCTTCATGCCGCGCCCGCCGCCGCCGCCGGCCGCCTTGATCAGCACCGGAAAGCCGATTTCCCCGGCGATCCGCGCCGCCTCCGAATCCTCGCTCACCGGGCCGTCCGAGCCGGGGACGGCGGGCACGCCGAGCTCGATCATCGCCTTCTTGGCGGCGATCTTGTCGCCCATCATCGCGATGTGATCCGGCGAAGGCCCGATGAAGCAGAGACCGTGCTCCTCGACGATGGAGGCGAACTTGTCGTCTTCCGACAGGAAGCCGTAGCCCGGATGGATGGCGTCGGCGTTGGCGATCACCGCGGCCGAAACGATCGCCGGCACGTTGAGATAGCTCTGCCGCGCCGCCGGCGGTCCGATGCAGACGCTCTCGTCGGCGAGCCGGACATGCATCGCGTCCTTGTCCGCCGTCGAGTGCACCGCGACGGTCTGGATCCCCATCTCCTTGCAGGCGCGGTGGATCCGCAGAGCGACCTCTCCCCGGTTGGCGATAAGGACCTTGTCGAACAAGCGGGACCCCCTATTCGAGGACGATCAGCGCTTCGCCGAACTCCACCGGTGCGGCGTCGGAAACCAGAATGCGGGCGACCCTGCCGGCGCGCGGCGCGCGGATCGGGTTGAAGGTCTTCATCGCCTCGATCAGGAGCAGCGTATCGCCCGCGGCGACCGTGTCGCCGGGCTGCACGAAAGGCAGCGCGCCGGGCTCCGGCGAGACATAGACGGTGCCGACCATGGGCGCGACGACGGCGTCCTCCGTCGCCACCTCCGGGATTTCCGCCGCGACCGGCGGCGCCTCCTTCTGGGGAGCGGCCGCGGGCGACGGCGCGGCGGCGGCCGCCGGCGCCGCCGCGGCCCGCCCGGTCACCCGGATCCGGCGGTCGCCGTCGGCATATTCGATTTCCCCGAGCCCGGTCTCCTCCAGCAGGGAGGCAAGCCGCCGGATCAACGCTTCGTCGATCTCCAGCGGCGGCATCAGCCCGCTTTCGTTCTGCCCGACGCCAGACGGATCGCGGCCTCGACGGCGAGCTCGTAGCCGTGGCTGCCGAAGCCGCAGATCACCCCGGCGGCGATCTTCGACACGTAGCTGTCGTGGCGGAACGCCTCGCGCCGGTGCGGGTTGGACAGATGGAGCTCGATCACCGGAAGCTCGCTGGCGATCAGCGCATCCATCAGGGACAGCGAGGTGTGGGTGAGCCCCGCGGGGTTGATCACGATCGCGTCCTGGGTGTCGCGCGCCCGGTGTATCCAGTCGATCAGCTCGCCCTCGTGGTTGGACTGGCGGAAGTCGATCTCGGCACCCAGCGAACCTCCCCTGTCGCGGCACAGCGTCTCGATCTCGGCCAGCGTTTCGGGGCCGTAGATCTCCGGCTGGCGGGTACCGAGCATGTTGAGGTTGGGGCCGTTGAGGACGAGAACGCGGGGGGCCAAGCTCGATCTCTTCCGGTAGGAGGGGACAGGTCTATATAGGGGGGTCGGATTCGATGTGCAACGACGGCGTCGCGCCACCCTCTCCTTCGGATCCCGCTTCCGGACCCCTTTACAGCCTCCCCAACCCCGTCTATCACCGGCGCCCCTGCTCCGGCGGAAGTATCGGCGGCGGCGCAAGATGACCGACAAGATCGCACGCTTTCTTGCGGCCCGCCGGCCGGCCACGCCGTGCCTGGTGGTCGATCTCGACGCCGTCGAGGAGAATTACCGCGCGCTCGCCGAAGCCCTGCCCACGGCCGAAATCTACTACGCGATGAAGGCCAACCCGGCGCGGCCGATCGTCGAGCGGCTCGATCGTCTCGGCTCCCGGTTCGACACCGCCAGCATCTACGAGATCGAGCAGTGCCGGGCGCTCGCCATCGCGCCCGAGCGGATGGCCTATGGCAGCACCGTCAAGAAGGAGCGCGACATCGGCCGCGCGCATGCCTGCGGCGTCGGGTTGTACGCGTTCGACAGCGAGGCCGAGCTCGCCAAGCTCGCCCGCGCGGCCCCCGGCGCCCGGGTGCTGTGTCGCATCGCGACCGACGGCGCCGGCGCCGACTGGCCGTTGTCGCAAAAATTCGGCTGCGATATCGACATGGCGATCGATCTTCTGCAGCGCGCGGGCGCGCTCGGCCTCGATCCCCACGGCCTGTCCTTCCATGTCGGTTCGCAGCAGCGCGATGTCGCGCAATGGGATATCGCGATCGGACGGTCGGCAATGGTCTTCACCGCGCTGAGCCGGCGCGGCGTCGACCTCGAGACGATCAATCTCGGCGGCGGGTTTCCGGCGCGCTACCGCCAGGACGCCCCCCCGGTGGAACGCTGCGGCGAAGCGATTTGCGCCGCGATGACCCGGCATTTCGGCAACAACCTGCCGCGCATGATGATCGAGCCCGGGCGCTGCATCCCCGGCGATGCGGGCATCGTCCAGACCGAAATCGTGCTGATTTCGCGCAAGTCCCGCGGCGACGCCAAGCGCTGGATCTATCTCGACGTCGGGCGTTTCGGCGGGCTGCCCGAAGTCATGGGCGAGGCGATCCAGTACCGGCTGCGCACCGGGCGCGACGGCGGCCCGACCGGGCCGGTGGCGATCGCCGGGCCGACCTGCGACGAGGTGGACATGCTCTACGAGGACGCGGGCTACGAGCTCCCGCTCGCGCTCGAGATCGGCGACAGGATCGAGATCCTGAGCGCCGGCGCCTACACCGCGAGCTACGCCTCGATCGGGTTCAACGGCTTTCCGCCGCTCGACGAGTACTACATCTAGCGCGGTTTGGAGCGCCCGTCCCCCGCCGCCGCGCGCGCGTCCGCGACGAGCCCGCGCATGGTCTCGAGATCGCGCGCCCCGCGAATCACCTTGCCGCCGATGACGAAGGACGGCGTCCCGTTGAGCGAGAGCGCATCCGCGATGGCGTAGCTGCGGTTGATGATGCGGGCGATGTCGGGCTTTCCGAGATCGCGTTCCAGCCGCTGCCGGTCGAGCCCGGCCTTCTCGGCGAGGGCCAGCACCTTGCCCCTGTCCAGCCGGCCGCGCGACTCCATCATGAGATCGTGGAACCGCAGGTATTTCGAGCCTCCCTGGTGCCGGGAGGCGAGCGCCGCGCGGGCGGCGAAGACCGATTCGGGGCCCAGTATCGGCCATTCGATGTAGACCCGGCGGAGCTTGCCGTCGGACGCGATGAGCTCTTCGACCACCGGATGGACCCGCCGGCACACGCCGCAGCGATAGTCGAAGAACTCGACCAGCGTCACGTCGCCGTCGACATTGCCCCCGACCGGGGTCGCCGGCTGCTCGAACAGGTCCCGCCGATACTTCTCGACCGCGGCGGTGGCGGCGACCTCCTTCGCCGCTTCGCGCTTGGCCTCGAGGGCCTCCATCGCGCGCTCGATCACCTCCGGGTTGCGCAGCAGGTAGGACTCGACGACGCCTTCGATGGCCTTGCGCTGCTCGGTCGTCAATTCGGCCGCGGAGATCGGGGGTGCGCCCGCCGCCGCGATCGAACACACCGCCGCAAGAGTCCAAAACCGCATCGCCGCTCTCCGAACAGGTGTTCCCATATCGCACGCCCTCGCCTTCGCGATCCTAGCACGGCGGACGCGGCACCATCGCAGCCCGCCGTTCAGCGGCCCCGCATGCGCCGCTTCAGCGTGCCCAGCAAATCCTCCGCGCGCAGTCGACCGGCGGAGCCTTCCTTGAACAGGCGCTTGGCCCGCTCGGCCATCAGCACCGCATCGGCCGGCCGCCCCGCGCGCATGGCGTATTCGGACGAGGCGAGCGCGGCTTCGCCGAGCTTTCCCGACCGTCCATAGGCGGTCGCGGCGAGGCGCCAGGCGAGCGCGATGGTATCGTCGTAGCGAAGCGCCTCTTCCAGGTTCGAGATCGCCGACCGGAGCAGCGCCTCCCGGTTGGTCTCGATCATGGCATGGGCGAGCCCGACACGCAGCAGCGGGGCGTCGGGAAGCTTCTCCACCGCGCGGCGGTAATAGGGCAGGGCGTCCGCGATCCGGCCGCTCTCGAACAGGATCTGACCCTTGAGCTCCAGGAAATAGGGGTCGTCCGGGTGGTCGGCGATCAGCCCGGAGACCGCATCCAGCGCCTGCGCGAAATCCGCCCGGCGATAATGCGCGACGGCGCGGGCGTAGCGCGCCGGCACGGAGCTGTCGCTCGCCGGATATTTCCGCAGGGTTCGCTCGGGCCGGTCGAGGAAGCCGTCGAGCTTGGCGACCATGCGCCGATGCGCGTCCGCGGCCGCCGGCGGGGCCGCTACGTCGGAATAGCTGGAATTCTCGACGTGGTTCCGCAGGAACGCGATCCGGTCGCGGGTCAGCGGATGGGTGACCTGGTAGCTGATCTGTTCCTGTTCCTTCCGGCTGACGAAGAGGCTCTGGTATTCCTCCAGAATCTCCATGAATTCGAGCAGGCCGCGGCTCGACTGGCCGGTCCGGTCGAGCAGGTGGACGGCCGCGCGGTCCGCCGAATTCTCCTGGGTCCGGCTGAACGAAAGCAGCCGCGACCGCACCAGCTGCTGGCCCGCGCTGATGGTCGCGATCGCCACCCCGGCATCGCCCGCCAGCGTGCCGAGGACGGCGCCGATCACGGCGCTCATCAGGGTCGGCGTGGCAGCGTCGCGCAGCACCGTGTCGAGCCGCGCCAGGTGACCGCCCGCGATGTGACCCGTCTCGTGCGCCAGCACCCCGATCACCTGCCCCGGATGCGTGGTCCGGCGCAGCAGACCGGTGGTCAGGAACATGTGCCGCCCGCGCGAGACGAACGCGTTGGGCGCGTCCGAGCGCAGCAGGTGGATGCGCACCGAATCGGGCTCGAGGCCCGCCGCGTCGAGGATCGGTTCGAGATGGGACCGGACAATATTCTCGATCTCGGTGTCGTAGATCTGTACCGTCTGGCCGGCGAGAGTCGGCGCGGCGGACGCGATCAGCAGCGCGCCGCTCAAGGCCTTCACCCGAGCGGCGAGGCGAATGAAACCGGTCCGGAACATCGAACACCTTGACCTGTGTAGGCGTATGTGGGTCGGCCCTGGCCGTAAAACAATCTCCTTCGCCATCATTCCCCTGCCGGCCGGGTGCGGGACCGGTTCCCGGCTTCCGGGCGTCGCGGTTCAAGTCGCGGGCGGTTCCGGCGGCGCGCTCGGTCGCGTCAACGCGATCCACCGCCGCGGCGGCAGCCGGCGCGGCCGGGACATTTGCCGCTACCGCGTCGATCCGCGCGGGTCCCGCCATGCCTCGAGTGCCGGGCGGTAATGGCCCTCAAGCGCGCCACCCGCGGGTCGGTCCCGCCCTTCATCGTGATGGACGTCATGCGCGCGGCCAACGAGCGCGCGGCGGCCGGGGAGGACATCGTTCACCTCGAGGTCGGACAGCCGGCGACGCCCGCGCCGCGCGCGGTACTGGACGCGGCCGCCGCGGCGATGGAGCGCGATCCGCTGGGCTACACCGACGCGACCGGCATCCGCGAGCTCCGCTTCCGGATCGCGCGGCATTACCGCGAACGCTACGGCATCGATCTCGATCCCGCGCGGATCGTCGTCACCACGGGGTCGTCCGGCGGGTTCATCCTCGCCTTTCTGGCGGCCTTCGATCCCGGCGACCGCGTCGCCCTGGCCGATCCCGGATACCCGGCCTACCGCAACATCCTGTCCGCGCTGGGCGTCGAGGCGGTCTGCATCGCGACCGGGCCGGAGACCCGGTTTCAGCCGACACCCGCGCTGCTCGACGCCGAGGGCCGCCTCGACGGGCTGATCGTCGCCAGTCCGGCGAACCCGACGGGCACGATGCTCGACCGCGACGCCCTGGCTTCGCTCGCGGGCTATTGCGCCGAGCGCGGCATCCGCCTGATCTCCGACGAGATTTATCACGGCATCGCCTATGAGGGCCCGGCCGACACCGCGCTTCGTTTCACCGACCGGGCGGTGGTGATCAACAGCTTCTCGAAATACTTCTCGATGACCGGTTGGCGCATCGGCTGGATGGTGGTGCCGGAAGATCTTGGCCGGGCCGTGGAATGCCTGGCCCAGAACCTCTTCATATCTTCGCCCACCCTGGCCCAGCATGCCGCCATCGCGGCCTTCGACTGCGCCGCCGAGCTCGACCGCAATGTCGCCAGATACGCGGAGAACCGGGCGATCCTGCTGGCCGGATTGCCGCCGATCGGCTTCGCCCGCTTCGCGCCCGCCGACGGCGCGTTCTATCTCTATGCCGATGTCGGCGCGTTCGGCATCGACAGCCGCGAGTTGAGCCGCCGCCTGCTCGGCGAGGCGGGAGTCGCGGTCGCGCCGGGCCTCGACTTCGACCGGCGCCGCGGCGGAGGCTATGTGCGGCTGTCCTTCGCCGGATCGCAGCAGGACATGCGCGAGGCGGTGGCGCGCCTCGAAAGCTGGGTGGCCGGGAAGGCCCGGTCCGGCACCGCGCCCGCTACTTGACCACCTTCTGCCACCAGCCGCGCCGTTTGGGACGGTCGTTCTCGTCCTCGACGGCAACGGCAGGCGATTCGGACTCCGGCTCTTCGGCCACAGCCGCCAGAGAAGGCGCGGGAACGGGTTCCGGCATGGCGACCGCCACTGGCTCCGGCTCCGGCTCCTGTATCGCGACCGGCGCGGGCCCGGGTTCCGGGATCGCAGCCAGCGCGGGCCCGGGTTCCCGGATCGCAGCCGGCGCGGGCTCGGGTTCCGGGATCGCAACCGGCTCGGGCTCGGGTTCCGACATCGAAGCCGGCGCGGGCTCGGGTTCCGGGATCGCAGCCGGCTCGGGCTCGGGTTCCGGTATCGCAGCCGGCTCGGGCTCGGGTTCCGGTATCGCAGCCGGCTCGGGCTTGGGTTCCGGTATCGCAGCCGGCTCGGGCTCGGGTTCCGGTATCGCAACCAGCGCGGGCTCGGGTTCCGGGATCGAAGCCAGCGCGGGCTCGGGTTCCGGTATCGAGACCGGCTCGGGCGCCGGTTCGGAGCGAGACTCCTCGGCAAGCCCCGATTCCGGCGCGTCGTCGCCGTCCGCAACCCGGTCCGGCGTCGCGGAACCGTCGGCCTCCGCCTCCGCGCCGTTTCCCGACGCCGCCTTGGAACCGCGCCCCGACCGCCGGCGTCCCCCCCGGCGTCCGGAACGCTTCCGGGCGGGCCGTTTCTCGCCGCCGGTCCCGTCGCCGTCGGTTTCCCCGGTCTCCGCGGCCTCGGCTTCCTCCGCCGCCTGCGCGGGCGTTTCGGCGGCGGACTCGATTGCCGCCTCCGCGGCCGGCTTGCGCCGCGAGCGCCGGCGCCGCGTGCGCTTCTTCTCGCCCTCTTCCGCGGGGGTCTTTTCCTCGGCCCTGGCGGGCTTGTCCTCCGCCGCCGCGGCCGGCGGGCGCTCCTCGGTCTCCGCCGCGCGCACCCGCTCGATGCGCATATCGGGTGGAATCACGCTGTCGTCGCCGAGCAGCGTGACCCGGAAACCGTAGCGGCTTTCGAGGTCGGTCAGCATCGCGCGCTTGTTGTTGAGCACGTAGAGCGCGACCGAACTCGGGATCGAGACCGTGACTTCGCCCAGGCGGTGCCGGATTCCTTCGTCCTCCAGCGCGCGCAGCACCTGAAGCGCCATCGACTCCGTGGACCGCACGAACCCGGCGCCCCGGCAATGGGGGCAGGTCTGGCTGCTCGCCTCCTGCAGGCTCGGACGCAGTCTCTGGCGCGACAGCTCCAGCAAGCCGAAACCGCTGATCCGGCCGATCTGGATGCGCGCCCGATCCGCCTTCATCGCGTCCTTCAGCCGGCGTTCGACCTGGCGCAGGTTGCGGCTTTCCTGCATGTCGATGAAGTCGATGACGACCAGCCCGGCGAGGTCGCGCAGCCGGAGCTGGCGGGCGATCTCGTCGGCCGCCTCGACATTGGTGTTGACCGCGGTCTCCTCGATATTGCGCTCGCGCGTCGAACGGCCCGAGTTCACGTCGATGGAGACCAGCGCCTCGGTCGCCTGGATGACGAGGTAGCCGCCCGACTTCAGCTGCACCTCGGGGCTGTGGATCGCATCGAGCTGCCCCTCGATCTGATATCGGTGGAACAGGGGGATGTCGGTCTCGCGATAGCGCTGGACCCGCTTGGCGTGGCTCGGCATCATCATCCGCATGTACTGCTTGGCCGTCTGGTAGGCCTCCACCCCGTCGACCAGGACTTCCTCCACGTCCCTGGTGTAGAGGTCGCGGATGGCCCGCTTGATCAGGCTCGCGTCCTCATAGACCAGGGCCGGCGCGATCGAGTTGAAAGTCCGCTCGCGCACCTCGTCCCAGTTGCGGCTCAGATACTCGAAGTCCCTGCGGATTTCCGCCTTGCTCCGCTCGGTGCCGGCGGTCCGGATGATGACGCCCATCCCGTTGCGGATTTCGAGGTCGTCGATGATCTTCTTGAGCTTCTTGCGCGCGTTCGCGTTGGTGATCTTGCGCGAAATGCCGCCGCCGCGCGCCGTGTTGGGCATCAGCACGCAGTAGCGTCCGGCCAGCGAGATATAGGTGGTCAGCGCCGCGCCCTTGTTGCCGCGCTCTTCCTTGACCACCTGGACCAGGATGATCTGGTTCCGCTTGATGACTTCCTGGATCTTGTAGCGCCTGGCACGCCGCCGGCCCGACCCCGATTCGGCGTCGCCGTTGCCGTCATTGCGCTTGCGGCCCCGGCGCCGCCTGCGGGAGGCGGGGCGCGCCTCCGCGCCGGCCGGGTCCTCGCCGTTCTCGGTCTCGGAGACCGGCGAATCCGGCACGGCCTCGCCGTCGGCCGAAGCCGGCTGTTCTTCCGAATTCGCGGCATCCGCGGCCGCCACATCGGCGACCGGCGCGCCCGCCGATTCCGCGATCGCGGCATCGCTCTCGTCCTCGGCCGGCTCCGCGTCATCGGAATCCGGCCCGTCGGCCTCGGACATCTCCTCCACCGCGCTGTCGATCTCGTCGACCAGCGCCTGCGCAACGCTTTCGTTGCCGCCCTCGGCGTTCTCCGCGGCGACCAGCGCCTCGCGGTCTTCCACCGGGATCTGGAAGTAGTCGGGGTGAATGTCGTTGAAGGCCAGGAAACCGTGCCGGTCGCCCCCGAAGTCGACGAACGCCGCCTGCAGGGACGGCTCGACGCGGGTGACCTTGGCTAGATAGATGTTTCCCTTGAACTGGCGTTTGGTCGACGTCTCGACGTCATACTCGTCCAGCCGGTTCGCGCTGGTGATGACGACACGCACCTCTTCGAGGTGGGTGCTGTCGATCAGCATCCGTTTGGTCATAGACTGCTCCGCGGCCGGCGCGGCGCGACGCTGGGCGTCGTGGCGGCGCAATCGGCCTTGTTTCGGTCGTGGCCTCGAGGGGCGCCGTCAGAACCCGGTCGTGCGGAGTGGATTCCGCCCGATCTCGGCTGATTCGGCTGCCGAATACTTTCCTTGCCTCGGACCCGACTGTCATTTTCCCCAAATTCCGACGTCAGCGTGCGGCGCCGGCTCCCGCCGGGCGCACTGCCGGCACGGCATCGCAGCCGCGTGCCGCGTACGCGTCCGATCTCCATCGGCCGCGTCCGAAACATAGTCGCGCGGCCCCGCCTACTCAACCGCATTCCTGACAATCGGGCGGCCGTCGATTGACAGGTCCATCCGGGCCAAGAAGAATTGCCGTCGCCTGCGCAGTGGCCGCCGAGGAACGAATCATGCGGGTCGAGGCCGTCAGATCCGGCATTCCCCAGCCCCTCGCCAACTATACCGAGGCGTTTCGCGCCGGCGGGCTGGTCTTCGCGGCGGGCCAGCTTCCAACCGATTTCACGACCGGAATTCCGCCCGAAGCGCGGACCGATCCCGCCTTTCCCTATTACGGCTCCGACATCAAGAAGCGCACCGCGTACGTGCTGAACAACCTCGCCAGAACCTTCGAGGCGGCGGGCTCCTCGCTCGACCACATCGTCAAGGCGCAGGTGTTCCTGGAAGACCTCGACCACTTCAACGCTTTCGACGAGGTCTGGAAGGAATATTTCAAGACCCCGCCGGCACGCACCACGGTCGGCACCAGCGGCCTTCTGGTCAGGGACGCGATGATCGAGATCGACCTGATCGGCTATGTGCCGGGCGAGCTCGACTGCATCGCGGTGGCGTCGGACGTGCCCCAGCCGCTCGCCAACTACACCGAGGCCTTCCGGGTCGGCGGGCTGGTCTTCGCCGCCGGCCAGCTGCCCACCGATTTCACCACCGGAATCCCGGCCGAGGCGCGGACCGACCCGGCGTTCCCCTTCTACGGCTCGGACATCAAGAAGCGCACCCGCTACGTGCTGGGGAACCTGGCCCGGACCTTCGAGGCGGCGGGCTCCTCGCTCGATCACGTGGTCAAGGCGCAGGTCTTCCTGGAGGATCTCGACGAGTTCGACGCCTTCGACGAGGTCTGGAAGGAGTATTTCGACTCGCCGCCGGCGCGGACGACGGTCGGCACGACGGGTCTTCTGGTCAAGGATGCGATGATCGAGATCGACCTGATCGGCTACGTCCCGGGCGCGCTCGAGTGCACCGCGATCCGCTCCGGCAGCCCGCAGCCGCTCGCCAACTACACCGAGGCGTACCGGCTGGGCGATTACGTCTTCGCCGCGGGGCAGGTGCCGAGCGATTTCACGACCGGGATCCCGGCCGAGGCCAGGATCGACCCGGCCTTCCCCTATTACGGCTCGAACATCAAGAAGCGCACCCGCTATGTGCTGGACAATCTGGCGCGCAGTTTCGCCGCCGCGGGGAGCTCGCTCGACGACGTAATCAAGGCCCAGGTCTTCCTCGAAGACCTCAATGATTTCAATGCCTTCGACGAGGTCTGGAAGGAATATTTCGACATCCCGCCGGCGCGGACGACGGTCGGCACCACGGGGCTTCTCGTCCCCGGCGCGATGATCGAGATCGACCTGATCGGGGCGGTACGAAGCTGAGGAGCGCAGATGGCCAAGTTCCTGGTTCTGGCGCGGCCCAAGAAGCCGCTGCCGCAAAAGGCCAATGTCGACGGCGCCCGGGCCCAGTGGCGGGCGCTGCGCGACGAGGGCAGGGCGGAGGTCTACGAGATCGTCGAGGACAACGGCGCCGGGTTCGCCGTGTTCCTCGACGTCGACGACCATGACGAGTTGATGGCCGTGCTGTTCCGCAACCCCGGCGGCAGCTGGGGCGCCTACGAGGTCTACGCGCTCGGCACGCTGGAAGGCGAAACCCGGGCGATGCGCGAGGCCGGGATCATCGGCTAGCGAGGGGAGCGAGACATGGCAAAATTTCTCATCATCAACCGCCCGCCGCCGCATCGCACCAAGGACGCGCCGGTCGGCCAATGCGTCAACCATTTCGTCTCGCTCGGCGAGAGCAACCGGGCCAGCGTCTACCCGATCGCCGGGCTCAAGGGCTACGCCACGCTGGTCGACGTGGACGATCACGAGGCATTGCGCGACGTGGTCGCCGGCAACGCGATGGGAAATATCGAGGAATACCGGATCATCGCGCTCGCGGATCTGCGCGACTGATCCCGCCCCTGCGCTTTCCCGGTCATGGACTAAATCGCCCACCGCGCGTATAGATGCGGTCCGGGATTTGGGGCCGGGGACATGTTCCTGAGAACAAGGCGCCTCTGGACGCCTGTCGGGATCGCGCTGGCGCTGACCGCCTGCGCAGCGGCTGCCGCCGACGCCGCCACCCTCGTCATGGGCGCTCGAATCGGCCCCGGCAAGGCCACGACACGGTTCGTCCTGGAACTCAGCGCGCAGGTGAAATTCGCCGTCTTCACCCTCGACAAGCCTTACCGGGTGGTGGTCGACCTGCCGCCGGTGACCTGGAGGCTGGACCCGCTGAGGTCGCCCAGAGGCGGGCTGGTCCAGGCGTTCCGCTACGGGCATTTCAGCGACACCGTCTCGCGCGTGGTGCTCGATGTCGCGCGACCGGTGGCGGTCGAGAAGGCGTTCCTGCTGCCCCCCGGGAACGATCGCACCCATCGGCTGGTGGTGGATCTGCGCGCGGTGAGCGCGGCCCGATTCGCGCGGCGCGCATCGCCGGGCCGCGCGGCGAAGCCCGCGGCGGAAACCGAATCGATCCCGCTTCCCAAGCGCCGCGTCGCGCGCAGCCTCAAGACGGTCGCCGTCGACCCCGGCCATGGCGGGGTCGATCCCGGCGCCATCGGGGCGCGCGGCACGCGCGAGAAGCGGGTGACGCTGGCCCATGCCAGGGCGGTGGCGAGGAAACTTCGCGCGACGGGACGCTACCGCGTCGTGATGACCCGCAAGCGCGACGTGTTCGTGCCGCTGCGCCGGCGGGTCGCGACGGCGCGCCGCCACGCGGCGGATCTGTTCATCTCGCTGCACGCCGATTCGATTCCGGGGAGGAGGGTGCGCGGCGCCTCGGTGTACACGCTTTCCGAACGCGCCTCGGACCGGGAGGCGGCGGCGCTCGCCGCCAGGGAGAACAAGGCGGATCTGATCGCCGGCATAAACCTCACCGAGCAGACCTCGGAGGTCGCCAGCTTCCTCATCGATCTCGCGCAACGCCAGACGATGAACGACTCCGCGATCTTCGCGCGCATCCTCTCGCGCGAGATCGGCAAGGTCCGCACCCTGCTGCGCAACACGCACCGTTTCGCGGGTTTCGCGGTCCTCAAGGCGCCCGACGTTCCCTCGGTTCTGGTCGAGCTCGGCTACCTGTCGCACCGCTCCGAAGAGCGCATCCTCAACCGGCCACGCGAGCGCGAGCGCGTCGCCGCCGCGATCGTCCGTGCCATCGACAGCTATTTTGCGCGGGAACAGGCCTTCAAACGGTAGGATCCGTCCCCATATCCTCCTGACCGGCCGCCCTCGGCCTCGATCCCCGTGCCGGCGGGGACGGCCCGGTGATGTTCGGTCGACATGCGTGTTCTGAAGACGATCGGCGTACTGGCTACGGTTCTCGTCGTCGTCGGGCTTCTCGCCGGCGGCGGTCTCGTCTGGCTGCTCTTCTCCTACAGCCGCGGTCTGCCGGACTACGCCCAGCTGGCAGACTACGAACCGCCCATGGTGAGCCGAATCCATGCCGGAGACGGCAGGCTGCTCGCCGAGTTCGCGACCGAGAAACGGGTCTTCGTCCCGGTCTCCGCCATGCCGCGCCGGATTATCGAGGCCTTCCTCTCGGCCGAGGACAAGACGTTCTTCGAGCATTCCGGGATCGATCCGCCGGGGATCGCGGTCGCCATGATCAGGAACCTCATGCGGATCGGCACCGACCGGCGGCCGGTCGGCGCATCGACCATCACCCAGCAGGTGACGAAGAACTTCCTCCTCTCCGACGCGGTTTCCTATCGGCGCAAGATCCGCGAGATCCTGCTCGCCTTCCGCATCGAGCGCGCGCTCTCCAAGGAGCGCATTCTCGAACTCTATCTCAACCAGATCTATCTCGGGCTCGGCTCCTACGGTGTCGCGGCCGCCGCCATAAACTACTTCAACAAGTCGCTCGACGAGCTGACCGTCGCCGAGGCCGCCTTTCTCGCCGGCCTGCCCAAGGCGCCGAACAACTACCACCCCGAACGCCGCCCCGGGGCGGCGCGCGCGCGGCGGGATTACGTGATCGGCCGGATGCTGAGCGACGGGCGTATCGGCGAGGCCGAGGCGGCGCTCGCCCGGTCGCGCCCGGTGACGCTCACCCCGCCCGACGAGGTGCTGGTCGCCCGGGCGGAGTACTTCGTCGAGGAGGTGCGCCGCGAGCTCGCCGCGCGGTTCGGGACAGCGCAGCTCTATGGCGGCGGCCTGTCGGTGAGGACCACGCTCGATCCCGGGTTGCAGGCGGCCGCCGACCGGTCGTTGCGCGACGGTCTGATCGCTTACGACCGGCGCCATGGCTGGCACGGTCCGGTGGCCCGGATCGACCCGGATCTGCCGATCGCCGCCCAGCTCGGGCGGCACCGCATCGCCGGCATGCCGAAGGGCTGGCGAATGGCCGTGGTCGATCGGGCGGGCCAAACCGCCGCCGCGATTCGCCTGGTGTCGGGAGAGCAGGGGACGATCGCCCTCGACCGGCTGCGCTGGGCGCGCGAGCGGCTGGAAGGCCAGGCGCTGGGCGCGGCGGTCGAACGGGTATCCGACGTGCTCGAGCGCGGCGACGTGGTATGCGTCGAGCCGGTTGCCGCCGCCGAAGGCGCGCCCGAGGGCGCCGGCTACGCCCTGCGTCAAATCCCCGATATCGGCGGGGCGCTGGTCGCGCTCGACCCCCATACCGGCCGCGTGCTGGCGCTGACGGGCGGGTTCAGCTACCGGACCAGCGAGTTCAATCGCGCCACCCAGGCCAGGCGCCAGCCCGGCTCGGCCTTCAAGCCCTTCGTCTACCTCGCCGCCCTGGACCACGGCTTCACCCCGTCCAGCCTGGTGCTCGACGCCCCCTTCGTCATCGATCAGGGGCCGGGGATGGGCAAGTGGAAGCCGTCCAACTTCACCAGGCGGTTCTACGGGCCCAGCCCGATGCGGATCGGCATCGAGAAATCCCGCAACCTGATGACCGTGCGCGTGGCGCAGCGCATCGGCATGGAGGCGGTGGCGCGCTACGCCGAACGGCTCGGCGTGGTCGACCGGCTGCCGCGCATCCTCTCGATGTCGCTCGGCGCGGGCGAGACCACCCTGCTGCGCCTGACCGCCGCCTACGCCATGCTGGCCAATGGCGGAAACCGGATCGTGCCCACCGTCCTCGACCGCATCCAGGACCGCAACGGCAAGACCGTGTTCCGGTACGACCGGCGCGACTGTCCCGGCTGCACCGGCGTCCCCTGGACCGGCCAGGCCGAGCCCGACCTGCCGGACACCCGCGAACGGGTGGCCGATGCCGGGAGCGCCTACCAGGTGGTCTCGATGCTGGAGGGCGCCGTCCAGCGCGGCACCGGGCGGCGGGTCCGGGCCGTGGGCAAGCCGCTCGCCGGCAAGACCGGCACCACCAATGACAGCCGCGATGCCTGGTTCATCGGCTTCACGCCGGATCTCGCGGTCGGCGTCTTCGTCGGTTTCGACACGCCCAGATCCCTCGGGCGGAACGAGACCGGTTCGTCGGTGGCGGCCCCCATATTCCGCGATTTCATGCAGGCGGCGCTCGCGGACGAGCCGGCCACGCCGTTCCGCATCCCGCCCGGAATACGCCTGGTCCGGGTGAACGCGGCCACCGGGCTCATCGCGCGCGGGTCGGGCAGGGGGGTCATTCTCGAGGCGTTCAAGCCGGGCACCGAGCCCGCCGTCGCCGCGCCCGTCGTCGGCGGCGCCACGGCGCCGGCGGCCGACGACCCGGCTACACCGAGGCGCCGCCGCGACCTATATTAGCCGCGCCCGCCACGTCACCGAGAAACCCCGGAGCCGGCCCTCATGCGCGCGGAAATCGAATCCGTCCTCGGCGAGATCGAGCAGTCGCTTGCGCTGCTGAGGAGGCACCTTTGACCCCGAGGGATCGGAGGCCCGGCTGGCGGAGCTGAACGCGCTGGTCGAGGACCCGGCGCTGTGGAACGATCCCGAGCGCGCGCGCGACGTGATGCGCGAGCGCACGCGGCTGGACGGCGCGCTCGCCGGCTGGCGCGCGCTCGACCGGGAGATGCGGGACAACCGCGATCTCATCGAGCTCGGCGAGGCCGAGGATGACGGGGAGGTCGTCGCCGAGGCCGAGGCCGCCCTGCTCGCGCTGCGCGACCGGGCGGGCCGGATGGAGACCGAGAGCCTGCTCTCCGGCGAGGCGGACGCCAATGACAGCTTCGTCGAGATCCATGCCGGCGCCGGCGGCACCGAGTCCCAGGACTGGGCGGAGATGCTGGCGCGGATGTACGCGCGCTGGGCCGAGGCGCATGGCTACGCCGTCGAGATGCTGGAGGAAAGCCTCGGCGAGGAGGCCGGTTTCAAGTCGGTCACCATGCGCGTCAAGGGCGAGAACGCCTATGGCTGGCTCAAGACCGAGAGCGGGGTTCACCGCCTGGTCCGCATCTCGCCCTTCGATGCGAGTTCCAGACGGCATACCAGCTTCGCCTCGGTCTGGGCCTATCCGGTGATCGACGACGACATCGCGATCGAGATCGAGGACAAGGAGATCCGCATCGACACCTACCGCGCCTCGGGCGCCGGCGGGCAGCACGTCAACCGGACCGACAGCGCGGTCAGGATCACCCACCTGCCGACCGGTATCGTCGTTCAGTGCCAGAACGACCGCTCGCAGCACCGCAACCGGGCGGCCGCCTTCGCGATGCTGCGCGCCAGGCTCTACGAGCAGGAGCTGCAGCGGCGCGAGGCGGAGGCCCAGGCCGAGCACGCCGCCAAGAGCGAGATCGGCTGGGGGCACCAGATCCGCTCCTACGTGCTCCAGCCCTACCAGATGGTCAAGGACCTGCGCACCAGTATCGAGAAGGGGAACCCCCAGGCGGTGCTCGACGGCGATCTCGACGCCTTCATGGCCGCCGCGCTCGCCGCACGGGTGGGCGGGCGTTCGGCGGGTTCCTCCTAAGCCCGCGCCTCACAGACCGGCGATCACCTCGGCCCATTCGTCGAGCGTCTCCTCGTGGCCGAAGCGGATGTGGCAGGAGAACTGGGTGAAGCCGGCCTGTTCGAGCGCGCGGATGGATTCGCGCAGCTGCGCCTTGGTGCCGGTGACGGTCGCGTTGCGGATCAGATCGGCGGTGATCAGCGGCGCTTCGTCCGGCCGCAGGAACAGGAGATGGCCGCGATGCAAGGTGAGGTAGCGCGCATCCTCCGGCGTGTAGCCCCGGTAGAGCGCGCGGTAGCGCTCCAGCAGCGGCGCGAGGGGGCCCGGCAGGTCGAGCCGGATCGAGCCGAACTGCTCCTGTTCGACCAGATTGTGCAGCACCACCGCGGCGGCCGGCCCGGCCAGCGCCTTCGCCCGGGGGCTGTCATACGCCTCGCCCTCGGCGAGCACGCAGCCCCCGGTGATCGCCGTCGCGTAGAGCCCGGCCGGATCGCGCCCCGCCTCGCGCATGGCGTCCCGCATGTCCGCGGCGTCGGCCGCCGCGCGGTCGAGATTGCCCACCGCCGACATCCACCCCGCCCCGATCCGCGCGGTCAGCCGCCGTCCCCTGGGCCCCAGCGCCGAGACGTGGAAGCGGACCGGGTCGTCGATATTGACCAGCCCGTGCTCGGGGTTGAGGAAGCGGATGCGGCTGGTCCCCTCGGCATCGCTCCACGCGACCGTGTCGCCGTCGAGCAGGCCCTTCACGACCTCGATGTATTGCGCCATCCCGGCCAGGGGCACCGCGCCGCGGCCCATCGTCCGACGCGCGGTGAACCCGGTCGATATGCCGAAATCGATCCGCCCCGGCGCCAGCTTGTTGAGCGAGGCAAGCGCGTTGGCGGTCACCGGCGCGATCCGGTTCGAGGGCACCGCGACCGCGGTGCCGAGGCGGATCCGCGAGGTTTCCATGGCCGCCGCCGCCATGGCGACGAAAACGTCGGCGTTGAGCAGCTGGGTGTCGGAGAACCAGGCATAGTCGAAGCCGAGCGCCTCGGCCCGCTTGACCGTCTTCCAGTGCTCCGCCGCGGTCGCGAAGCTCACGCCGAAATCCATCGTCCGTTCCCGCCGGTTGCGCCCGGCATAGTGGGCGGGCCCGGATGCCATCCGTCAACCCGGTCGCTTGACAGCCCGCGCGCCATCGACAAAGAGAGCGCGAACCGGCAGCGGGGGAGAATTCGATTGGGAAGCTGGCACGAGACCCATCGCGCGGTCGTCCATTCCTGGCATTGCGACCATTTCGGGCACATGAACGTCCGCCATTACTGCAATTTCTTCGACGACGCCGGGTTCCATGTCTGGAGCCATATCGGCTGTCCGCATAGCGAGATGAGGGCGCGCGGGGTGATGCTGGTGGTCGCCCGCAACACCCTCAACTTCGTCCACGAGATGAAGGCGGGCGAGCTGCTGCGCATCGAGACCGCCTTCATCCGGGTCGGCGAGAAGAGCTGCGCCCATCTGAACCGGATGTACAACGTCGATACCGGCACGCTCACCGCGACGCTCGAAACGGTCGAGGTGTTCTTCGACCCCGTGACCCGGATCTCCGCGCCCATGCCGGACGACATCCGGGGGTTGCTGACCGAGGCCCTGGTGCCGCTCGAAGACGGGTAGCGCCGCGCCGCGCGGTTTGTATCCGCCGCGGCGAACCGATAGCCTCGCCCGGATCCGCCCCAACCGATCGGAACGTCATGTCAGGGATCGAGCGCGCCAACGGGCACCGGCCGGACGGTGTTCTCGACATCGTCCATCCCGCTCTGATGGGCGCCTCCCGCCCCGACCCGGCGCGGCTCGCCTACGACCTCGATTCGGTGCTGGCCGCGGTCTTCCGGCTGCGCGCCGAGGTTCCGGCGAGCGCCTTCACGGCGACCATCCTCGGCACCGAGCGCGAGGGCAACGGCGTGCTGATCGGAGCGGACGGGCTGGTGCTGACGATCGGCTACCTGATCACCGAGGCGGACCGGATCGCGCTCACCGACGTCGACGGGCGGACCGTCGCCGCGTCTCCGGTCGCTTACGACCACGAGACCGGGCTGGGGCTGGTGCGGGCGGACGAGGAGCTCCACGCCGCCCCGGTGGAGATCGGCCGTTCCGGCGGCGTGTCGGCGAACGATCCCGTCGTCATCGCCTCGTTCGGCGGCGTCAAGCACGCGATCGAGGGCGAGGTGGCCGTGGTGCGCGAGTTCGCCGGATCCTGGGAATACATGCTCGACGAGGCGATCTGCACGATTCCCGTCCACCCGTACTGGGGCGGCGCCGCCCTGATCGACCGGTCGGGCAGGCTGGTCGGTTGCGGTTCGCTCTACGTCGAACACTCGCTCGACGGCGGCGAGACGGTGCCCGGCAATTTGTTCGTGCCGATCGACCTGCTGGCGCCGATCCGGGACGAAATGATCCGTACCGGGCGGGCGCGGCGCGCCGGGCGCCCCTGGCTCGGCGTCTATGTCAACGAGTCCGACGACCGGCTGGTGGTGACCGGGGTCGCCGCCAACGGCCCGGGCGACCAGTGCGGCATGCAGCCGGGCGATGCGATCCTCTCCGTCGAGGGCGTCGCGGTGTCCGGCCTGCCGGAGTATTACCGGACGATCTGGGCGGCCGGGGAGCCGGGGGAGGAGATCCGCCTGACCGTGCTCAGGGACGACGACGTACTCTCGGTGCGGGTGCGCTCGGGCGACCGTTACAGCTATCTCAAGCTGCCGCGTCCGCACTGAGCGCCGGCTTGGCGACCCGGCCCTAATCGCCGTAGAGCTCGAGCAGGTTCCCGTCGGGATCGTGGAAGAACACCAGCCGGGCCACGCCCTGGACCTGCACCAGCTTGAGCGCCAGCGGCCCATCCGGAAGGTACGGAACCGGAACCCCCTCTTCGCGAACCCGCCGGTCGCCGCCTTCTCGTCGGACACCTCGACCCGCTTGATCTCCTCCATGCCCAGCACGTCCCGGTAGAAACCGATCGACCGGTCGAGATCGCGGACGACGAGGGCAAGGAAGATCGGCGCGTCGCGCTGGATTTCCATCGGACCTCCCGAACGGGTCGCACGACCCTGCCACGTCATCGGGCACGCGGGACTATCGGGTGCGACGGTCGCTCCCGCGCGCCGCGGCGATGAAATTCCGGTAGAGGGTCCGCGCGAGCGACGCGAAAATCGGCATGTTCGCGGCCGCCTCGGCATCGAGCCGGGTCAGCGCGCCCGCGCCCAGCGCGTCTTCGAGCGCCCGGTCGTATTCCGGGATTCCCCCCCACTCGGAGACCGTGCTCGGGGTGAGCTCGACATGGAACTGCACCGAGAAGGCATGCTCCGCCCAGGACAGCGCATTGACGGCGCAGGCGGGGGACGAGATCAGGATCTCGGCGCCGGCCGGGGCCCGGACGACTTCGGCGCTGTGCCATTGCAGGCAGGGGAATTCGTCCGGGACGCCCCGCAGGAAGGGGCTCGCGCGCCCCGCATCGGTGAGGCGCACCGACATCACCCCGATCTCCGGCTGCGCCGCCGGCCCCACCTCGCCGCCCAGCGCCTCCGCCAGGAGCTGGTGACCGAGGCAGAAGCCGAGGAAGGGGCCCCGCGACCCGCCGACCCAGCGGCGAATCGCGTCGAGCTCGGAGGCGATCCAGGGGTGCTCGTCCTGCTGCCAGACGTCCATCGGGCCGCCCATGCTGAAGAGCGCGTCAAAGCCGTCCAGGTCCGGGATCGGCTCCCCTTCGTCGAGCTCCACCGCCCGCCATTCGATGCCGTCTTCGGCCATGAAGTCGCGGAAGATGCCGGGGTGCTCGCAGGCGATGTGCTGCAGGACGAGAACGCGCATGTCTCTGCCTCCGACCGGGATGCGCCGCAGCCTATCCGCCGGTCACAGCGACCGGGCGGCTTCGAGCACGCTGTCGACATGGCCGTTGACCCGGACCTTGCGCCAGATGCGGCGGATCGCGCCGGTCTCGTCGATCAGGAAGGTCGCGCGCTCGATCCCCATGAAGGTCCGCCCGTACATGGATTTCTCGACCCAGGTTCCGTAGGCCTCGCAGACGCTGCCGTCGAGGTCGGCGGCGAGCGCGAACGGCAAATCGTGCTTCGCCTTGAACCTGTCGTGCCTGGCGGTGCTGTCCTTCGACACGCCGACGACCACGGCGTCCAGCCCGGCGAATTCGGGGTGGGAGTCGCGGAACCCGCAGGCCTCCCTGGTGCAGCCGGGGGTGTCGTCCTTCGGGTAGAAGTAGAGCACCACCTTGCGGCCCGCGAGACCGGCGAGCGAGACGGTTCCGCCGCCATCGGTCGCCATCTCGAAATCCGGTGCGCGCTGTCCAGCCTCCAACGTCATCGGCGATCCCTTCCCGTCGTGCTCCCGACCGCGGCCGCGGGCCGGGCGACGATCTCCTCGAAATGCCGGAACGACCGGGCCGCCAGCGCGAGGCTCCGCTCTTCGAGCGCCGCGTAGTCCGGCGAGCCCGTCGCCCGGGCGACGAACTCCCGCAGGGCGGGCGATTCGTGGCGGCCCGCGGCGCCCGCGCCGAAGGCGAGGCGAACGATCCCCTGCAGCCGCCGCCACAGCGTCATCGCTTCGACCAGCTCGCCGGCGACCGACGGTTCCAGGCAGCCCGCGGCGGCCAGCCGCTCGAGCGCCTCGGTGGTATTGGTCGACAGCACCTCGGGATGCCGGCTGGCGTGGCGCAGCTGGAGATACTGGGCGATGAACTCGATGTCGATCATGCCGCCGCGAAACCGCTTGATCGACCAGAAATCGTCGACCGCGAACTCGCGCTCCATTCTCTCCCGCATGTCGGCCACCGCGGAGACCAGCCGGTCGGGGTCGCGCTCCCGGGTGAGCGCCGAGGCGATGGTTTCCTCGATGCGCGCGGCGAAGGCTTCGGGCGCGGCGATCACCCGCGCGCGGGTCAGCGCCAGATGCTCCCAGGTCCAGGCATCCTCGTTCTGATAGCGCGTGAACGCCGCGAGCGAGGTGGCGATCGGCCCCGACGCGCCGGCCGGGCGCAGCCGCATGTCGACGTCGTAGAGCTTCCCTTCGTTGGTCGGCGCGGACATCGCGCCGATGAAGCGCTGGCACAGCCGGGCGTAGTAGGTCTGGCACGGCAGCGGGCGCGAACCGTCGGATTCGGCGTGCTCGTCCCCCGTCTCGTAGAGGAACAGGAGGTCGAGGTCCGATTCGGTGGTGAGCTCCCGCCCGCCGAGCTTGCCGAAACCGAGCACGGCGAAGGCGCTGTCCGGCACCGCGCCGTGCCGGCGCGCGAATTCGCGCGCGGTCGCGGGCAGCAGGGCGCGCACGCAGGCCGTGGCGAGATCGGCGAGCGGCCGGCCCGCATCCGCACCGTCGATCCGGCCGTCGAGCATCTGCACGCCGATCTCGAAGACGCGGGCGTTGTTCCAGTAGCGGCAGATGTCGAGCTTTTCCTCGAAATAGTAGACTTCGTCGAGCGCCCGTTCGAGGTCGGCGGCGAGCCGGTCGCCGCCGGCGTCGAAGTCCAGCCCCGCCGGCTGCAGCACGCCTTCCAGCATGATCGGGTGACGGCTGAGCCAGTCCGCGAGCCGGGGCGCGCTGCCCATGATCTTGGCGAGCAGCCCGAGCAGGGCCGGGTTGTTGCTGAACAGGGAAAGGATGTGCACCCCGGCGGGAAGCGTGCGCAGGAAGTCGTCGAAGCGGAGCAGCGCGGCGTCCGGGTCGTTGGTGGTCGACAGGGTCTCGAGCACGGTCGGGATCAGCTCGGTCAGGAGCTCGCGCGCCCGCGCGCTGCGGGTCGACGAGTAGCGGCCGTGATGCCAGATGCGGATGCGCTCGGCGACCCGGCCGGGCTCCCGGAAGCCCAGCCGCGCCAGGGTTTCCAGCGTTTCCGGGTCGTCGTCGGCGCCGGTGAAGACCAGGTTTCCCGGACCCGACAGGTCCGGGGTCTTCTCGAACAGAACGGCGTAGTGCGATTCGACGGCGCGCAACTCCTCCAGCAGCGCCGCCTCGAACCCGGGCCTTCCCTCATACCCCATGAGAAGGGCGATGCGTTCCAGCTCCGCCTCGTCCTCCGGCAGGCTATGGGTCTGCTGGTCGTCGATCATCTGCAGGCGGTTCTCGATCCGGCGGTGAAACCGGTAGGCCCGGATCAGCCGGCTGCTCACGATCGATTCGAGCAGACCCGCGCCGGCCAGCGCGCGCAGCGCATCGCAGGTGTCCTGGACCCTCAGCGAGGTATCGCGCCCGCCCCAGATGAGCTGCTGGGTCTGGGCGAAGAACTCGATCTCGCGGATGCCGCCGCGGCCGAGCTTGATGTCGTGCCCGGCGACTTCCATCGTCGAGCCGCCGCGCTGGGCGTTGATCTGGCGCTTGATCGAATGGATGTCCTGGATGGCGAAGAAGTCGAGGCTCTTGCGCCAGACGAACGGCCGCAGCATTTCGAGAAACGCCTCGCCCGCCACGATGTCGCCGGCGACCGGGCGGGCCTTGATCATCGCCGCCCGCTCCCAGTTCTGGCCGGCGCTCTCGTAGTAGATCTCGGCCGCCCTCGTGGCGACCGCGACCGGCGTGGACCCCGGATCGGGGCGCAGCCTGAGATCGGTGCGGAAGACGTAGCCGTCGCTGGTGCGTTCGGCCATCACCTTGACCAGGCTCTGGGTGAGGCGGACCATGCATTGTTGAAGGCTGGTCCTGCCCGTGTATTCGATCAGCGCGCCGTCATAGAGCACGATCAGGTCGATATCGCTCGAGTAGTTGAGCTCGCGGCCGCCGAGCTTCCCCATGCCGAGCACGATCCAGCCCGAGGCGAGCGACGGCTGGTCCGGCACGGGCAGCGCGATGTCGCCCGCCGCCGCCGCCCCGGTGAGCAGGTGGTCGACGGCGATCGTCAGCGACCGCTGGGCGAAGTCGGAGAGCCGGGCGCAGACCATTTCGACCGGCCAGGCGCCGCTCAGATCGGCGACCGCGGTTGCCAGCGAGGTTCTTCTCTTGGCGATGCGAAGCGCCGACATTATCTCTTCGGTGCCGGTATCATGCGGCCCTATGCGATCGAGCGCCGTCATCGTCCGATCCCACGCCGCCTGCACGCCATCGGTCAGCAAGTCACAGGCGAATGCGATATCGCGGATGGCACAATGGGTGAGGAAGGGGCTGTTTCCGAAGATCGCCGATAGCACCGGGCGCGCGGCCGGGTCGGCGGCGAGCGCGCGGGCGCGTTGCGCGGTTTCCGGCGGCGCCTCGGAAGCGGCCTCTTCCCAGCGTTCGAAGGCGAGCCCGGCCGCCGCCGGGTTCGCCGGCGGGGGCAGGGCCGCGGTGTCGGCGATCGGTTCGCCCGCGATCGGCGTCAAGCGCATTTCTCCGCCACTGGAGAGGCCGAGCGAAAGTGTTCCCTCGGCCGTTCCCGGTCAAGCGGGCTCCGGCTCGCCATGATTCTCCGCCTGCTCCGCATCGGCCTCGACGTCGCCTTGTTCGGCGCCCTCGCCCTGGTCTGCCTGGCCCTCTACGGCGCGTGGAAACTGTCGGAAGGTCCGGTATCCCTCGGCTTTCTCAAACCCCAGGTGGAGAAGCGGCTGGCCGCTCTCGACCTGCCCCACCGCATCGCCTTTTCCGACCTCGTGCTGACCTGGGGCGGCACCAGGCGGCCGCTCGATCTGGTGATGTCGGACGCCGAGCTGCGCGGCCGGGACGATGTCGTGGTCGCCAGGGTTCCCGAACTCTCCATCGGGCTGTCGCTGGCAGCCCTTGTGGACGGCAGGCTGGTGCTCAAGACGATCCGCCTGAGCGACGCCGAGGTCTCGGTGGTGCGGCGGAAGGACGGCAGCTTGAGCATCGGCCTGGCCGGGGAGGGCGGCCGATCCCTCACCGTGTTCGAGTCCGGCGGCGAGGGCGGGTCCGGCGACAGCCTGCTGGAGAAGCTCGATCGCGTCGCCATCCACCGCGCCTCGGTCTCGCTGGAAGACCGGCTGCTGGGGCTGCGCATGAGCCCGGACCGGGTATCGGTCGATTTCGAGCGCCGGGACCGGGCGATCGTCTGCGTGTTCGACCTCGACGGCTGGTCCGGGGACAAGCGGCTCTCGATGGAGGGCGTCGCGGAGTACCGCCTGGCGGACCGCACGACGCATGTCGCGCTCGACTTCGCCGGCCTGGTGCCCGACCGCCTCGCGGCGATCCTGGCCGGCTGGTTCTCCGGCCTTCCCGATTTGCGGGGCGTCTCGGTTCCCCTGCACGGGCATCTCGCCGCGACCTCCGGCGCCGGCGGCAGCATCCGGGACGCGCGCGTCGCCATCGGCGGGGGCGCGGGTTCGCTGCGCCTGGCCGAGCTCGGCAATCACCGTTACGACATCCGTTCGCTCGCCTTCGACGGTCGTTACCGCGCCGCCGACCGGGAGGTCGAGATCGACCGGCTGGAGATCGATTTCGGCAAGCCGAAGCTCTCTTTGACCGGCAAGCTCGCCGGGGTCGGCCGCAAGCCGCGGCTGAACGCGCGCGCGACGCTCGTCGGGATGACGATGTCGGCCCTGCCGCGCTACTGGCCCGAGGGGGTGGCCGAGGGCGCGCGGCGCTGGCTGGCCGCCAATCTGAACCGGGGCGAAGTCCGCGACCTGGCCGCCAATCTCGCGCTCTCCTTCCCCGATGGCGGGGCGAAGATCGAGCGCGTCAAGGTGACCCTCGGTATGGTGCGCGCGACCCTCCACTACCTCAAGCCGCTCCCGCCCATTACCGGGGCCCGGGGCTCGGTCACCATCGGCCGCGACCGGATAAGGATCACCGTCGACGGGGGCGGGGTTTCCGATCTCGTCCTGTCCGACGGGCTGATCGACATCACCGGCCTCTCGGCGGACACGGCGGATATGGCGTTGCAGGGCCGGTTGACGGGGCCTCTCGCCACGGCGCTCTCGGTGCTCGACCATCCGCGTCTGGGCTACGCATCCAGGGTCGGTCTCCGGCCGGGCAGGGTGCGCGGCAGCCTGGCGGCGCGGATCGAGGCGCGCTTCCCGCTGATCGACGCGCTGGCGCTGGACGACGCGAAACTCGGCGCGGCGGGCACGCTGACCGGCGCGGTCGCCGACGGGGCGTTCCTCGGCGAGGACCTGGCCGACGGGGCGCTGCGCTTCACGCTCAACAACCGGGGTATGAAGATCGACGGCGACGCGCGCATTTCCGGGATCTCCGCCGCCGTCGGCTGGCGCGAGGACTTCACCGGCACCGAGGAGCCCCGCCGGCGCTACACCGTGCGGGCGCGGCTGGCCGAAGCCGACCGGCAGCGCCTGGGCGTCGTCCTCGCCCCTCTCGTCCGGGGACCGCTCTCCGTCGCCGCCGACTACGCCGTGTTCTCCGGCGGCGCCGCGCGGGCGACGGGCACGCTGGACGCCGCCGAATCGGAATTCTCCCTGCCCCCCCTCGAATGGCGGAAGCCTCCCGGCGTGGCGGGTCGGGCGTCGTTCGAAATCGCCTTCGACGGCGGCCGCGCACGGGCGATCCGCATCAAGGACCTCGTCGCCGGCGACCTCCGGGCGGCGGGTCAGGTCAGGCTCGACCGGGGAAGCATCCGCCGGGTGGAGATCGACCGCCTCGCCGTCCCCGACCGGTTCGACCTTGCGGGCGCGCTGTCGATCGACGAGGCGGAGGGCTGGACGATCGACGCCAGCGGCCGGCTCTTCGATGCCGCGCCGATCCAGCGCCTGACCAGGGGGGAGGGCGAGACTTCCCTGCCGCCGCTCCGCATCGCCGCCAGGCTCGATCGCGTGCTGCTGACCGACGGCCGCTCGGTCGAGAACGCGTCGCTCGGCGCCCGCTATCGCGACGGGAGCTGGCAGGCGATCGACCTCTCCGGCCGGTTTCCCGGCGGAAAGCGCTTCGACCTCGGCTACCGGCCGCGCGACGGCGGGGGACGGCTCCAGGCGACCAGCATGGATGCCGGGGAGATGCTGGGCCTGGTGGGCGAGACCAAATGGGTTCGCGGCGGCCGTCTGACGGTGTCCGCGGAGCGCCCGGCCGGCGACCAGGCGGGGCTGTGGAGAGGCAGGCTCGCCATCCGCGATTTCGTGCTGACCGGCGCGCCCAGGCTGGTCCAGGCGCTGCGCCTTGCCGCCCTCGGCGCCCTGTCGGAGGAGCTCGGCGGGCGCGGCGTGCGGGTGACCGCGCTCGACATCCCGTTCACCCATGACGGGACGAAGCTCCGCTTTTCCGAGGCGCGCGCGTTCGGTTCCGGGTTCGGTGTCACCGGTAGCGGCGCCATCGACGTCGACGGCGAGACCCTGGAGATCGACGGCACCCTGGTGCCCGCCTACCCGCTCAACGCGGCGCTCGGCGAGGTGCCCGGCATCGGCTTCATCTTTTCCGGCGAGAAGGGCAGCGGCCTGTTCGCCGCGCCCTACGCGATCCGCGGCAAGATCGAACAGCCGTCCTTCACCGTGAACCCGCTCGGCGTGCTGACGCCCGGCGTGTTCCGCAACATCTTCCGGATATTCGACGCCAGGCGCGACGACCTGCCAGCGGAGCCGCAGCCCGAACGGTGACCGGGCGGGGTCAGACCGGCGTCACGATGACATGCTTCTTGCGGCCGGCCGACAGCTTCATCACCCCGTCCGGTGTCAGATCGCCCAGGGTGACGGTCTGCATCTCGTTGTCGAAGGCGCGGTCGTTGAGCCGGCCGCCGCCGCCCCGGATCAGCCGCCGCGCATCGGCCCTGGACGCGGCGAGCCCGGCGCGCGCAATCAGGTCGAACGCCGCGATCCCGGTCTCCAGCTCGGTCCGGTCGAGCGCGTAGCGCGGCAGGTCGGCGCCCAGCGCGCCGTCCTCGAAGGTGGTGCGCGCGGTGGCTTCGGCGCGGTCCGCCTCCGCCGCGCCGTGGCACAGCGCCGTCGCCGCGCGGGCCAGCGTCTTCTTGGCCTCGTTGATCTCGGAATCGCGCAGCGCTTCGAGGCGGGCGATTTCGTCGACCGGCAGCGTCGTGAACAGCCGCAGGAAGCGGCCGACATCGCCGTCCGCCGCGTTGCGCCAGAACTGGTAGTAGTCGTAAGCGCTTACCCGGTCGGCGTTGAGCCAGACCGCGCCGCCCGCGGTCTTGCCCATCTTCTCGCCCGAGGCGGTGGTGATCAGCGGCGAGGTCAGCCCGTAGAGCGCCGCCCCGTCGGTGCGCCTGGCCAGCTCGATGCCCGAGACGATGTTGCCCCACTGGTCGGAGCCGCCCATCTGGAGGATGCATCCGGTCCGCCGGCTCAGCTCGAGAAAGTCGTAGGCCTGGAGCACCATGTAGTTGAATTCGAGGAAGCTCAGCGGCTGCTCGCGGTCGAGCCGCAGCCGGACCGAATCGAAGCCCAGCATGCGGTTGACCGAAAAATGGCGCCCGAACTCGCGGAGGAACGGGATGTAGGAGAGTCCGTCCAGCCAGTCCGCGTTGTTCATCATCACCGCATCGGTCGGACCGTCGCCGAATGTCAGGAACTGCGAGAAGACCCGCTTGATGCCGTCCAGGTTGGCGGCGATCCGCTCTTCCGAAAGCAGCTGGCGGGATTCGTCCTTGCCCGAAGGGTCGCCGACCCTGGTGGTCCCGCCGCCCATCAGCACGATCGGCTTGTGGCCGGTCCGCTGCCACCAGCGCAGCAGCATGATCGGCATCAGCGAGCCCACATGCAGGCTGTCCGCGGTGCAGTCGAAGCCGATATAGCAGAGCCTGGGCACGCCCTCGGAAAGCGCCGCGTCGAGCCCGTCCGCGTCGGTGCACTGGTGCAGGAACCCGCGCTCGGCGACGGTCGTCAGGAACTCCGAGCTGTAACCGGTCATCGCTGTCTCCAAAAGACGCGGCCGCGCTCCGGCACGACCGTCTCGCTGCCCGAAACCGTTGGCGCCCGCTTCGCCGGCCGGTTTAACATCCGGCCGTCCGAGAAACAAAGGAAGACGACCATGGAACCCAGCCGCAGCGGGCCCTTCCCCTATATCCCCATCAACCGGCGCAAGAAGCTCGTCTGGCCCGGCGGGGCGCGGCTCGCCCTCTGGGTGATCCCCAATATCGAGATCTTCCCGCTCGACGAACCGGTCCCGGGCGGCACCGGGATGGCGCCCGACATCATCAACTGGGCGCCGCGCGACTACGGCGCGCGGGTCGGCGTGTTCCGCATCATGGAGGTGCTGGAGCGCCACGGCGTCAGGGGCACCGTCGCCCTCAACTCCGAGGTCTGCGACGACCACCCCGAGATCGTCGAGGACGCCAGGGCGCTGGGCTGGGAGTTCATGGGGCACAACGAGAGCAATTCGCGCTACCTCCACCACATGGAACCGGAGGCCGAGCGCGACACCGTGAAGCGCGTCTTCGATCGGATCGAGGCCGCGACCGGGTCCCGGCCGCGCGGCTGGCTGTCGTCGGGGCTGCAGGAGAGCTGGCACACGCTCGACTACCTGATCGACAACGGCGCGGACTATGTCGCCGACTGGATCAACGACGACCAGCCCTACCGGATGGATGTCGACGGGCGGCAGATCTGTTCGATCCCCTATTCGGGCGAGATCAACGACCTGCCGGCGATGATCCGCATGGGGCGGACGGCGGAAGAATTCGAGACCATGATCAAGCGCCAGTTCGACGTGCTGTACCGCGAGGGGGCCGAGTCGGGCCGGGTGATGGCGATCTGCCTCCACCCGTTCGTCATCGGCATGCCGCACCGGATCGGCGCGCTCGAAGGCGGGCTGGACTATATCTGCGCCCATGAAGGCGTGTGGCGCGCCACCGGGTCGGAGATCGTCGACCACTATCTCTCCACCGACCCCGGGAACTGACCGCGGGTCGGCGGGCATGGCCGCGGCGGAGGGCCACGCCTGGGTCGTCGGGCTGATGAGCGGCACCTCGCTCGACGGCATCGACGCGGCGCTGATCGAGACCGACGGCGAGACAATCCGCGCCTTCGGAGAGGCGGCGACATTCCCCTACCAAGCGGCGTTCCGCGCCCGGCTCGCCGCGACGCTCGGCCGGCCGTCGGGCTACGAGGCGGTCGAGGCCGAGCTTACCCGCAGGCACGCCGATGCGGTGCGGGACCTCCTCGCCGGGCTTCCCGCCGGCCATCCGGCACCCTCGCTCGTCGGGTTTCACGGCCACACGATCGACCATCGCCCGGGCGAGGGGGTGACCGTGCAGATCGGCGACGGCGGGGCGCTCGCGCGCATGCTGGGGATTCCGGTGGTCGACGATTTCCGCGGCGCCGACGTGGCGGCGGGCGGGCAGGGGGCGCCGCTCGCGCCGCTCTACCACGTGGCCCTTCTCGCCGATGTCGAGGCACCGGTCGCGGTCCTCAATATCGGCGGCATGGCGAACCTGACCTGGGTCGGCGGGGACGGCCCGCCCGTCGCCTTCGATACTGGACCCGGCAACGCGCTGCTCGACCAGTGGGTGGAGCGTCGCACCGGGCGGCGCTACGACGAGGACGGCGCGCTGGCCGCGACGGGGCGGGTCGCGCGGGAGGCGGTGGCGCGCTACCTCGCCGATCCCTGGTTCGACCGGGCGCCGCCCAAATCGCTCGACCGGCTCGATTTCGGCCTCGATGCGGTGGCCGGGCTGTCGGCGGCGGACGGCGCGGCGACGCTGGCCGACGTCACCGCCGCCGCCGTCGCGCGCGCCGCCGCCCACCTGCCCGCGCCGCCGGAACGCTGGCTGGTCGCCGGCGGGGGGCGCCGCAACCCGGTCGTCATGGCGCGGCTTTCCGCCCGGCTGGGGGTTCCCTGCGACCCGGTCGAGGCGCTCGGCTGGGAGGGCGACGCGCTGGAGGCGCAGGCCTTCGCCTTTCTCGCGATGCGCAGCCGGCGCGCACTCCCGCTCAGCCTGCCCACGACCACCGGCGTCGCCGCGCCGGCGACCGGCGGCAGGCTGCATTGGCCCTAACGGATCGGCCGGACCTCTATGTCGAGCGGCAACCCCTGCCATGCCCGGTCGGCGGTGTATACCGGCAGCTCCATGGCGAGCGCCAGGGCGAGACAGGCGCGGTCGCCGAGCGACAGGCCGGCCGCCCGGGTCTCCGCGCGAAGCGTGCCGGCTATCCGCGCCAGACCCAGCGTGTGATCCATCGGGCGGAAGGGCTGCGCGTCGGTCAATCGAACGGCCGTCCGACCGTCGACGCCGTTTTCCACCAGCTTGGAGATGACCTCCGACAGGTTCACAGTGGAAATCACGCTGTCGTGCAGGACGGGCCGGACCGTTTCTCCGCCCGGCTCCCCGTTGAGCACCGCCAGCACGGCCGACGCATCCAAAACCGCTTCAGGCATCGCCGGACCCGGCCTCGCGCGCCGCTTCCCGCCGCCGGTCCGCGATCAGCGAGTCCGACAGGCTGACATCGGCGGGGATCGCAGCGGAGAGAATTCGCCGGGCCATGCGCAAGGCGGCCGAAGCGCTGGTCAGCCGGACGACGCCGTCCCTGTCGATCACCGCGACCAGCGTATCGCCTTCTCCCGCCTCCATCGCCTCGCGAAAGGCCGCCGGAATGACGACACGGCCGCCCGGACCGATCTTGACCTCGATCCGATCGTCGCTTCGCGCGCCGACCGCCGCCGCCGCGCCCTGTGCGGTCTTCGGCGTGCCCCGGAGCAATACGTTGCGGACATGCTGGTACCGGATTTCGAGGAAGCGTGCGATATCGGCGCGGGCGTAGCCTGCCGCGTCCAAGGCCCGGATTTTTGCCGCTTTCGTCGGCAACCCGTGCGCGACCGCAGACATATCTGAATGGTTCACCATCGGAATCTCCTTCGATAATGAACTAGATCATGTCATTTACGGATATAATTCGACAGATAGCGTGTCAATCGGTCCTTTGGGCATCGCCAAAGTGCCGATGCCGCGCGGGCGCGAAGGAACTCGATTGGGGATTCGGCATGGCAAGGCACGCCCAGTCGCGTGCTCAGTCTTCCACGTCCCCGCCGACCGGGCGCCGCCCAAATCGCTCGACCGGCTCGATTTCGGCCTCGATGCGGTGGCCGGGCCGACGACCGGCGGCAGGCTGCATTGGCCCTCGCCGCCGCCGCGCGTTCCGGCAGAAAACCGCACCGACGCAGCGCCGACTGGACGTATCCGCCGTCCGGCCCTAACTTCGGCGAGGCGCACAATGATCAGCACCCACGGATCTCCCGCCATGGATCCGCTACCGAAGAATCGCCTGCACAAGCTCATCGACCGGCTGCCCGAGGAACAACTCCAGGCGGCCGAGCGCTACCTCCAATCCCTGTGCAACCAGGACGACCCGGTCCTCGATGCGATCCGTTCCGCCCCCGACGTCGAGGAACCCTTCAGCGACGAAGAACAACAGGGCGTGGACGACGCCATTCGCGATCTCCGAGCCGGCAACCGCGTCCCCCATGCGCAAATTCTGCGCAAGCACGGGCTATGAAATGGCGGTTGATCTGGACCCGAGCCGCGGACAGAGACCTCGACGCCCTCGACCGCATCGCCGCGCAAAGGATCTTGCGAGCACTTCACCGCTTTTGCGAAACCGGCCACGCTGACGTCGCCCGCATCGTCAACACGACACCTCCCCGTCGGCGCATCCGCGTCGGCCCTCATCGCATCATCATCCTCATCGACGAGGACCTGGGAGAGGTGGAAATCATCCGCATCCACCGGCGCGACTCGGCCTACTGACCCGGCCCCCTCGCCCTGCGAACGCCCCCACCCGCTTCCCGGAGCAAAGTCGAGCCGATCGACATTGTGTCCCCGCGCGGGATCGACGAACTGGCGCGCGTTCAGTCTTCCGCGTCCCCGCCGACCGGGCCGTGGTGTTTGTCGAGATAGTCTTCCATGTGCCCGGTGAGCACGTCGAGATGCTCGTTGAAGAAATGGTCGGCGCCGCCGATCACCCGGTAGTCGATGGTCACGCCGCGCTGGTTGGAGAGGTGGTCCGCCAGCTCGGCGACCGATTCCTGCGGCACCTGCTGGTCGGCATCGCCGTGCAGGAACAGGCCCGAGCACGGGCAGGGCGCGAGGAACGAGAAGTCGTAGAGGCTCGCCGGCGGCGCGATGGAGATGAAGCTGGTGATCTCCGGCCGGCGCATCAGCAGCTGCATGCCGATCCAGGCGCCGAAGGAGAACCCGCCGATCCAGCATTGCGGCGTGTCGGGGTTGCAGGATTGCAGCCAGTCCAGTGCCGCCGCCGCGTCGCTGAGTTCGCCGAGCCCCTCGTCATAGACGCCGCGCGACCGCCCGACCCCGCGGAAGTTGAAGCGCAGCGCCGAGAACCCGCGCCTGGTGAACACCTGGAACGCCTGGAACACCACACGGTTGTTCATCGTCCCGCCATATTGCGGGTGCGGGTGGAGCAGGATCGCGATCGGCGCGTTGGGCGTCTTGCTGTGGTAGTAGCGGCCTTCCAGCCGTCCCTCGGGGCCGTTGAAAATGACCTCGGGCATGGCTGAAAATTCCTCCTCGCCTGGACTCTGCCCGGCACGATCGGCGGTTGACAGGTCAGGACGCGCAACTAGGTTTGCGACGCCGCCGGTTGGTAGGCTGGCGCGGACGGTGAATACTGCGCCCGCGAACGCGTCAGCGTTTATATCACAACCGCGGCACCGGACTTCAAGGACGTCGGATCCGTTCGAGCGGACCGGCGCGGAAGACGCAGCATGAACGCCACCGTCTATCTGGACTATAACGCGAGCGCGCCGATGTGGCCCGAAGCCGCCGAGGCGGCGGCCGAGGCGATGCGCGCGGGCGCCAACGCCTCGTCGATCCACGCGCCGGGCCGGGCCGCGCGGGCGCGCGTCGAGCAGGCGCGCCAGTCGGTCGCCCGGCTGGTTGGCGCGGACCCGGCCGGGATCGTCTTCACCGGCGGCGGCACCGAGGCCAACAACCAGGCGATCCGCTGTTGCGGCGCCGCGCGGGTGCTGGTCTCGGCGATCGAACACGAATCGGCGCTGTCGGCCGACGAGCGGGCGGTCCGGCTGCCGGTCACCGCCGACGGCGTCATCGACCTGGAAGCGCTGGACCGCGCGCTCGCCGCGGCTCCGCGCCCCGCTTTGGTCGCCGTCATGCTGGCCAACAACGAGACCGGGGTCGTCCAGCCGGTCGCCGGGGCGGTCGCGGCGGCGCGGCGGCACGGCGCCCGCGTCCATTGCGACGCGGTCCAGGCGGCGGGCAAGATCCCGGTCGACGCCGCGGCGCTCGGGGCGGACAGCTACGCCGTCTCCGCGCACAAGCTGGGCGGGCCCCAGGGCGTCGGCGCGCTGGTGTTGCGCGACCCCGACGGCGCGGCGCCGCTGATCCATGGCGGCGGGCAGGAGCGCGGCCGGCGCGCCGGCACCGAGAACGTCGCCGGGATCGCCGGATTCGGCCGCGCGGCGGAGATCGCGGCGCAGCGGCTGGACGAGTTCGCCCGCCTGTCCGCGCTGCGCGACCGGATGGAGGCGGAAATCCGCGCGCTCGATCCGGGCGCCTGGATGCCGGGCGCCGCCGCGCCGAGGCTCCCCAACACCTCGATGGCGGTCATGCCGGGCTGCGAGAGCGCGGCGCAGGTGATCGCCATGGACCTCGACGGTATCGCGGTCAGCGCCGGCTCCGCCTGCTCGTCGGGCAGGGTGCGCCCGCCTTACGTGCTCGCCGCGATGGGCGTGGACGAGGACGCGGCGATGTGCGCGCTCCGCGTCAGCCTCGGCTGGCGGACCACCGCCGGCGAGGTCGACCGCTTTGTCGCCGCCTGGGCGCGGCTGCGCGACCGCACCGCGCGCCGCGTCGCCTGAGGGGCCGGCCGGTGCCGCGCATCGCGTTCATCTCGGCCGATGGCGGGCGCCGCGAGATCGACGCCGAGACCGGCCGGTCGGTGCTGGAGATCGCCTGGGCCCACGGTATCGAGGTCGAAGGCGCCTGCGAGGGCTCGATGGCCTGCTCGACCTGCCATGTGATCCTGAGCGAGGCCGACTACGACCGCCTGCCGCCTTCCAGCGAGGACGAGGAGGACATGCTCGACCTCGCCTGGGGGGTGACGCCGGGCTCGCGCCTCGGCTGCCAGATCGTCGTCACCGAGGCGCTCGACGGAATCGAGCTCACCTTGCCCACCGAGACCGTCAACCACATGGACGAGTGAGCCGCCGCCATGATCGCGCCCGACATCGACAAGCCGCCCGCCGAGACCCTCGTGGCGGTCGCCATGTCGGGCGGCGTCGACAGCGCGGTGACCGCAGCCCTGGTCGCGGAGGCGGGCTACCGGGCGGTGGGCGTCACGCTGCAGCTCTACGACGACGGGTCCGCTTCGGCGCGCAAGGGGGCGTGCTGCGCCGGCCAGGACATCTACGACGCCAGACGCGCCGCCGACGCGATCGGCATCCCGCACTACGTCCTCGACTACCGGAGCCGGTTCCGCGAGAGCGTGATCGAGCCCTTCGCGGACTCCTACGTCGCCGGCGAGACGCCGGTTCCCTGCGTGACCTGCAACCGGACCGTCAAGTTCCGCGACCTGATGGGGCTGGCGCGCGATTTCGGCGCCGATGCGCTGGCGACCGGACATTACGTGCGCCGTGTGGCCGGGCCGGACGGGCCGGAGCTGCACCGCGCCGTCGATGCCGACCGCGACCAGAGCTACTTCCTGTTCGCGACCACGCGGGACCAGCTCGCCTATCTGCGCTTTCCCCTCGGCGGGATGCGGAAGGAGGCGGTGCGCAGGGAGGCCGCGCGTCTCGCCCTGCCGGTGGCCGCCAAGCCGGACAGCCAGGACATCTGCTTCGTGCCGGGCGGCGGCTATGCCCGCGTGGTCGAGCGCCTGCGCCCGGGCGCCGCGGAGCCGGGCGATATCGTCGACCTCCAGGGCCGGCGTCTCGGCGGCCATGACGGGATCGTCCACTTCACCGTCGGGCAGCGCCGCGGGCTCGCCATAGGCGGCACCGGCGAGCCCCTCTACGTGGTCCGCACCGAGCCCGCGACCCGCCGCGTCGTGGTCGGCCCGCGCGACGCGCTGGCCGGCAGCGAGATCCGCATCGGCGGGCTCAACTGGCTCGCCGGCGCCGCACCGCCCTCCGGCCCGGTCGCGGTGCAGGCGAAGATCCGCTCGATGCGCCCGCCCGCCGCGGCGACGCTGCGCGCCGGCGCGGGCGGCAGCGCCAGCGTCGCGCTCGATTCGCCCGAGCGCGGTATCGCGCCCGGCCAGGCCTGCGTTCTCTATGACGGCGAGCGGGTGCTCGGCGGCGGCTGGATCCGCAGGGCGCCCGACGGCCCCGCCGCGCTTCGTCCTTGACACCGTCCGGGGCCGGCCGTAAAGCGTCCCCCTCCGGTGGCGGAGTAGCTCAGTTGGTAGAGCAGCGGAATCATAATCCGTGGGTCGCTGGTTCGAGTCCGGCCTCCGCTACCACCTAATTCCTTGAATTCATCGGTGTTTCTGAATTCCCGACGGACGGGACATGCCGGGAAAATCGATCTGTAGGCGCCGAAGAAATTCTGTATCCATGCAGCCATCCGACCCATTCGGGACCGGACTCACTGACGGCATTCGCCGGTTCGGTGTCACTTGCTCGGCGGCATTGTGGAATTCCTGAGCCCAGCCGTTCTCCTGAGCCTTTTCAAATGGCTTTGGGATCAGTTTCCGATGTGGAGAATCCGGCGCCAAGCGCCAAGAGGGTGGTCGTGTCCCCACACGTGGTGTAGGAGCTCTGGCTTTCGTTGGTATCTGTGGGTAAGTAGCCCGCCGCCGCGACCGTCGCGAGTCTGGCGGCGGCGGGCTGCTTATCCACAGCGGAGGCCATCGCGGTTCCGGTTTAGGGTTGGGTCGTGCAACGCCAACCCGAACCTGAGGAGGAACCACGATGACCGACGACATGATGGCCCTGCGCGGGCTTATGGAGAAGAGCTCCGACGCCGATCTGCTGCGCGAGATGATCGGCTTCGCGGCCGAGCGGCTGATGGAGCTGGAGGTCGAGGGGGTGACCGGCGCCGCTCACGGCGAGCGTTCGCCGGAGCGGATCACGCAGCGCAACGGCTACCGCGAGCGGAGCTGGGAGACCCGCGCCGGCACGGTCGCTCTGAAGATCCCGAAGCTGCGCAAGGGGAGCTACTTCCCGGGCTTCCTGGAGCCGCGCCGGATGG
>MPNO01000022.1 GCA_002239065.1 Defluviicoccus sp. bin129 | reverse complement strand
CGGCCGGGTTGGAGATCTTGCGCCGCCTCGGGCGATGGTACTCGCCGCCGCCGGCGAGCCACAGATCGACCGGATTGCGCAAACCCTCGATGTCGACGCAGGGACGGCGGTAGACCGAGCGCAGCAGCGCGATCGACCGGTTGGCCCCCGCCCAGCCGTGGTCGCGCGTGAGGCGGATGAAGCGCTCCTCCACGTCGCGCCGCTCGATGGCGTCGAGCGGTCGCGTGCGCCAGTCGCCGAGGAGGTAGGCGAACTCGGCGCGGTACATCCTGTTGGAACTCTCGGCCCGCTTCGGATTGACCTTCATGTAGTCCTCGAAGGCGTCTTCCAGCAGGGGCATGGCGCGCGCCGTGGCGCGCTTCGTCGCAGGGTCGTCGCCGCCGGCGGCCTTGCCGAGGGCCTGCTTGGCCATGTTCCGGGCTTCGTCCACCGTGAGCCTGCCGAAGCGGCCGAGGACGACGCGCTTGTTGGGCGCGTTCCTGCCGCCGCCGTCGGTGCGGTAGTTGACGAGGAAGGACTTGGCGCCGGTGGGGTGGACCTGGACGCCGAATCCGGTGAGCTTGTCGTCCCACGCGATCCAGGGCTTGTCGCCGGGCGTCATGGCCTCGACGGCGCGCTTGGTGAGCGTCAGCTTGACGCGGGCGACGCGCTTGGCGGATGGAGGGTTCGGAGCGGTCATGGAGGGATTATCGGATTCGTGGAAAATCCTGTCAACACTCTACCCAACACCAGAGATCAAATTAGGGGGTACTCAGGACCGCTCAGGAGAACTCCAGGGGATTTAGGGAAATCCCATAACCCGTTGCAATATCATGCTCCAGAGGGCTCCAGATCGCTCCAGAGGGCTTGAGATCGTTTGACTTACGAAGATGTTCTCCCTGACCGCCGTCGCCTACAACCTGGTCCGGCTGCCCAAACTGCTCGCCGAGGCCCCGACATGATGCCCGTTAGACGCAGAACCCGCCCCCGTCTCCGCCGCGGGCGGGCCGCGAACCCCCCGCCGCAACGTCGATGTCCCGAAAAAACCGATGGAACCTTCGAACCGGCCGCGCGTGGCGGGTTTTTCAGCAGCCTGCTAGTGTCTTGTCCGATTAATTAATTGAAGTATGTGCATGTCTGTTGTCCAATGGCGCCCTGGTCATGTGGAGGGTTTCTGCGATGGGGCGGCGGGCAACGGAGATCGTGCTGAGCGACGCGGAGCGGGCGGAACTTCAGCGCTGGCGCCGGCGGCGCAGCGGGAGTTCGGGGCTGTACGTGCGGGCGGGGATCGTGCTGGATTGCGCGGCCGGGTTGTCCGGTGCGGAGATCGCCGAGCGCCATCGGACCAGCCAGCAGACCGTGACCAAGTGGCGGCGCCGGTTTGCCAGCGGGCGTCTGGCCGGGCTGTCCGATGCACCCCGAACCGGCCAGCCGCGCCGGCACGGCGACGAGCAGGTGCAGGTGGTTCTGGACGCCACGCTGAACCGGCGGCCTGGCAACGCGACGCACTGGAGCGTGCGCAGCCTGTCGGCGGAACTGGGCGTGCCGCGGGACTTCGTGCATCGCGTTTGGCGGGCCTTCGGCCTGAAGCCCCATCTGTCGCACAGCTTCAAGCTGTCGACCGATCCGCACTTCGTGGCGAAGGTGCGCGATGTCGTCGGCCTCTACCTGGATCCGCCGGACAAGGCGCTGGTGCTGTGTATGGACGAGAAGAGCCAGATCCAGGCACTGGAGCGGACGCAACGGTCGTTGCCGCTGAACTGGGGCACGCCGGAGACGCGCACCCACGACTACCGGCGCTACGGCACGACGACGCTGTTCGCGGCCTTGGACGTTGCCACGGGCAAGGTCATCGGCCAGCTCAAGCGCCGCCACCGCAGCATCGACTTCATCAGCTTCCTGCGGCACATCGACCGGGTCGTCCCGGCCGATCTGGGGGTCCACCTGATCCTCGACAACTACGGCACCCACAAGACCGCGAAGGTCAAACAGTGGCTGCTCCGTCACCCGCGGTTCCATTGCCATTTCACGCCGACCTACAGTTCCTGGATCAACCTGGTCGAGCGTTTCTTCGCCAGCTTGACGGAACTTCAGTTGCGACGTGGCAGCCATCGTTCCGTCGTCGCCCTGGAGCGGGCGATCCGTGGCTACCTGGAGATCCACAACGAGCAGCCAACGCCATTCCGCTGGACCAAGTCCGCCGACGAGATCATCGAATCAGTGAACAGTGTACTTCAATTAATTAATCGGACAAGACACTAGGTCGAGCAACTGCGCTTCGGGCTGCACCCCCTCATTCGACCCCCAAGCCTCCACCACCGCCGGATCCCAGTAATGCTCTTCCTACGCAATCACATACGGCTCTTCGCTCTCCGCCATCTTTCTGTCTCCATCGAGTTGAAGGCCGAGGCCGGCCCGAACTAGGACAACCCGGTTTGCAGGGGCGCGTTTTCCTGCATGTCGATCATCCGGCGCAGCAGGGCTTCGGTGAGGCGGAAGCGCGTTTCGCCATGCGTCGGGTCGGACCACAGGTTGGTCGTTTCGTGCGGATCGGCGTCAAGGTCGTACATCTCGCCCCACTCGGCGTCCTGATGGATCGTGAAACGCCAGTTCTCGGTGACCAGCGTCCGGGTTTTCGGGATACCCGCCGCGCCCTCGAACGGATTGTCGGATTCGATGAGCAGGCTGTCCGGCGCGGCGGCGGGATCGAGAAGATCGCGGCCCTGGACCCCGTTATTGGGCTGGATGCCGGCACGGCGCAGAACCGTGGGTGCAATATCGATCGTGCTGCCGAGGTCGCTCGATTCGCCCGCCGCGCCCCGGGGGTCGCGCCAGACGAACGGCACCCGGATCAGCCCCTGGAAGTGCATGAGGCTTTTCAGCATGACGCCATGGTCGCCCATATGGTCGCCGTGGTCCGAGGTGAAGATGACGATCGTGTTCGAATCCAGGCCGAGTTCCCGCAGCGTTTCCATCACCCGCCCGACGCCATCGTCGATCATCGCGATCATGCCGTAGGTCAGCGCGACGATCTCCTGCGCCTCGCGTGGCGCGACGGCGAAGGCCGCATGCCCTTCCCGAAAGGCCTTGCCGTTTCTGAAAGCCCCCTTGATGCCGGCGACGATCGGAATCGGGGTCGACTCGAACGATTCCGGCAACGCGATATCGGCGGGATCGTAGAAATCCCAGTACCGCCCGGGCGGCGTGAACGGATAATGCGGGTCGGGGAAGGCCATCTGGATGAAGAACGGCCGGTCCGCCTCGCGCCGGGCGTGTTGCCGGAGAAAGGCGACGGTCCGGTCGGTGACATAGGCGCTGGAATAGAGCTCTTCCGGGATACGGGTCCGCCGCGCCTGAGGCGCCGAGTAGCCGGGCGCCGCCAGGGCATTGGCCGGATCGCGCAGCGCATCGAAATCCGACCGCCGTTCCCGCGCCCAGAACAGATAGTCGCCGCCGACTTGGTCGCCGTGGCCGGTCGCGACCTCGAAATGCTCGAAGCCGTAATAGGGCTCGGTCCGCCGTTCCATGGCCGGCGCCGGCCAGTTCAGCTCGTTCTCGATTTCGTATTCCGGACCGCGGCGGCCGCCGATCGACGCCTCCAGATAGTGATCGCCCGGCTGCAGCAGATCCTCCTCGACGCTGCGAACCTGACGGGGCGGAAGGCCGGTCATGTTCTGCAGATGGGCCTTGCCGAGCAACGCCGTGCGATAGCCCGCATCGCGCAGGATATCGACGAATGTCGTCGCGTCCATCGGCAGCGGCAGGCCGTTGTTGCGGACGCCGTTCAGCGACGGCATGCGCCCGGTCATGAGGCTCGCGCGATTGGGCTGGCAGCTCGGCGCGGCGACATAGAAGCGATCGAAACGCCGCCCTTCGCCGGCGAGGCGGTCGATCGCCGGCGTCTTCAATATAGGGTTGCCGTAGCACCCGAGATGATCGGCCCGCTGTTGGTCCGTGACGATGAAGAGAAAGTTGGGTCGTGGGCTCATCGGGGCCTCCGCTCGTCATTCCCGGTGGGGCAGTCATTCGGCCGCCCGCAGGCGTCCCGGTTTTCTTGACAGCCACCCGTCATTGGATCAAAATTCTCTCAAAAGGAATAAAAATACAAGGGAGACGATCCTTGCCGGGTGTCACGCGGTATGGAAAGTGGGGTCTGAGGGCTCGTAGCGCCGGGCAAGAAACGTGGTCTTCCGGCCCGATCCTGGATGGGCGGTCTCTGCCCGCTATCCGCGATCGGTCGGGTGCCGAGCCTGATCCGGCGTCGCGAGAATGGTCGGGAGGAGAGCCATGGCGGCGGCGAACAGCGTTCTAATCGTCGGCAGCGGCATCGTCGGCCAGTCGCTGGCGGTCGGCATGGCCCGGCGCGGCATCCGATGCGAGATCGTCGAGATCAAGGAAAATTTCGACATCGCCGGCGCCGGCATCCTGATCCAGGGCACCGGCATGCGGGCGTTCGACGAAATCGGCGTCGGCGACGACGTCCGCGGCGTCGGTTGGTCCGAACGAACCCGGGTCACCTTCCGGGATGTCGGGGAAAACATCGTGGCCGCGGTCGAAGCGGGCGACGATAGGGGCCCGTTGCCGGGGGGCGTTTCGTTCGAGCGCCAGGCGCTTCACGAGAAGCTGGCGGAGCTCGTCGCGGCGGACGGGATCCCGGTGCGCATGGGAACCACGGTCGAGACGATCGACAACGGCGACGATGCGGTCGGCGTGACCTTCACCGACGGCACCTCGGGCGCGTTCGATCTCGTCGTCGGCTGCGACGGCATCCGGTCGAGGGTGCGGGCGACGGTGTTCGGCGTCGAGGAGCCGGAATATGCGGGCTTCGTTGCCTGGCGCTACATCCTTCCGAGGCCTCCCGGCCTGAGCGAGATGATGTGGTATTGGGGCCGGATCACCACCATCGGCGTCGTCCCGATCGCCGAGGACCTCATCTATTTGGCCGGCACCTCGGCCGAACCCGACAGGCCGCGCTTCGACCGCGAGAGACTCCCGGATATCTACCGCGAGCGTTTCGCCGAATTCGGCCATCTGATCCCGCACTTGCTGTCCCGGGTCACCGAGCCGGACAAGGTGGTCGCCACGCCGATGGAGCAGGTCATACTGCCGCCCCCCTGGCACAGGGGACGGGTCGTGGTGATGGGAGACGCCGCCCACGCGACCTGTCCGTTCTGGGCGCAGGGTGCCTCGATGGGGCTCGAGGATGCGGCGCTGTTCGTCCGATTCCTGACCGAGAGCGACGACCTCGCCGATATGTGCGGGCGGTGGTTCGAGCGGCGCTATCCGCGCTGCATGATGGTGCAGAAGGGGTCCTACGAGACCGGAAAGATGTCGCATCGTCACGAAGGCGAAGGTCCGAAGATCTTTCCGCCCCCGGTACGCGAGATGATCCAGAAGCAGATGAACGAGAGGCTCCAGGCACTCGCCGCCCCCTACTGATCGAACCGCCCGGCCGACCGACCGGGATAGAGGAGGCTTCAAATGAGACACGCAAACTTCGTTATCGCTCTCGCGCTGGCCGCGGTGATCGCCGTTCCCGCCATGGCGCAGAAAACCGTCTTTTTCGGCATCGGCAGCCCGCCGCGCGCGCATCTGGTGCAGCAGGTCTTCATCCCCTGGTCCAAGAAGGTGTCCGCCGAATCCGGCGGCGCCATCAAGGTGGAAGTAAGGGCCGGGCGCACGCTGGTCTCGCCCTTCAACGTCTACGAGCGAGTCCAGGCCGACGTGGCTCAGATCGGCTGGGGCGTGCAGTCCTTCATGAAGGGACGGTTCCGCCGCTCCGCCGTGGTGGGGCTGCCGTTCGAGGCGAACACGGCCGAGGAAGCGTCGGTTGCGCTCTGGCGGCTCTACGCCAAGGGGGTCACCGCGGCCGAGTACAAGGAGGTCAAGCCGCTGGCGATCATCGTGTTCCCGCCGTCGAGCCTGCATTCCAAGAGCAAGCCGATAAAGTCGTTGGCCGACATCAAGGGCATGAAAATCGCGGTCGGCGATCGGCTCGGGGCGCAGGTGCTCAAGCGTCTGGGCGCGGCGCCGATCTCGCTTCGTCTTCCGGAAATGTACCAGGGCCTCAATCGGGGCACCGTGGCGGGCGTCCATATGGTGTGGACGGCCTTCATGCCCTTCAAGCTGTTCGAAGTGACCGCGCATCACTACGACCTGCCGCTCGGCGCCGCCTCGGCCATGGTGTTCATGTCGACCAAGGGCTATGACGCCCTGCCCGCGGCCGGCCGCAAGGCCATCGACGCGAATTCGGGCGAAGCGTTCAGTCGCAGCTTCGGCAAATTCTGGGACCGGGTGGGCCGGGGCGGCCGGGGTGCGGTCGCCAAGATGCCGGGGCACAGCTTCGAAACGATGTCGTCCGCGGACGTTGCCGAGTGGCGCGCCAGCATGCAACCCGTTGTCGAGGGCTGGAAGAAGGGCATACCCGACGGGGCGCGTATCCTGGAGGCATTCCGCGCCGAGCTCGCGTCGATCCGCGCTGGCAAGTAGGCGGGGGAGCCAACGGCCCGTCCGGTGGAACGGGTCATCGCAAGGCTGGACGGCTGGGGCGTCGCGCTGACCCGGCGGATCGCGTTCGTGGCGGTCCTCTCGATGCTCGTCGTCGCCGGCGTGACGATCGCCGACGTCATTCTCCGGGCCGTCGCCGATTCGCCCGTCGTCGGCATGAACGAGCTGACGGAAGTGTTCTTTGCCGTCGCCATCGCCGCCTGCTTTCCCGCGGGGCTGACGCAACGGGTACACATCACCGTCGACCTGCTCGCCGATCGATACGGTGAGCGGGTGACGGCCTGGCTCAAGGTGCTGGGCGCGGTCATGCTGTTCTGGATGTTCGCCCTGCTTGCCGAGCGCATGGGCGATATCGCGGCCGAACTCACGAAGACCGCGGACAGCACGACGATCCTCGAAATACCCACCTGGCCGTTCATGTGGCTGGTGGCGGCCCTGGTCGCGCTGGGTGCGCTGTTTCAGGCCGTCGTCGTCGGGGTCGAAGCCGCGAAGGCGTTGCGGGCCGGCGAAGGTGACGCCGAGCGACGGAATATCGACGCCGCGCTGGCCGTTGTCCTGTTCTTCGCCCTGCTGGCTACGCTGGGGGTCGTCCTCGGGTTCGACGACGCCGTCGCGGCGCTGGCGAGCGCGGCCAAGGCATCGCCGACGACGGTCGCCTTCGTGGTCTTCGGCCTGATGTGGGTGCTGTTGTTGCTCATCCTGCCGGTGGCCGCCTCGATGGCGCTCCTCGGCATTATCGGGATCGCCCTGCTGCTCGGGCCCGGCCAGTCGCTCAATGTCTTCGGCACCGCGTCCCACGAATTCCTCACCAACAGTCAGATTTCCGTCCTGCCCCTGTTCCTGATGATGGGGGTCCTGGCCTCGGCGGCGGGTTTGGCCGAGGACGTCTACAACATGGCCCACTCCGTGCTGGGCGGGCTGCGCGGCGGGTTGGCGCTGGCGACCATTGGAGGCTGTGCCGGGTTTGGTGCCGTAACCGGGTCGTCGATCGCGACGGCGGCGACGATCGGGCGCGTTTCCCTGCCGGAAATGAACCGGCGCGGCTATTCGACGAGCCTCTCCACCGGCTGCGTCGCGGCGGGCGGCACCCTGGGAGCGCTGGTCCCGCCGTCGGGGGTGCTGGTCGTTTACTCCTTCCTCACCGAAGTTTCGATCGGCCAGCTGTTCATCGCGGCCATCGTGCCGGGGCTGCTCGCGGCGCTGTTCTACATGATGACGGTCAGCGCCTATGTCAGGCTGGCGCCAGACTCGGCGCCGCGGACCAGCGGGGTCGAATGGGCCGCAATCGCGCCGGCCATGCGCCGGGGCGTGACGGTCGTTGCCTTGTTCTGCCTCGTGCTCGGCGGGATCTATACCGGCGTCTTCACGGTCACCGAATCCGCGTCGGTCGGCGCCGTCGGCGCGTTCCTCATCGCACTCTGGCGCCGCAAGCTCAGGGGGACGGCGCTCTGGAGGGTAATGGGCGAGACGGCATCGATCACGGCGATGGTCTACGGGCTGATTTTCGGAGGCCTGACCTTTTCCTTCTTTGTCGGGATCACCGGCCTCCCGGAATGGTTGGCGACAGCGGTGGGCGACCTCGATCTTCCGCCCAAGGCGATCATCGCCATCTTCCTGGTGATCTTTGTCCTGCTCGGCGCGGTGATGGAAGCCTGGGCGATCTTGATCATCACGGTTCCGATCCTGGCAGGTCTGATTACCGATCTGGGCTTCGACCTGGTCTGGTGGGGCATTGTCATGGTCGCGGTGGTCGAGATCGGCGTGATCACGCCGCCGTTCGGAATCAATG
Source organism: Defluviicoccus sp. bin129 (assembly GCA_002239065.1). Taxonomy (GTDB): domain Bacteria; phylum Pseudomonadota; class Alphaproteobacteria; order MPNO01; family MPNO01; genus MPNO01. The sequence continues at coordinate 53,406 of MPNO01000022.1, read as the reverse complement.
TTTTCGTCTTGAAGACCATGGCGGGCGCCGACGTGCCGCTGACGACGGTATTCAAAGGGGTAATGCCGTTCGTCCTTTCGGCGTTCGTCAAGCTCGCGCTGCTGGTGGCGGTCCCGGCGCTGGTGTTGTGGCTGCCGTCCACCATGTTCAACTGAAGAAGAGGAATCTCGAAATGGCAATCAATGGCGTCGCGTCGCTGATTTACGGGGTTCCGGACCTCGCGGCGGCCACCAAGTTCTATGAGGATTTCGGCCTCGACCTGGATCGGCGGGACGATGCCGGATCGGACTTCAGCACCCCGGATGGCTCGACCGTCCTGCTGCGGCATATCGCCGATCCGTCCCTGCCGGAGAACGTGCTGGAGCGGCCGGGTGTGCGCGAAACGGTCTGGGGCGTGGATAGCGCCGAAAACCTGGATGCGCTCGAACGGAAGCTCGCCGCCGCGGGAACCGTGATCCGGGACGACACGGGTACGCTGCACACCGCCGACCCGTTGGGCATTCCCCTGGGTTTCCGGGTGTTCGAACGCAATCTCGTGCCCGGCGAGCATGTCCCGACGAACACGGTGGATGAAATCCAGCGCTGGAACGCCAACCGCAAGTGGTACAAGCGCGCCAGGCCCCGCCTGATCCATCACATCGGGTACACGGTCCCCAAGGGCGACATCGATGCCGTCGAGGCGTTCTATGTCGATGTCCTCAATTTCCGGGTGACCGACATCTCGCGCGGCCTCGCCACGTTCCTCCTCGCCGACGGCAGGCAGGACCATCACAGCATCTTCATCATGGATTCGGCGCGGGTGCAGGCCGAGGGCATCACCTGGAACCATGCCGCCTTCGGTGTCGAGAATGTCGATGAGCTGATGGCCGGGGCCAACGAATTGCAGCGCCAGGGCTGGTCGAGTTTCCTGGGGATGGGACGGCACCGGATTTCTTCGGCGATCAACTACTACGCCAACAATCCCGGCGGCGGCGATTCCGAATACCTGACCGACATCGACTATGTGACGGACGAATGGCAACCGCGGGTCTGGGAACCCCGCTTCGGGATGATGATGTGGTCGGCCGAGGTGCCGGATTTCATGAAGCACGAGCCCGACTGGGACTGGGAAATCCTGGACCGGGATCCGCCGCCCAGGTTCAGCGAGATCTGACATGAGCGCCTCGTTTTCCTTCACCAAGGGCCTGCACGATCTGGGTAACGGCTGCTACGGCTATCTCCAGCCGGACGGCGGATGGGGTTACAGCAATGCCGGCCTGATCGAGGATCAGGGCCGGACCCTGCTGGTCGACACGCTGATGGACCTGCCGCTCACCCGGGACATGCTCGATGCCATGAAGAAGGCGGTGCCGGCGGCGGAACGCATCGGCACGCTCCTCAACACCCATTCCAATCCCGACCACACCTTCGGCAACCAGCTCGTCGAAGGCGCCGTCATCGTTTCCTCCGATGCCTGTCTGGAAGAGATGCAGGCGATGTCGGCGGAGCTGGAGGACACGCGCGGCGGCATCCGCTTCGGCTGGCGGAACTACGGCGACGCCGGCAAGTTCTTCAACGAGGTGATGTGGACGAAATTCTCGCCCGAAGGGTTCGTCCAGACCCTGCCGACCGATACCTTTTCCGGCGAGAAGACCATTCATGTGGGCGCCAAGGAAGTCCGCTTCATCGAGGTCGGACCGGCGCACACCAAGGGCGATGTCGTCGTCTACGTGCCCGAGGACCGGGTCGTGTTCGCGGGCGACATGCTGTTCATGGACGGCCACCCCATCATCTGGTCGGGGCCGAGCAGCAACTGGATCGCGGCGTGCGACCTGATGATGAGCTGGGACGTCGATATCGTGGTGCCCGGCCACGGTCCGATCACCGACAAGCAGGGCATCCGGGGGCTCAAGGATTACATCGAATTCGTCCAGGCCGAGTCGCGGCCCCGCTTCGACGCCGGCATGGGCTACGAAGAGGCCGCCCGGGATATCGACCTCGGCCCCTATGCCGGCTGGATCGACCGGGAACGGATCGTCCTCAACGTCTATCTCTGCTACCAGGAGTTCGGCGCCGAGCCGGAGAGCGACCGCTGGGCGCCGATCGGGGCGGCGGGCCGGTACTATTTCGACGAGCGGGCCGGGAAGCTCTGACCGTGCCGCCACTGAATGATACGCACGATCCGGACCGCAGGAGCTGGGTGGATTCGGCGAACCTGCCGGATGCCCAGTTTCCGCTTCAGAACCTGCCCCTTGGCGTGTTCCGGCCGGCCGGGGGATCGCCCCGGGGTGGCGTCGCCATCGGCGACCGTATCCTGGACCTCGGCGCCGCGGTCGAAGCCGGCCTGTTTGCCGGCGATGCCGAGGACGCGGCGCGTGCCGCGGCCGGTGCCGAACTCAACCCGCTTCTGGCGCTCGGCAACGAGGCGGCGTCGGCGCTCCGCCGGGCGGTGTCCGATATCCTGACACGGGGAAGCGGCGCCGAGTCCACCGCCCGGGCCTGCCTGGCGAATGCGGCCGACTGCGAGCTGCTCCTGCCGGTGCGCGTCCGCAGCTTCACCGATTTCCTGTGCTCGGACGAGCACGCGAAGCGCATGTCGCCAACCGGCGCCCTGCCGCGGAACTACGCGAGCATCCCGATCGCCTATCACGGCCGGGCGACCACGGTGCGGGCGAGCGGCACGCCGCTCAGGCGGCCCAACGGGCAATATCCGGGACCCGACGGTTCCATCGTCTACGGTCCCGAACCGTCGCAGGATTTCGAGCTCGAGCTCGGTTTCTATGTCGGGCCGGGCAATCGGCTCGGCGAGCCGATCCCGATCGGCCAGGCGCGCGATCGTATTTTCGGCTATTGCCTGCTCAACGACTGGTCGGCGCGCGCGATCCAGTTCTGGGAAGGGCAGCCGCTCGGCCCGTTTCTCGGCAAGAGCCTGATGACCTCGGTCTCGCCGTGGATCGTCACCGCGGAGGCGCTGGCCCCGTTCGCCCTGCCGGCGCGGCGAAAGCCGCCGGACGCCGCCTCGCCGCCGCATCTGGTCGATCCGGACGATCAGTCGAGCGGCAGGCTGACCCTCGAACTCTCCGCCGACTGGGCCACCGAAGCCATGCGACTGGCCGGTTCGGCGCCCCAGACCGTAACCCGCACCGATTTCGGCACCGCCTGGTGGACCCCGGCCCAGATGCTGGCTCACCACACGAGCAACGGCTGCGAATTGGAGCCGGGCGACCTGTTCGGCACCGGTACCCTGTCGGGACCGGAGCGCGGTTCCTGGGCCTGCCTCGCCGAGTTGAGCGAGAAGGGCAAGGCCCCGATCGACCTCGGCGGGGAGAGCCGGACCTTCCTCGAAGACGGCGACGAGATCGTGTTTCGCGGACGCGCGGCGAAGGAAGGCTTCGTGCCCGTGGGCTTCGGTGAGTGCAGGGGCAGGATCCTGCCTGCCCTGCCGCTCGCCTGAAACCGAGTGGGAGCGCCTGATGGATCCGGCGGCGTCCATTCGCCCTGCGCGCCGGTGAACGCCCGGACCTCGCCGCGGGAAACCCGGCATCGCGGCAGCCCGGGGGCGGACCGCGACCCGCGTTGTAGACTGCGATCCGAGGATTAGGCAGAAGGACGGAAATCCGCCAATGGCACGCGTCACCGACATTGTGGACGAACGCGCCGTCGCGTTCATGCGCTCCTTCTCGTCGACCCGCGAGAGCGCCGTGGCGGCGAAGCTGCGCAAGGCGACGGCGGAGCATCCCAGACGAAACATGCAGATCGGGATCGAACAGGGGCGCCTCATGGCCCAGCTGGCGACGATGATCGGCGCCAGGCGATGCCTCGAGGTTGGCGTGTTCACCGGTTACAGCGCGCTTTGTGTCGCCGAACGCCTGCCGCCCGACGGCAGGCTCGTGGCATGCGACATTTCCGAGGATTACACCGCGATAGGAAAACCGTTCTGGGAGGAGGCCGGGGTCGCGGACCGGATCGAGCTCCGGCTGGGCCCGGCGTCGGACACGCTGGCGGCGCTCATCGACGAAGGACAGGACGGATCCTTCGACTTCGCCTTCATCGACGCCGACAAGGTCGGGTACGGCGACTATTACGAGAAATGTCTCCGGCTGACCCGGAAGGGCGGAATCGTCGTACTCGACAATGCGTTCTTGAGGGGCGCGACATACGACCCTGGAAACGAGAGCGATCCGGCCGTCACGATGCGCGCGCTGCTTACAAGGATTTCTACCGACGAGCGGGTCGACGTGTCCATCGTATCCATGGGCGACGGCATCGTAATAGCCCGCAAGCGATGAGCGGCGAGACCGTTGCGGATGGCGGGTCTCCTCCACTAATTCCTTGCAAAAGGAATAAAGTGGCTGTATATGGCGGATCGTCGATCATTTCGGGATTCGCGGTATGCCAACATCGGCCGGCACGACAGAACCGTCGCCAAAGCGCGGCAGCAAACCCCGGCGGCGTGGGCAGGGCCGGCCGGCGGGCTCCGCCAATGGCGCGGGCGCGCAGGACCTCATCGCCGCGACGCGTGCCCTGCTGGCGCGGGAGCCGACTATCAAGCTGACGCGGCTTGAGATCGCCCGCGCGGCCGGTGTCGATCCAGCGCTCATTCGTTACTATTTCAAGAACCTGGACGGATTGCTGATCGCGGTCCTCATGGAGATGTTGGCGGAGACCGCCAAGGAGGTCGCCGCCCTGGGTGACGAGGGCGGCGACCCTGCCGACCGGCTGCGCCGGCGGATCGAGACCTTCATCCGCTTTCGTGGACGCAACCCCGGTTTCGACAAGCTCTTCACCGAATATATCCTCTACGGAGAGTCCGCCTGGGGCGCCGAGACGCTGGAAACCCTGACCAGGTCGGGGGTGGACGACTTCAGGACACTGGTCGCCGACGGCCGCGCCAGCGGAGCATTCCGGGCGGATTTCGATGAGCGCTTTCTCTATGTGATTTTCGTCGCTTCCTGGGACTTCTACTTCCGCACCGCAACGCCGCTGTTTCCCCTGTTGTTCGGGAAGGAGAGCAGGCAGGAAGAGTTGGTCGAGCCCTATGCCGAGTTCATCACGAACCTGATCCTGCGCGGTATCGAGAAAAAGTAACCGCCCCATCCATGATCTTTCGGCGCGGGATTTCCGGTGGCGCGAAGACCGGCCGGCGCTCGAGACCGACCGGCTCCGGCGGGATTCCTTCGACATCTCGGCCCCCATGGGGCCGTGGATCACGCCCGGGTCGGCAGTTCCCGATGCCCAGCGCCTGCGCATCGACACCTTCGTCAACTCACCATCGTCGACGGCAGCCACAATACGAGCGCCGGGAACGAGACCAGGATCGCGAGTCTCACGATGTCGGCGGTCACGAACGGCAGGACCCCGCGGAACACGGTTGAAAGGGGGACATCCGGCGCCACCCCCTTCAGGACGAAGACGTTGATGCCGAAGGGCGGCGTAATCAGCCCGGTCTCGACGACGGAGACCATCACGATCCCCCACCAGACGATGTCGAAACCCAGCCCTGTGACCAGCGGCGTGACGATCGGCACCGTGATCACCATCATCGCGAACGGGTCCATGATCGCGCCGAGCAGCAGGTAGATCGCGAGCAGGAGCACGATGACCCCATAGCGCGAGAGTCCCAGCGACTCGACGAAGGCGGCGAGCGCGTTCGGCATCCCGGCGGCGCCGACAAAGAACGAAAACGTCACCGCCCCCAGGATCAGGACGTAGATCATCGCCGTCGTCGCGGTGGTCTCGCCCATCACCTGCCAGAACGCTCCGCCGCCGAGCCGACCGCGCGCGAGCGCGATGAGAAATGCGCCCCCCGCGCCCACGGCCGCGGCTTCGGTCGCCGTGAAGATGCCGCCGTAGATGCCTCCGATCACGACGCCGAAGAGCAGCAGGGCGAGCGAGCTTCGGCGCAGCGCCGCCCACAGCGCGCCCCGCTCCGCCCGGCCCGCATCGGGTGCAGCGTCCGGCGACAGCCGGGCCACCACCCCGACGGTGATCATGTAAAGCGCAATGGCGACCAGTGCCGGAATCAGCGCACCGATGAACAGGCGTCCGATGGATTCCTCCACCAGGATCGCGAACACCACGATGGCGGCGGAGGGCGGTACCAGCTGGCCGAGTGTGCCGCCGGCAGCCACGCAGCCGGTCGCCAATCCGGCGGAATAGCCGCGTTCCCGCATCTCCGGCAGCGCGCCCCGTCCGATGGTAACCGCGGTCGCGAGCGAGGAGCCGGTCAGCGCACCGAAGCCCGCGCATCCGCCGATAGTCGCCAGAGCGAGACCGCCGCGACGGTGACCCACCAGGGCATGGGCGAGTCCGTATATGTCGCTCGAGAGTCCGGCGACGGAGGCAAAGCTGCCCATCATGAGGAACAACGGCAGGACGGCGAGATTGATGTTGGTCAGGAACTCGAGCGCCTCCGTCCCCAGCACGACGAGCGCGGGCTCGGTGCCCAGCACCAGCGCCGCGCCCACGAGGCCGACCAGGCCCATCGCCGCGGCCACGGGGACGAGGAGCAGAATCAGCATCCAGACGACCGCGAAGAGGACCGCCGAGAGGACAACCGCATCCGTCGGCATCGCCGGAGCGATCCAGCGCACGATGTCGTCCAGCCGGGCAACCGCGGCGGCGGCGAGGACGATCGTTCCAAGCGTGGCGATCGCGACCGTTCGGCCCGATGCCCCGCCGGACGGCCTCCCCGCCGCGGCTTCGAAGCCGACCGCCACCATCACGAGCTGAACCAGCGCACCCAGCCCGAACAACGCGCTCACCGTCCACAGGAAGGGCGCGACCGGCCAGCCCAGCAAGATCGTCGTGCGCCCCTGGGCGGCGAGGTCCGCGGCGACAACGCCGAGCCGCCAGGCGAGAAAGACGAACAGCAACAGCAGCAGGAGCGCGCCCAGCGCCTCCAGCCAGACCCGCACGCCGTCGCTCAGTCGGGCGCCCAGGAAATCGACGTTGAGATGCACCTTCTGGGCGAACCCAGCGGGAAAACAGGCGGCGATCGCCACCGCCATCAATACCTCGACGATTTCATTGAACCCCGAAATCGGCGCGTTGAAGGCGGCGCGAAGCGAGATGTCGAGCGCGGTCGCGAGCGAAATCGCCAGCATCGCGAGCACGCCCAGAAAAGCGATGCGCCGTGTCGCCACGGCGCACCAGGCTTCGACGACCCGAAGGCCGGCCGGCATTTAGCTGCCCGCGCGGACCTTCTCCACCTCCGCCCTGAAGGCTTCCATCAGCTTCGCTCCGCCGGGCGTGCGCGCGACCCAGGCCTTTTCGACGGCGGCGAGCATCTCGATCATGCGCTCCTTTTCGGCCCCCTCCGGCGCAACCGTCTTGTGGCCCTTGGCGGAGCCCAGCCGCTTGCGAGAGCCCTCCTGGATACGGTCCCAGAACGTGGAGAACCGCCGGACCAGCACCTCGCCCGACCGTTCGTCGATCGACCGGCGCGCCTCGGCGGGCAGCTTGGCGTAGGCCGAGTTGTTCATGAAGATCATCCCGGCGGAGCCGCCGAGAGGTCCGTCGATGGTGTACCTGCTGACCTCGTTGAGACGATAGGGCGGCACGCCGGTCCACGGAATCAGGAACCCGGCGACCAGTCCGCGATTGACGCTCTGGTAGTATTCCGGCGGCGCGAGAGAGATCGGCACGCCACCGAGTGCCGCGATCATCTCGCCGCGGAGCTTGCCCGCCACCGCGAACTTCTTTCCCTTCAGGTCGTCGATCGTGGCGATCGGCTCCTTGGCATGGATGGAATTCGGCGGGAAGCTGAAGATGGCGAGCGGTTTGACGTCCTTGTACTCGTCTCCCAGCAGCCCCTTTTCCAGGAGCCGCCAGAAGGCGATCGAGGCTTCCTTCGAAGTGTCGAAGACGCCCGGCACGTCGACCACGTTGGACCGGGAAAACTGACCCGGCACCAGCCCCTGGAGACCCCAGCCGATCTGGGCGACGTTCTGTCTGACGCGGTCGAATACGTTGCGGTGGCTGGCCAGAATGTGGCCCGCCACCAGCTCCACCTGGAGCGTGCCGCCCGAGCCCTCGCTCACCTCCTTGGTCCAGGGCGCGAAGACCTGCACGTTGAGATGAGCCTTCGGCGGGCTGGGCGACGCAAACTTGATTTTCATTGCATCGGCCAGGGCCGGCGATACCGCCAATACCCCCACGATGCCGAGCAGGGTTGTCCTCATCATGTCGTGATCTCCCGTGTCCTGTGTGTCACGCGTTCATCGACTGATCGGTCGTGGCGCCGGCGGCCCGAATCGCCTGCCAGACACGCTCGGCGTCGCCGGCATCCGGATCTCGTCGACGCCGGGCGGCGCCAGCGCATCGAGGATCGCATCGACCACCGTCGCCGGCGCTCCGATGGTCCCCGACCCGCCGATCCCGGTGAGCCCAGCGGGCTGGGCTCCGAAACGGCCTCGGGCAGGTCGTCCGCGCGTGGCAGGCAGTAGCCGAGCAACCCGCCGGTCAGGAACCTGAAGTCCTCCGCGCGACGCACGGTCTGTCCGATACCGAAGCCAGCCATCCCCAGGCCCTCACGGTACGATGACACCCAAGCAACGCGCGGTTCCGCGGGTACTATGAGGTTCGGAAGCCGAGTGGCGCAAGTATCGCGGCAGATGACGGATCGAGGGAGGGGACCATGACAGAGCCTCAGGCAATTCGCGACGAGTTGGCGGAAAGGGCGAGGTCCGTCCTTCCCTGGGTGCGCGAGCGGGCGGAGGAGACCAGCCGGCTCCGACGGGTGCCCGACGAGACGATCGCCGATCTGCGTGCCGCAGGATTGTTCGAAATCCTCAAACCCAGGGCGTTCGGGGGCGAGGAGATCCGCTTCGACGCCTGCATGGAGGCGATGCTGGAGCTCGGCCGCGGCGACGGCTCGACCGCCTGGGTGTGCGCCGTGATCAACGTGCACGACCTTCTGGTCGCACTGTTTCCGGGGCAGGCTCAGCACGACGTGTGGGACGGCGGCAAGACGCTCGTTGCCTCGAGCTTCATGCCCGGCGGCAAGGCGACGCCCGATGGCGAGGGTTTCCGGCTCTCCGGGAAGTGGTCGTTTTCGAGCGGCGTCGACAACTCGGAATGGGCGATCCTCGGCACCATGTTCGGCATGGTGGGCGATCCGCCGCACCCCGACATCCGTTTCGTTCTGGTGCCCAGGAGCGACTACGAGGTGATCGACGACTGGCATGTGATGGGCCTGTGCGGCACCGGCAGCAAGAGTCTCGCGGTGCAGGACGCGTTTCTGCCGGCGCACCGGATCCTGCCGTTCGCGAGTTGCGTGAGCGGCGACACGCCGGGGTCCGAGGTGCATGATGGCCCGATCTATCGCGCCCCGATCTGGGCCGTCTTCCCGTTCTGCATTTCGTCGCCCGCGACCGGCATCGCGCGCGGCGCGCTGGAGGCCTATGTCGAGCGGATGAGCGAGCGGACCACCGTGTTCGGCAACGAGAAGATCTCGGAAATGCGCCCGATCCACCTTCACCTCGCCGAGGCGGCGGCGCTGGCCGACGCGGCGGAGCTGCTCTACAAGCGCTCGATTCGCGAGACCGTCGAAAAGATCGCCGAAGGCGTTCCGCTGGAAATGGCCCACCGCGTGCGCAGCCGCCGCGACCAGGGCTATTCCATCGTCATGGCGACGCGGGCCGTGGAGCATCTGTTCAAATCGATGGGCGGCAGGGGCCTTTACGAAAGCAACCCGGTGCAGCGCGCCTATCGCGACCTCCACGCCGTCGCCGGCCAGATCGCCAACAACTGGGACGTCACGGCGGCGATGTACGGACAGGTAACGCTGGGCGGGCCGCCAACGGACCCGTTCTTCTGAGCGGAGTCAGCCCCGGAGATTGCGCCCGAAGGGCCGCGCGGGATTGCCGTGTCTCCCGCGCCGGCCTGCCGGGAGTCAGGCGGGCCCTGGAACTCCCAGATGGGGGCCCGGCTCCGCTCTGCCAAGTACCGTGCTTGGCCGAAAAACCCTCCATGCACTAGGTTTCATACGCGACCAGTCGTGAGAGCCCGGCAATGAAGGCGACGCTTTTCAATTCGGTCCACTATCATGGCGCTACGCCGGAAGGGGTGTGGCCGGTCCCGGTCGACAACTATTCCGACGATGCGGCAGCCGAGTCGCTCGCCACCGCGATCGAACAGTTCAGGATGGCGGACGAGCTCGGCTTCGATTGGATCACGGTGGCCGAGCACCATTTCGGCCCCTACTCGCTCACGCCAAATCCGACGATCCTGGCGGGCGCGCTCAGCCAGGTCGTGCGCCGCGCCAAGATCGCGATTCTCGGCCCGACCACCCCGATCCTCAACCCGGTTCGCGTGGCGGAGGAATTCGCGATGCTGGATCTGATGACCGGCGGGCGGATCGTCGCCGGAATGCTGCGCGGCACACCCAACGAATACGTCACCTACAACGTCAACCCTTCGGAGTCGCGCGGACGCTTCGAGGAAGCCCTGCAACTCATCCGTCGGGTCTGGACCGAACCGCAACCCTTCGGCTGGCAGGGCCGCTACTACCAGTTCCGCAGCATCTCCATATGGCCGCGACCGCTGCAGAAACCGCACCCGCCGATCTACATGTCGGGGTCGAGTCCCGAGTCGGGCTCGTTTGCCGCGCGTAACCGGATCGGGCTGGGATTCGCCGCGACCCATCTGGAACGGGCCACCCGCGCCGCGGAGCATTACCGCCGCGAGGCCGAGCGTGCCGGGTGGGTCCCGGAGCCCGAGAACATCATCTATCGGCTCGGCTTTCACGTGGCGGAAACCGACGACCGGGCCATCGAGGATCTCAAGGCGCCGACGGCAATCCGCCGGGGCACCAACATTTCGCGCGCCAACGAGGCCGTCGAGGAAGCGGTTGCCAATGCCGGTTATTACGGTGCGAATCTCGACGAGCAGCGCAACCGGAGCCGCAATCGCGAGCAGCGCACGGACGAGCAGATACGCGGCCGTATCGGACGCGGCCAGCTTCTGACCGGCGGTCCCGATACGGTCTTCAGGCAGATCAAGGCCATCCGCGACACGCTGGGAGCGGGTGTGCTCGATCTGACGATCGCCATTCAACATGGCGATGCCACGCGGCGGTCGATCGAGCTGTTCGGGACGAAGGTGCTGCCCCGAATGCAAGCTCTGTGAACGGCGGAAGGGCGGGAAGGTATTTCGATGATCGAGGCGCCGGGCGCGGCTTTCAGCGACACCGAAATCGAGGCCGACGGGTTTCGCATCCGATATCGTGAGGCGGGACGCGGGAAATCCCTCATCTGCCTGCATGGCGGGGGCGGCCTCAGACTGTCGCGGACGCACGACATTCTGGCCCGGGACCGCCGGGTGATCGCTTTCGAGGCGCCGGGCTTCGGCAACTCGCCGGTCAACCACAGGTCCGCAACCATGGACGATCTGGCCGCGACCATGAATGTGGCGATCGCCGCGCTGGGGATCGAGCGCTACGACCTGATGGGAACGTCCTTCGGCGGGAAGCTCGCTCTCTCGATGGCGCTCGACCGGCGCGAGCCGGTCGATTCCGTGGTCCTGATTTCGCCGGCCGCGATCCGCATCAACCCGGCGCCCGACATCGGACCGCACACCCTGCACAGGCACCCCGAGAGCCCGGAGGCGCGCCGCGATCCCGTGCCGCCGGAAGTGCATGCAAAACAGCGTGCCTTGTCGACCCGACTGCTCGGCCCCGCGCGCGATGCCGAATTCGAGGAGCGATTGACGGCCCTCGACCTCCCGGTGCTGGTTCTCTTCGGTACGGAGGACACGATCACGCCGCCGGAAGGCGCGCGGCTCTATCGACAGGTCCTCCCCGATTGCCACCTGATGCTGGTGTACGACGCAGCCCACGCAATCGATGCCGATCGGCCGGAAGCGCTGACCGAAGTGGTCGCGGACTTTCTCGCGCGGCACGGAAAATTCCTCGTCCGCCAGGACAGCGACCTGGTCTATCCCTAGGCCGTTTGGGCAAACCCCAAGGCGTCATCCTCCCAACCGATCGCAGGAGGTCTCCGATGACATCCATCGAGCTGGTGCCGGCCGTCAAGACCGACCCCAAGAAATGGTCGGAGGACTGGAGCAACGCGGTATTTTCGCGCAACGAGCGCCGCCGCCGCTGGTCGAAGGTGCGCAGGCTGATGAAGCGCGACGGCGTCGATCTGATCGTTTGCCTGCCCTGCACCAACGCCCACGACCGGGGCCAGGCCGATCCGCGCTACCTGACCCAGCTCGGCGAGAACAGCGATGAGGTGACCGTCGCTTTCCCGATCGAGGGAAAGGCGACCGCCTGGCTGTCGCGCTCCGGCGTGTGGCCGTCATCGAACTGGATCGCAGATATCCGCTCCGCGATCCGCGGTGCCGGCGGCGCGACGATCGCCTCATGGCTGCGTGAGAATCCACCCTACCAGGAGGCGACAATCGCCATTGCCGGGCTCGATTCCGACCACTACACCCATTGCCGTTCGGCCGAAGGGGAGGTGAACTGGCGATCGGTCCAGATCCTGACTGAGTCCTTCCCCACGGCCCGCTTCGTCAGCGCCACCCGCATCCTGGGGGAGGCTCGGTGGCGCAAGTCCCCGGAGGAGATCGAGTTCCTCCGCAAGGGCGCCGCGGTCGCAGAGGCGACGCTGGACGCGATCCGCGAACACGCCCGTCCCGGCGTATCGGAACGTCACGTCTTCGCACGCATGATGTTCGCCAACGCGGATGCAGGCGGAAGCTTCACGCCCATGTTCGGATGGGCAACCGGGCCGCTGGGAGCCGCCTACCATCGGCTGGAGCAACCGTCGTTCCGGGACTTTCAGGAAGGCGACGTCTTCAACATGGAGATCGAGGGGCGCTGGGGCGGGCACATCGCGCAGATCGACCAGACGGCGTATTTCGGCAAGCCGCCCGAGCGACTGCGCGAGGCGATGGCGATGAGCATCGAAGCCTTCGACCGCGCGGTTGCGGCAATGCGGCCGGGGGCGACCATACGCGACGCGGTCGACACCGCGCGGGTTCACGGAATGAAGGGCCGTGCCGTTACGGGGCTCGGCATGCATGGCCGCGGGACCGGCGACGATGGACCGCTGGTCGTCGCCGGCCGGCCGAATCCGGCCGAGGTGCTCGACATGGTGCTGGAGGAGGGGTGCTGCTTCGCGGTCAAGCCGTCGACGACGGTCGAGGAAGCCCCCGATTTCTGCAAATGGGGTGACAGCGTGGTCGTCACCCGCAATGGCGCAGAACGGCTGGGCAAGCGTCGTCAGGAACTCCTGGCCTTGAGCTGAGCGGGCCCGGACTTCTGCCGACGGGTGCAAGCCGCTTGCCAATCCTTCCCCGGACTGTCAGGCTCGGCTTGGAAGGATTCCTTCTTACCTTCGCGGACATTTGCGTGCGGTCAACAGGTCCAGCGGGAATATACCGCCGATGCGAAATTCAGCCCTCGGCCTGAAGGGCGTCGATCACGTACAATTCGCCTGCACGGACATGGACCGGACGGTCGCGTTCTGGGAGTCGATCGGCATGCGGTGCCAGCTCGACCTCGTGCTGCACAACCCGGAACGCCATCACTTCATGATCGACATCGGTCGCGACCAGGTCATCTCTTACTGGTACTGGCCGGGGAGAGAGCTGAAGCCGCCGCCGCAGGTCGACGATCGGAGCTATGCCGGGTTCTACCATCTGGCCTTCCACGTCGACACCGAGGAAGAGCTCGAGGAAATGCGGCGGCGCGTGGCGTCCGCGGGCGTCGAGGTCTCGGAAGTCACGGGCCGACACCTGTTCGACAAATCGATCTACTTCACCGACCCGGACGGAATTCAGTTCGAGTTCGCTGTCGTGATGTTCAACCTGGAAGGCCGGGTCGAGCATGACGGCGACGGCAAGCTCACGCCGCTGTCCGAAGACGCGAAGCTGGGCAACCGGTCGCTGGACGGACCCGTCAAGTTCGAAACGAGGTACAAGTAGCGCCACATCGGAGCGATAGCGCCATGTTCACCGAGATCATGATCGACGAGCCGCTCGAGAAGATCGTGGACGATTGGGACTTCTTCGAGGATCGCGTTCTCAAGCACTATTCGACATTCAAGGCGACCGGCGACAATGTCCTCGGCTTGCGCCGCCGCAGCATCTCCTCGGCGGGGCTGAACGATCCCAGGAAGGGAAATATCAGCCGTCACCTGGAGTTGGGGCCGAATGGCCTGGTCGAATGGTCGCACAGCCCGCTGTCGGTTCATGTCACCACCGCCGGGACGCCGCACACGGTATCGCACAATTTCGGCTACTGGCACGTCAACGACAAGGACGAGCTGTACATGCCGATCCCCGAGCGGGTGCCGGGCGAAATGGGGTATTTCGTCGTGGTGATGGGCAATCCGACCGGTGACGAGACAGACGCCTTTTCCTGGTATTGCGAGGAATGCCTGACGCTGCTCTACGACTTCGTCTACGAGACCGGCAGGCTGGGCTTCAACGGATTCTGGAAGGCCGAAGCCAGGGCGGTTCGCTCGTACAACGCGGATCCCGCCAATCGACACTGCCCGGAATGCGGCCACGACAATCCGCTGGGCTATTGCTGGAACAGCGCAAAGGACACCCCGGAAGAAGCGGCGGCGCGAAAGCTCTGGTAGAGGGACGCAGCGGAGCCGGGATCGCCAGCGGTGGACACGCCAATCCTGCACTACGACATCCCCCTGAAACCGGAGGGCGACGGTTTCGGCCGGTGGCAGGCGACGGTCGATTATGTGGTCTGGTCGGGATGTTTTCCCGAGGACGATCCTCCGCTCACGGTCTGGGAGCTGCACGACGCGGGAGCGCTCCGAATCCCCGAGAAGGACGACCTGATGCACGTCATCCGGGGGGGCACGCCGTATCATATCGAACATCTGTTCGGCTACTGGCGAATCTGCGATGCCGACATGATCTATTTCCGCACCCGCCAGCAGGGAGAGGTCTATTATCTCCTGGTCACCGGCGGCCGACCCGGCAACTACGGTCGGGACGCGCTCCTCTGGGTCTGTCCCAAATGCGCATGCCAATTCAACCGGCGAGACTTCGACACCGGAATCGCGCGGTGGAAAAGATTCTGGGACGCCGAGCTGGGCTTGGCGCGCGCCTTCAACGACGACGAGCGGCTCCGTACCTGTCCCGAATGCGGTCATGTCCATCCCCTCGCATACGGATTCTACCCCTCCGAGGACAACCCGGCTGAATCGGGAGCGCGCGCTCGATGGTAGCGGAGCCCGGAACGCCGGTGCGGGTCTGCGCGGTCGCGGAAGTCCCCGAAGGGGCGGGACGGGTCGTGCGTGCCGAAGATCGGGCGATCGCACTCTTCCGCGTCGCGGACGAAGTCTTTGCGCTCGACAACGTCTGCCCGCACTGGCACGGCCCGCTGGGTGAAGGCATCGTCAGCATCGAGCGGCTGGAGGTAACCTGCCCCTGGCACCGGTTCCGCTACGACCTGCGTACCGGCAAGAATGTCCTGTCGGACGTCCGGGGTGCGGCCACGGTATACCCTGTCGACATCAGAGACGGAGACGTGTTCGTGAGGATCGCCCGCTAACGGGGAGAAGACAGTGGAACGGATCGACGTGCGCATTCTGGGCGGCGGCCATAACTGGCTCACCATCGGCGGCCGCATCGCGCTCGGGCTCGACGGCTACTACAGCCGGCTCCCCAAGGGTTCGACCGCGTCGGTCACCACCGCCGACCCCGGCGAGATGTGCTTCCAGGGCGTCGACTTGGTTTGCAGCGGGGCCTTCCACATGGCGATCACGACTCCGGCGTGGATGGTTCGTTTGGCGATGGAGGGGCGCGATCCTTTCGACAGGCCCATGCCGGTGCGCGCGCTCGCCCATTTCCCGCATGACGACCGGATGGCGTTCGCCGTGCGAAAGGAATGCGGCATCAACACCTTCGGCGATTTGCGCGAGCAACAATATCCGCTCAAGGTCTCGACGGTGCCGCCGGAGAACCGACATCCCGCGGTGTGGGCGACCGAGATCATTCTCAACGAGCACGGCATCACCTTCGAGGAAATCGAGAGCTGGGGCGGCAAGCTGCTGCGAGACCGCCCCAGGTTCATCAATCAGCCGGGTATCGCGCCCGCCTCGCCCGGCTTCGACGCCATATTCGACGAGGCCCTGATGACCAGGCGCTGGACCACGCTGACGGAGCAACACGACATCGTGTTCCTCCCGGTCGAAGAAGACGTGCTGCAAAGGCTCGAGACAGAGCGCGGCTGGCAACGCGGAGTGATCGAGAGGACCCGCTACCGCGGTATGACCGAGGACGTGCCCACGGTGGATTTCAGCGGCTGGATCCTGTTCTGCAGCGAGGACATGGACGAGGAGCTCGCCTATCTGACGATCGCGGCGCTCGACGAGCAGAAAGGCGACATCGAACGAATGTTTCCGCAACCTCACGCGGCGTTGACCGGGCCGGTCGACATGTCGTGGATCGGCGGCAACGTGCCCGTGCCGCTGCATCCCGGTGCAGAAAAGTATTACCGCGAGAAGGGGTACCTCTGACGGGGAGTGCGTCGGGCATCCAGCGCCGGGAACACCGAAGGGAGGAAGAGATGGCTCATAAAGTATTGTCGACGCTTGCGGTAGCGGTGATCGTCGGGGCGATGGCCTCGGGGGCGCCGTCGGCGGCGAATGCCGAGTCCGCCGCCATGAAGGTCGAGCTGCCCAAGCAGATCATCATCGCTTCGAACCGCGTGGGCGGCGTCGCAAACACCATGGCGAACGGGTTTGCCAAGGTGCTCACCCAGCACGTGGGAACGAAGGCGACGGTCCGCGCGGTCGGCAACGCCGCCAAGTGGATGGGAATGATCAAGAGCGGCGACATCGATCTGGGCATGACCTCGGTGACCGAGCTGTCCTGGGCGTATTGGGGCACCAATGCCTATGCCGGCAAGCCCAACCGCACGTTCTCGCTGGTCGCTCTAGGGCGTAAGCAGTCATGGGCGTTCATGGTCCCGGCGGATTCACCGGTCCACACGACCGACCAGCTCAAGACGTGGATGAAGGGCAAGCGCCTCAGCCACAAGTGGATCAATCCTGTCATCGACCATCTAAATCTCGCGGGGCTTGCCAATCTCGGGTTTGCCGGCGGGCTCGAAGAGGCGGGGCTCACCGCCGTTCCCGTCTCGTCCTACAAGGTGCTGGTAAATCTGTGGAACACGAACAAGTTCGATGTCGTGGGCACGCCACCCGGGATTCCCCTGATTCAACGGATGAATGCCGCGCGCAAGGTCCGCTTCGTTCCGATGTATACCGATGCGGCGGCGGTCGCGCGGATGCAGAAAGTCGAACCGGCCTATTACATCAGCACGCAACGCGCGGGCGTACCCGGAGTCGACAAGCCGATTCAGGCCTTGACGTTCGACTATTGCATCATTGCCCGAAACAGCCTGGACAAGGGAGTCGTCCAGCGCGTGCTCGAAACGCTCTACGCGCACCAGGACGACCTCGGAAAGTCCCACCCCCTTGTCAGGGGCTGGCTCCCCGCCGACAAGCGCTGGGCGGGCGCTCACACCGTGATGCCCTACCACCCGGGCGCGGTGACGTTCTACAAGTCGAAAGGCCTTTGGAAGGAAGACCTCGAAACGCGTCAGGCCGAGCTGGTGCGGCGGTCCAAGGGTTGAGTTCATGAGCACCGCTGTCTGCTGACGCGTGCAAGCGCGTGGGCGCACAGCGAAATCTGACGGGGCCATCAGGGTGGATCGCGCGATTCACCTTGATGGCCATGGTGGTCATCGGTATCGCGGATATTCTTAACCTGCCGCTTTACGCTGGCGTCTCCTACCATCGCTCCCAGTATCTCTCCATCATCCTCGCGCTGACCTCCGTCCACGTCTTCCTCGCCTACCCCCCGATCAAGCGGCTGGCGGGACAGACCGGAGCACCGTGGTACGATTGGATCTGCATTGCCGGCGCCCTGGCCTGCAATGTCTACATCGCCGTCACGTTCGCCGACATCACGACGCTGATGGAGTTCGTCAACACCGAACGGCTCGTCCTTGGCGGCATCGGAATCGTGTTGGTGTTCGAGATGGTGCGGCGCACCGCGGGCATGCCGCTTATCATCGTCGTCGCGATCTTCATTCTGTACGCCGTCTATTCCGATTATTTCCCCGACATACTCTACGCCCGGCCGGCATCCTGGCCGCGAGCGGTCACCTACCTCTATTTCGATCCTTCGGGGCTTTACGGCGCGCCGCTGGGGGTCATGGCTGGCGTGGTACTGGCTTTCGTCCTTTTTGGAAACCTGTTGTTCGCCAGCGGCGGCGGGCAGTTCCTGACGGATCTGTCCATGCGTGCCATGGGCCGGTATCGCGGCGGCCCGGCAAAGATGAGCATCCTTTCCAGCTCGCTGTTCGGCACCATGACCGGAAGTGCCGCAGCCAATGTCGCGTTCACCGGAATGGTCACGATCCCGCTGATGAAGCGGGTGGGGTACCGACCGGCGTTCGCGGGCGGTGTGGAGGCGGTGGCGTCGTCCGGCGGGTTGCTCGCGCCGCCGGTCATGGGGGCGGCCGCGTTCCTGATGGCCGAGTTCACCGAAATTCCATACAGCGAAGTCGCGCTCGCCGCGTTGGGGCCGGCGCTGCTGTATTACATCGCCGTCTTCATCCAGGTGCATCTGGTGGCTGAACGCGAAAATCTGCCCAATGTGAAGCCCGAAGATCTTCCGCGGATCGAGAGCATGCTGCGCGGCGCGTTGATGTTCGTCGTTCCCCTCGCGATTTTGATCTATTGCCTCTTCGTGAAATTCCTGGCCCCCGACACGTCGGTGATCTACGCCACGGCTGCGTTGCTGTTGATCATGGCAGCCGTCAACCGCGCGAGGCTTCGCCCGCGCGAGCTCCTCGGCGTGATCGAAAGCACCGGGCGCTCGCTGGTTCAACCGGTCGTCATCGCCGCCCTGGCCGGCTTGATACTGGGCGTGGTCAACATCACCGGTCTCGGCTCCACCCTGTCGCAGGCATTGATCCTGATGGCGAGCGACGCGCTGCCGGTCCTGCTCGTCTTTACCGCCTTCGCCAGCATCGTCCTGGGCATGGGCATGCCGGCGGTCGCGATTTACATCCTCCTCGCCGTCCTGGTCGCGCCGGCGCTTCAGGAATTCGGCATCGAACCCCTGGCGGCCCATCTCTTCATCTACTATTTCGGCATCATGTCCTACGTGACGCCCCCGATGGCCTTCGCGTGCTTCGTCTCCGGCCCGATGGCCGGCGCGGATCCCTTTCGTACCGGCATCGAGGGGATGAAGCTCAGCGTGGTCGCCTATGTCGCGCCGTTCCTGTTCGTGCTCTACCCGGAACTGCTCCTTGTCGGTCACTGGCTCGATGTCGTGATCGCGATGGCGACGGCGATCGCAGGCGCCGGCTGCCTCGCCGCGGCGGTGGCAGGCTTCATCATCCGGCGGCTGCACTGGCTGGAGCGGCTCCTGCTCGTTGCGGTCGGATTGGCGTTGATGACGTCGGAGACGTTCAGCGATGTCATCGGGGTCGCGGCGGCCCTGGCCCTTTGGTTCTGGCTGTCGAAGACAAGAAGCGGTCGTGAGCCTGGCGACAGCTCAGGGAAACCATCGACCGGGTAGGAGGACTGCGGCAGGCCCTCCGGACAGTCGCGTCGCGCCCCGACCTCGACACCCCCCGCCACGCCGCTACCATGGCGGTCGCTACCGTTCCGGGATCCGTGCCCATGATCAGCATTCGGCGGCTCAGAAAGGTCTTCCAGGTCAAGGAGGGGGCCGTCGCGGCGCTGCCGAATCTGGACCTCGAGGTCGAACGCGAGGAATTCTTCGTTTTGCTGGGGCCCAGCGTCTCCGGCAAGTCGATGCTGCTGCGCTGTATTGCCGGGATCGAAATACCGGAGGACGGCGAGATATCCATCGACGGGCGGCCGATCTATTCGGCCTCGGACGGGCTGTTCATACGACCGGAGCACCGAGGTCTCGGCATGGTCTTTCAGTCCTATGCCGTCTGGCCCCACATGTCCGTCTTCGAGAATGTCGCGCTGCCTCTCACCCGATGGAAGGAGGCCCGGGCAGACGACATCCTGCCGGTGCCCCGTCCCTGAAGGCGGACGGTCCCGCCTCGCCCATCCGGGGCCAGGACGGGATGCCGGAAGGCCTGCCGGAGCCGGGCGCGCAGCCGCTGGCCGCGACGGTCGCGGACGGCGGCTTGGTGACCAAGGTCGAATGCGCCGGCGCGGCGGTGCAGATCCGGCTCCGGGGCACCGCGAAGTTTCCCGAACACGGCGGCATCTGCATCGAGCATCCCTTCGGCCTCAGCATGCCGCGGTCGGTGCGGCGCATTCTCGACTTGTGGGGCGCAGCGGGTGGTCCGGCCCCTCGGAACGGGCGGGGTCGGGGGGCGGAGCAAGCGAGATGGACCGGCTGTTGACGGTTCTGGACCGACTCAGGGCGGGCAAGAAGCCGCGCGGGACCGCCGGGGACACCCTCGCATTGCGCAAAACGAATGACGTCCTCGCGGCCGCCTTCGGCTAGGAGTCCAGCGCCGCGCCCGGGAAATAGGCCTCGGCATTCCGGTAGAACACCTTTTCGAGCACCGCGTCGCCAAGACCCAGCCCCTGCCAGCGGTCGATCATCATCTCGAACTTCAGCACGGGATAGTCGCAACCGAACATGATGCGGTCTTGCAAACGCCCGCCTATCTGCCGGACGAGCTGGGGCGGCAGGGTCTTCGGCGACCAGCCATGCAGCTCGTAGTGGACGTTCCCCTTGTGCAGCAGGATGGCAATCATATCGTCCTGCCAGGGAAAGGCCGGCCGGGCCGCGAGGATCTTCAACTCGGGAAACCGCGCGGCAACCGCATCGATATGCCGGGGATGGCCGTTGTCGAGCAGGATGCCCTTGCCGCCTGGCTGTCCCTGGCCGATGCCGGTGAGCCCGCAATGGATGAGCACCGGGATGCCGGCGTCTATCGAAACCTTGTAAAAGGGATCCCAAATGGGATCGCTGGCGGGATAACCGTCCGCCATCTGGCCGACGATGCCGAAGCCGATGAAGCCGGCATCCGCGGCCACCGCGCGTTCGAATTCCCGGATGCCGTCCTTGCCGATTTCCGGGTTGAAAGACAGCCAGTGCCCGAAGATCACGTCGCGGTGCTGCCGCGCGACATCGAAGCAGTAATCGTGGATCTCCCGGATCTCGTCGAGATCGTCCATCCAGGCGGTCAAGGCGAGGTCGAGGATCGTGCGCACGTTGTTCCTGCGGAAGGTATCCGCCATTTCCTGCTCGGTCTGGAATTCGGCGGCGGTGCGCCAGATCCGTTCCTGGCTGGCGCGTTCCACCGGATCCTGGAAGATGTAGCCGCGCTCGGTGCTCCAGTGCGAATGGCAGTCGAAGACCCTCATGACTCTCCCCTCGTGGCGTCGCGCGGGGTAGCATAACAGGGGAGGACCAGCGACCATGAACGGCTTTCGGGCGAGCAGATTGCCGATCTATCACGGCGCCGTGGACTGGGCGCAGCTCCATCGCGACTACCCGGTCCCCGACGTGTTCGCGGAGACGGTCTACAAGTGGCCGGCCGGGCGGGTCCGCGAATTGCAGAACGAACGCTTCCTCCGCTGCGTCGAACACGCCTGGAACAACCCTTTCTACCGCAAGCGCTGGCGGGCGGCCGGGCTGGAGCCGGGCGACGTCGCGAGCATCGACGACAGCCACAAGATCCCGACCTACAACTCCGACGACGTGAAGCGGGACCAGCTCGAGAACCCGCCCTTCGGCGAGTTCCACGATGTCGGCCCGGCGGAGCGTGCAACGGCGCCTCTGAAGATGCAGACCTCGGGCGGCACCACGGGCAAGCCGCGGGTAACGCTCTACCGGCCGCAGGAATGGGAGCTCAACGGGCTCACCGCGGCGCGCACGCTATACATGCAAGGCGCCCGGCCCGGCGACGTAATGCAAATCCCGGTGACGCTCGCGCTCGGCAATCTCGGCTGGTGCGTCTACAAGGCGGTGCACGACTATCTCGGCATCCTTCCGCTGACCACCGGCACCGGCGTGGTGACGCCGAGCCGGCGGCAGATGGAGATCGCCTTCGATTACGGCACCAATCTCTGGTGCTCGTTCCCGGAATACATGCTGCGCCTGGCCCAGGCGAGCCGGGACGAGCTCGGCCGCGATTTCCGCGAGCTCGGCACCAAGTCCGTGCTGACCTTCCTCGGACCCGACACCAAGGGCGCGCTCCGCGCCGAGATGGAGGATGCGCTGGGCTGCGACGTCTACGACAATTACGGCACCAACGAGATGGGCGGCGGCGCATTCGAATGCCGCCACAAGAACGGCCTCCACTTCTCCGAGGACTGCATGTATTTCGAGATCGTCGATACCGAGACCGGGGAGCCGGTGCCGGACGGCGGGAGCGGCAACCTGGTGGTGACGGTGTTTTACCGGGCGCTGCCGCCGATCGTCCGCTTCAACCTGCGCGATCTCGGGCGCGTCATTCACACGGACACCTGCGACTGCGGCAGCAATTTCCGCCGCATGGACCATTTCCTCGGCCGATCCGACGACATGGTCAAGATCCGCGGCGTAAACCTCAACCCGATGGCCTGCCTCAGCGCGGTCACCAGCGACGAGCGCACCACCGGCGAATGGGTATGCATCGCCGAGACCGTCGAGAACCGCGGCGTCCGGCGCGACGAGATGACCGTGCAGATCGAGGTGCGCAGCGACGCCGGCGCGGCGGACGGGCTCAGGGAGCGCATGGAGAACGTGCTGAAGGGCGATCTCGGGCTCGGCGTCACGGTCGAGCTGGTGGCACAGGGCAGCCTCGACGAGATCGCCAATGTGGGCGGCCGCGAGGGCAAGCCAAAGCGCCTGGTCGACCGCAGGCCCGGATACACGAGATAGAGAGGAATCGTCCGATGGCTCTCAGCGAATCGCAGCAGATAGGAATGTGGGAAGAAGTTCTGCGCCTCTGCAGGGTCCATGACGGGGAGACCGTCGTCGTCTTGACCAAGCCCGAGGCGAGGCCGGAAAACATCAAGGCGGCGCGCAATGCGTGCATCCAAATCGGCGCCACGACCATCCACATGGAACCGCATATCGGCGGCTCGCGCCTGCGCGAAAACGAGGTCGCGATGGACGCGATGCGCGCCGCCGACATGGTGATCGACCTCGTGGGGCTGCATCTGCTGCGCGGCGGCGAGCTGCCGCACATCCGGGCGGCGGACACGCGCATTCTCTACGTCACCGAACCGCCCCAGGCGCTCGCGCGGATGATGCCGCGCGAGGACGACAAGCGCCGGGTCTACGCCGCGGGCAGGCGGATCGAGGCCGCGAAGACCATGCGGGTCGAATCGGACGCGGGCACGAATTTCGAATGCGATCTCGGGGAATACCCGGTTCTGTACGAGTACGGCTATTCCGACGATCCGGGCCACTGGGACCACTGGCCGGCGGGGTTCGTCGCCACTTGGCCCAACGAGTTGTCGGCGCGCGGGACCATTGTCGTCGACCGGGGCGACATCGTCTTTCCGTTCAAGTCATACGTCCAGACACCGATCCGGGTCGATTTCGCGGATGGGTTCATTACCGGGATATCGGGCGATTTCGACGCCGACTACATGCGGGAATTCATCGAGAGCTACAACGATCGCGACGGCTTCGCGATGTCGCATGTCGGCTGGGGATTGCAGCCCAGGGCGAGCTGGACCGCGCTCGGGATGATGGACAAGGCGCAGACCAACGGCAATGACGGCCGCGCCTATTACGGCAACTTCATGTTCTCGACCGGCCCCAACGACGACGCCGGCGGACCGCGCGACACGCTGTGCCACCTGGATATCCCGATGCGCAATTGCTCGGTCTGGCTCGACGGCGAGCCGATGGTGCTGAAGGGTGAAGTCGTGCCCGAGGATCAGCGCGCGCCGGGGCGCTGACCCCGAACCCTTCATCCGTCATTTCGACCGCGGTGCCGAAGGCGCGGCACCTCCCTCGTCATTTCGACCGGAGCGCCGAAGGCGCGTAGTGGAGAAACCTCCCTGCCCCACGGGGACGAGGTTTCTCCACTCCGCCGTGCTGCCGCACGGCTCCGGTCGAAATGACGAAGGGGAGGCCACGGGGACGAGGTTTCTCCGCTCCGCCGCGCGCCGCACGGTTCCGGTCGATATGACCAAGAGCCGGCAGATCCGTCGTCGCCGGCCGCTACAGAGAGCGTATTTCCCGGTAGTGGCCCCAGGCCTTGCGCGTGAATTCTATCGCCGTGAGCGCGAACCCCAGGGTGATGACGAACATCAGATAACCCTTGGGAACCGGATAGACGCCAGGCGTCATGACGTTGCGTTCGACATGGCTCCAGGCGGAGATCGCCGAGTAATAGGCGCCCGGCACCAGCGCGCAGACGATCAGAAACGAGCCCCAGCAATTGAAGACCGCCTGGGTCCGGGCATCGAGCGTCTGGACCAGCACATCGATGCGGATATGGCCCTCCGCCTGGCGCACCAGCCAGGCCATGCCGAGGAACGGCGTGAACAGAAGGAAATACTCGCAGACCTCGATCACCCAGCCGATCGGCGCGCCAAAGAAATAGCGCAGCAGCACGTCGACCACGACGAACACCATCGAGGCCAGCACCATGAGCCCGACGACCGCGGCGAGCAGGCCGAGGAAACGATCATAGGCGGCGACGGGGTTCATGGGGTCCGCGTTACCGTATCCGTGGGAGAAAGCGGGTGAGGCGGCGACCAGGTGTCGAACGCCTCCCCGATGCGCCGGCTAGTCGGCGAATTTTCTGAGTTCCTTGCCGTATTTCGGGCTCTTCTTCTCGATCTCGGCCCAATGCGCGTCATAGGCCGCGGCAAGCCACTTCTCGGTTTCCGCGTCGCTCAGGCGGATGAACTCCAGCCCCTCCTTCTTGAGAGCGGCATCCTCCTGGTTATTCCTCTCGGTCAGAAACTTCTCCTCCGCCTTTTCGATCGCCGGCGCGAGGTCGTCGATCGTCTTGCGGATATCCGCCGGCAGGCCGTTCCAGGTCTTCATGTTGATCAGCACCGCCGTGTCGTTCGAATAGAACGGGATGTCATAGACGTATTTCGTGACCTCGTGGAAGCCGAAATCGCGGATGCCGAGGAAGGTCCAGCAGAATCCGTCGACCACGCCGCGTTCCATGGCGGTGTAAACCTCGCCGGCCTTCATCAGGATCGGCGTGCCGTTGAGGCCCTTGACCAGGGGCACGTAGGTCGGCGAGACCCGCATCTTCAACCCGGTCAGATCGGAGCTGGCGATCTTCTTGTTGCCGTAGCACCGATAGCCGTTGCCCTTGGTGCCGCCGACATGCGAGTGGTAGTAGACCCCGTGCTCGGCGTGAATTTTCCGCATCAACGCCGTATAGCCGAGCGGCCGCAGCTCGCTGGCGAACTTCTTGACCCCGAGGCTGGCCGCCGCTTCCGGCACGGTCGCCCGATAGTAGGCGCCCGCGGTCATCAGCACGTCGACGACACCGTCGCGCACCGCCTCGAACTGCTCGAAGGGCGGCACCACCTCGGAGCCGCCGATCAGGCTGACGATCACCTTGCCCTTGAGCGCCTTGTTGACCTCCTTCTGGAATGTCAGGAAGCCGTGGCTGCCGATGAAGTCGGCGGGCCATGGCAGCAGGCCCTTGAGGACGATCGGATCCGCCGCCCTGACGGTGGCGGCGTGGCCGAACAGGCCGATCGCGCCGGCGAGGGCCAGCGCGAGCGGGACTTTGGACAGTTTGGCAAACGACATGTCTTCCCCCCAGTTGAGACCATCCGAGTGGTGGTCTTGGTCAAAAACGTAGCACTGCGCATTTCACCTGCGCAATTCGGGCGCAGCCCCATCTCCACCGAGCATCGTCACCTGTAAAACAGATCCTGCAGCAGGGTCGTGGTCTCGGGCACCAGCAGGACCACGGCGAGAGCGATCAGATCGCAGACCAGGAACGGCAGCCCGGCCATGTAGATCGCCTTGATCTTGGTGCCCGGTGGCGCCACACCCTTCATCACGAACAGCAGCATCCCGAAGGGCGGCGTGGTCAGCGCCATCTCCAGGTTGATCAGCATCAGGACGCCGAACCAGATCGGGTCGTAGCCCAGGAATTTCACGATCGGGATGTAGAGCGGCAGCGTGATCAGCATGATCGCCACCTGCTCCATGAACGTGCCGAGGATCAGGACGACGATCTGCATGCAGACGATGAGCAGCAGCGGATGGATGTCGAGATTGCCGACCGCGGTCAGAAGGCCTCGCGTGGCGCCGGAGAACGCCATGATCTGGCTGAACCCGATGGCGCCGATCAGGATGGCGAACATCATCACCGAAATCTTCACCGTGCCGGTGACCGACTTGACGATCACCTCGCGGGTCAGCCCGCCATAGGCGAAGGCGACGATAAACGAGCCCATGCAGCCCATCGCGGCCGCCTCGGTGGGCGTGGCCACCCCGATCACGATCACGCCGGTCACCAGGAAGACGATCACGCCCAGCGGAAGCAGGTACTTGACGATCCCGACGATGCGCTCGCGCCACGGCGTGCGCTCGACCTCGTAGGCAGGGGTGAGCTCGGGCTGGAGCTTGCAGCGGATGACGATGTAGGCGATGTAGAGCACCGCCATGATCAGGCCGGGGATCAGCGCGGCGATCAGCAGCCGGCCGATGGAGAGCTTGCCGATCGCCGCCAGGATGACCGCGAGCGAGCTTGGCGGCACGATCATGGCCAGCCCGCCACTCGCGATGATCGGCCCGATCGACATCGGCGCCTTGTAGCCGCGGCGCTGCATGTCGGGCAGCAGCATGGTCCCGAGCAGAGCCGTGTTCGCCATCGTCGAGCCGCTCAGGCTGGAGAACATGGTCCCCGAGGCGACCGTCAGCAGGCTGAGCCGGCCCGGCAGCCGGCCCATCAGCTTGTCGAGCACGTCCACCGCGCGGAACGCGACCTTCGAGTGCCACAGGATCTCGCCCATCAGGATGAACAGCGTGATCGGCAACAGCGTGAAGCTGGTCACCGAGGCGTACATGCTCGCGGTGAAGGTGTTGAAGGCCGCGCCGCCGCCCTGGAGGATCAGCACCCCCAGCATGTTCACGATGACGAAGGCGAAGGCGACCGGGATGCCCTGGAGGAGCAGGAACATCGCGCCCCCGAAGATGATCAGCAGCGGGATCCACCACTCGATCATCGGGCGCGCCCCGGCGTTTCGCGCACCGCGATCCCCGGATCATCGACGATCTGCCGTCCTCCCCCGACGCCACGCGCGGCACCTTCCGGCGCACTGGAAGTCTTCTTGAACGAATACTAGCAGGCAGGCGACACGGCACGCCAATGGCGCCCGCGGGCCCGATCTTTCCGCGGGGAAACCAACCGCCGCAACGCCCTCCCCCGGCCTCTCCCGCAAGCGGGAGGGGAGAAGGCTGTAGCGAGTCGGCGCCGCCAGTCCCCGTCTCCCCTCGGCGACGGGGTCGGGGTGAGAGGCCTCTCCGGCGGCCGCCGGCTGCGATCGTGCCCGGTCGAGAAATGTCTCAGCCCGAACCGTCATCTTCGGAGATCCGATCGAGAACGTCGTTGATGACGTGATGGATGCCGAGCTCCAGCTTCGACATCGGGCCGGGCCGCAGGCGGCGCGATTTCATGTTCTGCTGCAGCGACGCAACCATTTGCCGGTCTTCCTCGACAACGTCGATCAGGTAGTCCCGGTAGACCTCGACTTTCTCCTCGAAGCCCGGCAGATCGAAATGCTGCGCCGGGAACAGCGTGTAGTTGACGACGCGGCAGCGATCCGGCCCCAACGGCCACATGACGAAGGGGTGCACGTTGTCGGACCGGGCGATCAGCTGCATGTTCGGCGAGAGATGCCCCGAACAGGCGAAATTGTCCGGCTTGTCTCCGAGCCAGGGCATCCTGCCGAACAGGCTCTGGCCGCCGGGCACCATCGGAGCCGAGTGGTAGAACATGCTGGTGCCGCCGCGCTCGAACAGGTTGAACGGATACCTGTCGGCGCGGCCGCGCTTTGCGCCGATGGTTTTCGCGTGCAGCGTGGCGGCGTGGTAGACGTCGAGCAGGTTCTCGACGAACAGCTTCCAGTTGCAGTCGAACTCGACCTCGAGCTTGACGGCGAGACGGCAATCCTCCTGGCGCAGGAAGCCGAATTCCTGTTCGAAATGAGCGACGAAATCGCTCAGCGGCGGCGCGTCGTCATCGAAGGCGATGAACACCCAACCCGCCCATGTGCCGAGCCTGAGCGGCGGCAGCCCGCACCGCGAGGGATCGAACTCCTCGGAGTCCTCCATGAACGCGGCGCCGGTGAGCGCGCCTTTGAGATCGTAGCTCCAACCGTGATAGGGGCAGCTGAAATGATCGGCATTGCCCTCGCCCCGGATCACCTCGACCCCGCGATGGGCGCAGGTATTGGAGAATGCCCTGAGCTCTCCCTCGTCGTCGCGGACCACGATGGCCGGCTCGCCCATGATGCGGACCGCCATGTAATCGCCGGGCTTCTCCAGTTCCTCGACGCGGGCGACGCAAAGCCAGTCCTTCATGAAGATGTTGCGCTTCTCCAGCTCGTAGGTCTCGGCCGAGTGGTAGAACGCGCCCGGCACATGGCGTGCCTCGGTAATCGGGCGGCGGATCTTCCCGAAGCCCTCCCCGCCCCACCCGGGCGCCGCGGAGCCGGCTAGCGGACCTTCCTCGCTGGCTGCCATCTTCGCTTTCCCCCGGTCAGGTGAACTCCCGGTCGATCTGCTTCCGGCAGGTGTCTTTCCGGACCAACTTGCCCTCCGGCGCCACTCATGCCCCGAGATCCACGCGGTCGAGATAGTAGTTGAGCAGGCTGTGGAGATTGACCTCCATGCGCGACAGCGGCCCCGGTTCGAACAGCCGCGAATTCATGCCGCGCTGCAGGGAATTGACCATCTCCCGGTCCTCCTCCACGACCCGCGCGAGAAAGTCGTGATAGACGCGCGCCTTCTCCATGAAGTCCGGTTGTTCGAAATGCTCGGCGGGGAAGACGTGGTAGACGATGACCTGCGTCCTGTCCGGCGCCAGTGGCCAGATGACCATCGGGTGCGATTCGTCGATGCGGCCGAACATGTGGAAGTTGGGGGCGAGGAAGCCGGTGTAGGCGAAGCTCATCGGCTTGTCGGAGAGCCACGGCATCTTTCCCACCAGCGAGACGGAATCGGGGGTGTCGGGCGCGGCGTCGTAGAACGAGCTGAAACCGCCCTTCTGCTTCACGTTGAAAACGAACTCGTCGATGTCGATATGGCCGCCGAACGTATCCCGATGCAGGACCTGGACGTGATAGAAGTCCTGCAGATTCTCCACGAAGAGCTTCCAGTTGCAGTCGAGGCCGACGATGTGCTTGGTCGCCAGCTTCATCTTCTCGTGACGAAGGAAGGCGAACTCCCTTTCGTACTCCGCCGCGAATTCGGAGAGCGGCGCCGCATCGGGATCGAAATTGACGAACATCCAGCCGCGCCATTCGTCGAAGCGCAGCGGCGTGAGCCGGCAGTTCTCGGGAACGAACCCTTCCGCCTCCTTCATGTAGGGAGCGCCGATGAGCCTCCCCTGGAGGTCGTACAGCCACGCATGATAGGGGCAGCTGAATTCCCTCGTGTTGCCCGACCCCCTGGCGACCTCGACGCCGCGGTGCTTGCAGACATTGGCGAAGGCGTTGACCCGTCCGTCGTCGTCGCGCGCGACGATAATCGGCTCGTCAATGATTCTCAGCGCCATGTAATCGCCGGGGTTCTCGACCTCCTCCATGCGACCGACGCAGAGCCAGTCCCGCATGAAGATCTTTTCTTTCTCGAGCCGGTAGATTTCGGGCGAGGTGTAGACGTGCCCCGGCAAATGGCGCGCCTTGTGCAGGGTATCCCGGGTTCGCGCGATGCCGGCGGAAGTTCCCTGGACCGGGTATCCGGAGACGGACATGCCGCCCTCCCCTGCTGCCTCTCGATCCCGCTTATAGCGCCCCCGCCGCCGCTTTGTCGATTTGCGGGCGACCGTCCGCCGCCGCCATGCCGCTATCCGCTCCCCCTGTCGTCGACGCCTGACGCCCAAGGACGCCATTTCGCCCCGTTCGGTGCGTGGGGTGCGCTCGCATGACGACCGGCTGGATGCCGAGATCAACAAGATCGATCTCAACGACACGCCGCCCGACCGCATAATCTTCAGCGTCCCGGAGGGCGATGCCGACGCGCCGCCGCTTCCCTTCCGGCCGCTCGATCTTCCGCCTCGCGCGTGCTGGCGCTGGGCGAGGGCCTGCCGATGATCGGCAAGCTGCTCGGTCACATCCAGGTGCAGACGACCGCCCGGTACGCCCATCTTGCCCGCGATACCGCGAAGGCCTCCGCCGCACGCATCGGCGACGGCATCGACACCGATCTCATCGCTGCTCCATAGGGATTCCGCACTACCCTGCATTTCTTACCGGGGTCGTGATGGGAAGGCGTTTGGCTGTTTGCGGGGTCTTGGGAGTAGTGCGCCCGTTTCAGCTGGTGACAGCGCAGGGGTACCGGTTGCGCCTGAGGCGCGGTTTGGGCTGGGGCGTGTGTCCTTGTTGTTGGCGGGCGGGTTGAGTTGGGGCCTTGGGCTCAGGTCAGGGATATAATCGGGCGTGTGCGTGGGCGAAGGTATCGGCATGGGGACAAGCGGACGCCATGGCGATGCGGATACGCCTTGCGCTGCGTCGGACCTGGGCGCCGATCTTGAGGAGCTTGAGGCGGATGGATCCGCATGTGGCTCTGGCGAGGCGGGTTCCGGCGAGCGCGATGCGCCTCAGGGCGGCGAGCAGGACATAGGCCATGGAAGCGAACCAGAGGCGGAGCTGGTTGGCGCGCATGGCGGTTGCGGAGGTATGGACACCCTGCGCGAGAGGACGCCGGAGGACGGGCTGACGCCGGGATGCGGTTGAATCGGGCTCGCGGCCCGGGACGACCGTCAATCGGCTTTGCGCCGCGCCGGGTTCACATGGCCGCAGGCCGGGCAGGTTCGCAGGGCCGGGTCGGCGGCATATTCTTCCAGGACGCTGTTGACGCCCTGCTCCAGCCTCGCCACCTGTATCTCCCGCCGGTGCACTTGCGCGTCGCATTTCCCGCAGAACCATTCGAAGGCGTCGATGACACCGGGCGCGCGGGTGCGCTCCACGATCAGCCCGATCGTGTCGGCGCCACGCTGCGGGGAATGCAGCACGTGCGGCGGGAGCAGAAAGATTTCGCCTTCCCGGATCGGTACGTCCCGGCGCACGCCATCGTCGATCACGCGCAGCGTCATGTCGCCTTTGAGCTGAAAGAAGAGCTCCTCGAGAGGGTCGTCGTGATAGTCGGGCCGTTCGTTCGGGCCGCCCACAACGGTCACGATGAAATCGGTATCGGCCCAGATCGTCCGTCCGCCCGCGGGAGGCTTGAGCTCGTGGCGGTGCTCTTCGATCCATCCGGCCAGATTGAGAGGCATCGGAAGGGCCATCGATCTTCTCCCCGAACCTATCGGCGGAGGAAAACACTAGGCCGGGTCCTCCGAGGAGTCCAACTGCGGCGATCCGGTTTGGCGTGAGGTGGCGCCGGAAAGTCGGACAGGTCGCCAAGGTGTGATTTGATTCACCATTCTCGAGGCTTGGCGTGACGATCGTCTCGGGCGCCGGCGGTCGGTATTCCAGGCTGCCGTGCGGGCGTACGGCGTTGCAATGGCGCCGCCAGGATTGGATCAGAACCTGGGCTTTCTTCAGGGTGTAGAAGATCTCCCCGTTCAGGAGCTCGTCGCGCAGCCTGGCGTTGAAGCTCTCGATATAGCCATTCTCCCAGGGCGATCCCGGCTCGATGAAGGCGGTGCGGCTCCCCACCGCGGCGCGGCCGCTCGTTCTCCTTCTCGAGCTCCTTCAGGCGGCGAAGCCGATCGCCGCTCATCCCGGCATACTCCTTGCGCCATCTATAGCCGGCATACTCCTTGCGCCATCTATAGAAGGTAACCTCGCCGATCCCGAGCTGACGGATCGCGTCCGCCATCGACAGGCCCCGGCCGTGCAGAACCTCGGCCTGCCGCAGCAGGCTCACGATCTCCTCAGGCTTGTAGCGCTTCCTTGCCATCGTCGGGCCTCCTCATTCCCAAACCCAGGTGAGGACCAATCCAACGGGGGTGGATCACTGCCGTCCGGGCGGTGCAGGGCGCCGGTTGCGCGGTTGCGGGTTCGGGCGGGTTTGGACAGACTGTTCGGTGGCGTTCGAGACCGGAACCGACGGCGCGACGATAGCCCGGCGGGACCGTCGGACGGCCGGTGCGCATGGCATCGCTGCGGTTGGCTGGGGAGGATCGACGATGACCGCGTCGTGGGCCGTTCGCGCGGCCCGTTGGATACGCGTGGCGACGACGCTGCCGTCCGGACGCCGCGCCGGGTCCTGACCGGCCGTGCCCAGACCGATGCAGCGCCGGACGCTCGTGGTTCTCGGGGTCGTGCTGTTCGCGGCGGCGTTGCTGTGGCTGATCTTCGCGGTATGGCCGGATTGGCTGATCGATGCCATCGGGCGCAAGAAGACCTTCGTCACCACGCTGCTCAACGGCGTTACCCTCGGCGGCCTCTACTTTCTCGTGGCCAGCGGGTTCACCCTGGTCTTCGGCCTGATGCGCAACGTCAACCTGGCGCATGGCTCGATGTACCTGCTGGGCGGCTATATCGGCTACGAGGTGGCCGAGGCGACCGGAAGCTGGTTCTTCGGCCTTGCCGTCGCCTTCCTGGTGATCGCGGTCAGCGGGATTCTGCTTCAGGTGGCGATCTTTCGCCGGATGGAAGGGGACGAGCTGCGCCAGACCCTGGTGACCATCGGCATTTCGATCATCGCCGCGGACCTGATGCTCGCGGTGTGGACCGGAACGACCTACCAGTTCGACACGCCGGAGGGGCTGTATGGCGCGGTGGTCCTGCCGGTGATCTCGGTCATCAAGTCGTCCGGCGCGCCGGTGTTCATCAAGTACCCGATGTACCGGCTGACGGTCCTCGGGGTCGCCGTCGCGGTGGGGATCGGCCTCTGGGTGTTTCTCAACCGCACCCGGGTCGGGATGATGGTCCGGGCCGGCGTCAACGACAGGGAGATGCTGGCGGCGTCGGGCGTCAACGTGCAGCTCGTCTTCGCCCTCGTCTTCGCCATCGGCGCGGGGCTTGCCGGATTCGCCGGAGTCGTCGGCGGCACGGCGCTCTCCATCGCGCCGGGCGAGGACATCCGCTACCTGCTCGCGTCGCTGGTGGTGGTCATCGTCGGCGGGCTGGGTTCGGTTACCGGGGCGGCCATCGGCGCCCTGCTGATCGGCCTCGCCGAACAGTTCGGCCTCGCCTACTTCCCCACCTATGCGGTGGTCCTGACCTTCGTGATCATGGTCGGCGTCCTCGCCATCCGGCCCCAGGGCATCATGGGGACCCGCTGACATGTTCGGTGCGGCAGGAAAGTCATCCGCCTATCCGCTGGGCATCAACCCGGCGATCCTGCTGGTCGCGGTCTTCCTGCTCGGCTACCCGCTGTTTGCGTCGGATTTCTTCACCTTCCAGATCGGCGCCTATTCGCTGATCCTCGGCACCATCGCGCTGTCGCTGACGATGCTGGCCGGCTATGGCGGGATGGTCAGCCTCGCCCAGATGACGGTCGCCGGTTTCGCCGCCTACGTCATGGCGATCCTCGGCACCAACAGCGTCGGCGTCATGGGGCTGGGCTGGCCCTGGTGGCTGACCGCGGCGATCGCGATCCTCGGCGCGGCGCTGCTCAGCACCTTCATCGGGGCGATCTCCGCGCGCACCGAAGGCATCTACACGATCATGATCACGCTGGCGATCGCCGTCGCCTTCTTCTACTTCGTGCGCCAGAACTACGTCATCTTCAACGGCTTCACCGGCTTTGCCGGGATCGAGCCGCCGACACTCTTCGGGGTTTACTGGCGCGACCCCATGCCGTTCTACTATCTCTGCCTGGCGGTCGCGGCCTTCTTCTATTTCGCCGTGCTCTACGGGTCCCGCTCGTCATTCGGGTTGGGGCTCCAGGCGGTGCGCGACAATCCCAGGCGGGTGCGCGCGCTCGGCATCAACGTCTTCTCGCATCGCGTCGTCGCCTATTTCTACGCCGGCGCGATCGCCGGAACGGCGGGCGTGTTGCTGGTATGGTTCAACGGCCGCGTTTCCCCGGGTCTGGTCGGCGTCGACATGGTCATCGACATTTTGGTGATTGCCGTGATCGGCGGGCTCGGGGCGCCGATCGGGCCGTTCCTGGGGGCCGTCGCTTTCGTGCTCCTGGAGAACTTCGCGATCGACCTGATCGACCGGGAGCGATTCAACACCGTGATCGGCCTGGCGTTCCTGCTTATCGTCTTGTTCTCGCCGGACGGGATGCTCGGCCTGTGGCGCCGGGCGGAGTCGAGAATCCGGCTGCCCCGCGCGAACGCCCTCTGGGGCGCGCGCGCAAACCGGGACGACTGGCATTCCGCCAGCTCGCCCAAACGCATGTGAGAGGGAGAAAACCATGCTGCAAATTACCAGAAACACCCTGCTGGCGGCTGCGGTGCTGGCCATCGCAAGCCCGGCCGCCGCGCAGGACACGATCAAGATGGGCGGGCTTGCGACACTCGAAGGCGCCTTCGCCGCGCCGGGCCAGGACGGCATCCGCGGCATCCAGATGGCGCTGGAGGAGGTCAACTCCATGGCCGGCGGCAAGAAGATCGAACTGATCACCGGGTCGTCCGACGCATCGCCCGCCAGCGCCATCCGCGCGACCCGCAAGCTGGTCGAACAGGACGGCGTCCAGATCATGGTCGGTCCGCTGTCCGGCTCCGAAGGCCTCGCGGTCAAGGACTACGCCAAGACCAAGCCCAACGTCACGTTCATCAACGGAACGTCGGCGGCGCAGGACACGACCCTGCGCAATCCGGCGCCCAATTTCTTCCGCTTCTCCACGGAAGGCGCCCAGTGGATGGCCGGGCTCGGCGAGTATGCCTACAACGTCAAGAAGTACCGCAAGGTCGCCGTTCTGGCGGAAGACTATTCCTTCCCCTACACCCAGGTCTTCGGCTTCCTGGAGCCGTTCTGCCGTCTCGGCGGCAAGGCGCCGGCCGATGCGCGGTTCTGGGTGCCGATCGGCAACAAGGACTATTCCTCGGTCATCGCCGCGCTGCCCGACGACGTGGACGCGATCTATGTCGCGCTCGGCGGAGCGGACGCGATCAACTTCCTGAGCCAGTACCAGCAGGCGGGCGGCGAGCTGCCGCTGATCGGCGGGTCGATCACCGTCGACCAGACCGTGCTGGGCTCGAAGGGCAAGATCCGCGAGACCGTGATCGGCACGCCTTCGGCCGGACCGATTTCGGATACCTGGGACGACCCGCGCTGGGCCGCCTTCGTCGCGCAGTACAAGAAGATGTTCGCGGGCAAGGGCGGGTTCCCGTCGCCCTCGCTGTTCGCCCATGGCTACTACATCAACGCCAAGGCCGCGCTTCTGGCGCTCGACAAGGTGAACGGCGATCTGTCGGACGGCGGCAAGAAGCTGCGCGCGGCGCTGGCGTCGCTCAAGTTCGAGACGCCGACCGGCATGGTCTCGCTCGACGAGCGGCGCAACGCCATCGCCGACATCTTCCTGACGGAAGTCGTCGAAGGCCCGGGCGGCAATTTGGTCAACAAGACGATCGGGGTTACCAATCAGGTATCCCAGACCTTCGGGCTGCCCTATGAGCAGTTCCTGAAATACGGCCAGGTCAGCCGCACCAACCCACCCTGCAACTAGGGCGAGCCAATCGCGCGCGACCGAGGACCCTTTGGACGAGCCCGGCACCGCCGTACCGCGCTCCGCCCTGCCGCAGGCCGGGCAGTTCGCGCTGGAGCTGACCGGCGTCAGCCGTCATTTCGGCGCGCTGGTGGCGATAGCGGATATCGACATGACCGTCCGCGCCGGCGAGCGGCGGGCGGTGCTGGGTTCCAACGGGGCGGGGAAGACCACCCTGTTCAACGCGATCACGGGCGATTTCCCGCCGACCTCGGGGCGCGTGAGACTGTTCGGCGAGGACGTGACGTATCTGCCGGTTCACGAGCGGATTCGTCGCGGCCTCCGCCGGACCTATCAGATATCGCTGCTATTCGGCGGGCTCAGCGTCATCGAGAACATCTTTCTCGCCTGTCGCGGCGTCGGGCGCGGGCGTTTCTCGCTGCTTCGTCCCCGGCCCGATGACGGCGCCATGGAGATGGCCGAAACCCTGCTGGACGCCGTCCATCTCGACGACCGGCGCGATACGCCGGTGGCGGAGCTCAGCCACGGAGAACAGCGCCAGCTCGAGGTCGCGCTGGCCCTGTCGGGCGCGCCGCGCCTGATCCTGTTCGACGAGCCGGCGGCCGGACTCTCGCCCTCCGAACGCGCCGATCTGGTGGAGATTCTGCAATCCCTGCCGCCGCATATCGGCTTCATCGTCATCGAACACGACATGGATGTCGCGCTGCGCGTCGC
The DNA here is from genome assembly GCA_002239065.1 of Defluviicoccus sp. bin129. Taxonomy (GTDB): domain Bacteria; phylum Pseudomonadota; class Alphaproteobacteria; order MPNO01; family MPNO01; genus MPNO01. The sequence goes on along the minus strand of MPNO01000022.1, from coordinate 17,004 downwards.
CGAGCGGGTGACCATGATGCATAACGGGCGCATCTTCAAACAGGGCACGCCCGAAGAGATCGAGAACGATCCCGAGATCCAGGAGCTCTATCTCGGGCATGGCGAGAGGGGGGGCGGGCGTGCGTGATCGCGCGCGCCGGATCGCGCCGGATCCGCACGCGCTCGAGATCCGCGACCTGCACGTCTATTACGGGCTGTCCCACGCCCTGCAGGGGGTCAACCTCACCCTCGCTTCGGGGGTTCACGCCGTGGTCGGGCGCAACGGCATGGGCAAGACGACGCTGTGCAACGCCGTCATGGGCCTGCTGCCGGTGCAGCGCGGCTCGATCCGCATGGCCGGCGAGGAGCTGGTCGGGCTGCCGCCCTACCGGGTCGCCAACCGTGGCGTCGGCTACACGCCGCAGGGTCGCCGGCTGTGGCCTTCGCTCACGGTCAACGAGCACCTGCGGCTCGCCTGGACCGGGGGTGGTGCCTGGACGGTGGAGCGGGTCTACGACACATTTCCGCGCCTCGCCGAGCGCCGCGACAATGGCGGCGGGCAGCTGTCGGGCGGCGAACAGCAGATGCTCGCGATCGCTCGCGCGCTGCTCCAGGATCCGGAGCTCCTGGTGCTCGACGAACCGACCGAGGGGCTCGCCCCGATCATCGTCGACCAGGTCGAAGAGCTGCTGTCCGCGCTGGTCGAGGAAAACCAGGTCGCAATTCTCCTCATCGAACAGAACATCTCCGTCGCCACCGCGATCGCCGAACGGGTCTCGATCATGGTGAATGGCCGGATCCCGCGCACCATGCCCTCGGGCGAGCTGGCCGCCGACCGGCTGCTCCAGGAGAGGCTGCTGGGGGTGGGGCGTCATTCCCTCGAAGACCTCGACCTCGACGACCCGGCCGCCGAGGCCGCCTCCGAAGAGACGCTGCCCGCCGAAGACGCGCCGCCGGTCGGAAGCGCGGAACACGCGTCCGCCCCGCAGGAGCGGGCGGAGGAGCTCGGGACCGGCATGCTCGCCTATGTCCCGCCGACGCGCTGGTCCGGAGCGGTCTGGCAGGAGCGGCCCGACGCGGCAACCGGGCGCGGAGCGCGGCCTTTCGATGCCAAACCGGAACCCCTGTTCCGCGAACCGGCGGCAAGCTTCGACCCGAGATCCGGTGGAAGCGTCTACCTGGCCGGCACCTTCGACACCAAGGGGGCGGAGCTCGGCTTCATCCGCGACCGGCTGATCGCGCTCGGCGTCGCCGTGAAGACGGTCGACCTGTCGACCTCGGGCGCGACATCGTCGGCCGACGCGCCGCCCCATGTCGTGGCGGCGTCGCATCCGCGCGGGTCGTCCGAGGTCTTCACCGGAGAGCGCGGCCGCTCGGTGGCGGCGATGGCCGAGGCGTTCGAGTCCTGGCTCGTGCGCCAGCCCGATGTCGGCGGCGTCATCGCGGCGGGCGGCTCGGGCGGAACCGCGCTGGCGACGCCCGCCATGCAGGCGCTGCCGGTCGGCGTCCCCAAGGTGATGATCTCCACCGTCGCCTCGGGCGAGGTCGGACGCTATGTCGGCGCGGCCGATATCATGATGATGTATTCGGTCACCGACGTGCAGGGCCTGAACCGGATCAGCCGCACGGTTCTCGCCAACGGCGCCAGCGCGATGGCCGGCATGCTCGCCGAGCGGCGGAAACCGGAACCGGACGAGGCGGGCAGGCCGTGCCTCGGGCTCACCATGTTCGGCGTCACCACGCCGGCGGTGCAGCAGGTCACCGCCCTGCTCGAGGACCGCTACGACTGCCTGGTCTTCCACGCCACCGGCACCGGCGGCAGGTCGATGGAAAAGCTGGCCGACAGCGGCCTGCTCGCGGCGGCGATCGACCTCACGACCACGGAAGTCTGCGACATGCAGATGGGCGGGGTGTTCCCGGCGACCGAGGACCGGTTCGGCGCCTTCATCCGCGCGCGGCTGCCCTGCGTCGTCTCCCTCGGCGCCCTCGACATGGTGAATTTCGGTCCGCGCGACACGGTGCCCGAGCGCTACCGCGAACGGCTGTTCGTCGAGCACAATCCGCAGGTCACGCTGATGCGCACCACGCCCGAGGAGAACGCGCGTATGGGCAGCTGGATCGGCGAGCGGCTGAACCGGATGACGGGCCCGGTCCGCCTGCTGATCCCGGAGGGCGGGGTCTCGGCGCTGGACGCGCCCGGCCAGCCCTTCCACGCGCCCGATGCCGACGCGGCCCTGTTCGACGCCCTCGCCGGCACCGTGCAGGAGACGCCGACACGGCGCCTCGTTCGCCTGCCGCACCACATCAACGATCCGGCATTCGCCCGAGCGGCCGCCGATGCCCTCGATGAGATCAGCCCGCTGCCCAGGACAGCCCGCCATGCCGCGGTTTGAACGCAAGGCCCTGGTCGAGAAGTTCCGGGCCATGAAGGCCGCCCGCATCCCGATCATCGGCGGCGGGGCGGGGACGGGGCTGTCCGCCAAATGCGAGGAAGAAGGCGGCATCGACCTGATCGTGATCTACAATTCCGGGCGCTATCGCATGGCGGGAAGGGGCTCGATGTCCGGCCTGCTCGCCTACGGCAACGCCAACGACGTGGTGGTGGAGATGGCGCATGAGGTGCTGCCCGTGGTCCGCAAGACCCCGGTGCTCGCCGGGGTCAACGGGACCGACCCGTTCTGCATCTTCGATTCCTATCTCGACCGGCTGTCGCGGCTCGGCTTCTCCGGGGTGCAGAATTTTCCCACGGTGGGGCTGATGGACGGCGTGTTCCGGGCCAACCTGGAAGAGACCGGCATGTCCTACGGGCTGGAGGTCGACATGATCCGCATGGCCCACGAGAAGGACATGCTGACCACGCCCTATGTCTTCTGCGAAGACGAGGCCGAGGCGATGGCGCGGGCCGGCGCCGACATCGTGGTCTGCCATCTCGGCCTCACCACTGGCGGGTCCATCGGCGCGGAAACCGCGGTCAGGCTGGAAGACTGCCCCGCCAGGGTGGACGCCTGGGCCGCGGCCGCGCTGCGGGTCGATCCCGAGATCGTGGTATTGGTTCACGGTGGGCCGGTGTCCATGCCGGAGGACGCGCGATACGTGCTGAACGAGACGGAGAACTGTCACGGGTTCTACGGCGCCTCTTCGATGGAGCGCCTGCCGACGGAAATCGCCCTGACCGAACAGACAAGAGCCTTCAAGGCGATCAGGGTGGAAGGATAGGGAGGGCCGGATCATGACGGGAAGCCTGATCGGGAGCATCATCCTGTGGCTCATCGTGGCGATCATCGCGATCGTGGTGGTCGTCTACCTGCTCAACTGGCTGTATCACCGCTCGACCAAGGAAGTCGCCTTCGTGCGTACCGGATTCGGCGGCGAAAAGGTGGTGATCAATGGCGGCGCGCTGGTCCTGCCGATCGTCCACGAGGTGACGCCGGTCAACCTCAACGTGGTGCGGATACCCATCTCGCGCGTGCGCGACAGCGCCGTCATCACCGGCGACCGGGTGCGGGTCGACATCGAGGCCGAGTTCTTCGTGCGGGTCCTGCAGCAGAGGGAGGCGGTCGCGGCCGCGGCATCGACGCTGGGGCGGCGCACGCTGGAGGCGGAACGTCTGGCCGAGCTGCTCACCGGCAAGTTCGTCGGCGCGCTGCGCTCGGTCGCCGCCGAGCGCAGCCTCGACGAGATGCACGAACGCCGCGGCGATTTCGTCGCCGCGGTCGAGGAGCGCGCCGCGATGGCGCTGGCCCAGAACGGGCTCGAGCTGGAATCGGTGGCGATCACCGACCTGGACCAGACCAATCTGGAGTTCTTCAACCCGTCCAACCGGTTCGACGCGGAGGGCCTGACCCGGCTGATCGAGACCATCGAGACGCGGCGCAAGCTGCGCAACGATATCGAGCAATCCTCCATGGTCGCCATCCGCAGCCAGAATCTCGAGGCGGAGAAGCAGACGCTGAAGCTGGAGCAGGAGAGCGAGGATGCGCGGCTCAACCAGCAACGCGCCCTGGAAATCCTGCGCGCCGACCAGCGCGCCGAGGTCACCCGCATCCAGGCAGCCAGGGAGAGCGAGGCCGAACAGGCGCGGATCGCCAGCCAGCAGGAAACCCGCGGCTTCGAGATCGAACGCCGCCGCACCCTGGAGGAAACCGAGATTCGCGCGCAGGAGGAGGTGGAGCGCGCCCGCATCGCCCAGGAACAGACGCTGGAGAGCGCGCGCATCGAGCGCGAACGCCAGGTACGCCAGGAGCAGATCCGCCAGCGTCACGACCTGGAGAACGCCGAGATCGCCGCCAACGAGGAACTGGAGCGTGCGCGCATCGCCTCCCAGCGCCAGCTGCGCGAGGCGCAGATCCTCGCCGACGCGGAGACCGAAGCCCGCGACATCTCGCGCAACCAGCAGACCGAGACCGCCCGCATCGAGGCCCAGAAGGAGGTGGAGGCCGCGCGGATCGTCCAGGACCAGACGCTGGACAAGGCGCGGATCGAGCGCGACCGGCTGCTCCAGGCACAGCAGATCGACCAGCGCAGGTCGGTCGAGGAGGCGGAGATCGCCGCGCGCGAGGAGATCGAGCGGTCGCGCATCCTGTCCGACCGGGGGATCGAGGAGGCCCGTATCGTCCAGCAGCGTGAAATCCGGCGGCTCGAGGTCGAACGTGAAATGACGGTGGAGCTGGCCGAGATCGAACGCCAGATCGAAATCCTGAAGAAAAACTCCGAGGAGGCGGAAGCGCGGATCGCGACCGAATCGGTGCGCGCCGGCGCCGCCGAGGCCGAGGAGAAGGTCGCGACCGTGCGCGAGACGGAGGTCGCCGAACGGATCGCCGCCATCGACCGGATCATCGCCGGCAAGGACGCCGACATGGCGAAGATCGCGGCCGAGGCCGACCGGGTGACGGCGGAGGTGGCGGCGGATGCCGACCGCCTGCGAAACGAGGCGGAGAACGTGCTCACCGAAGATGCCCGCGCCGCCCGGCTGCGCGCCCGGCTGCTCGATCGCCTGGAAGGCATCATCCGCGAGAGCGTCCGCCCGATGGAGAACATCGAGGGGATCAAGATCCTCCACATCGACGGTCTCGCCGGCTCAGGCGGCGGGTCGGGGCGCAGCCCGACCGACGAGGTGGTCGAGAGCGTGCTGCGCTACCGGGTGCAGAGCCCGCTGATCGACGAGATGATGAAGGAGATCGGCATCGAGAACGCCAATGTCGCGCGGCTCGGCGACGTCTTCCGCTCGGCGCGGGACGCGGCGAGCCTCGCCAGCGACGCCGAGAAGAAGAAGGACGGGGACGGCTAGCCCGTGGCCAGGGTCTATATCTCCTCGGTGATCGGGGCGCCGGCCGACCGGGTCTGGCAGGCGATCCGGGATTTCAACGCCTTGCCCGACTGGGTGCCGGCGGTCCGCGAAAGCCGGATCGAGGGCGGCCAGCCTTCCGACCAGGTCGGCTGCGTCCGGGCGTTCCGCCTGGAGGATGGCGGTTTCCTGCGCGAACGCCTGCTGGCGCTGTCGGACTACGATTACAGCGTCACCTACGCGATCCTCGAGAGCCCGATGGGGGTGGAGAACTACGTCGCGACCCTCAAGCTGGTGCCGGTGACCGACGGCGGGCGCAGCTTCGCGGAATGGACCGCCGAGTTCGACTGCGATCCGGCGGCGGAGGCGGAGCTCGTCGCGGCGATCGGCAACGGCGTCTTCCAGGCCGCATTCGACTCCCTGAAGCTGCGCTTCGGATCCTGATGGTCCGGGTCGCCCGCAGCACGGTGATCGACGCTCCGGTCGCCGAGGTATGGGAGATCCTGCGCGACTTCAACGGCCACGACCGCTGGCACCCCATCGTTCGGCGCAGCATGCTGGAGGATTCGATGCGCACCGACCAGGTCGGCTGCGTGCGCAATTTCGATCTCAGGGACGGCGGCAATGTTCGCGAGAGACTGCTTGCGCTGTCGGACCGGGATCGCCGTTTCCGCTACGCCATCGTCGATGCCGATATCCCTCTCCACGACTATGTGGCCGAAATCTATCTGAAGCCGGTGACCGACGGCGACCGGACCTTCTGGCACTGGAGCTCCAGCTTCGACACCCCGCCCGGCCAGGAGCGTGAGCTCGCCGAGCTGGTCGCGACCGAGGTGTACGAGGCGGGTTTCGCCGCCGTCCGCAGCCGGCTGGAACCGCCGTCCTCCGGAGAGCGGTACCGGGCACCCGCCGCGCCGATGGCCCGGCCCCCCCAAGGCCCCGCCATCGCCGGGACGGCCATCGTCATCGACCGCCACGGCGGCGCCGGGGAGCTGCATCCCGAGCCGGTCGACGCGCCCCCGCCGGGGCCCGGTGAGGTCCGGCTTCGCCATCGGGCGGTGGGCGTGAACTTCATCGACGTCTATTGCCGGACCGGCTATTTCGACCTGCTCAAGCCGCCCGGGGTGCTGGGCATGGAGGCGACGGGGGTGGTGGTGGATCTGGGCGCGAATGTGAGTCACCTCGCGCCCGGCCAGCGCGTCGCCTATGCCTGCCCGCCGCCCGGCGCCTATTGCAGCGTCCGTACCATGGATGCGGCGTCGCTGATTCCGCTGCCAGACGCCATCGACGACGAGACCGCCGCCGCCGGGCTGCTCAAGGGCGTGACCGCGGAATTCCTGCTGCATCGCGTCCATGCCGTCGCCGCCGGCGAGACCGTCCTGGTCTACGCCCCGGCCGGCGGCGTCGGGCGGCTGTTGTGCCAGTGGGCGAACCGTCTCGGCGCCACCGTGATCGGCGCGACCTCGACCGGGGAGAAGGCGCGTGTCGCGCGCAGCGCCGGCGCCCATCACGTCGTCACCCCCGGCGAGAAGAGCCTGGAGGAGCAGGTCCGCGAGCTGACCGACGGGCGGGGGGCGGACGTGATCTATGACGGCGTCGGGCGGGACAGCTTCGCCCATTCGGTCGCGGCGCTCGCCGAACGCGGCCATCTGGTCAGCTTCGGACAGGCCTCGGGCGATATCGGCTCGTGGGACATCGGCATGCTGGCCGGCTGCTCGGCCACCGTCTCGCGCCCCAACTATGTCCATTACACATCACCGCCCGAACGGTTCCGGGCGGGCGCCGAGCGCCTGTTCGAGGCCATCGACCGGCGCGTCGTCACGGTGGAGATCGGCCGGCGCTTCGCCCTGGCGGAAGCCGCCGAGGCCCACCGGGCGCTGGAGAACCGCGAGACTACCGGCTCGATCGTCCTGATCCCGGAAGACGGCGAGGGAGCGGCGCGCTGAGCGATGGCGGATCTGCGCCTCGGCGGAATGGTGACGGAGGACAGCGGCGGGTCCGGCGCCGCCCTCGTGCTGGTGCATGGGCTGGGCGGCGATTCGAACAGCTTCTCGCCGCTGATGGACCGGCTCGGCGGCTATCGCGTGTTGCGCCCGGACCTGCCGGGCGCCGGGCGCTCCGCGCTGCGGCCGGGCCGGGCGGGGCTGGAGGGGCTGGGCGCCGCGGGGCGCGGAGCGGCGCGCCCGGGCTGCGGCGGGCCCGGGCGGGGCTGAAGGGTCTGGCCGCGGCGGTGCGCGATGCGCTGCGCGCGGCGGGAGTCGAGCGGGCTCACCTGGCCGGCCATTCGATGGGCAGCCTGATCTGCCAGCACCTCGCCGCCGATGCCCCCGAATCGGTCTTGAGTCTCACCCTTTTCGGGCCCATTCTGGAGCCTGCGCCGGCCGCGCGCCGGGCGCTCGAGGAGCGGGCGGAAACCGCGCAACGCGAGGGGATGGCCAGGATCGCCGAAAGCACATCGAGCGAGAGCGTCGCGGTGGCATCCGGCGACACCGGCCCCCTCGCGCGGGCGTTCGTGCGGGCGAGCCTGATGCGCCAGGACCCGGCGGGCTACGCCTGGCATTGCCGCGCGCTGGCGTGGGCGGGCGCGGCGGATCACGGCGCGATTGCTTGCCCGACATTGTTGATCGCGGGAGAGAGCGATCCGGTGGCGCCGGTCGCGACCGCGGAGACGCTGAAGGACCGGATCGGCGGGGCGGAGCTCGAAATCCTGCCCGGTATCGGCCACTGGATGACGATCGAGATGCCCGGCCGGTCGGCGGATGCGCTGACCCGGCATCTCGACGGGGCCCGCCCGTAGCCGGGCAAGACAGGGAGAAAGACCATGGCGGAAATCGCTTTCGGCGGCTGGGGCGGCTCCAACGGCAACGGACGCCCCGAACCGGAGATCGTGTTCTCCAATGTCCGCATCCTCGACGGCACCGGCGAAGCGCCCTATAGCGGCGACGTGACGGTCGCCGGCAACCGGATCAAGTCGGTGTCCCGCGCGGGCAGCGGCTTCGGCAATGGCGGCTGGAGCGCGACAAACGGCGAACAGCGGATCGACGGGCGCGGCATGACGCTGATGCCCGGCATGATCGACGCCCACCTCCATCTCAGCTGGAACAACGCCCCCGGCATCGATCCGATCCAGCTGATGCCGATCGAAGAGCACATGCTCAACTGCGTCTACATGGCGAAGCTGGTGATCGACGCGGGCTTCACCGCGGGGTACGGCGCCGCGGCCGCGAAACCCCGGCTCGACGTGGTGATCCGCGACGCGATCCGCGAGGGCAAGGTGCCCGGCCCGCGCTACACCGCCGCCGGTCCCGAACTCACCGTCGTCGGCGGGCTGGGCGATGCCAGCTTGCCGCATATTCCCCACGAGGGCCTCAATCTCGGCATCGTCGTATCCGGCGTCGAGGAGATACGCCGCGAGGTCCGCCAGCTCATGAAATGGGGCAACGATACGATCAAGATCAACCTGTCGGGCGAAGAGCTCACCGGGATGGGCGCCGAGGAGAGCCAGTTCACCGACGAGGAGGTCATGGTCGCGGTCAGCGAGGCCAAGGGGCGCGGCCGCCGAATCGCGGCCCACGCCCGCTCCGCCGAATCGATCCGGCGCTGCGTGAAGCTGGGCATCGAGATCATCTACCACGCCTCCTATTCCGACGAGGAGACGCTGGATCTGCTGGAGGCCAACAAGGACAAGCACTTCGTGGCGCCCGGCCTGGCCTGGCTTATCAACGTCGCGCGCAACGCCGGCGAGTACGGCATCGTGCCCGGCACGCCGATGACCGATCGCTACGAGCGTGAGCTGGAGCATGCCTGCGAGACCATGCTGGCGATGCACAAGCGCGGCATCCGCGTGCTGATCGGCGGCGATTACGGCTTTGCCTGGACGCCGCACGGCACCAATGCCAAGGATTTCGAGTACTTCGTCGACATGGTCGGCTTCTCGCCGATGGAGGCGATCAAGGCCGGAACCATGTATGGCGGCCAGATCATGGGCATGGCGGACGAGCTGGGCGTCATCCGCGAGGGCTATCTCGCCGACCTGGTGCTGGTGGACGGCGATCCCCTGACCAACATCAAGGTGTTGCAGGACCCGTCCCGGCTGGTCGCGATCATGCAGGACGGCAAGTTCCACAAGGAGCCGGACATGAACCGCGTCGGCGTGCGCCTCAGCGCCTGACCGGAAACGGTGTCCGCCAGGCTGTCCGAAAAGGCGAGGCCACCTCGGTCTTCGAGATTCAGGCGAGGTTGCCGATGTCGCGCCGGCGCAGCATTCGCCCGAAGAGGAGCAGCCCGAGGAGGGAAATGACCACGAGAACGGTCGATACGGCTGCCACGCTGGGGTCGGCATAGTACTGAATGTGCTGCATGAGCCGGAGCGGAAGAGGGTTTCCGCGCGCGAGGAAAATCGACATTGCGACGTTGTCGAAGGACATCAGGAAGGCGAAGGCGATACCCGCGATCATGCCGGGCCGAACCGCGGGGAAGGTGATGTCGACAAAGATCCTCAGCCGCGAGGCGCCGAGCGACTGCGCCGCGTGCTCGAGCCGGATGTCGTAACCCGATAGGGCCGCAAGGACCAGATAGACGACATACGGAATCCCGATGATGCTGTGGCCGAGAGAAGCGGCGAGGATGCCCGGGCGGATGCCTGCCGACGACAAGGTCTGTAGCAGCCCGAGACCGATCACCACTGCCGGGATGATCAGCGGCATGATCACCAGGGACTGGATCGCCGAGCGCCCGACGAAGCGATAGTTGTTGATCGCGACGGCGGCCAGCGTTCCCGCCACGCCCGCCATCGCGCTGCTGATGGTGGCGATGATCGTGCTGACCACGAATCCGTCGACGAATTTGCGGTTTTCCCACGCCACCTCGTACCACTGGAAGCTGAGTCCGGGAGGCGGAAATATCAGCTGCGAGACACTGCTGAAGGACAGTATGACGGCAACCACGATGGGACCCAGCAGGAAGACCGTGACCAGCCCGACATAGGCGGCGAGGAAGGGGGAGCCCTGCCTGCTCATCGCACCCTCTTCCGGCGGCGGCGCATCAGAAGCTCCGCGCCCAGGGTGCGGCCCGGCGCAGCGCCAGGTTCATCGAGATCAGGACGAGAACGACCACCGCCACCATCAGGATGGCCATGGCGGCGGAGTTCGCCCAGCGGACATTGGCGATAGCCTCGTCGTAGATGGCGGGCGCCAGCATGCGGAACCGGGTCGTGCCGAGCAGCGTCGGCAGGACGAAATCGCTCAGCACCACCGCGATGACGAGCTGCAACCCGGCGACGATGCCGGGCAGGCTCAAGGGCACGATGACCCGGGCGAAGGTCGCCGCCGAACCGGCGCCGAGGCTGGTGGACGCGAGCTGGATCCGCAAATCGATCTTGGCGATCGAGTTGGCGAGCGGCAGGATCATCAGCGGCAGGTAGCGGTGCACCATGCCGATCACCATGCCGCTCACCTCGAACAGGATATGGATCGGCCCTTCGGTCACGCCGATGGCGATCAGCAGGGTGTTGATGAGCCCGCTATCGGCGGTGATGATCATCCAGCCGAAGACCCGGGTGATCACGCTGACGATCAGCGGCGTGTAGATGATCCAGAGCAGGAGGTTGCGCCGTTCCCCCGCCCAGCGCACGAGGTAGTAGGCGAAGGGATAGCCGATCACCAGCGTGATCACCGCCACCCCGACCGCGACCAGCATGCTGTTGCCGAACAGGCTCGCGTAGTAGGGATCGGTGAGGATCCGGGCGTAGTTCGCCAGGCTGAAATCCGCCACCATGATGGCGCTGGGATCGTCCCAGTTGAGGCTGTTGCGCAGCAGCACCGCCGCCGGCAGCAGGAACAGCGGGATCAGGATCGCCAGCACCGGGACGAGGAGGAGCCACGCGAACCGGTGCTGGCGGCGGAACAGCCAGCGGCTCGCGTTTCCGGCCCTCGAAGGACCTTCGGCGAAGACGGCGCCGCCCGCCATGGTCAGGCGGCCGGCAGCACGTAGCAGCGCTCGGGCGCGATATCGATAAACACCCGATCGCCGACCGCGAACCGCGCCGACACGCCGCTGGACGGGCCGTCGAGCACCACCTGTTCACCGCCCAGATCGATCGCGTGGCGTTTCGTGGCACCCATGAAGCGGGCGAGCGAGACCGTGCCCGGGTTGTCCCTGTGCACCGGTGTCGGGGCGGCGGAGAGCTCGATATCCTCGGCGCGTACGTAGATGTTGACCTTCTGCCCGCGCGCGAGCCGGCGGTTGTCGGTCATCGGCAGCATCAGCCCGCAATCCGCCCTGACCACGAGCCCCGCGCCCGCATCGGCGGTCACGCCCTTCAGCATGTTGGCGGACCCCACGAATTCCAGCACGAAGGCCGACTTCGGGTCCGAGTAGATGGCCTCCGGAGGGCCGATCTGGAGTATCTCGCCATCGCTCATGACGGCGATCCTGTCGGCGATGGTGAAGGCTTCGCGCTGGTCGTGGGTTACGATGATCGTGGTTATCCCGAGTTGCCGGAGCAGGATCGAGAGCTCCACCTGCATCTGTTCGCGCAGGTTCTTGTCCAGCGCGCTCAACGCCTCGTCGAGCAGCAGCATGACCGGCCTGACGGCGAGCGCGCGTGCGATTGCGACGCGCTGTTGCTGCCCGCCGCTCAGCTCGGACGGGTAGCGCTCCTCCAGCCCGTTGAGCTTCAGGAGATCGATGACCTCGGCGACCCGTTCGCGGATCACGCCGGCCGGGATGCGCCGGATGCGGAGCCCGTAGCCGATATTGCCGGTGGTCGTCAGATGCGGGAAGAGCGCGTAGCTCTGGAACACCATGCCGATGTTCCGGTGGTTGGGCGGGATGTCGCGCAGCGATTCACCGCGGAGCCAGAGATCCCCCCTGTCGCAGCTCTCGAAACCGGCGATGATGTTGAGCAGCGTGGTCTTGCCGCACCCGCTCGGCCCGAGAAGCGCGACCATCTCGCCGCGTCGGACGGTGAGATTGCAGTCACGCACCGCCCGAACCGCGCCGAAGGATTTTTCGACGCCCTCGACCCTGAGATCGATGCTGTCGTCGCCGCCGGTCATCGCCCGGGCGCCCGCGGCAAGCCACCCCGGCACCGGGGGCGGCCCGAGCTCATGTCGGGCCGCCCTTCAGCCGCCGCAGGAGATTGCCTGGCGACGATTCCGGGCAGCCGGCACGATCTCCCAACCCGGTCGCGCAAGGGAAGCGTGCCGGCTTTCGCCCTAACCCGCGATTTCGCGCGCCCAGCGGTCCGCCCACTCGCTCTGCCGGCTCGCCACATAGGCGTAATCGTATTCGAACAGACGGTCGGGATCCTGAATGATCAGCTTGGCGAATTCTTCGTCCAGCTCGACGTTCTTGTTGGCCGGGGTGAGCGGGATCGCCGAGCAGATCGCCTTCTGCACGTCCCGCCGGAGCGTGTAGTTCACATATGTCTTCGCCAGCTTCATCCGCTTCGAGCCCTTGGCGATCGCAAGGTCGTAGGGCTGCGAGGGCACGCCCTCCTTCGGCGTACCCCGGGCGAGGAAGGCGTTCTTCGAGATCGCGAGTCCGATTCGCGCGCTGTACTGGGGCGCGATGACGACCTCCTTTCGCTCCATGAGCTGCGTGACCTGATTCGGGTCGCCGAAGAAGCTCCGCACATGCGGCTTGAGCTCGGCGACCTTGGGGAAGATCTTGTCGACGGTCTTCTCGTCGCCGCCCATGGCGCGCGCGATGCTGCACAGCACCACCGCGATCATGCTGTTGAGCGGCGCGGCCGGCAGCATCAGCTTGCCGCGCACCTCCGGGCGCCACAAATCGTGCCACGAATCGACCGGGTTGCCGACGCCCTCCTTGTTGTAGACCACGTCGACGGCGTCGAAGACCATCGCGACGCCGGCACCGCCGGGCGCGAGCGTCCCGGGACGGCACTCCTTGAGCAGCGGGATATCCGCGTCAGACAGGATCTCGACGAGCCCGGCATTGCCGGCGCGGACCGTCGGGTCCCGGGTCAGGAAGCCGATGTCGTAGATCGGGTCGTCGGGCTGCGCCTTCCACTTGCTGATGATCAGCCCGGGCTGGTCCTGCTCGTATTCGACCGATCCGTGGCCCGCCTTCTCGAAGGTCGCCCCGACGAGTTTCTCCAGCGCGCGGTAGGGGCCGCCGTAATGCGTCACGCGGAGCGGGTCGGCCGCGAACGCGGTCGCGCCCCAGCCGGCCGAACCGAAGGCGGCGGCCATGCCTCCCAGCGCCGTGGTCTGCAGGAAACGCCGTCTCGAAGTCACTGCATTCATCGTAGGTCTCCCTTTCTTGAGGTCCTCGAGATCGCGCGATCCCACGAACCGGAGCTTGTGATTGGCAGACTGTTCTTGTGTGACGCTGCAAGGGCCCCCGTGCCGTGTCAGCCGGGCTTCGTATGGCCGAACCCGCCGGGCGGCCCGGTCGGAAGGTTAGCGTATCGACGGTTTTCCGTCCAAGCCGGCCGCCCGCATGGCGCGGCGCCGCTGGTCCGGTGTATAGATTGACGGTGGCGGTGCTCGACATAGCCCGAACCCCGACCGCCGGACCGGGCGCTTGCCGGTTCCGAATGCGAGGACAAGAGCGGGGTGGCGATGAGCAGGTTGGTAGAACGGCTCAAGGCGCATGCGGGCGAAAGCTGGACCGCCTATGTCCGCCATCCCTGGCTGGTCGGCATTCACGACGGCGATCTGAGCATGGACCGGTTCCGCTTCTTCCTGGTCCAGGACCTGCCCTATTTGGCCGATTTCTCCCGCGTCTATTTCATGGGGTTCGCCAAGCTGACCCCGAAGGATCTCAGGCGTTTCCGCCCCTTCCTCAAGCTGATCGCGGATTACGACGAAGGCAATGTCGAGGAGCGATGGCTCGCGGAGATCGGCTGCAACGAGTATTCGACGGACCGCTGGGCCGCCCTCAAGGCGCGCGAAGGCTACATGAACCACCTCGTGCGCACCGCCTACGAAGGCACCGCCTTCGAGATATTCGCCTCGACCCTGCCATGTTGCGTGGGCTTTGCCGAGATCGGCGACTGGCTGAAGGACACGGACGTCGCGGGGCATCACGCGGTCTATCGCAAGTGGATCGAGCATTACCGCCGCCCGTTCCAGAGGGCGCAGGTGGATGCCCTCGTCGCGGCGCTCGAAACCTGCACGGAGACTCTGCACGAGTCCGATCTCGAAGCCCTGGAACGGGTCTTCCTGCGCAGCGTGCAGCATCAGATCCATGTCTTCGACGCCGCCTGGCGCACAAGCGACCCGTGGCCCGGCCCGGGCACCTTCGCCGGCTAGGTCGAGCGGCATGCTCGCGGAACGCGTCTGCATCGTCACTGGCGCCGCCCGCGGGATCGGCCAGGAATTCGCGCTGCATTTCGCGGGGCTGGGTGCAAGGGTCGTCGCAGCCGACCGGCTGAGCTGCGATCGGACGATCCGGCGGATCGAGGAGGCGTCGGGGCAAGCGGTCGGCGCCACCGGCGACGTGACCTCGGCGAGCGATGCCGCGGCGATCGTCGAAACCGCGCTTGACGCATTCGGGAGCGTCGACGTGCTGGTCAACAACGCCGCCCTGTACGGGGGAATTTCCATCAGGGGTTTCGAGGACATCCCCGAGGATGAATGGGACCGGGTGATGTCGGTGAACGTCAAGGGCGTTTGGCAGATGTGCCGGGCGGTTGCGCCCCCTATGCGTCTTCAGGGCGGCGGTCGCATCATCAACATTTCCAGCAACGTCGTCTTCATGGGAAAGCCCGGGTTTCTTCACTACGTCGCGTCCAAGGGCGCGGTGTGGGCGTTGACGGGCGCGCTGTCGCGCGAGTTCGCCGGCTCGGGCGTGACGGTGAACGCGCTGGCGCCGGGATACACCACCACCGAGGCGACCAGATCGATGGCGGCTCCGGAGGTGGTGAGCGCGCTGGAGGCCGAAATCATGCAATCCCAGAGCATGAAACGGTTGATGGAGCCATCCGATCTCGTCGGCGCCGCCGCCTTTCTCGCCTCGGATGCGGCCGAGCAAATTACCGGCCAGACGATTACCGTGGACGGCGGTACGATCACACGGTGAGCGCGGCGTGACCGCATCTTTGGGATCGGGGGTCGGCTTCCGGACCCGCTGCCGGCGCGGTGTTCCAGGTCAACACCGAAATTTGCGCACGGTCTCTCGCGTCCGCGACGACAACTTCCATCGGGACCTCGACGGGAGCGAACGGACAGTCACCGATCAAACCGCGATGCGCACTTCCTCGGATGGACGATCGCCGGGTTCGGGTTTCACGTCTTTCTGACCGAAGCGCCCACGGTGACCGGGGACGGTGGCGTCGACCTGCGCGGGCTCAAGTGACCTGCCCCCGGCGACTGGTCCACTTCGAATGTTAGTGCATTGACGGTTTCTCGGCCAAGCTGGATGGCCGGCGGAGGCGGCGGTGGCCGGGTCCGACATCGTGGTGGCCGCCACGAACTCGGCCGATCCGGTGATATTCGGGCGCTGGCTGTCGGATGGCGCCCATGTGATCAGCATGGTGGGGGCCAGCAAGTTCGACGGCCGTCGCGAGATCGACGACGAGACCGTTCGGCGCGCCGAGGTGATCGTGGTCAATCTCCGGGAGCAGGTGGAGTTGGACCAGCAGGCGGACATCCTGATGCCGCGGCGCCGCGGCTACACGTCGTGGGACAACATCCACGAGCTCGGCGAGCTGTGCATCGGCGCGACCCGCGGCCGCACGTCGTCGAGCCAGATCACCTTGCATTCCAACAATGTCGGGATGGGTATCCAGTTCGCCTCGGTGTGCAAGCGCGTGCTGGAAATCGCCCGAGAGCGGGGGCTGGGGACAGAGCTCGATTCGAACCTGTTCATGACCCGCCGCGGGCGGGGGGAAGAATACGCACCCTGAATGCGCATCGGCGTGCCGCAATCGGCATGGAGCGAACGGCCGTGAAAGACCCGCATGGGCGCGCGGTCGCGGTTGCAGTCGACCGGATCGTCCTCGATCCTGATATCCAGCCGCCGGGGAAGCCACGTCCCGGCCACGGAGGGCAGGGCGATGAACGAAGAGGGTACGTTGCGCGTTGTCCACGACGAGACCGTGGCGCCGGGCGCTCCGTGGTCGGCCCGCCTGCGGCGGGGCCAGGTGTTGCGCATCGTCGACCTGGAGGGCGAACAGGGCGTCGACTTCCTGTGCTACGACGCGGCCGACCCGCGCGAACGCTACTACGCGCCGAACACGATCAAGAAGAGCGGCACCCTGCGCCTGACCGAGGGCCATGCGCTCTATTCGGACCGGGGACGGCCGCTGTTCACGATCGTGGCCGATACCTGCGGCCATCACGACACCATCGCCGGCTGCTGCAGCGCCCCCAGCAACGCCATGCTCTACGGCGTGGAAGGGATGCCGGGGTGCCGCGAGAACTTCCTGGCCGCCCTGGCGGAGCACGGCCTGGGATGGACGGACATCGTGCCCAACGTGAACTTCTTCTGCGCCGTGCCGGTCTACGAAGGGGGCGGTCTGGCTGATCGGACCTTCGTCGACGCCCCGTCCAGGCCCGGGGATCACGTGGATCTGCGAGCCGAGCGCGACGTCCTCGCGATCGTCTCCAACTGCCCCCAGGTCAACAACCCGGCCGCCGGGGGCCGGCCGACCCCGATCCGCGTGCAGATTCTCGAGCCCGGCGTAGCCCCGCGCCCGGGTTCGGCGCCGACCGGCGTCCCGACCCGTTGATCCCACTTGTTTCCGGGCATCCATGTCCGACGCCCGACAA
>MPNO01000113.1 GCA_002239065.1 Defluviicoccus sp. bin129 | reverse complement strand
CACTTGAGCAGGTAGGCCACCTCCGGAACCGGCCGGCGCGGCCGGCTCCCGCCGTCGCGCTCCGAGTCAGGCCCTCCCGGATCCCCGCCCTGCCCGTCCCCCGTCAACGGGTTGAACCAGTACCGGGAGCCGCTCCGCGCGGACCCGCGCAGGCGGAAGACGCAGTCCCCGTCATGCGGCACCGGAGCGTCGGGACGGTTGCCGAGACGGATGCGGTTGGGCCCCCGGGCGGGAACGATGACCGGCTGCTCCGACCCTTCCGGCAGGCAATCGCACAGGATCCAGCAATCCGCGCCACGCACTGCCTCTGTCGCGAGGTCGTAGATGCTGAGTGTTTCCGCCGTTGCCTCCCCCTCGCCGATCGCCGCGCCCTTGACCGCGCGCACGGCATGTTCCTCGAGAGGCGTGAGCCACCGGACGTGCTCCAGGCCGAACGCCTTCACCACTTCAAGCGCCATGACCGGTCCGGACACGTTCGTCGAAGGGCCGGGTCCGGCGGCAATTCGGAAAGGACGTGCAGCTCAGGAAGAACCCCCGTTCTTCGCTGTTCTGGCGAACGATCGTCGGATTCCCGCAGCGCGGACAGTTTCGCATGCCCGCCGGCGGCCGGGGGTGGGGCGGCGGGGCGGGCGGCTTCGCCCCGTCTTCCGCACAGGGCAGGCAGACATTCGTATCCGGCAATGCTTCCAGGCGCGGCAGGGGAATGGGGCAGCCGCATGCACGGCACGGGGCGATCGCGGCCGGGTCGATCAGCGTTCGTCCCGCCGCGTCCGCGATGCGGATCTCGCTGCTGCCGCAGCGCGAGCAATGCAGCCTTCCGTAAAGCCGTCCGACGGAGTTCACCGAGAGCGGCGGATCGAGCCGGGGTTCCAGCGTTTCGGGGCCGACGGTCGCTCGCCGGCCGCACCCGGGACAGTCCACCACGATACTCTCGAGCCCTTTCATGCGCGCCATCCTGGGAGCGGTTCGCGCCGGTTGCAATCGTCAGCCGGGCCGCGTTCGCTCGACCGGCGTTCGACGCAGGACGGCGGGACGGTTGGCTGGCGGCGCCGAATTGCGGTCCTCGCGGGCGAATTGGCAGGCGCGGATCGCCGAGGAGAGCGCCCGCATCGCGGCGGAGGAAGAGCGCCGTGCGCGGGACCGGGCCGAAGCCCCGGCCGAATCCTTGCGCAAGACCCTGAACCGCGCCTGCGCCGCCGAGGGGTCCCGGGTATGAACGGCGGCATCGTCACCACAATGCAACGATTTCGCCGAACGGGCCCGGCTTTCGTCAGCCATCGACGGACGGTCCTCACATGCGCAACGCGCGGTCGAGGACAGTGCAAGCAACGCCGGCGAGTGAGCCGCGGCAGGCGGGCGGTCAGGCCGCCTGCGATCCCGCGCGGGGCTCGTCGGCTCGCCCCCCCCGCACACCCCCCACCGCGATGTGCCCCTCCAGCGCCCCCGCCAGCACCCCCTCGACGGAGATGTCCTCGTCGAGCGCCTCCCAGTGCAGCCCGTTGCCCGAATGGCCGATCCGGTAGTTCTCCCGCTGCGCGGCGGTCGCGGCCATCAATCGCGGGAACCACGCCAGCGGCACCCCGAGCGAACGCCCGTCGTCAAGCTCGACCCACATCGTGTCGCGGTCGAAGGCGAGCTTTCTGGCCCTAACCGAAGTGCTCATTCCAGGCCCTCTCGATCTCCTCACGGCGCTCGCCCACCACCCTTGCCGGCTCCGAAAGCCGCCTGCGGCTATAGCCCGCGCTGCGGGCGAGCCGCACCTCCGGATACAACCAGAATTTCGCCTCGCCGTCACTGCTTTCTGCATGGGCTCCCGGGGCGTTCCCTCGTTCGAGAGAGAAGAAGTGAAAGCGCACATTGCGGTAGCGGAAGACGACCGGCATTCAGGCCCGGGCGATGCTCACTGCGATAGTTCGAGCCGTGTGTAACCTACCACCTCACCGGGCCGATTTCTCCAACAGGCACACCCGAAACAGCACGCCGCCTCCGAACTGCTCGCGGCCATTCCTGCGGCTGGCCGGGCCGGCGCCGCGTAGTCCACCTGGATTTCCTCGGATACTTCCGGGTGCCTGTCCACCGGGGCGCTCTACCGCCGCTCGCCGACCCCTGTCCCGCCGCCTTCCGTCCCTTGCGCCGCGCGGGCGCATGAACGCCACCGAGAGCGAGCGGTTGTCCGCCGGCGATCGCGTCGGATACTTGCCGTCCTTGATGTTGATGATGATGCGGACCGCCCTGCGGCGCACCTCGTCCGGCGTGAACAGGCCGCGTCGGCCGATCGTGACTCGCCTCGACTTCCCGTGCCCGCGGATCTACAGGACATAGACCTTCGAGCCGGAGGGATAGACCCTGACCCCGAAGCCCGGCAGCTCTCGGTTCCAGAACACGGCGTCCTTTTCCTCGACGGAGAGTCCATCGACGGTCCGCCGGGAAATCCTCCGGTCTCGAAGCTTGGTCATGCTCCCATCAGCGGCAGGGTCTATCGACGCTCCGGTTGAGGCGGAAGGCCGGGCGGACCCTCCCAGGCGGAACCCCTATGCGGTCGTGAGAAACAGGTCGAGCCGGTTCGCGCGGTGTGGCGGCGATGAGTTGCCTGTAGGCAGCAGTGGTCATTGCCGCGGCTGGCCCGCGTCTGCAGGGATGAGCAGCCCGCGCAGAAACTCCTGCATCCATATCGGCAGGGCCGCGAGACCTGCCCGCAGGTCGTCCTGGATCGACTGCCCGTGCCGGGGGTCGGCGAACAAGCGGCGCAGCTTGGCCTCGATGTGCCGACGTCCGCTGTCACGGGAGAGGATGTCGTGCATCCAGTGCAGCGCCTGAACGACGGGCATGGCAGGTCGGTCCGCCCAATACAGACGGCTGGGCGCCGCATGCCTGAAGTGGATTTCCTGGTTGCCGAGTTTGATGGGTTTCAATCGCGCATCGACCAGGACCACGATGCGCGCCGGCACCGCGGTGGTGAGACCGAGTGCGTTGGCGGCGGTCATGCCGTCGATGAGGAAACGGGCCTGGTCGCGGCGGGTGACAGCGCGGATGACCGCGCGGTAGTCGGGTACGGTCGGGCGTCCGGTCAGGCCGTTCACCCGCGGCTGGTCGTAGAGGCCCCGGCTGATGCGGCGCAGATAGCCCGCGGCGACCAAGCGCTGCAGGGCCTTGTCGATAGCGGGGCGGTTGCCCAAATCGGCGAAATCGCCGGGGACCCAGACCTCCTCCGGGCTGGCTGCAACGCGGGCGAGGAGCTGGGAGCGCAAGCCCGCGTCCTGTGTCGACGCTGTCATATCGGAAGCCTGGTTCATGTTTCGGACGGCGCAAGGTACGTCCGAAAAATACTACATATTTCGGACGTACCTTGCGCCGGTGCCGAGTAAAATGTTGTCCGGTGCCGGTGCGGTGATGAGCGGATCGCAACGCCCGGCGGCGCAGAAGATGAGTGCGAGGTGGAACCGCCTTGCTCTCATTCGCCTCCAGCCGGATCTGACGGATCCGCTCCGGCGCCGTGTCCGCGATCGGCGTCAGACACAGCTCGTCGAATACCCCCATGGTCCGCTTCGACGGCACGCCCGCCACGGCCATGCCGAGCGCTGCCTCATGCGCGGCCGCCAGGGCCTTGCTCCAGTATTGCCGGGGCATCGCATTTCACTTCGCGGACTCACGGCTCTATGACGCGGCGCGGATCAGGGATGTCCAGCTTGGACAGTTTGCCGAAGCTTCGTGGTATCAGGCGCGTTGGCTGGCGACCGTAATGCGCCTGTAGCTGCGCTTTCTGGCCTCGAAGGGCGCCTGTTCGCCGCCCCTGATCGCGGCCGTACCGACGGCACCGGTCTGGCGGCTGGCCCCGTTGCCACGCCATGTGTCGGCGGCTGCCATCGAGCGGGTGATCGCGGGCTGCAACGTGGCGACCTCCGCCGGACTCAGGCAACGCGCGATCCTCCTGCTTCTGTCCCGACTTGTCGTCGATGTCGAGCGTGATCGTCGCCGGCGGGGTCGGGAAGGAGCGGCAGAAGAGGTCGACCAGGGCGGCCGTCATGCGCGCCACCTCCCTGCGCGAGGGCGCGATCTCCAGCCGGCTCATGGTGGGCTGCGAACAGAGATCGCGCCCGCTCTCGGCCGCCCGGCCGACGGCTAGCTTGAACAGAGGGTCGCCGCGCAGCGCGTCGCAGTCGTCGGCATCTTCGTATCCGCAGGCGATCTCGAACATGCGGAAGCGCAGCATCGCCTCCAGCGTGTGGACCGCCCGCCCAGCCCGGCCACGACCTCGACAGGCTAGTCTATGTCGACGACACCGGCGCGTCGACCAGGATGGGCAGGCGATGCGGCGGGGCGGCGCGCGGACAGCGCTGCCGCGCCCCGTGCCGCACGGGCACTGGAAGACCACCACCTTCGTCGGCGCGTTGCGCCTCGGCGGCATGACCGCCCCCATGGTGCTCGACGGCGCCACGTACGGGGCCGCCTTCCGCGCCTATGTCGACCAGGTGCTGGCGCCCACCCTCAAGCCCGGCGACATCGTGGTGATGGACAACCTCTCCGCCCAACGCGGCGCCGCCATGCGCGAGGCCATCCGCGGCGCCGGCGCCAAGCTCCGCTTCTGGCCACCCCACTCGCCCGACCTCAACCCCATCGAGATTGCGTTCTCGAAGTTCAAATCCTTCCTCAAGCGCCGCGCCGCCCGCACCGTCAGCCAACTTGACAAGGCCATCGCCCAGGCCATCGACACCTACACTCCCGACGAGTGCAAAAACTACTTCGCTGCTGCTGGATACGACCCTATGTGATCGGATAATGCTCTAGAACGCCATCTCGGCGCGCTCCCCTGCGACGTCACCGTGCTCGAACCCGACCCCTCCCGGCAACGTTGAGTGCTCCGCCGCGCAACGCCGATCACTGGACCAACTGCTGGATTCCCTAGTTTCAGGGAGGCACGCCATGCCTACCGCCCACGGGTCGCCCGCCATGGAACCCCTACCGAAACAACGTCTGCACCAGCTCATCGACGAGTTGCTGTTGTTTTTCGGTCTAGCCGGAAATCAAGGCAGCTCAGCGCTATCTCGAATTCCTCGCTGCATACCAGGATCCCCTCGTCCGCGCGCTCGAGTCCGCGCCAGATGAGGACGAGCACAATACCGACGAGGAGCGTGAAGCTGTTGACGAGGCGGAGCGCGCCGCCGCGGGCGACGTCGTTTCCGACGCCCACGTCCGAGCCGAGCTCGGACTATGACATGGCACCTCCTCTGGACCCACCCCGCCCTTGAAGACATCGACGCCCTCGATGCCGGCGACGCGCGGCGCGTCCACACCGCTCTCACACGCCTCGCCCGCAGCCACCGCGGC
The DNA here is from genome assembly GCA_002239065.1 of Defluviicoccus sp. bin129. Taxonomy (GTDB): domain Bacteria; phylum Pseudomonadota; class Alphaproteobacteria; order MPNO01; family MPNO01; genus MPNO01. Next base: position 863 of record MPNO01000113.1, on the reverse strand, counting down.
GACTACAAGCAACTAACCGGATCGACACCCAGCACGTGGCGCCTCCGCGTCGGCCGCCTGCGGGTCCGCTTCCGCTACATCCAATCCACCAAACAAATTCTTGTCCTCAGGGTTCTCCCGCGCGGGTCTGCTTACCTTCGCTTACCCTGCCACCGCCCAATTACGGGACCGCGCCGCCGCCTCACACCCGACGCTCTGGTGGTGCCGATCTCGCCAGCACCCGCCCCCGCATGAACCGGAGGAAAAACCCTTGGTTACAGGGCCTTACGGCCCGACCCGTCCCGCGCTCCCGCGCGGCTTCCCCGACGAAACGCCGCCGCGGCTGCTTCCTGCATCACCAGGCAGCCGCGCGGTCCGAACAGGGAGCCGCGACCATGACCGACCGATCCAATTCCACTTTCTCCAGGCGCCTCCGCGCTGCCAGACCACGCGATAAAGCCTACGAAGTCCGCGACAACATCGTGAGCGGTCTCGGCGTCTCGATCCAGCCGACGGGCACCCATGCCTTTTTCCTTGCCCGAATGGCGCGCGGGAAACGGCGCTATGTCCGGATCGGAGACGCCGATGCCATGACCGTCCCCGAGGCGCGCCGCGAGGCCCGCAGCCTCATCGCCAGCTACATCGAACCCGCGAGGAAGGACAACGGCCCCAGGACGCCGGGATACCCGATGATGCAGGGCTCGCCGCTCGGCTATCGAACATGGCTCGCCGCGATCTACCTGGTGGCGACGAACCTCAAGGGGGTTTCGTCGATGAAGCTGCATCGCGACCTGGGCATCGGCCAGAAGTCCGCGTGGTATCTCGCACACCGCATTCGCGAGGCGTGGAAGGAGGCCGGCGATCCGTTCATCGGTCCGGTCGAG
>MPNO01000021.1 GCA_002239065.1 Defluviicoccus sp. bin129 | reverse complement strand
TCTCGTCATTTCGACCGGAGCCGTGCGCAGCACGGCGGAGTGGAGAAACCTCGTCCCCATGGGGCAGGGAGGTTTCTCCACTGCGCGCTCCGCCCCGGATCGAGTCCGGGGTCCGTCGAAATGACGGGGTGCGACGGGCTCGGCGGCGGCCGCTATGGCGGGTTCGCCGCGATCAGGGCCTCGATCTCCGCGTCCGACATCTGGAAGCGGAACTGTTCGTTGCGCATCCTGACGCGCTGGATCGAGACCTCGCGGATGGCGGACTTCATCCGCGCGAGGTCGTCGTCGGTCCGGACCGCCCGGGCGGCGTCGGCGGCGGCGTCCTCGTAGTGGTCCTTCTCGTCGTCGTGGATGATGGTCATCGCGGCGGCGAGCTTTTCTTCCAGCGCCCCGCCCGCGAGCCTGGATGCCTCGCGGAACGTGCTCGCCCCGCCGCCCTCCGTCAGCCCCATCGCCGCGACCAGGCAGGGATCGCCCGATTCGACGTAATGCCGGCGCATCGCGTTCAGCGTCACGTCTTCGGGGAGCTGCCTCGCGTCGCCGGGCGCGAGCCTGCGGCCGAGCACGAATTCGAGCACCTCGGCGAGCACCACGTAGTGCTCGAACTCCTCGGTCATCATCTTCAGCGCGGCCAGCATGTCGCGCCGGTCGACCTCCCCGTCGAGCCCGCGGAAGCGCTCGACGATGTCGCAAAACTCCATGTGCAGCCCGTTGGCGAAGCCGTCGGTCGGGCCGTAGCCGATCACCGGGTTGAGCTCCTTGTAGACCGCCGAGCGCAGATAGTGGATGTAGTCGTCCCGGCTCGGCGGTCCGGCGAAGAAGCGCCGCGTGATCTCGGCTTCGGCGTCCCAGAACGGCCTGGCGGCCGCGATCAGCGCCGCTTCACGGTCGGTCATGCCACCTGCCCCCGTTGTCCCGGTTCCGAATAGGCCACCCGGCCGCTGGTTGTCAAAGCGGGGTATAGTGCCGCGATGGCGACGCTGGAAGCCGATATCGAGGCCGGGGCGCGGCGCGACCTCGTCGGGCTGTCGCGCGCGGAGCTGGGCGCGGCGCTCGCCGGGCTCGACCTGCCGGCCTTCCGCACCAAGCAGGTGTGGCACTGGATCTACTGCCGGGGCGCCACGGAATTCGACGCGATGACCACGCTGGCGAAGCCGCTGCGCCGCCGGCTCGCCGAACACTTCACCATCTCGCGGCCCGCCGTGTCGAAGGCGCAGACCGCCGGGGACCGGACGCGCAAGTGGCTGGTCGCGTTCCCGGACGGCAGCGAGGCCGAGACCGTGTTCATCCCCGAAGACGACCGGGGCGCGCTCTGCGTCTCCTCGCAGGTCGGCTGCACCCTCAACTGCTCGTTCTGCCATACCGGCACCCAGCCCTGGGTGCGCAACCTGACGGCGGGCGAGATCGTGGGCCAGGTGATGCTGGCGCGCGACGCGCTCGGCGAGTGGCCGGCGGCGGAGGGCGGCCAGGGGCTGCTGTCGGACATCGTGCTGATGGGGGTGGGCGAGCCGCTCTACAACTACGACAACGTGGTCAAGGCGATGAACATCGTCATGGACATGGAGGGGATCGCGATCAGCCGGCGGCGCATCACGCTGTCGACCGCGGGCGTGGTGCCGCGCATCGCCGATGCCGGGCGCGATCTCGGGGTCAGGCTCGCGATCTCGCTGCACGCGGTGACCGACGCGCTGCGCGACGTGCTGGTGCCGCTCAACCGGCGCTACCCGATCGCCCAGCTGCTGGCCGCCTGCCGCGACTATCCGGGCGGGCGCAACGCCAGGCGAATCACCTTCGAATACGTCATGCTGAGGGGCGTGAACGATTCGGAGGCCGACGCGCGCGCGCTGGTCCGGCTGGTGCGCGGCATCCCGGCCAAGATGAACCTGATCCCGTTCAACCCGTGGCCGGGCGCGCCCTTCGAATGCTCGACGCCGCGCGCGATCGAGCGTTTCGCCGCGATCGTCAACCGCGCCGGCTACGCCTCGCCGGTGCGCACCCCGCGCGGCCGCGACATCCTGGCGGCCTGCGGCCAGCTCAAATCGGCGAGCCTCCGCGTGCCGGCAAGGGCGCGCGCGGGCTGAGCCGGTCCCCGCTCGTCATTTCGACCGGAGCGCAGCGGAGTGGAGAAACCTCCCTGCCCCACGGGCAACGCCTCACTCGTCATTTCGACCGGAGCGCAGCGGAGTGGAGAAACCTCCCTGCCAATGGGGACGAGGTTTCTCCACTCCGCCGTGCTGACGCACGGCTCCGGTCGAAATGACGGAGGGGGGCGTTGCCCGTGGGGCAGGGAGGTTTCTCCACTCCGCCGTGCTGACGCACGGCTCCGGTCGAAATGACGAGTGGGGGGCCGAGCTTGTCCCCACCGTCCGGCGTTCCTACACTCCGGCGCTTTTTCGAGGGGAGGGCGTATGGCCCGGGACGTGAAGAAGGTTGTGCTCGCCTATTCGGGCGGGCTCGATACCTCGGTCATCCTCAGATGGCTCCAGGAGACCTATCGCTGCGAGGTGGTCACCTTCACCGCCGATCTCGGCCAGGGCGAGGAGCTCGAGCCCGCCCGGCGCAAGGCCGAGCAGGCCGGCGTGCGCGAGATCTATGTCGACGATCTGCGCGAGGAGTTCGTGCGCGACTTCGTGTTCCCGATGTTCCGCGCCAACGCGCTCTACGAGGGCTGCTACCTGCTCGGCACCTCGATCGCGCGGCCGCTGATCGCCAAGCGCCAGATCGAGATCGCGCGCGAGACCGGGGCCGACGCGGTGAGCCACGGGGCGACCGGCAAGGGCAACGACCAGGTCCGCTTCGAGCTCGCCTATTACGCCTTCGAGCCCGGCATCGCGGTGATCGCGCCGTGGCGCGAATGGGAGCTCGGCTCGCGCACCACCCTGCTCGACTTCGCCGAAAAGCACCAGATCCCGATCGAGCGCGACAAGCGCGGCGAGCCGCCCTACTCGATCGACGCCAACCTGCTGCACACCTCCTTCGAGGGCCGCGCGCTGGAGGACCCCTGGATCGAGCCCGACGAGGCGATGTTCGTCCGCACCGTCCCGCCCGAGGCCGCGCCGGACGAGCCGCGGACCGTCGAGATCGATTTCGAGCGCGGCGACCCGGTCGCGGTGGACGGCGAGGGGCTCTCGCCGGCTGCGCTGTTGCAGCGCCTCAACGAGCTCGGCGGGGCGCACGGAATCGGGCGCGTCGACCTGGTCGAGAACCGCTATGTCGGGATGAAGTCGCGCGGCGTCTACGAGACCCCCGGCGGCACCATCCTGCAGGCCGCGCACCGCGCCGTCGAGAGCCTCACCCTCGACCGCGAGGCGGCGCATCTCAAGGACGAGGCGATGCCGCGCTACGCCTCGCTGGTCTATAACGGCTACTGGTTCGCGCCCGAGCGCGAGATGCTCCAGGCGATGGTCGATGCGAGCCAGGAGCGGGTCTCGGGCACGGCCCGCCTCAAGCTCTACAAGGGCGGCGTGCGGGTCACCGGGAGGCGCTCGCCGCACAGCCTGTACTCGGAGGCGCATGTGACCTTCGAGGAGGACTCGGTCTACGACCAGCGCGACGCCGAGGGGTTCATCCGGCTCAACGCGCTCAGGCTGAAGCTGCTCAACCGGCGCCGCTGACGCCGCATGGCCGCGATCTGGCGCGGCGCGTTCTGGATGGTGGCCGCCGCGCTCTCCTTCGCCGTTCTGCTGGCCAGCGTGCGCGCGCTGTCCGACACCTTCCCGACCATCGAGATCGTCTTCGTGCGCGCCCTGGTCGGCATCTTCCTGATCCTGCCGATGGTCGCCCGAGGTGGGCTCGCGCGGCTCCGGACGCGGCGCCTGGCGATGCATTTCGCGCGCACCGCCTTCGCCTTCGGGGCGATGCTGAGCATGTATTACGGGCTGATCCACATCGCGGTCGGCGACGTGACCGCGCTCTCCTTCCTGATCCCGGTGTTCTGCACGCTGGCCGCCGGGCTGGTGCTGCGCGAACGGGTCGACGCGGCGCGCTGGGCCGCCACCGTCGTCGGCTTCCTCGGCGCTCTGGTCATCGTGCGCCCGGGCATGGAATCGGTCAGCCTGCCGATGCTGGCGGTGCTGCTCTCGTGCGCCTTCTACGCCGGCGCCTGGACCTCGGTGAAGCTGCTGACCGCGACCGAGCCGGCCTCGGTGATCGTCTTCTACATGAACCTGATCATGCTGCCGCTCACCCTGATCCCGTCGCTGTTCGTATGGGTGGCGCCGGGCTGGCAGGACGTGCCGGCGCTGCTGGTCATGGGGCTGTCGGGCTGGGCCGCCCATTTCTGCCAGGCGCGCGCCTTCGCCGCGGCGGATGCGAGCGCGGTGATGCCGTTCGACTTCCTCCGGCTGCCCTTCACCGCCGGGCTCGGCTGGCTGCTGTTCGGCGAAGTCATGGACGCCTGGACCTGGATCGGCGCCGGGGTGATCTTCGCCAGCACCTATGTCATCACGCTGCGCGAGTCCCGGGGGCGCGGCGGCTAGGCCGGCGGGATAGCCTCCGGTACGTCCATGCCGCGCCGCCGGCAGGCGGCGATCACCGTGTTGCGCAACAGACAGGCGATGGTCATCGGCCCGACGCCGCCGGGCACCGGGGTGATCGCGCCGGCGACCTCCTTCGCGGCCTCGAACTCCACGTCGCCCACCAGCACGCCCTTGCCGTCCTTCCCCTCGATCCGGTTGATGCCGACATCGATGACCGTCGCGCCCGGCCCGATCCAGCCGCCCCTGATCATCTCCGCCCGGCCGACGGCGGCGATCAGGATGTCGGCCTCGCGGCAGCGCGCATCCAGGTCGACGGTGCGCGAATGGGCGATCGTCACCGTGCAATGGGCGGCCAGCAGCAGCTGGGCGACCGGCTTGCCGACGATGTTGGACCGGCCGACCACCACGGCGCGGAGCCCCTTGGGGTCCGGGCAGACGCTGCGGAGCAGGATCATGCAGCCCGCCGGGGTGCACGGCACCATCGCCTCCAGCCCGGCGGACAGCCTGCCGGCGTTGGTGGTGTGGAAGCCGTCGACGTCCTTGAGCGGGTCGATCGCCTCGGTGATCCGGGACGCGTCGATGCCCGCCGGGAGGGGCAGCTGCACCAGGATGCCGTCGACCTCGGGGTCGGCGTTGAGCCGGCCGACGAGGTCGAGCAGGGCGGCTTGCGAAATACCGGCGTCGGGCGCGTGCTCGATGGAGCGGATCCCGACCTCCGCGCACATGCGGATCTTGTTGCGCACATAGACCCGGCTGGCCGGGTCCTCGCCCACCAGCACGGTGGCGAGGCCGGGGGAGATGTCGCGGTCGGCGAGCACGGCCACCGCCTCGGCGACGCGCGCGCGCAGCTCCGCGGCGACCGCCTTGCCGTCGATCAGCCGGCTCATCCGCCGAGCTCGAAGGCGAGGTTGTCGATCACGTCGCGCAGGAAGACGACCGCCAGCAGCAGAAGCAGCGGCGAGAGGTCGATCGCGCCCAAATTGGGGATGAAGCGGCGGATCGGCGCCAGCGCGGGCTCGGTGAGCCGGTGAGTGAAATAGCCCACCCCGTAGACCAGGCGGTTGCTCGCGTTGACGATGTTGAACGCGTAGAGCCAGCTCATCACCACCGACAGGATCAGCACCCACATGTAGAGCCAGAGAATCGTGCTGACGATGCCGAGGATCGGGCCGAGGATGACGTTCATGGTCGCGCGGTCTCCCTCCCGCCGCAAGGCGGAGCGAAACTAGCCCCGGCGGATACGCCGCGCAAGCGCGGCGCCACGGGCGCTTGACAGCGCCGCGCGCGGCTCGACATTATCCGCGCCTTCGGTGGACGGGGCCGTAGCTCAGTTGGGAGAGCGCGACGTTCGCAATGTCGAGGTCAGGGGTTCGACTCCCCTCGGCTCCACCACTCCCCGGCGAGGCCGCCGCCAAATCGACAGCGCGGCGGCGCCCGCGCCATGAGCGGGACCGATGGGCAGCGGGGAGGCGGACATGGCCGATGGCGGGGGAGTAACGGTGGCGACCGTCGGCGCCATCGTCGATGCGTTCAACCGGCACGACGTGGACGCGATCATGGGCTACTGCGCCGACGATGTCGTCTGGCTGATGGCGCGGGGGCCCGACGCCTGGGGCCGCAGGTTCGAGGGCGCCCGGGCGGTGCGCGAGGCCCTGGCCGAGCGCTTCCGGTCCATCCCCGACGCGCATTGGCAGGACCGGGGGAGCTGGGTGTCGGGCGGGTTCGGCGTGTCGGAATGGACGCTGACCGGGACCACCGCGAAGGGCGAGAAGCTCGAAGTGCTGGGCTGCGACCTGTGGCGCTTCCGCGACGGCAAGGTGATCGTGAAGGACACCTACTGGAAGCACATCGAGGAGGACTTCACCTGACCGGGTGGCGGGCGGCGCCCGGCGGTCGACGACGAAACCCGGAGAGGGGCCCGCCATGACAGCCTTCGCGCTCCGCAACGCGCGCGTTCCGCTCTGCCTGCTCGCCGGCCCGCCGCACGGCATCGCCGCCGACGGCGAGGGGCTCGCGCTCGTCGATATCGCGATCGAGGCCGGCCGCATCGCCGCGATCCGAAGCCCCGCCGGCCGCCTCGAACCCGGCGACCGCGACCTCGACGGCGGGCAGGCATGGCCCTGCTTCGCCGACATCCACACCCATCTCGACATCGGCCATATCTGGACCCGCGCGGCCAACGCCGACGGCACGTTCGGGACCGCCGCGAGGACGGTGGCGGGCGACCGCGCCGCCAACTGGTCGGCCGACGATCTGCGCGCCCGCATGGAGTTCGGGCTGCGGTGCTCCCACGCGCACGGCACCAGGGCCATCCGCACCCATCTGCAATCCCCGCCCGGCCAGGCGGAGGCGACCTGGGGCGTGTTCCGCGAGCTGCGCGAGGACTGGCGGGGCCGGATCGACCTCCAGGGGGTCAATTTGCTGATGGTCGAGGAGTTCCGCGACGGCAAGAGCGACGCCATCGTCGATCTGGTCGCCCGGTCGGGCGGTATCGTCGGCGCGGTCATCTTCATGATCCCCGATATCGACGAAATCCTCGACCGGATCTTCCGGCTCGCCTCTGAGCGTTCGCTCGACCTCGACCTGCATGTCGACGAGAGCCTGGAAGTGCGCGACAAGACGCTTCGCCACGTGGCCGAGGCGGCGCGGCGCAACCGGTTCGCCGGGCGCATCCAGTGCGGCCATTGCTGCAGCCTGGCGGTGCAATCCGCCGACGAGGCCGACCGCACCCTCGACCTCGTGGCCGAGGCCGGCATCGCGGTGGTCAGCCTGCCGATGTGCAACGCCTTCCTGATGGATCGCGAGGCCGGCCGGACCCCGCGCCGGCGCGGGGTCACCCTGGTCCGCGAGATGGCCGCGCGCGGCATCCCGGTGTCCTTCGCGAGCGACAATTGCCGCGACCCGTTCTACGGCTATGGCGACCACGACATGCTCGAGGTGTTCGGCCAGGCGGCGCGCCTCGCCCATATCGACCTGCCGATGGACGACTGGCCGCGGAGCGTCACCGCGACGCCGATCGAGGTCATGGGGCTCGACGGTCCCGGCCTCATCGGGGTGGGCGGGACGGCGGATCTCGTGCTGTTCCGGGGGCGCGGCTACAGCGAACTCCTGTCGCGCGCCGAGAGCGGACGGGCGGTGCTGCGCGGCGGCGAGGAGGTCGACACCGCGCCGCCGGACTACCGCGAGCTCGACCGCCTGTTCCGGTCGCCGGCGTGAGCGGCGGTTCCCCCGGGGAACCAATTGCCGTCTTGCATCGGTGTCTGTTGCATTTCGGCCACAACAAAAAAATTAGTGCAACTGCGTTCCCGGCCGGCGAATGAAGGATATTGGAGAAGCCGCCCGGAACCGCTTAGTCTCCGACCGAGAAGAAGAAGGGGGCCGCAGCGGACCGTTACATCGTTGCGGGGCGCACATGTTGACGAACTTGCCGGTTCATATGTTTTCGACCGACAGCTCCGCGCAGCCTGCGTCGGGCGGGCCGCGGCGTTCGGCCGCCGGGCAGCTCGCCGCGGTGCTGGCCGGGCTCCTCTGGCTGCCGGCCGGCGTCGCGGTCTTCGGGACCGCTCTGGGCGGCGCGGCGCTGCCCGGGCAACCCGAAGGCTGGGCGTATCTCGCGCTGGGCGGCCTGCCGCTGGCGCTGGCCTGGGTGGCGCTGGGGGCGCCGCGGTCGCCCGCGGCACTGACGGCATTCCCGGTACTGGCGCTGCTCGGGGTCGTCGGCTGCCTGCTGGCGGCAGCGGCCGGACCGGCCGGTCAGGCGGGGGTGGCCGCGGCGATCGGCCTGCCGGTCTGGCTCCTGTTCCTGGTGCCGCGCCGCGGGCGCCGCATCACGGTCTGTGTCGAGAACACGGTCTGGCGCGTCGGAACGATTACCTGGTAGGGCGGCGCGCCCCTCAGCGCTCGGCGCCGAGCCCGATATTGCGCCCGCCATAGCGGCGCAGCCTGAGATCCGCCTGCTCCTTGTGGCCCCAGAACTTCTCGATCGCGCAGAGCCGCGAGCAGTACTCGCCGACCGCGACGCTCGCCTCCTCGGTGCAGCTCTGATAGGTCACGGTCTTGAGGAACTTGCCCACCCAGAGCCCGCCCGTATACCGCGCCGCCCCCCTGGTCGGCAGGGTGTGGTTGGTGCCGATCACCTTGTCCCCGTATGACACGTTGGTTTCCGGGCCGAGGAACATCGAGCCGTAGTTGCGCATCCGCTCGAGGAACCAGCGCGGCTCGCGGGTCAGGATCTCGACATGCTCGCAGGCCACCCGGTCGGCCTCCCCGGCCGCCTCCTCGTCGGAATCGACGACCACGATGCGGCCGTAATCGCGCCACGCCGCGCCCGCCACCTCGGCGGTCGGCAGCACCGCGAGCTGACGCTCGATCTCGGCCGGGACCGCATGCGCGAGCGCTTCCGAGGTGGTGATCAGGGTGGCCGGCGAGGTGGGTCCGTGCTCGGCCTGGCCAAGCAGGTCGGTGACCACCATCTCGGCATCCGCCGTCTCGTCGGCGATCACCAGGATCTCGGTCGGCCCGGCGAACAAATCGATCCCCACCCTTCCGTAGAGCTGGCGCTTGGCCTCGGCGACATAGGCGTTGCCGGGTCCGACCAGCATGTCGACCGGGGCGATGCTCGCGGTCCCGAGACCCATCGCGCCGACCGCCTGCACGCCGCCCAGGATGTAGATCTCGTCCGCGCCCGCCAGCGCCATGGCGGCGACCGTCTCGGCGTGCGGGGCGCCGCCCGTCGGCGGGGTGCATGCGGCGATCCGTTCCACCCCCGCCACCTTGGCGGTGATGATGCTCATATGCGCCGATGCCACCATCGGGTAGCGCCCGCCCGGCACGTAGCAGCCGACGCTGCCGACGGGCAGGTTGCGATGGCCGAGGACGACGCCCGGGATCGTTTCGACCTCCACATCCGCCATCGAGTCGCGCTGGATCCGCGCGAAATTGCGGATCTGGGTCTGGGCGAATTCGATGTCCGCGATCGCCGCGTCCGGCACCGCCGCGATCAGCGCGTCGATCTGCTCCGCCGTCAGGCGGAAGCTGTCGGGCGACCAGGAGTCGAATTTTTCCGACAGCGCGCGCACCGCCGCGTCGCCGCGCGCCTCGATATCGGCCAGGATGTCCTCGACCGTCCGGCGCACCGCGCCGTCCTCGGCGCGCCGGTCCTCGGCGTTCTTCGCCTCCTTCAGGATCCTGGCCATGGCTACTTGATCGCCATCGGGTTGAGCGGCGAGCCGACCGCCTTGGTGATCGGCAGCGGCGGGGCGCAGAAGAAGAACTCGTAGACCCCGTCCCCGGCGCAGTCCTCGGCGAGGTCCTTGAGGTAGAAGATCTCGCCCATGGTGATGCCGATCATCGGGATCACCACCCAGTGCCAGGGCTGCTGCGCCTCCGTGGTCTCGTTGGGGCGGACTTCGCAGCCCCAGGTATCGGTGCAGATCGCGGCGATTTCCTTGCGGTGGATCCAGTCCGCGGTCTCGAAGGCGAGGCCCGGCGCGTCGCCGCCCGCATAGCCGCCCCATTCGCCCGCGGCGAGGCGCTGTTCCATCTGTCCGGTGCGCACGATCACGAAATCGCCGCGCCGGATTTCGACCCCCTGCGCCTCGGCCGTCCGGTCGAGGTCGTCGTTGGTGATCGCGGTGCCGTCCTCGAAGAAATCGACCCCGCAATGGCGGGCCACGTCGAGCAGCACGCCCCGCCCGGCCATCTTGTCCTTGACCTTCTCGATGCCGTTCTTCTGGGCGCCGTCCGAATCGACCAGCCTGGCGTCGTAGCCGTTCCACATCTTGTCGTCGTAGAAGATGTGGCCGAGCGCGTCCCACTGGGTGCCGCATTGCAGCGGCAGCGAGACCATGTCGTCGGCGTAGCGGATGCCGCCCGAGTCCTGGGTGCCCGAGATCGCATCGGTGCCGGTCGCCAGCATGGTGTGGATCGGGTTGAAGCGGTTGCCCCACAGCCCCTTCTGCGGCCCGTTGCGGTCGAAATTGAGGGCGAGCGAGAAGCTCTTTCCCTTGCGGATCAGCCCGGCCGCTTCCACCACCGTCTCCGGCGCGATGTAGTTGAGCGTGCCGATCTCGTCGTCCGGCCCCCACTTGCCCCAGTTCTTGCAGCGCTCCGCGGTCTCGCGGAGGATCGCCATGTCGAGCTTGCCCTCGGTGTATCGTCGCGGCATCGGACTCCCCTTGGTGATGGCGGAGCGATTAGGTTTGATGGCAATGATCGAGTCAACACTGGGGGCAGGGAGATGGCGGAAATCCCGTCCGACAGGCTGAGGACGCCGTCGATGCGGCTCGACGGCCTGGCCGCCGCGGTCACCGGTGCCGGGCGCGGCATCGGCCGGGCGGCGGCGATCGCGCTCGCCCAGGCGGGCGCCCATGTCGCCCTGATCAGCCGCACCCGCGCCGACCTCGACGCGGTGGCGGCGCTGATCCGCGACGACGGGGGCAGCGCCGAGCCGGTGGTCTGCGACGTGACCGACAGCGCCGCCGCCGCCGCCGCGATCGCCGGGCTGGAGCGCCTCGACATCCTGGTCAACAACGCCGGCTGCAACTTCCCCGAGCCCTTCCTCGAGGTGAGCGAGGCGCATTACGACACCATCATGAACCTCAACCTCAAGGCGACCTTCATGGTGGGCCAGGCCGCGGCGCGCAGGATGGCCGAGGCCGGGGAGGGCGGGGCGATCGTCAACATCTCGTCCCAGCTCGGCCATGTCGGCGCCCCCAACCGGACCGTCTATGCCGCCTCCAAGCACGCCGTCGAGGGGCTGACCCGGTCGATGGCTCTCGACCTCGCGCGGCACCGCATCCGGGTCAATTCGATCGGCCCCACCTTCATCGTCACGCCGATGACCGCGCCGTTCTTCGAGAACCCGGATTTCCGCGAAGACACGCTCTCGCGGATCCCGCTCGGCCGGCTCGGCAATCTGGAGGACGTGATGGGGGCGGTGGTGTTCCTCGCCTCGCCCGCCGCGGCGCTGATCACCGGCACGGCGCTGGTTGTGGACGGCGGCTGGAACGCGTGGTGAGAGCGGGCACCGCCGCGGCCGGTGGAGGCCGCATCGCCTACCGGGAGTCGGGCGACGAGGCGCTGCCGGCGCTGGCGCTGCTGCACGGGCTCGGCGGCGCCGCGGCGATGTGGCGGCGGCAATACGCGTCGCTCGCCGGCCGGTACCGGGTCATCGGCTGGGACATGCCGGGCTATGGCGGCTCCGACCCGCTGCCCGGGACCCCCGGGCCGGGGGATTACGCGGACGCGCTGGCGGCGCTGCTCGATGCGCTCGGCGTCGCCCGGGCCCTCCTGGTGGGCCAGTCGGCCGCGGCGCTGATCGCCGCCGCCTTCGCCCGCGCCCGGCCCGGACGGGCAAGCGGGGTCGTGCTCGCCCACCCGCTGTTCGGCTTCGGCGCGCTGGCGCCGGGGGAGCGCGAAGCGGCGGTGGCCGAACGGACTGGCGCCTTCCTGCGGCTCGGCCCGCGCGGCTTCGCCGAGGACCGGGGGCCGCGCCTGCTGGCGCCCGGCGCGCCGGCGGCGCTGGTCGCGGAAGTCGTCGCCGCCATGGCCGCCGCCCGGCCGGAGGGCTATCTTCCCGCCGTCGCGATGATGGGCGGGGCGGACCTCGCCGTCGAGGCGGCCGGGATCGCCGCGCCGGTCCATGCGATCGCCGGCGCCGAGGACCCGCTGGCGCCGCCCGAACGGTGCCGTTGCCTCGCCGAAAGCCTGCCCGGCGCGGGCTTCACGGTCATCGAAGGGGCGGGGCATTATGCCGCGCTCGAGCGCCCGGAGGCCTTCGATTCCGCGCTCGCCGGGGCCTTCGGGCAACTGGAATAAGTTTAGTCGAATCAAACCGGTTGACATTGATGCCTGTTGGTTCATACCAAGCGAGGGGGCTCCCAAGCGTGCAATTTCCGCACCCGGACACAGCGTTGTCATGAAACTCTCGGTACCGAAGGAACGGCGGCGCGATGAGCGGCGCGTCGCCGCATCTCCCGACACGGCGAAAAAGCTGGTCGGGCTCGGCTTCGAGGTGGTGGTCGAGACCGGCGCCGGGGTCGAGTCCGGCTTCCTCGACGCGGCCTATGAGGAGGCCGGCGCGGCGATCGCCGCCGCCGGGGCGGCGACGCTGTCGGACGGCGACGTGGTGCTCAAGGTCCAGCGCCCGCTGATCGGCGGCGAGGAGGGCGACGACGAGCTGGCGCTGATGAAGCCGGGCGCGGTGTTGATCGGCGCGCTCGCCGGGCTCCAGCATGCCGACCATGCCGCGGCCTACGCCAGGGCCGGGCTCACCACCTTCTCTCTCGAATTGCTGCCGCGCATCACCCGGGCGCAATCGATGGACATCCTGTCCTCGCAGTCCAACATCGCGGGCTACAAGGCGGTGCTCGACGGCGCCGGCGCGTTCGGGCGCGCGATGCCCATGATGATGACCGCGGCCGGCACCATCCCCCCGGCGCGGGTGCTGGTGCTCGGCGCCGGCGTCGCCGGGCTCCAGGCCATCGCCACCGCCAGGCGGCTCGGCGCCATCGTCACCGGCTATGACGTGCGCCCGGCGGTCAAGGAGCAGGTCGAGAGCCTCGGCGCCAAGTTCCTCGCCGTCGACCAGGACGCCGCCGCCGACGCCGAGACCGCCGGCGGCTACGCCAGGGAGATGGGCGCCTCCTACAGGGAACGCGAGGCGGAGGTCCTGCGCGCGGCGCTGGAGAGGAGCGACATCGTCGTCTGCACCGCGCTGATCCCCGGCCGGACCGCCCCGGTGCTGATCGCCGCCGACATGGTGCGCGCGATGCGTCCTGGCTCGGTGATCGTCGACCTCGCGGTCGAGCAAGGCGGCAATTGCGAGCTCAGCGAGCCCGGCGCGGTGGCGGTCCGCCACGGCGTCACCATCGTCGGCCACGCCAACATGCCGAGCCGGCTGGCCGAGAACGCGTCCTCGATGTATGCCCGCAACCTGCTCAACTTCCTCACCCCCCTGGTCGATCGCGAGGACGGGACGCTGGCGATCGACCGGGACGACGAGATCGTCGCGGCCTGCCTGATCACCCGCGACGGCGCGGTCGTCCACCCCTCGCTGACCGCCCGGCCCGCCGACAAGGATGTAGCGTGAAACCCGAAAACGCGGCCCAAGCGGCGGCGGACGCCGCCTCCTCCGATCCCTTCATCTTCCTGTTCACCGTGTTCGTCCTCGCCATATTCGTCGGCTACTACGTGGTCTGGAACGTGACCCCGGCGCTGCACTCGCCGCTGATGAGCGTCACCAACGCGATCTCCTCGGTGATCATCGTCGGCGCGCTGATCGCCGCCGGCCCGGCCGGGCTCGACTTCTCCAAGGCGATGGGTTTCGTCGCGGTGACGCTGGCCTCGGTCAACATCTTCGGCGGCTTCATCGTCTCGCAGCGCATGCTGCGCATGTACCGCAAGCGGCGCTGAGGGCCGCCGCCATGCACGCGGACTTCACCGGAATCGCCTATCTGGTCGCGGCGATCTGCTTCATCATGGCGCTGCGCGGGCTGTCCTCGCCGGAGACCGCGCGGCGCGGCAACGCGATCGGCATCGCCGGCATGGTGATCGCCATCGCCACCACGCTGGCGGATCCCGGCGTGGTCTCGTTCGAGCTGATCGCCGCCGGGGTGCTGATCGGCGGCGCGGTCGGGACGCTGATCGCGCTGCGCATCCAGATGACCGCGCTGCCCCAGCTCGTCGCCGCCTTCCACAGCCTGGTCGGGCTCGCCGCGGTGGCGGTGGCGACGGCCGCCTTCTACGCGCCCGAGGCCTACGGCATCGGCGTGGTCGGCGACATCAAGACCGCGAGCCTGGTCGAGATGGCGATCGGCACCGCGGTCGGCGCGGTGACCTTCACCGGCTCGGTGGTGGCCTTCGCCAAGCTGCAGGGGCTGGTCAGCGGCGCGCCGCTGGTCTTCAGGGGCCAGCACCCGCTCAACGCCGGGCTCGGGGTCGTGCTGGTGGCGCTGGTGGTCTGGCTCTGCCTCGCCGAGGCGCCGGCGGCCTACTGGCTGATCGTGATCCTGTCGCTGGCGCTGGGCTTCCTGATCATCGTGCCGATCGGCGGCGCCGACATGCCGGTGGTGATCTCGATGCTCAACTCCTATTCCGGCTGGGCCGCCTGCGGCATCGGGTTCACGCTCTCGAACACGCTGCTGATCATCACCGGCGCGCTGGTCGGCTCGTCCGGCGCGATCCTCAGCTACATCATGTGCCGCGGCATGAACCGCTCGTTCTTCAGCGTCATCCTCGGCGGGTTCGGGGTCGAGGGCGGCCAGACGGCGGCCGCCAACGGCGACCGCCACGCCAAGGCGGGCAGCGCCGAGGATGCGGCCTTCGTGCTCAAGAACGCCTCCAAGGTCATCGTGGTGCCGGGCTACGGCATGGCGGTCGCCCAGGCGCAGCACGCGCTGCGCGAGATGTGTGACACGCTGAAGGGGCAGGGGATCGACATCGCCTACGCCATCCACCCGGTCGCCGGTCGCATGCCGGGACACATGAACGTGCTGCTGGCCGAGGCGAGCGTGCCTTATGACGAGGTGTTCGAGCTGGAGGACATCAACAACGAATTCGCCGCCGCCGACGTGGCCTACGTGATCGGCGCCAACGACGTGACCAACCCGGCCGCCAAGACCGATCCCGAGAGCCCGATCTTCGGCATGCCCATCCTCGAGGTCGAGAAGGCGAGCACCGTGCTGTTCGTCAAGCGCTCGCTCGCCTCGGGCTATGCCGGCGTCGACAACGAACTGTTCTACCGCGACAACACGATGATGCTGTTCGACGACGCCAAGAAGATGACCGAGGAAATCGTCCAGTCGCTGTGAGGCCTCTACACGCCCCTCACTTCGCCGGCAGGCTTGCCGCGTAGGCGGCGGCGCGGTCGACCCAGGCTTTCAGGTCGCACTCCGTCGCGATGCCGGCGGGCTCGACCAGCGCCCATCCCTTCATCGTCCTTCCGTTCATGTCGGCGGGCCCGGTGTGCGGCTCGGCGAGCGTCGCCTCGTGGTCCTTGCGGTCGATGCGCACGATCAGCGCGCCCTTCCAGGTGCCGAGGCACATATTGCCGCCGATCATGAAGCAGACGCCGCCGAACATCCTGCGCTCGGAACAGCCCGCGCGGCCGGCCAGCAGCGGGCGGATGCGAGCGATCAGCGCGTCGTCGTCGGGCGTCATGGGAGGCAGGCTCTGGAGGTCCCGGGGGCGCCCATTCTACAGGAGGGGCGATCAGCCGGGCAGGCCGGCGAGGCCGGTCAGCGCCGCGGTGAGCAGCAGCACGGCGGCGACCGCGAGCCATTCGAGCGCGATCGAACCGCGCAGCCCCGCCGCCGCCGCCGGCTCGCCGCGCCGCATCGCCGGCACGAAGCGGAGCTTGTTGGCCGCCGCCGCGGCGAGCAGCACGCCGACGCCGGCGATCTTGGCGAGCAGGGTGAAGCCGTAGGCGGTCGTCGCCAGGGCCGAAAGATCCCCGAGCAGGCGCCAGGCCATGGCGATCCCGGCGGCGATCAGCAGCGGCACCGTGTAGACCGCGATGCGGCCGAAGCGGGTTCCGAGCGCCGCGGCCGCCGGCAGATCCTCACCGGCCAGCCGGCGCAGCGGCGCGAGGATGCCGATCCAGAGGGCGGCGGCGGCGAGATGCACCAGCAGCACCGCCTGCAGCCACGCCGCGCCGGCATCCGCCACGTGGCCGACCAGGGAGAACGACCAGAGGGCGATCACCCCGCCCGCGCCCGAGACCCACACCCCGCGCCCCGGCAGGAGGGTCCCGCCGAGCAGCAGGGCGAGGCCGGCGGCCTGCATGGCGAGCGCGGTGCCGGCCGGCGTCCGCCACAGCAGGCCCAGCATCTCCGCGTCCGCCATGCCCGAGGCATCGCCCGTCATCGCCGCGCCGGTGAGCAGGAAGCCGAGCCCGGCGGCGGCCAGTGCCAGGGCGGCGAAGGCGGCGGCCCGGCGTCCGAGCAGGCCCTGCATCCGCCCGGTCTCGTGGCGAAAGACGATCTGCGCGAAGACCAGCCCGGCGCTTCCCAGCACGCCGAGATAGAGCAGGAACCTGGCGAGGGCGGAGGCGAGTTGCCAGCTATCGGGCAAGGCTCACTCGACCCGGAAGGAGAAGCCGCCCCGCATCGCGTGCCCGTCCGCGGCGAGCCCGCGCCACTCGATCCGGTAGGTCCCCGGCCCCCGGCCCCGCACCGGGACCGCGAAGCGGGAGGCGAAGCCCTTCAGCCCGCCGATGTCGAGATCGGCGCCTTCGCCGTCGCGGGTCATCCGCACCCGGGTCAGGCGCAGCCGCTTGGTGAAGCTGAGCACGATCTCGGACGGCATCGCCGCCAGCACGGCGCCGTCGGGCGGGACCGTCGTGCCAAGCTTCGAATGGGCCAGCGCGGCGGCGGCCAGGAGGATCAGGAAGCCGGCGAGCAGGGTCCGTCTCACGGTTCATCTCCCGCCGCCAGATGCTCGCCGAACCAGGCCAGGGTCTCGTCCATCACCCGGGTGAAGGCGGGCTCGGCGTAGACCTCGTAATGGCCGCACCCATCGAGCACCACCAGCCTTTTGGGCTCGCCCGCCTTGTCGTAGAGCGCGCGCGACTCCTCGGGCGGCACCAGCCGGTCGTCGCCCGCGGCGATGAACAGGACGGGACGGGGTGCGATCCTGTCGACCACCCATTCGGGGTGGAAGCCGAGCGTCTCGTCGACGAATTCGAGCGGCAGCGTGTCCACCGCGCCCTTGACGCCGCGCCGCGCGGCGGCGGCGAGCGCGGCCGACTGGCGGTCGGGCAGCAGCACCTCGGTGCGGGCGACGAGCTCCGATTCGCCCCCCGTCGCGCGCCGCACCCGGTCGGCGGCGGACCGTTCGAGCAGGTCGAACCATTCGTCGGGCCGCCTGACGCTCCGCATCCAGCGCTCGCCATGGCCGATCCCGACCACGCTCACCGTGCATTGCACCCGGCGGTCGATCGCCGCCGTCCACACCGCCGTCGCCCCGCCATAGCTGGTGCCGTAGAGCGCGAGCCGGCCCGGATCCACCTCCTCGCGGGTGCCGAGGAAGGTGAGCGCCGCCTGCACGTCCGCCACCCGGCTGTGCGGGGCGAGCCTTGTGCGCGGCCCCTCGCTCTCCCCCCAGCCCTTGTAGTCGAAGGCGAGCGCCGCGTAGCCCGCTTCCGCGAGCGCCCGCGCGTTGTCGGGCAGATACAGATCCTTGACCCCGGTATAGCCGTGGCACAGCACGACGCCCGCCCGCGCCCCGCCGCCGCCGTCGGCGGGCGGGTAGTAGTCGCCGGCCAGCCTGCACCCTTCGGAATGGAAGACGACCGGGGTCGCGCCCATGGCGGTGTTCCTGTTCGCTCGCGCCGGCAATGATAAGCCATCCCCGGTCGCAAGGTAAGTCGCCGGAGCCCTCGCCTTCTCCGGTAGCGCCGTTTGGGCCCGGCCTGCCACGCTTCCTTCCACCGCCGTCTCGCAACGCCCGTCGTCGAAGCGAGGGGAACTCTTCGCACGCATAGGTTGTCATGATATTTGTTCCGCTGACACTGGCCCAACCTACGACGGGAATGACGCCATGGCACGGTTTCACGTCTTCTTGGGAGCAGTTGCGCTCGTCGCTGCGACCTTGTCCGCGCCGCAAGCCCAGAACATCCTGGACGCTTCGCCCGGCACCAAGGTGAAAGGGGTGGTTACGGTGGGAAACAAGCAGCTTCCGCTGCCCGAAGGCGAGTGGGAGCTGGTGTTCGCGGAGACCAACAGGCAAGGGAGCTACGCCGGACTCCCGATGGCAAGGGCGAACGCAGCACTCGTGCAGAATGCGGGCGGCACTGCCAAGGCGTATATCGTTGTCGGGACGAACGTCGATGTCGGAGGAAAGGGGTGGAGGCGCCCCGCGCTCTGCGACCGCGACAACGTCCTCCACAACGATTCGGACAGCAACTACAACAGGGACGACGCCGATTGCTGGATCGTCAATCACAACCCGTTCGGCAGGAGGAAGGCGCGCTGGGCCTTCTTCGACAAAGTCAGGAAATACGTCTTGAAAACCGCCGGCACCTCGACGCTGATCCTGAACTGGTACTGGCGGAATGACGCCAGCGACTATTTTCGCGTGGCGTACTATGCGAATCCGGCGGCGTACGGGTTGCCCCGCGAAAGCTTTCAAAGATGGCCCGAGAGCGACTGGCATGCTGAGGTGATCGACGAGTCGCCCCAAAGGAAGAAATTCGTTGAAGCCGCAAGGGCTTTCGGAGCCAAGTATCGCGAAGCCGTCAGAGCCGGTTTCCGGAACAGGCTGGGCGGCGGCGTTTCCGGCCTGAAGTTCGAATTCTCGGAGTAGCCCCCAGACCCCCACCCGGCATGGACCGGCCCGCGCCGCGCAGACTCGTATCCCTGCGGCACGGGCGAGCGGAAACGGCTCTCCCCGCCTCGATTCCGGCCCGGGGCGCACCATGTTATTCTGAGCGGCGAGGCCGAGAGGTGGAACGATGGACGAGGATCGGTTGGACATGTCGCTCGCCAACGACGCGGCCGAGATCGCCCGCGTCGCCGAGCGGATCGACGGGTTCTGCGCCGCCGGCGGAGTGGAGCCGTCGGTCGCCTACGCGGTCAACCTGGCGCTCGACGAGCTGCTGTCCAACATCATCTCCTACGGCTACCAGGACGAGGAAGCGCACCGAATAGAGCTCGCGGTGCGGCGCGACGGCGGGACGCTGGTCGTCACCATCGTCGACGACAGCATCGAGTTCGACCCGAGGCAGGTGCCGGATACCGATACCGACGCGCCGCTGCACGAGCGCGACCCGGGCGGGCTGGGCCTGCTCCTGGTCAGCACGATGATGGACAGCGTGGATTACCGTCGCGAGGACGGCCGCAACGTCACCACCCTGACCAAGGGCCCGGCGGCGGAGTAGCCCCCGGAGGGCGGCACGGCTGGAGGCCTTACCCGCGTGCCCGCCTCGACTCGCTGCGCTCGGCGACGATCCAGGCCGCGAAGATGATCGCGGCGCCCAGCACGGTCCAGAGATCCGGCAGTTCGGAGAACGCGACGAAGCCGAGCACGACCGCGAAGGGCAGCCGGGCGAAGTCGAACGGCGCCACCGCGCCCGTCTCGCCGACCGCGAAGGCGCGGGTGTAGAAGCGCTGCGCGGTGGCCGACGCCGCGCCGAGCGCCAGCCCCCAGAGCCACTGCTCGGCGCTCGGCCATTGCCAGACCAGCGCGGCGCCCGCCACCGCGAAGGGCAGCATGAAGACCGACTGGTAGAGCACCGCCGTGTCGGGATGGTCGGTGCGGATCGCGACCTTGAGCATCATCGCCGAGGTCGCGATGCAGAGCCCGGCGCCGATCACCATGACCATGCCGATATTGACCTCCTCGAAGCCGGGGCGGACGATCACCAGCGTGCCGGCGAAGCCGATGATCAGCGCCGCCCAGCGCATCGCATGCGCCGATTCGCGGAGGAAGATCACCCCGAACAGCGCGATGAAGAGCGGGAAGGTGAACGAAATCGCCGTCGCGTCGGCGATCGGTATCAGGGCGAGGCTGCCGAACCAGCCATACATGGCGATCGTGCTGAGGAGCCCGCGGCCGGCGTAGAGCCCGGTGTGCCGGGTCCGCATGACGCCCAGCCCCGCGCGCATCAGCCAGGGCAGCATCGCCACCACGCCGAACAGCGCGCGGAACAGCGAGATCTCGAGGAAATGCATGTCCTGCGAGAGATAGCGCACCATGGCGGCCTGCGCGGCGAAGAGCAGCGCGCTCATGGTCATCCAGGCCGCCCCCTGCCAGGACGGCGGCAGGCGGGTGAAGGCGTTGCCGAGACCGGCGATCACGGCCCTTGCTTCACCGCTCCAGCACGGAATCGAAGCCCTCGAAATGCGGGTGGCCGAGATAGAGCCCGCGCCGCGCCCCGGCGCCCGCATGGGCCTTGCGGAACGCCTCCGAACGGGTCCAGGCCTCGAAGGACTCGCGGTCGCGCCACAGCGCATGGGAGGCGTATAGCGTGTGATCCTCGGCCTCCGGCCCGCGCAGCAGGCGGAACTCGACGAAGCCCGGCACGCCGTCGAGATAGGAGTCGCGGTCCCGCCAGACCTGCTCGAACTCCGCCTCGCGACCGCGCGCGATACGGAACCGGTTCATCGCAACAAACATGTCGTCCTTCCCTCCGGCCGCCGGCCCGGACGGTTTGTGCCACAATTCGCCCGAACCGCGAAACGCCTTGGCACGCGGTCCGGGCCGTCCTTCGATACGCCCGCCTCCGGCGGGCTGCTCAGGAAGAGGAGGTGTCGGCAGGCCGCAGGAAAACCACTCATCCCGAGTACCCCTCGCAGGGGGCGTATCGAGGGACGCCGCGCCGCATCGGTTCCATCCGGACCGGTCATGGTCTAGCCTGTGCCGCCGGGGAGCATCAGGATGGACCTGACCTCCAGGGAGTCGGAAGTCGTCTTTCGCATCATGGGCGAGTTGTCCGCCGGGCACTCGTCGCGCGATCTGCGCGTCTGCCTCTGCCCCCTGCTGCGGGACCTGCTGAACGCCGAGTACCTCGCATCCTATGTGTGGTGCGAAGGGCAGGGGAGGTTCGCCGACCGGGTGGCGCTCAACATGTCGGACGACAACCTGTCGTCCTACGAATCCTATTACCAGTTCCGCGACCCGATCACCCCGGCGCTGCAACGCCGCCGGCGCACCACGTCGGTGAACGACGTCATCTCCCGCCCGGCGCTGGAGCGGAGCGAGTTCTTCAACGACTTTCTCGCCCGCGACGGGCTCTACTACGGCATCAACTACTACGCCTATGCCGGGGGCACGAATATCGGCGATCTGAGGATCTGGCGCGGCCGCGGCAAGGAAGATTTCTCGCGCCGGGAAATCGAGATCGTGGATGCGATCGGCCCGGCCTTCACCAACGCGATGCGCCGCGCGCTGGCGCGCGAGGGAGGGGGCCGGTCGGGCGCGTCGCCCGGCGCGCTGATGGACCGCATCGCGAGCGAGGCCCGGCTGACCGCGCGCGAGCAGGAGATCGCGATGTCGGCCGTGCTCGGCAGGACCGACATGGAAACCGCCCGGGCGCTCGGGATTTCCGTCGCCACCGTGCGGACCCACCTCAAGCACATCTTCGCCAAGCTCGGCGTTTCGAACAGGACCCGGCTCGCCACGCATTTCGCCTTTCCCGCGGAGGACAGCTGAAAATCCTCAATTCCGAGGATGGCGGCGCCCGGGATTCCGCGCGACACTCCGGGATGACACCGGGATCCTGACACGCTGCCGCGGCGGCCACATCGCGAGGACGGGATCGTGAGCGAGATTACCGGATGGACGGCATCGGAGGCGCTTCGCCAAATCGGCGCGGGGCGCATTTCCGCCCGCGAATACGCCGAAGCCCTGCTGGCGCAATGCGAGCGCTCGGGCGGGCTGAACGCCTTCATCCATCTCGATCCGGAACGGGTGCTCGACGCCGCTTCGCGCGCGCTGCCCGGCGGCGGCCGTCTCGCCGGGCTGCCGGTGCCGGTGAAGGACAATTTCGATACCGCCGACATGCCGACGACCGGCGGCACGCCCGGCTTGCGCGATCACCGCCCGGCCCGCAACGCGCCCGTCCTCCAACGGCTCGTCGACGAGGGCGCCTGTGTCATGGGCAAGCTCAACATGCACGAGCTCGCCTTCGGCATCACCTCGAACAACGGCGCGTTCGGGCCGGCGCGCAACCCCTACGACCCCGCGCGCATCCCGGGCGGCAGCAGCGGGGGCTCCGGCGCCGCCGTCGCGGCGCGGATGGCGCCGGTCGCGATGGGCACCGACACCGGCGGTTCGGTGCGCGTCCCGGCCGCGCTGTGCGGCGTGGCCGGGTTCCGCCCGACCACCGGCCGATACAGCCAGGCGGGCATCGTCCCGATCTCCAGCACCCGGGACACCGCCGGCCCCCTCGCCCGGTCGGTCGAGGACCTCGCCTTGTTCGACGGGGTCATCGCCGGGGTGCCCGGCGATTTGCCGGACGTGTCCCTCAAGGGGGTCCGGATCGGTGTCCCCCGCGGGCATTTTTACGAGAACCTGCATCCGGAAACCTCCCGTGTCGCGGAAGCGGCGCTGACCGCGCTCGGCGAGGCGGGCGCCGTGCTTGTCGAAGCGGACATGCCGGATGTTCCGAAGCTGGACGGGGCCGCCGGGTTCCCCGTCGCCCTGTTCGAGACGGTGGTGGAGTTGAACCGCTATTTGTCGGAAAGCGGCCTGCCGCTCGACCTGGCGAGCCTCGCGGCCGCCGTGGCCAGCCCGGACGTGGCGGGGCTGCTGCAAGGCGTCCTGACGCCCGAAGGCGCCATCCCGGAGCCGGTCTACCGCGAAGCGCTGACGCGGACGCGTCCGGCGCTCCAGGCGGCCTATGCCAGGTATTTCGCGTCGAACGACGTAGTCGCGGCGATTTTCCCGACCACGCCGCTCCCCGCCTCGCTCATCGGGGAGGACGAAACGGTCGAGCTGAACGGCGAACCGGTGCCGACCTTCCTCACCTTCATCCGCAATACCGGTCCGTCCAGCCTTGCCGGCATTCCCGGCGTCACCCTGCCGGCCGGGCTCTCCTCCGACGGTCTGCCGATCGGCATGGAGCTCGACGGTCCGGCAGGGAGCGACCGCGCCTTGCTGGCCTGGAGCGCGGCCGTGGAAGCGGCGCTGCCCGCCACCCCGGCCCCGCGTTCCGAGGAACCCCGGAATTGACCCATCCGTCGGCAGGGCTGACGATGGGAACCGGAAACAGGGAGAAAAAACCATGCCGAATTCCACTGGACAGGTGTCGCGCCGCCGCTTCATCGCGGGTGCGCTGGGTTCGGGCGCGGCGGTCGTCGCGCCCTCCGTCCTGACCGGCGCGCGCGCCGCGGAAGAGCTGAAAATAGCCACCTTCTACGCGCTCAGCGGTCCAGGCTCGCTGTTCGGCCCGACGCAGACGGCGGTCACCAGGCTCGCCGTCGACGAGATCAACGCCGGCGGCGGCATCGGCGGCCGCAAGGTGACGGTCGTGCCGTCCGACGGCGGCGCGCCTCCGGCCGAGGCCGCCAAGGCGGCGATCCGCCTGATGCTGCGCGACAAGGTCGATTGTGTGGTCGGCTCTCACGACAGCGCGGTGCGGGAAGCCATCGTCGCGGCGCTGAAGGGCCGCATCCCCTATGTCTACACGCCGCTCTACGAAGGCGGGGAATGCAACCCCAACGTCTATGTGACCGCCGATACGCCCCAGCAGCAGGTGCAGCCGTCGATCACCTGGCTGGCCAAGACGCTCGGCACCAAGAGCTACTATCTCATCGGCAACGACTATGTATGGCCGCGCAAGACCAACGAGCAGGCGAAGAAATACATCGGCGCCGCCGGCGGCAACGTGGTCGGCGAGGAATACGTGCCGCTCGGCGCGCCCAACAAGTTCGAGGACGCGGTAACCCGCATCAAGGCCAGGAATCCCGATCTGGTGGTGATCACCCTGGTCGGCGGCGACAACATCAACTTCAACCGCACCTTCGCCGGGTTCGGCCTCGACAAGTCGATCAAGCGGATCTCCTATCTGCTGGAAGAGCAGACCCTGCTCGGGATCGGCGACAAGAGCTCGAGCGGCCTGTACAGCGCGATGTCCTATTTCGAGAACGAGAAGGGCGAGGCCAACGCGAAGTTCAAGGCGGGGTACAGGAAAGCCGCCGGGGCCAAGGCGCCGCAGCTCGGCATGATCGGCGTGGACACCTATGGCGGGGTCTACTGCGCCAAGGCGCTGATCGAGAAGGCCGGCGGGACGGATGCCGCCAGGCTGATGGCGGCGGCCGACAACCTGAAATACAGGACACCGACCGGCACCGCCGTCATGACCAACCGCCATGTCGTCAAGGACATGTACCTTGCCGAGTGCAAGGGAACCAGCTTCGACATCGTCCAGACCTTCAAGGCGGTGGCGCACGGCCAGACCTGCGCCTGACCCGGCCCGGGCGGCGGCGGCCGGCAGCGCCGCCGCCGCCAGGATCGCGCCGGTCCCAGGCCCCCGCGTCTTCGGGCACGACGCGGGGGAAGCCCCCGGGGATCGAACGCGGAATCTGGCCGCCGCGCCTCATCCGGATACCGGGCGCGTCTGATAGTCTCGCGAGCGAACCCCGCGGGAAACGGCGAGCGCGATGGACCCGATCCTGACCACCAACGTCCTCAACGTGGTGTATGAGGTCTCGACGCTCGCGGTCGTCGTCCTCGGCCTCGCCGTCGTGTTCGGGCTGCTGGGCGTGATGAATCTCGCGCATGGCGAGTTCGTCATGATCGGCGCCTATTGCGCCTTCTTCGTCCAGGCGCACGACCTGCCCTTCCTCGCCGCCGTGCCGCTGGCCTTGCTGGTCTGCGGCTTTCTCGGCCTGGTCGTGGAGCGGGTGCTGGTGCGGCCGCTCTATGCCCGGCCGTTCGATACGCTGCTCGCGACCTGGGGGCTCGGCATGCTGCTGCGCGAGGCGGTCGAGGCGGTGTATGGCAGGGGCTTCCGCAGCGTGGCGACGCCGCTCACCGGGAGCGTCGAGGTGCTCGGCGCCGACTATCCGGCCTATCGGCTGCTGCTGACGCTGGTCTCGGTCGCGCTGGTCGCGGGGCTGGTGTGGTGGTTCGTCCGCAGCGCCACCGGGCGGCGGATCCGCGCCGTGGTCAACAACCCGGAGCTCGCCGCGTCGGTCGGCATTCCGGTGACCGCGCTGGCCCGCAACACCTTCGTCTTCGGCTGCGGACTGGCGGCGCTGTCCGGCGTCATGCTGGCGCCGCTGCTGCCGGTCAATCCGACGCTGGGGCTCGATTTCATCCTCAAATCCTTCTTCGTCCTGGTGGTCGGCGGGCTCGGCAGCCTCGTCGGGCTGATCTCGGGTTCCGGCGTCATCGGCGGCGTCGAGAGCGTCGTCAGCGCGGTTTCGGACCGGACCTGGGGCTACACCACGGTGCTGGTCATCGCGATCCTGTTTCTCTGGCTGCGCCCCAATGGCCTCTTTCCTCGCACATAGCGCCGCCCTGGTCGCGGCGCTCGCCGTCCTGCCGCATCTGGTGGGCGAGTTCTGGGCCTATACGCTGGCGCTCTATTTCCTCTACGCCATCGCGGCGCTCGGCGTCGGCCTGTGCTGGGGCCAGGCGGGGCTGCTGCCGCTGGGACAGGCGATGTTCTTCGGGCTGGCCGCGTATCTGTCCGGCCTGTCGCTGATCCACTTCAGGGACAGCTGGCTGCTCCTGCTCCTGCTGCCGGGGGCGGCGCTGGCGCCGGGCCTGCTGGCCTGGGGCATCGGCCTCCTGGTGTTTCGCGGGCGCACCCTGACCGGGCCGTTCTTCGCCATGATCACCCTGGCGCTGACCCTGCTCGCCTTCCAGATCGCCAACAGCTGGAACGACGTCACCGGCGGCTTCAACGGCCTCAAGAACATTCCCGGCCTGCCGGGTCTCGGCGATTTCATCGACCTCTACTACGTCTCCGCCGCGGCTCTCGCCGCCTGCGTGCTCGGCATCGCCTGGCTGCGCCGCGCGCCGGCGGGCATTCTGTGGCGGGCGGTCGCGCAGAACGAGCAGCGGGTGCGGTTCTGCGGCTTCGCGGTGCAGAACGCGAAGGCCGCCGTGTTCGGCATCAGCGGCGCGCTCGCCGGGATCGGCGGGGCGCTCTACGCACCCCAGCAGAGTCTCGTCACGCCGCAGCTCTGCGGCTTCATCCTGTCCGCCGATCTGGTTATCTGGGCCGCCGTCGGCGGGCGGTCGACGCTGTACGGCCCGGTCGCGGGCGCCGTCCTGATCGGCATCCTGACCGCCGATCTGCGGGACGAGATTTCCTACTGGGAGGTCATCCTCGCGGCGATTTTCATCGTCGTCGTGCTGTATTTCCGCCAGGGGCTGATGGGCTTCGTCGAGCCCTGGTTCGAGCGCTTGTGGCGCCGCCCCGCGGGGCGCGGCCGCGACGGCCCGGACCGGCCGGTGGCACCGTCCGAGGCGGGCTTCGCGCTCGACGACATTCGCGTCCGCATGGGATCGGTGAGCATCCTCGAAGGTCTCGACCTGGCGGTCGACCGGCCCGGCATCTACTGCCTGATCGGGCCGAACGGCGCCGGCAAGACCTCCTGCTTCAACGCGATGACCGGGGAGATGCCGGTGCGCGGCGGGCAGATACGGATCTTCGGCCGGGACCGCGCCGGCGCCACCGCCGATTCGTTGAGCCGCATCGGCGTCGGCCGCAAGTTCCAGGCGCCCAGCCTGTTCCCCGAGTTCACCGTCGCGGAGAATTTCAACATCGGCCTGTGGGGCGGCCGCGCCCGCCTGCCCGATCTCCTCCGCATGCGGAGCCATTCCTGGTCGAGCGCGATCCTGCGCGAGGCGCAAACCCGCTTCCCCTTCCTGGCCGACGAGGACCGCAGGGCGGGCGACTTGTCGCACGGCCAGCGCCAGATCCTCGAGCTCGTCATGGTGCTGATCGCCGAGCCGCGGCTGATCCTGCTCGACGAACCGTCCGCCGGCCTGTCGCAGGCCGAGACCCGCGAAGTCATCGAGGCGATTCGCTGGGTCGGCGGCCGGCTCGACGCCTGCACGGTGATCGTCGAGCACGACATGACCTTCGTCCGCGAACTGGCCGACCGCGTCTTCGTGCTGCACCAGGGCCGGCTGCTGGCCTCGGGCACGGTCGCGGAGATCCAGGCGGACGAGCGGGTCCGCGCCGTCTATGTCGGAGCCTCGGCGTGAGCGGATCGCTGCTTTCCTTCGCCGGCGTGACCGGCGGCTACGGCGCGACCACCGTCGTGCGCGGCGTGGGGGGCGCGGTCGCGGCCGGCGAGGCCTGCTGCGTGCTCGGCCGCAACGGGGTCGGCAAGACGACGCTGATGCGCCTCCTGACCGGCCATCTGCCGCTGCAATCGGGCACGGTGGACTTCGCCGGGCGATCGCTCGACGGGCTCGCCCCCGACCGGCGGCACCGGCTCGGCCTGGTCTACTGCCCCCAGGAACGGCCAGTGTTCGACAACCTCTCGGTGCGCGACAATCTTGGCCTGATGGAACCGTTCGACGCGCATCGCCACGCCCCGCTGCTCGCCGCTTTCCCGATCCTCGAAGCGCGCATGGACCAGTCGGCCGGGACGCTGAGCGGCGGCGAGCGCAAGATCCTCTCCTTCGTGCGCGGCGTCGCCGAGACCGGACAATTGCTGTTGCTGGACGAGCCCAGCGAAGGCGTGCAGCAGGAGAATGTCGAGCGCATGGCGGGGTTTCTGCACGAGGCCAAGGCCGCGGGGCGGGCGTTGCTGGTGGTCGAGCAGAACCTCGCCTTCGCCCGCGAGATCGCCGACCGGGTGATGGTCATGGACCACGGCGCGGTGGTGCTCGCGGGCGCGGCCGCGGACATCACGGAGGACACGCTGGCTGCGCACATGCATGTGTAGGATGGGCGGGCCGATGCCGCGATCCACTGAGGCCGGTCCCTCCGCCACGCCCCGAACCCTTCGGTTCGACCGGCGCGGACGGGTCGATCCGGTCGCGCGCGGCATATCGGGAGAACGGATGGAATGGACCCTGTCGCGCTGAGCCCGGTCGAGACCGCCAGCCCGGACGAGGTCCGCGCGCTCCAGGACCGGAAACTCCGCGCCCAGATGGCCTATCTGAAGGCGCGCTCCCCCTTCGTCGCCGGCAAGCTGTCGCAGGCGGGCGCTTCGTTCGAGGATATCCGAACGGTCGAAGATCTCGCCGGCCTGCCCTTCACCACCAAGCAGGAGCTGCGCGAAAGCCAGCATTCGCACCCCCCGTTCGGCAGTCACGCGGCGGCCGACCGGGATCGTATCGTGCGGGTCCACGCATCGTCCGGCACCACCGGCGCGCCGTCCTACGTCCCGGTGACGGCGCACGACTCCGCGCTGTGGCGGGAGGCGGTCCGGCGCGTGTTCTGGTGCCAGGGCGTGCGCGCGACATCGACCGTCGCGATGGGCTTCAGCATCGGGTTCTTCGTCGGTGGCATCCCGCTCGCGCAGGGGATAGAGGATCTCGGCGCGACCTTCCTGCCGATCGGCGCGGGCGCGACCGACCGGCTGCTCGACGCCATCGCCCGCATGGCGGCCGACACGCTCACCTGCACGCCGTCCTATGCGCTCTATCTGGCGGAGGCGGCCCGTGCGCGCGGCATCGACGTGGCGGAGCTCGGCGTCGAGCGGCTGGCGGTCGGCGCCGAGCCCGGCGGCGGGGTTCCCGAAATCCGCCGCCATATCGAGGAAACCTGGCAGGCCAGGGTGACCGAGTCGGTCGGCAACGCCGACGTCGTCCCGGTCTATGCCGCCGAGAGCGACATGCAGGACGGCGCGCACTTCCTGGCGCCCGACATGGCGATCATGGAAATCGTCGACCCGGTCTCGGGGAAGGTGCTGCCGGCGGACGCCGACGGGATCGAAGGCGAGATGGTATTCACCCATATCGACCGCGAGGCGGCGCCGCTGCTGCGGTTCCGCAGCCACGACCGGGTCGTCGTCAGGAACCGCCCGTGCCCCAGCGGGAGAACCGGTCCGCGTATCCGGGTGGTCGGGCGGACCGACGACCTGCTGATCCTGCGCGGCGTCAATGTCTGGCCTTCCGCGGTCCAGGACGTGGTTACCGGCTTCCGCCCCCGGACCACCGGGGCGGTGCGGATCGTGTTGCCCGGACCGGGCCCCGCGGTGGACCCGCCGCTGCATGTCCGGGTCGAGCACGGCGAGGCGGCCGGAGACCTCCCCGCGCTGGCAAGGGCGCTGGAGACGGCGCTCCGCGAGAAGCTGATCTTTACCGCCCGCGTCGAGCTTGTGGCGCCCGGCACTATCCCGAGGTCGACGATGAAGACCCGGCTGGTGCATGTCGGTGACAGCCCGGGAGGCTAGGGTCGGTCGGTGCCGGTTGACCCCGCGCGCTCCCTGCGTATCCTCACCCCGGTCATGCGGAATGCGGTTTCGATCTCGACGAGCTGGTGGCGGCGCGCCTGAAGCGGCGGCCGGCATTTCGCGCGTGACTTGTATGGCTGCCGGACCCGGGCAGCCATTTTCGTTTGCCAAGGCGACATGGCCCCCGGAAGCCCCGGCGAAGCGGAGGCGTCATGTCGAAGGCAAGGGACGGTTTCACCACAGCGGGCGGGGTGCGGGTCGCCAGCGAGAGCGCGCCGGAGACCTACGAGAACGCCCGGATGATCCTCGTGGACCGGCTCGACCGGCGGCGCGGCGCGCTGCTGTCGTCCGATTTCGAGTATCCCGGGCGTTACACGCGCTGGGACATGGGCTTCGTCGACCCGCCGCTGGAAGTCTCGGCGGCGGGACGCGCGGCGCGAATCCGGGCGCTGTCGCCGCGCGGGCGCATCCTCGCGGGCGCGCTCGAGGCGCGCGCGGCGGGCTGGGATTTCGTCGAGTCCCTGGAGGCTTGCGGGGACGGTTTCCGGCTCCAGATCCGCGAGCCGGCGGGGCGTTTCCCCGAGGAGCAGCGGAGCCGCCAGCCCTCGGTGTTCTCGCTCCTGCGCGAAGTCCTGAACTTTTTCCGCGCCCCCCGGCGCGAGCGCTTCCTCGGCCTCTACGGCGCGTTCGGCTACAATCTCGCCTTCCAGTTCGAGCCGCTCGACCGCAAGAGCAACCGCGAGGACGGAAGCCGCGACCTGGTCCTCTACCTGCCCGACCGCCTCCTCGTCGTCGACCATCAGCGCGGCGAGGCGACGTGGCGGTCCTACGAGTTCGAGATCGACGGCGAGACCACGGCGGGCATCGCGCGCGGCGGGCCGGACGAGCCCTTCCGCTTCGCCCCGCCGGGCCCGGGCGGGTGCGACCACGCGCCGGGCGAGTACGCCGCCACCGTGCAGCGGGCGAAGGAGAAGTTCCGCGCGGGCGATTTGTTCGAGACCGTGCCCGGGATGGTGAGCTGGCTGCCGGCGGCCGAGCCTCCGTCGGCGATCTTCCGGCGGCTGATGCGGGTCAACCCCGCGCCCTACGGCTTCCTGATGAATCTCGGCGAGGGGGAATACCTGGTCGGCGCCTCGCCCGAGATGTTCGTCCGGGTCGAGGGGCGGCGCATCGAGACCTGTCCGATCTCCGGCACCATCCGGCGGGGCGGCGACCCGATCGCCGATGCCCGCCAGATCCGCGCCCTGCTGAACTCGGAGAAGGACGAATCCGAGCTCACGATGTGCACCGACGTCGACCGCAACGACAAGTCGCGGATCTGCGAGCCGGGATCGGTGAAGGTGATCGGGCGGCGCCAGATCGAGATGTATTCCAGGCTGATCCACACCGTCGACCATGTCGAGGGGATATTGCGCGACGGCTTCGACGCGCTGGACGGATTCCTCTCCCACACCTGGGCGGTGACGGTCACCGGCGCTCCCAAGAAATGGGCGATGCAGTTCGTCGAGGACCGCGAGCGCTCGCCCCGGCGCTGGTATGGCGGCGCGGTCGGGGCCGCCTTCGCCAACGGCAACATGAATACCGGGCTGGCGCTGCGCACGATCCAGATCCGCGACGGCGTCGCCTCGGTCCGGGCGGGGGCGACGCTGCTGTTCGATTCCGACCCGGCCGAGGAGGAGGACGAGATCCGCGTCAAGGCGTCCGCCTTTCTCGACGTCCTCAAGCCGCCGGCGGCATCGCAGGCGGCGGAGAACGGCGATGCGGCGGTCGGCGCCGGGCTCGACGTGCTGCTGGTGGACCACGAGGATTCCTTCGTCCACACGCTGGCGGATTACTTCCGCCAGACCGGGGCGGCGGTGGAGACGCTGCGCTTCGGCTTCGACCCCGGGCTGATGGACCAGCGCCGGCCCGGCCTGGTGGTGCTCTCGCCGGGTCCGGGAGAGCCGGCCGATTTCGGCGTGGCGGAGACGGTCGGCGCCTGCGTGGCGCGCGCCATCCCGGTGTTCGGCGTCTGCCTCGGCCTGCAGGGGATCGCCGAGCATTTCGGCGCGCGGCTCGAGATCCTCGACTATCCGGTTCACGGCAAGCCGTCGGAGATCGAGGCCGACCCGGTGCCCCTGTTCCGCGGCCTGCCCGCCCGCTATTCGGTGGGGCGCTACCATTCGATCTACGTCGCCGGGGACCGGGCGCCGGAGGCGCTGGAGGTCGTCGCCCGAACCGCGGACGGGGTGGCGATGGCGTTGCAGCACCGCTCGCTCCCGGTCTGGGCGGTGCAGTTCCACCCGGAATCCATCCTGGGCCTGGAGGCGGGGCGGGGCCGGGCGCTGATCCGCAACGTCGTCGCCCTCGCCCGGGCGGCGGGCGGCTGAGCGGGACGTCCGGGGAGGACAAATACAATCTGGAGTTGTGGCACCGTCCTTACTACAATGCCCGCATGTGGCGCGGGTGCGTGGTGCGGTCGGGTCTGGAGCATGCGGGGCGGTGCGCCGGCGCGGCCGTCCTCGTGCCGGTCCTGCTCGCGGCGCTTTGCGCGCCCCACCGCGCCGCACTCGCGAGCGACCCGCTCGACCCCCGGGCCCAGCGCCTGATCGGCGACCGGCACTACACCGGCCGCGGCGCGGTCAAGGACTACGTCAAGGCGTTCGAATGGCTCCTGCTCGCGGCGCGTCGGGGCGACGCGGCGGCGCAGTTCCATGTCGGCTACATGTACGACAATGCCCAGGGCGTGCCGCGCAGCCCGACCGAGGCCGCGAGGTGGTACCGCCTGGCGGCGGAGCAGGGAGCGGTCGAGGCGCAGTTCAACCTCGCGCTCCTGCACGGCGCGCCCGGAGGCGCGCTGCGGGACG
Source organism: Defluviicoccus sp. bin129 (assembly GCA_002239065.1). Taxonomy (GTDB): domain Bacteria; phylum Pseudomonadota; class Alphaproteobacteria; order MPNO01; family MPNO01; genus MPNO01. Next base: position 33,846 of record MPNO01000021.1, on the reverse strand, counting down.
ACGCCGAAGCCGCGCGGTGGTTCCGCAGGGCCGCGATGCGCGGCAGCCTCCCTGCGCGGGTCAATCTGGGGGTCATGTACTTCACCGGCGTGGGCGTCCGGAGGAACCGCGTCGACGCCGCGGAATGGTTCCGCCGGGCGGCCGAACGGGGAAACCCGGTCGCCCAGTTCAATCTCGGCATCGTCCATGGCGGCGGACACGGCGTGCCGCGCGACGACGCCGAGGCGGTCGAGTGGTTCCGCAGATCCGCCCGGCAGGAATTCGTGCCGGCGCTGCACGCCCTCGGCGCCGCCTATGACCGGGGCGTCGGCGTGGCGGTGGATCGCGCCCAGGCCGCCCAGTGGTACCGGCTCGCGGCCGAGCGCGGGTCGGCGCGGGCGCAGTTCCGTCTGGCGGCGCTGTATGGCGGCGGCGAGGGGGGGCAGCGCGACGACGCCGAAGCCGCCAGGTGGCTCCGCCAGGCCGCCGAGCGGGGCAACCCGCCCGCCCAGTTCAATCTCGGCTCGATGTACGACAACGGCGAGGGCGTGGCGGAGAGCGACGCCGAGGCCGTGCGGCTGTACCGGGCGGCCGCCGCTCAGGGCCATCGCGGCGCGCAGAACGCGCTGGGCATCATGTACGACACCGGCGCGGGCGGCCTGCCCGAGGACGACCGCGAGGCGGTCCGGTGGTACCGCGCCGCCGCCGAGCAGGGCGACATGCGGGCGCAGTCCAACCTGGCCGCGATGTACGATTCCGGGCGAGGCGTGGCCGAAGACGATGTCCGCGCCTATGCCTGGTACAACCTGGCCGCCGACCGGGGCAACCGCGAGGCCGCGAAGCTGCGCGCCGCCGTCGGCAGCCGCCTGCGCGCCGCCAACATCGTGCGGGCGCAGCGCCTGTCCAGAGCCCTGGGCCGCCGCATCCGGGCGCGCTAGAGCCTGTCCGTTCAACGAGGCTTGGCGGTCCCTTCCGGGACGGGTACGCCCTAGGGCGCCGACAGCGACCACTCGTTCGACGCGCCGTCGCCGGCGAGCGTGGTGCGGGTCATGTGGCGCTTCTGGTCGGCCGGGTGGCCGAGGCCGCGATGCAGCACGCAGCGGTTGTCCCACAGCACGAGGTCGCCGGCCCGCCAGCGATGGGTGAACACCCTGGGCGCCCGGCACGCCTCGGCGCACAGCCGCTCCAGCAGCGCCCGGCTCCGCTCCTCGTCCTCGCCGGCGATGTGGCTCGCGTGGCGCCCGATATAGAGCGAGCGCCGCCCGGTGGCCGGGTGGCGGCGGGCGATCGGATGCTCGACCGGCGGCAGCGCGTCCCACTCGTCCTTGCTCAGCTTCTCGGTGCCGCCGACCTTGCCCTGGCTGTAGGCGTAGCTGTGCACGGCGCGCTTGTCCTCCAGCCAGCCCCGCATCTCCGCGTCCAGCGCGTCCCAGGCCGCGCGCATGTCGGCGAAGGCGGTCTCGCCGCCGGTCTGCGGCACCACGCGGGCGGCGAGCGCCGAGCCCTTCGAGGGGACGCGCTTGTAGGACGAGTCGGTGTGCCAGTAGTTGTTGCCCTGCAGGAACAGCCCGTGCGCGCTCCTCGCCGGCCACAGCGTGCCGTCGTCGCGCATGTTGGAGAGCACGATGACTTCCGGATCGGCGCCCACGTTGTTGGCCGTCAGGCTGCGCTCCAGCGGGCCGAGGCGGCGGCTGAAGGCGACCTGCTCGGCCTCGGACAGGTTCTGGCCGGGGAACACCAGCACGGCATGGTCGTCCCAGGCGCGCTCGATCGCGGCGAACTCCGCGTCGTCGAGGGCGGCGAGCCGGACCCCCCGCACCACGGCGCCCAGCGTCGCCTCCGTAGCCACGATCTCGAGCGCCATCCCGCCCTCCCCCGGTCGCGCCCAGATTACACCCTGCGGCACGCCGCGCCAGCCCGAAGCGGGTGCGGTATCATGCGGGAAATGGGAACCGACGCCGGAAACCGCCGCCCGGTGCGCTGGGGCTACGATGCGGATAACGGCCCGGCCGCGTGGGCCTCGCTCGACCCCGGCTTCGCCGCCTGCGCGCTGGGCGGGGAGCAGTCGCCCGTCGACCTGACCGGCGGCCGCGGCGCGGATCTCCGGCCGCTCGAATTCGCCTACCGGAAGACCCGCATCGTCCTCGAAAACACCGGCCACACCGTCCAGGCGAATCCAGACCCCGGCAGCTTCGTCGTGCTCGACGGGACGCGCTACGACCTGCGGCAGTTCCACTTCCACCACCGCAGCGAGCACCTGTTCGACGGCGTCCGCCTGGCGCTCGATCTTCATTTGGTGCACGCGACCGGCGACGGCGCCCTCGCGGTGGTCGGAATCCTGTTCGAGGAAGGCACGATGCACGCCGCGCTGGCGCCGCTCTGGGCGCACCTCCCGGCCGAACCCGGAGCGTCGCGCGCACTGCCGGGCGAATTCGACATCGCCGCCCTGCTGCCCGCCCGCGGCACCGCGTGGCGCTACCGGGGCTCTCTCACCACCCCGCCCTGCACCGAAGGCGTCGCCTGGGCGGTCCTCGCCGAGCCGCTCGCGATGTCGGCCGGGCAGATCGCCGCCTTCGCCGCCCTCTACCCGAACAACTGCCGCCCCGTCCAGCCGCTCGGGGAGCGGGTGCTCCGGATCGGGTAGCGCGAGGTCGGCGGACGGCCCCCGCGCGCTCGCGCATGACGACCGGCTTGGCGCTCACCGCTCGCCGGCGTCGCGCACCCGGCTACGGAGCCTATCGAAATACGCGGCATCGGCAATTTCCGCCCGCGGCGACGCTGCGCCTTCGAGCAGGAGTTCGCGCAGGTTCTGGCGGTCCAGTTCCCTTCGGATCGGATCGCGGTTGTATTGGCTCGCGCCATTGTCAAACTTTGGCAAGACTCGCCTCCCGTTCTGTCGCCCCCCGCCCCGTCACCCGCCTGCCTCGCGCACGTGCCGGTCGCGCTCCTCGAACAGCGTCTGGTCGGCATATCCCATGAACTCGGGGTTGGCCTTGCCGGCCATGACCTGGAGGTAGACCGGCTCGACGGTGTCGTTGGCATAGCCGTGGATGACTCCGGCGGGGCAGGAGACGCAGTCCCAGGGGCCGAGCGCGACCTCGAGCCGCCTGCCGTCCTCCTCCTCGAAGAACACCGTCAGGTGCCCCTGGAGGACGAAGAACACTTCTTCCACCTCATGGGTGTGGGGTGCGTTGCCCTCGCCCGGCGGGACGTACATCACGCTGAGCGTGAAGGCGCGCGCCGGGATGACGCCGCCGTCGGGCTTGCCCGAGGTGTTGCCGATGAAGCGGTGCTGCGCGCGGCGGTAGCCGTCGACCAGCGCATCCGCGAAGGCCGCCCAGTCCGGCTTGCGATCGCCGAACCGGGCGACGTAGCGCTCCGCGATCTCCTCCAGCCCGAGGCCCTCGACCTCTGGCGGGCGGGGATGGCGCGCGGTCTTCGCGGTCATGACTTGGGGACGAACGCGTTGGTGAAATAGGCGTCGATCGGCTGTTCCTTCTTGATCCGCTTGAACTCGATCAGCGTTTTCTGCGCCTTCGCGATGTCGTCGGGCGACGTCCAGCCCGACGGCTTGCCCTTGCTGGCGTCGTTCTCGAACAGGTCGAAGGACGCCTTGAGGATGTCGAGCGAGATGTCGGGCTTGAGGTTGGGCGCGACCTTGAGCAGCGAGGCGATCGCCGCCTCCGGCTCCTTCTGGCCGAGCGCCAGCGCCTCGCGCACGCTCGCCACCATGCGGCGCACCAGGTCCGGGTTCTCCTCGATGGTGTCGTTATGGGCGATCAGCGAGAGCCCGGGCACCACGATCCCGCCCGAGGCGTAGCTGAAATAGGTCGACGGGATGCCGGCCGCGGTCGCCTTGGGCGCCTGCAGGAAGCCGAAGGAATCGATCCCGTCGACCTTGGCCGTCAACAACGCGGCGAGCTTGGCGGCGGGCTCCATGAAGACCAGCTTGACCTTGCCCTCGATCCCGTTCTTCTTCGCCAGCGCCTTGAAATAGGCCGCCGTCGCGCCGCCCGCGGAGAAGCCGATCCGCGACCCCGCGAGGTCCTTCCAGCTCTTCCAGCCGTTCTTCTCGGGGAAGATGATGGCGACCGGGTTGGTGCGGAGATAGGAGGCGACGATCTTGACCGGCAGCCCCTTGGAGACCAGCACCATCACCGCGCCGCCGTCGGCCGTCCCGAAGGTGACGGTCTTGTTGCCGACGGTCTGGGCGGTGATCACCGAGCCGCGACCGTCGCGGATGTCGATGTCGATGCCGTTTTTCGCGAAGATTCCCTTGTCCTTCGCGTGGTACCAGACCGCGTGATAGGCGCTCTTGATCCAGTCGGTCCGGAGCGAGACCTCGTCGGCCGCCTGGGCCGGGATGGCGAGGGCGAGCATCGCGGTTGCGACGACGCCGGCGATTGCGGTTCTCATGGTTTCCTCCTTCGGGTTCTTGTGCGACTACGCCTTCATCCCGCATGCGCGCGCTGCGACACGTGCCACGGGATCATCAGCCGCTCCAATAGCTCGATGGCGTAGAAGAACGCCATCGCGAGCAGCGAAAGCACGAACAGGATGGCGAACAAGAGCGCGGTGTCGAGCTCGCCCGCCGCGCTCAGCAGCAGATAGCCGAGCCCGTTATCCGAGCCGATGAACTCGCCGGTCAGCGCCCCCACCACGGCGAGCGCCGAGCCCACCTTGAGCCCGCCGAACATGCTGGGCAGCGCGCCCGGCAGGCGGAGGCGGAGAAAGATGCGGGTCGGCGGCGCGCCCATCGAGCGGGCGAGCTGCACCAGCGCGGGGTCGATGCTGCGCAGCCCGACGATGGTGTCGACCACGATCGGGAAAAAGCAGATCAGGAACGCCACCGCGACCTTGGGGAACATGCCGAAGCCGAACCAGACGACGAAGAGCGGCGCGAGCGCGATCTTGGGGATGCTCTGCGTGGCGACCATCGGCGGATACAGGATGCGTTCCAGCGTGGACGACGACACCACCAGGATGGCGAGCGGGATGCCGACCACGACGGCGAGCAGGTAGCCCGCCAGCACCGACAGGATCGTCCAGCCCGAATGGGGGATCATCAGCAGCCAGTTGTCGCGCCCCGATCCCAGCACCTCGCCCGGGCCCGGCAGCAGGTAGCCCGGCGTCTCGAACAGCCAGACGATGCCCGCCCACAGCCCGATCAGGGCGCCGAACGAGACCACCATCCAGAACGCGTCGCGGGTCCATTTGCGGTTCCACAAGCTCATCCTGCCTCCTCGCCCGGTCAGCGGTGGATCACGCCCATCTCCTGGAACATCAGCCGGATCTCGTGGACGATGCCGGTGAAGCGGGGCGTGTCGTGGACGTTGAGGTCGCGCGGCCGCTCGATGTCGATGTCGAGGATCGCGCGGATGGCGCCCGGCCGCGGCGTCATCACGATCACCCGGTCGGACAGGAACACCGCCTCCGAGATCGAATGGGTGACGAACAGCACGGTCTTCTGCGTGCGGTGCCAGATGGTCTGGAGGTCGACCTGCATCTGCTCGCGGGTCAGCGCGTCGAGCGCACCGAAGGGCTCGTCCATCAGCAGCATCGGCGGGTCGAGCAGCAATGCCCGGCAGAGCGCCACCCGCTGGCGCATGCCGCCGGAGAGCTCGAACGGCCGCTTGCCCTCGAACCCTTCGAGCCCGACCGAGGCGAGCAGCTCGCGCGCGCGGCCGAGATGGGCGGCCTGGTCGAGCCCGCGCATCACGCAGGGCAGCAGCACGTTGCCGGTCACCGTGCGCCAGTCGAGCAGAAGGTCGCTCTGGAAGACGAAGCCGAGATCGGTATAGGGCTCGACGACCGGGGTGCCGCCGATGCGGATCCCGCCCTTCGTCGCCTCCAGCAGACCGGCGACCAGGGAGAGCAGCGTCGACTTGCCGCAGCCGCTCGGGCCGACGATGGTGACGAACTCGCCCCGCCTGACGTTGAGGTCCAGGCCCTCGAGCGCCACCACCGCCTCGCCGTCCTGCCCGACGAAGGTCTTGTTGAGCGCCGCGATCTCGATGAAGGACTCGTCCGTCCCGGCTCGCGGTATCGCTACCGTCTCGTCTCCGGCAGAGGGTCGCTGGAGCATGGGGCGGGGAATCCTCCTGCCCACACTCTCCGGCAAGTGCGCGGCGGCGGTCAAGCGCTCCCGGGACCGCCGTTGCGGCCGGGCCCGCGCGGGGGTAGGAATGGCGGGCGGGCGCAAGGCGCCCGTCGACAGGGGAGGGTCGCATGAAATACGTCCTGCTCGGCCAGCAGAGCGCCGAATGGCTCGGCAAGCACGAACAGCGCAACCGGCTGGCGGGCGCGCAAGGCCAAGGGCGCCGGGGTCAGAACCGCTCCCGTGTCTCTCGCCACCGGCGCGCGCCAAGGCCAAGGCGCTCGGGATCAAGATCGTCTCGGTGCTCTACACCCAGGGCCGGTACGATTTCGTCGACGTGGTCGAAGCCCCGTCGCCGGAGGCGATGCTCAACTTCTCGGTGTGGTACGCGAGCCAGGGCTTCGGCTCGTTCCAGAGCATGCCGGCCTTCGACGGCAAGACGATGGCGGCCGCCTCGAAGCAGGATTAGCCGTCGCGCGCCTCCAGCTCGTCCAGCATGGCGTGGATGCGGGCGATGTGGGTGTCGGTGTCGAACATCCGGTAGAACAGCGCCTGGGTGCGCATCGGGTCGCCGGTATAGAACTGCTCGTACAGCCGCTGGCGCCCGGCGAAGCTCGACAGCGAGGCGTCGAAGGCGAGGCGCAGCAGCCGGATGCGCTCGGGCGCGCTCGCATTGGCCGACTGGAAATAGGTTTCCACGCTGCCGCGCAGCTCGCCCGCCACCTCGGCGTAGGACGGCACCGCGACCATCCCGCCGGCGCCCAGCGTGTTCAGGATCTCGCACTGGCGGTTGTACATCTTCCAGTACAGGCTCTGCCAGGTCTGCAGCGGGCGGTGGCCGGCGACCCAGGTGCCGAACTCGGTCTCGCGCGACTCGGCCTCGGCCGCCACGCGGCAGGTGCGGGCGAACTCGGCGATCGCGATGGTCTCGGCGAGCTGCACCTGCACCGGGTTGTGGACGTCGATCCTGGATGCCCGCGCGACGGCGAGCGTCAGCGCCATCATGAACTCCGATTTCGACGTGGCGCGGACCACCGACTGCATCAGCGTGGCCTGCAAGGTGTGGGATTGCGGGTTGACCAGCTGGTCGAACTCGGGGTCGCGGTAGATGAAGACGCGCTCCCACGGCACGGTCACGTCGTCGAAGATCACCAGCCCGTCGGATTCGTCGTATTGCAGCGACAGCGGATGGTCCAGGATCGAGGGCGCGTTGGTCTGCGCCACCGGCGGGCGGCAGATGAAGCGGAGCCCCGGCGTCGACACCGGGATGGCGAAGCCGAAGGAATAGGCGGTGGTGTCGCGCATCTCGTCCGACCAGCGCGACGCGGCCGGCATCACCAGGAGCTCGTCGGCCAGCGCGCACAGCGTCGCCACCATGCGGGCGCCGCGGATCACCACCCCCGCATCGGTCTCGCCCACGATCCGCGCCACCACGTCCGAGGTCTCGAGATGGGCCGGGCGCGAGCGGTCGACCTGCGGGTTGACCAGCACGTGGGTGGTGATCAGGTCGTTCTCGCGCACGTGGCGGTGGAAGGCGCGGATGTTGTCGCCGCCCTTGAAGGCGTCCCGGTCGAAGCGCTCCCCGGCCGCGGCGTAGGCCGAGATCATCACGTTCTTGAAGTCGGGCGAGCGCCCCAGCATGCCGCAGGAGGAGTCCATCCACAGCTTGATCGCGTCGTTGCGCGCGACCACGTCCTCGCGCGAGCGCGGCTGGATATGGGTCATGCCGACGCGGTCGCCGGTATCGGGCGATTCGTAGGTCATGATCTCGTGGAGAGCGGGCTCGTGCTGCATCTCCATCAGCCGGGCCATCGCGCGGGCCGCGCCGGCGAAGCGCGGATCGCCCGCGATGTCGCGGACCCGTTCGCCCTCGATCGAGATGTCGCGCTCGTCCCTGAGGGCGTCGAGGAATTGGGCCGCGGTGCGGACCGGCACGGTCAGGGCCGCTCGGCGAAGGGCTTGCCGAAATCGGCCTCGTACTCGGCCTCGTCCCAGTAGCCGATCAGGATGCCGGGCGGCTCCTTGCCGGTGATGCGCTCGATGGTCTCCGGTTCCAGCGTGATCCGGCAGTGGTGTTGGCGCGCCCAGGCGAACAGCGCCTCGTGCAGTCGGGCGCGGATTTCGACATGCTCCCGCGCCGCGCTCGCGCCGAGATCGCGCAGCTCGTCCGGGTCCTCCCGCAGGTCGAACAGCATCGGGCGGAACCCCTCGGCGTGGATGTATTTCCAGCGCTCGTCGCGGATCATCAGCAGCCTCGCATCCTCCTGCGGGTTGCCGATGGCCGCGCGCGCCGGCCGGGTGGCGTAGTCGTATTCCGCGATCGCGTAGCGCCGCCAGGACCCGGGCGCCTCCGCCGCATGCAGCAGCGGGTCGAGCGCCCGGCCCTCGATGATGTGCGGCAGGTCGCGCCCGCCGAAATAGCGCAGGAAGGTGGGCGCGAGGTCGATGCACTCGACGAGCTCGTCGCGCACCCGGCCCCGCGTCGCGTCGGCCTCCTCGCGCGGGTCGTAGACGATCAGCGGCACCTTGACCGAGGCGTCGTGGAACAGGTCCTTCTCGCCCATCCAGTGGTCGCCTAGGTAGTCGCCATGGTCCGAGGTGAACGCGATCATCGTGTTCTCCATCAGCCCCTTTTCCTCCATCCAGGCGAACAGCCGTCCCATCTGGTCGTCGATCTGCTTGACCAGCCCCATATAGGCCGGGATCACGCGCTCGCGCACCTCGTCGCGCGAGAACGTCCGGCAGACCCGCGATTCGATATAGGCGCGGAACACCGGGTGGTCGGTCGCGCGCTCCTCGTCCGAGCGCACCGCGGGCAGGACATGCTCGGCCCCGTACATGGCGTGATAGGGCGCCGGCACGATATAGGGCCAGTGCGGCTTGATGTAGGAGAGGTGGCAGAGCCAGGGCCTGTCCCCCGCCTGGTCCATGAAGTCGATCGCCCGGCCGGTCATGTAGGGCGTCTCGGACAGCTCCTCGTCGATATTCGCCGCCAGGTTGGCATATTTGAGCAGCCAGCCCGAGCGCGTCTCGCCGTCCTCGTCGATGCCCGCGTTGGCGTGCTCCTCCCAAGGGTTGGCGGCATTGACCCCGTGCTCCCTGAGCCAGTCGTTGTAGTCCGGGTCGGGGTCGATCGGGCCGTAGGGGTGCAGCCCGTCGTCGCGCTCGAACGGCTCGAAGCCGCATTCGGCGATGTGGATGCCGATGGCAGACCCCGGGTCGATGCCGAGCCACTCCATGCCCCGCGTGTCGGCGATCATGTGGGTCTTGCCGACGATCGCCGGCGTCACCCCGATGTCGCGCAGATGGTCGCCCAGCGTGGGCTCGCCGACGCGCAGCGGAAAGCCGTTCCAGGTCACCCCGTGCGAGCGGCAGTAGCGCCCGGTATAGGACGACATGCGCGACGGGCCGCAGAACGGCGACTGCACATAGGCGTTGGTGAACCGCACCCCGCGCTCGGCCAGCCGGTCGAGATGGGGGGTGTGAAGATGCGGATGGCCGTAGCACGACAGGTAGTCCCAGCGCAGCTGGTCGGCCATGATCCACAACACGTTGCGCGCTTCGCCCATCGTCCCCCTCCGCTCGCGGCACGCCGGACGCTCCGCCCGGCGGGAGGCGGAATGTGCCGGAACGGGCGGGCTCGGGCAAATGGGGCGGGGGTGCGTGTCACTTCGACCGGAGCGTTGCGGAGAAATCTCGCGCCGGAAGGCGGAAGATATCTCCGTTCCGCTCCAGTCGATACGACGGGCGGGGAGGAGAGGGCGCGGCACCGACTCCGTCGACGCCGCGCTACAATTTCATGCGGAAATCACTGGTCCTTGCGTCCGCCGAACGCGCCGACCAGGCGGCCGGGATCCTGCGCGCGGCCGCCGACGACTTCGAACACGCCGCCGGCCTCGTCGGCCGCGTTCCCGTAGAATCCGCCGCTGAAGCGCGCCGTGGCGCCCTGGGACTCGATCGACGAGCTGGGCGACATCTGATCGATGGTGGTTCCCCCGAACTCATTGCCATTGATCGCCCCGCTAAGGACCAACCTGCGGTTTCCCGGAGACAGCATATCCACCGTCATCGCGGCGTTCGCGAAATCCGCCGTCATCTCGACGTCGCCGTTGAACGCGCCAATTGGCCCCCCGCCTCCGTGGCCCTGGACGAAGCCTGTGTACTGCCCCAGGTAGGAGGCCGTTCCAGTCACCGGCATATCGGCGGCAGACGTCCTCTCATCGTCGAGGGCGACCAGATAGCCGCCGCCGACGCTCTCGTAGCGATAGCCGAAATCGGCATTGCCCCCGGTCTCCGGCGCCACCGTCGCCCATGCCCCGTAGGACAGGTGCTCGAACCGCGAAACAACATCGGTCGTCATGTTCCAGTGCCGGTCGATATGACGAATGCGGATGTCGTCGTTTTGCAGGATCGAGACAACCGAAGGTCGCTGGGGGTTTCCTGCAACTCCTCCCAACTGGTGAAAATCGAGCGACACCGCCGTGCTTCCGACGCTGAGCCCAGTGAGGTCGCCGTCTTCGTTGCGAAGAGCCGCTACCGAGATACCATCGTCCCGGGGAAGCTGAACCACATGGTCCGGGGGCGTGTCCGGTCCGCGGCCGCCGGGCAGGTCTTCGTTGGTGACGAAACTGCCGATTGTCGCGTCAAGCGTATTCCTTACCTGGGCATCCGCCGCGTTGGCAACGACCAGGTATGCCAGGCCCCGCTCCGGCGCGATCCATAAAGTCGCGAACCAATATGCGTTGCTACCGGTATGACCGATCGTTGTTCCACCCGCCCAACGTTGCTGAGACACTCCCCACCCGGCTGCGTAATCCCCTGATTCCGGTGTCCTCAGTTGTGTCAAAGAGCTTCGATCAAGGATCGCCGGTTCCTTGTCGGTGAACCAGAGTGAAATGAACTTGGCCCAGTCCTGGATCGAAATGTGAACCGTCCCTGCGGGGCCAAGAGCCGGATCGTTGTCATACTGGTTAGGCACCCAACCGCCATTCCCGTCGGGCCTGTGGCCCCACGGTTGGTCGGCCCCGCCTGGCGTGCCTGGCGCGCCGAATCCAGCGGTAGTAATTCCCAAAGGCGTGAACAAGCGCTCCTGCATCAATGTTTCCCAGCTCTTCCCGGTAAGACGTTCGGCCATGGCGCCGGCAACCATATAGGAGAGATTGGAGTAGAGGTCGGCACCCACGGCCCCTGCGGGAGCGCTGGCTAAGTTGTCCGCCAAGATATCGTATCTTCTTTCCACAATATCGGGATTGTTCGAATACGCGCTCCAGTCGGCGGCGTTGGGCACCAGACCGCCGCGCATCCTCACGAGTTGCGCCACCGTGACGGCGTGGTAGTCCTGATGGATCGAGCCCACAAGCTCGGGAAAGACCTCCGCGACGGTCGTATTCCAACCGTTGGCGAACGTACCGTCCTCGACCAGCGTCGCCAGCATTGTCGACGTCATGGCCTTGGTGTCGGAGCCGATATGAACGAGATCGTCGACCGTGATCTCGTCGGGAAAGCCTTGCCGGCGCACGCCTGCGGCTCCGATGGCCCTCACACCGTCCTCATCGACTATCGCGGCGATCATCCCGGGCGCGCCGCTTTGGTCAAGCGCCGGTTGCAGAAGCTGAGAAATATCGATCTGTTGGTCGGGAGTGCCCCCGGGAACTTCCATGTCGGGAGGCATCATCGCGGGCGGACGCTCGTCCGGCATATGCGGCGCCCCGGCGGTGTCGCCGCCGCCACCTCCGCAAGCGGACAGTCCGGCAAGAGCGACCACCGACATTGCGATTGACCAGGTTCGAAAATCGTTCGTTCTCATGGCGACTGTCCCGTTTGGTGGCTTTCCCGACAGCTGTTCGAGCCGCGGTGGCGACGCTCCGTGTCGTCCCGGCTTCCGCATGCCGAACCGCGCTTTGCGAAGCACGCGACGCTTGTGTGTGTCGGAGGAACGGTAACAGGACCGTGATCTTGCCCGCGCCTCCCAAACGGGGGGTGTTCAACCGAAAATTGTCGGAAGGCGGGGCCGGCGCAGGCTACGCCACCGGCGAGTCAGGACCGCGGCCGCGGGACGTCGGACAGCGACATGACCAGCTGCACCAGCTCCACCTGGCGGGAGAGGCCGAGCTTGCCGAGAACCCGCTTGACGTGCCAGCGGACGGTGCCCTCGCTGCGGCCGGTCTCGGTGGCGATGTCGCGGATGGTGCGGTTGCCGGCCAGCAGCGCGGCGATCCGGCTTTCCGCCGGGGTGAGGCCGAGCATCGCGCCGACCAGGCGCGGATCGACGATGCCGCGCATCGCCGGGTCGACCACCAGGAGGAGCGCGGCGACGCGGCGAGGCCGCGCATCCATGCCGGCAGCGCCCAAGGGGCTCGCGTGCAGCATCAGCCGGGGTGAAACGCCCCGGCGCCGCACGGTCATCGAGACGCTTTCTCCCGGTCCCCCGAAGCGCGGCAGGGCGCGGGCAAGCAGCGCCTGGAGGGCGTCGTCGTCGTCAGCAGACGCGGCCGACAGCAGGCCGCGGCGATCCGTCAGCCCGTCGCCCCTGCGGAGCAGGTCGCGGGCAAGATCGTTCGCCGCGACGATGCGGCCGCGGGAATCGAGCTGGATGATCCCGCAGCGCGTGTTCTCGAGCAGCCCGGCCACTGGCGATCCCAAGGCGCGCGCATCGACCAGCGCCTGCCTGACCCGCACGTATTGGCGGATGTGGGGCAGGAGACGCGCCACCGTCTCCACCCGGGCGGTGGACCAGCCGCCGCCGTCGACGGGGTCGCCGACGCTCCAGGAGATGCGCGAGCCGCCCGGCCCGTCGAGACGCGCGACGAGGCCGTCCTGGCAGTGCCCGCGCGGCAGCATCTCGTTGAAGGCCGCCGACGTCTTCTGCTCCTCATCGGTGTAAAGCGCGCGGTTGAGCACCACACGGCCGTCCGGCAGTTGCCTGACCCGCGGTACGCGCTCGTCCCGGTCGTGGTAGTCCCGGAACCACCACCGCTCCAGGTCTTCGCGACGCTGACCCCGGAGGCAGAACCGCGCGAAGAAGATCTCGATGTCGTCCCGGAGAGCCTCGTCGGCGAAGATCACGAAATTGCCCTTGGAAGCACAGGCCTCATCGATCAGGCCGGAGGTCGCCGGCCAGAGAGAATCGTCGAGCACGGCTTCGTGCAACGACCCCAGAATACGCTCGAACAATGCCTGCCCGTTCACGACGGACTCGCTGAAAGACCGACCGGCGAATGGCGGTCGCAACAGTTTGGCTCTGGCCGCGTGCCCCTATGCCCATGATGGCTTCGCATCGAATGGATCATAAAGAGGCGCAGGTTCAGCGGCCCCTCCCAAACGGGAGGCATATCCCCGAAATTTGGGGGCGGTCGGTCGGGGTCGCTGCTCTCGCATCCCCATCCTGGGCAGGCCCGCTCCGCCGGGTCGGAGAACGGCTTATATCTCCGCGCACGCCGAATCCCGCTTGACGCCCGAAAACCTTTATTCAGAATGCATCTTTGGATTCCCCGATTCCGCGGGGCGTCGCATGTGCTGGCGGAGGACGCACGCCGCGGTTCCGGTGGCGCGTAACAGAAGACAGGAGGAACGAGTCATGCAGAAGCTGAACAGGCGCCAGGTCTTGCAGGCCGGCGGCACGCTGGGCGCCGTCTCGGCCATGAGTCCGATCGTGATGGCGGCCAAGAGCGAAGCCGCGGTAAAGCCCGAGATGAGCGGCATGAAGCGGGTCAAGCAGACGCTCGTCGCCCCGCCCTTCGCGCCCGACTACGACCAGAACTACTCGGGCAGTCCGAAGATCGTCGAGGTCGAGCTGGTCGCCACGGAGATGAAGTGGGTGGTCGACGACGACGGCACCGAGATCAACGCCTCGACCTTCAACGGGTCGGTCCCGGGACCGCTGATGATCTGCCACGAGGGCGACTATATCGAGCTCACGCTGAAGAATGCGCCCGACAACGTGATGGACCACAATATCGACTTCCACGCCTCGACCGGCGCGCTCGGCGGCGGCGGCCTCACTTTGGTCGAGCCGGGCCAGCAGGTGGTGCTGCGCTGGAAGGCGACCAAGCCCGGCACCTACATCTATCACTGCGCGCCGGGCGGGGTGATGATCCCCTACCACGTCGTCTCCGGCATGAACGGGGCGGTGGTGGTGCTGCCCAAGGACGGGCTCAGGGACCGCGCCGGCAAGCGGCTGCGCTACGACCGGATCTACTATGTCGGCGAGCAGGATTTCTACGTGCCGCGCGACGCCGAGGGGAACTACAAGAAGTTCGAGACCCACGCGGCGGCCATGGAAGAAGTCTTCGAGGTGATGCGCACGCTGACCCCGAGCCATGTCGTGTTCAACGGCAAGGTCGGCGCGCTCACCGGCGACGGGGCGATGAAGGCCAAGGTGGGCGAGAGCGTGATGATCGTCCACTCCCAGGCAAACCGCGATTCCAGGCCGCATCTGATCGGCGGTCACGGCGACTATGTCTGGGAGGCGGGGTCGTTCGCCGACCCGCCGGAGGAAGGGCTGGAGACCTGGTTCATCCGCGGTGGCTCGGCCGGCGCCGCGCTGTACACCTTCCGCCAGCCCGGGGTCTACGCCTATCTGTCGCACAACCTGATCGAGGCGGTGCAGCTCGGGGCGCTCTCCCATTTCGTCGTCGACGGCAAGTGGGACGACGATCTGATGACCCAGGTGAGCAAGCCGGGTCCGATCCCGGCCTGATTTGCGCCGGCGTCCGGGCCGCCCCCGCTTTCTCCCCGGGGGCGGCCTGGCGGCGCTGCATCCGACGGAGTACGCGATGTCGAGATCGACGCGGCGCCGCGCCTTCTTCGCCGCCGGTATCGGGGCGGGGATCGCGGGCGTACTGCTCCTCGCCGGGGGGTCGGCCTTCCCCCGCCTGTTCGGCGCGCCGGTTCCCGACCAATACCTGCCCGAGCTGGTCCTCGTTCCCGCCGGCGAGATGGCGCTCGACGGCTCGCGCCGCGTTGCCTTCGAACGCCCCTTCCTGATCGGCAAGTTCGAGGTCACCTTCGCGCAGTGGGATTACTGCCACCGCGCCGGGGGCTGCACCCACAGGCCGAAGGACAGGGGGTGGGGGCGCGGCGGCCGTCCGGTCATCGACGTGAGCTGGGACGACGCGGCCGAGTATCTCGAATGGCTGTCGGATGCCACCGGCGAGCGCTACCGCCTGCCGAGCGAGGAGGAATGGGAATACGCCGCGCGCGCGGGCGCCGGCGCCCCGGCCGGGAAGCCGCCGCTGTTTACCGACCCGCGCCTCGCCTGGGCTTCGACCTATGCGCTCGTGCCGCGCCGGACCAAGCGGACGAAGCCGGTCGGTTCCGGCGAGGGCAACCGGTTCGGCGTGTTCGGCACCCGCGACAATGTCTGGGAGTGGACCGGCTCCTGCCGGGTGCAGAGCTACGATTCGGGGGGGCGCGCCGTTTCGCGGAAGAACTGCGGCGTCAGGATCCTGCAGGGCGAGCACCGCAGCCCGATGCCGAGCTTCGTGCGCGATATCGGCAGCGGCGGCTGCTCGGTGAAGCCGATGCCGGGCAATTTCGGCTTCCGCGTGGTCAGGGAGTCGTAGCGGGCGCCACTCTATCCGGGGAGCGGGTCGGCCGCCGCGACCTGCCGGTTGCGGGCCGCGAAAATGAGCTTCAGCGCGTCGGCCGGGCGCAGCAAATCCTCCAGCGTGTGCCCGTCGAGCACGTCGAGAAAGGCCTGCAGGGCGTTCTCCAGCACATGGGTCAGCGCGCAGGGGCCCGATATCGGGCAGGCGTTCTTCTCCCCGTCCGCGAAGCACTCGACGAGGTCGAGATTCCCCTCGGTCGCCCGGAACACCTCGCCCAGGCCGATCTCGCTCGCCGGTCTCGCGAGTTCCAGCCCGCCGTTCCTGCCCCTCGTCGTCGCGACGAAGCCCTCCCGGCCGAGCCGGTGGATCACCTTCATCAGGTGGTTGTCCGAGATGCCGTAGGCGTCGGCGATCTCCCGGATGGTGCAGCGCCGGTCGCGGTTCAGGCCGAGATAGATCAGGGCCCTCAGGGAATAGTCGCTGTATCGCGTCAACTGCATGTCGCCGGCCTCTTCGCTTGCCGCGCTCTCCGCGGATCGAAAAGACATATAGCGGTTCGGCCCGTTTTGCCACCCCGCGGATGATATGCTGCGCCCCGTCGGGGCAGATCGGGGCTGCGGGGGGAGCGCGATGAACCGGGAATTGCTGAGGCCGATCGCCGGGGACGAGATCCGCGCCTATGCCGAGGACGGCGCGGTCTGCATTCGCGGCCAGTTCGACCGGGGCTGGATCGACCGCATGCGGGCCGTCATCGACGCCAACCTGAAGAACCCCGCCGGCACCGTGCTGGCCTCGGGCGACGACGAACCCGGCAAGGTCATCGCCAATTCGCACATGGCGCGCGGCAATCCCGCGTTCATGGATTTCGTCAGGCATTCGCCCGCGCGGGAGATCGCGGCGCGGCTGATGGGGCTCGACGAGGTGCGGTTCTTCTACGACCAGCTCTTCGTCAAGGAGCCGGGCACCCGGATGCCGACGGCGTGGCACCACGACCTGCCGTTCTGGCCGCTGGCGGGAAACCACGTGGCCTCGGTGTGGCTCGCGCTGACGCCGGTGACGCGGGAGACCAGCGGGCTGGTCTATGTCGCGGGCTCGCACGGATGGGACGGGATGTACCGCCCGGTCCCCGCGGTGCCGCGCGACGGCTTCGCGCTCGCCGAGGCCGACGCGTTTCCCGACTGCCCGATGTTCCACAAGGAGTTCGACAACCCCGCCTACCGCTTCCTCTCCTGGGGCATGGAGGCGGGCGATTGCATCGTCCACCACCCGCTGGCGGTGCACGGGGCGGGCGGCAACCCGTCGGATGCGGTCCGCAGAGTGGCGCTGTCGTGCCGGTTCTTCGGCGGCGACATCACCTGGCACGGCCCCCGCACCCAATTCAACATCCCCGGCGCCGCGGAGGCGGATCTCGAGGTCGGCGTCCTGCCCGACGACGACGACCTGTTCCCCGTGGTGTGGCGGGCGGGGGCAGGGTAGGGCCTATCCGGCCAGCGCGTCCTCCACCCTGGACCGGTACTCCGCCCCCCTGGCCTCCATCAGGCTGAGATAGCCCGCATCTTCCCAGTCCCTGAAGGCCGTGGCGAAGGACGGCGTTTCCCGCAAGCGTCCGTACCAGCCCGCGACCCGGGGAAGGTCGTCCCACAGCCACGCCAGCTGCAGATGCTCCAGCCGCACGACATAGGGCAGGCATACCGCGTCGGCGATCGTCCGGCTTTCCGCCGCCAGGAAGGCGGTCCTTTCAAGCGCAGCCTCCATGCGGCGGAGCATTTCCGCGAACGCCCGGACGCCGCCGGGGAACAGCGCCGACTCGACGCCCTCGAAGATCAGCGAACGCATCCTCGCCCTCTTCGCTTCGCTCGGGACCGCTTCGATCCGCGCCCTGACCGCGTCCTCTCCGTTCGCCAAGTGCTGGAACCGGAACGCGATCGCCGTGCTGATGACCCCGGCCTGGGCATGGATGATTTCGTCGATGTACTTGATCCACAGCCTCATCCCGGCGATCCGGTCGGCCGTGTCCGGCCTCAGCCGCGGGGTCGGGAACAGGTCTTCCAGATACTCGCAGATGACGCCGGATTCGACGATCACCGCATCGCCGTTGACCAGGGTTGGCACGACGCCGGCGGGGTTCAGCTTCAGGTAATGCTCCGCGTGCTGGTCGCCCTTCCTCAGGTTGAGCTCGACGCTTTCCCATTCGAGCTCCTTCTCGGCCAGGACGTAGCGGACCTTCTGCGCGCAGGTCGACATGTTGTTGTGGTAGAGCGTGATCATGGCGCCCGGACCTCCTCCGCCTGACCCTCCGCCGGCACCACCGGCAGCCACAGCCGCGAGGGGCGCTCGGCGTCGTGGTGGAAGGTGTCGGTGCCGACCTTGTACCAGAGATACTGGTGGGTGAAGATCGAGTCGGTCAGCGGCGAATCGCCGTTGACGATCTCCAGCCGGATGCGGTGGCCCCGGCGGAAGACGTTGGAGAACGGCATCACCTCGATCTCGTAGCGGTAGACCCTTCCGGGCTCGATCGGCTGCGGGTCGGCGTGGGTGTAGATCGGCCGGTGCGGCGCGCTCCGCGCCTCGTCCTTCTCGCGGTGGGATGCCCTGAGCCAGCCTTTCGACATGTTGACCGACACCGGCTGGAGGCCCGCCCCCCGGTCCTCGTCGGATTGCGGGTGCTGGTCGGCGATCCTGACCACGAAGTCGGTATCGGTCGCGGTCGAGGAGGCGTAGAGCTCGAGGATCACCGGTCCGGTGACCTCGAAATCCTCCTCCATCGGGTCGGTGACGAAGGTGAGCACGCGGCGGATCGGGTCGGGACCCCGCGGGCCCATCGCGACGACGCCGAGCTTCCAGCCGTGGTCGGGATAGGTGTAGCTCGTCTCCCCGCCATCGGCCGCCGGCGCCTCGGCGGCGAGCCGGCCGTCGTTGAGCGAGGTCAGGCTCCCCGACGGCCCGGCGGCGAGGTGGAACGGCGTCATCTCCGCGCGGGGGAGAGGCCATTCCCGCTCTTCCCGGTAAGCCTCGGCGCCGCGGACGAAGAGCTTGACCGGCGCCCGCTCCTCGTAGCCGTTCTCCTCGCCTTTCAGGTAGCGGTCGTAGAACGGCAGCAGCTCGGCCTCGTGGTACTCAACCTGGTCGAAATAATCGTGCGCCTCGAACACGTCGCGGGCGCCGGTGACGACCAGCCGCCTGGGCGCGCGCAGCTCCTCGTAGCCCAGAATGTTGCCGCGCAGATGGAGCCCCATCTTGCCCCAGTGGCCGATCGACAGCACCGGCACCTCGATCTCGTCCAGCCGCTCCCAGGGCGTGCGTTCGCGCCACCAGTCGTCATAGGTCTGGCGGCGCTGGAACTCCCAGGCGATGTCGAGCGGCATTTCGGTGCCGGACGGGTCGCTGGCGGCGCGGTGCAGGTTGTTGACCCGCACGAGGTTGTACCACCAGGCCATGAAATCGCAGTAGATGCCGCCGTGATAGGCGGTCCCCCGATAGGGGTCGACAGCGCCGTCATAGGGCGCGATGCATTTGAGGCTCGGCGGGTTGACGATGCCCATGAACCACTGCGACCAGGCGTAGTAGGACTGGCCGATGCCGCCCACATTGCCGTCGCACCAGCCCTGGCGCGCGATCCACTCGATCAGCTCGTAGTAGTCCTGCTGCTCCTCCACGTCGAGGAAGTTGTAGACGCCTTCCGAATCGCCCGACCCGCGCACGTCGGCGTGGACATAGGCGTAGCCGTGCTGCTCCACGTACCACTGGACCGGACCCACCTCGCGCCACAGGAAGAGCCGCGAATGCGGGATGTCGTCGGTCGCGTACATGTAGGGCGAGGCGGCGAACAGCGCCGGGTATTCGCCGTCTTCCTCCGGGCGGTAGATGCGAAGCGCGATCCGCGTGCGGTCGCGCATCGTCGCGAAGACGCCCGAATCGACGCGCATGGAGTACCGTTTCGCGCCGTCGCGCGAGTCTGCGGCCATGACCAGTCCCTTGCGGTGTTGGCGACGCCCCGAGCGGTCAATCGCGCATGCCGGGGCGTTCGAAGTTGCGGTCGAGATGCCCCTTGCCGGCGAGGTCGCCCTTCTGGAACAGCCAGCTATAGCCGCCCTGCGGGTTGGTCAGGATCTCCCAGCAATTATTGTCCATGTCCCAGAAGAAGAAGCTGTAGGTGCCGTGCTGCAGCTTGGGCCGGGAGATCCGGTGCAGCCCCCATTTCTCCGCCTCGGCGACCACGGTCTCGTGCGCCGCATCGACCTCGCTTTGGGTCTCGACGTCGAGCCCGTTGTGGTTGAGCATCGGCATCTCTTCGGTGCGGTTCTTCTGCTCCACCACCGCGATGGTGTTGGGCCCGCCGAGCCGGATCAAGAGCGAGATCGGGCTGGTGCGCACGACCTGGAGCCCGAGGAACTCGGTGTAGAATTCGCGCGCCCGATCGAGGTTCTTCGATTCCAGCGTGCCGTGCGACAGGAAGTTGAGCCTGAGCGCGGGTTCGGCCGCGGTCTCGACCGCGGGGAGTTCAGCCTGTTCCGCCATCGTCTCCTCCTTGGTTCGTCGTCTCAGAAATACTTGCCCCAGCCGCCGCAGACTTCAACCGTCGATCCGGTCATGTAGCTGTTCCGGGGCGAGACCATGAAGGCGGCGACGTCGCCGATCTCCTCCGGCTTTCCCCAGCGGCCGAGCATGGCGTTGGCCGCGAATTGCTGCTCGACCTCGCCCGCGGTGACGCCGCGCACCTTCGCCATCGCCTCGCGGCGCGGCGTCCAGCGCGGCGTGTCGACGATGCCCGGGCAGAGATTGTTGACCAGGATCCCCCTTGCCGCCAGCTCGCCCGCCATCAGCTTGGTGAACGCGTTGATGCCCGCGTTGGGGATCGCGGTGGAGAACGAGCCCGGCATCAGCTGCTTGCCGGAGATGCCCGAGACGTTGAGCACCCGCGCCGCGTCCGACTTCTCCAGATGCGGCACCGCCGCCTTGGTGGTGTGGACGTAGGCCATCAGGTTGCGGTTGACGATCTCGTCCCAGTTGTCGGCGGTCAGCGAGTCCAGATTGCCGGGCGTCATGCCGCCGACGCAGTTGATCAGGATGTCGATCCCGCCGAGCCGGTCCGCGGCCTGGTTCACGAACGCCGCGCAGCCTTGCTCGCTCGACATGTCGCAGGCGATCCCGACGGCCCTGACCCCCCTGGCCCCGATCGCCGCCGCCGCCTTGTCGAGCTGCTCCTGGCCGCGCGCCGAGATCGCGACGTCGCAGCCCTCGTCGGCGAGCGCCAGCGCCGCGGCGTAGCCCAGCCCGTCGCTGGCGCCCGAGATCGCCGCCTTCCGTCCCTTGAGACCGAGATCCATGTCGTCCTCCCTGTCGTGGTCGCGGGGCATTCCATACATCCGGCGGGGGGAAGGCAACAGGGCCGTGCCGCCGACCGGACCCCCGTCCGATAGAGCTTTCGGTATCGCGCGGGTGCACCTAATATCGCCGAAATCGAAGATGGGAGAGCAGCGATGATCAAGGTGAGCGATGTCGCCTACGGCCGGATCCGTTCGCCGGACCTCGACAGGCAGGAGGAATTCCTGACCAATTTCGGCATGGTGCGGGCCGAGCGGACCAGGACGGCGCTCTACATGCGGGGCACCGATCCGGAGCATCACATCCACGTCACCGAGCTCGGCGATCCGGGCTTCGTCGCGCTCGCCTTCAGCGTCGACAGCGAGGAGGAGCTCGAGAAGGCCGCCAGGATCGACGGCGCCTCGCCGATCGAGGCGATGGACGAGCCGGGCGGCGGCCGGCGGGTGCGGCTCGCCGAGCCCAACGGCTACACCATCGAGATCGTGCACGGCATCGAGATGCTGGAGCCGCTCGACGTCTCCCGCTTCGCGCTCAACATGGGGCCGGAGCGCCTCGCGCGGAGGGGCGAGCTGACGCGCATCGACCGCGGGCCTTCGCATGTCAAGCGCATCGGCCACGCGGTGATGATGACGCCCGACCTCAAGAAATCGATCGCCTGGGTGCGCGAGACCCTCGGGCTGGTGTGCTCGGACGACGTCTATGCCGGCGAGGAGGACAACATCATCCTGTCCTTCAACCGGGTCGACAAGGGCGAGGAATATGTCGACCACCACGTGTTCCTCTATATCGACGGGCCCAAGGCCGGGCTCAACCACATGGCCTTCGAGGTGCAGGACATCGACGACGTGATCATGGGGCACGAGCACATGCGGCGCCTCGACAAGTACGAGCATTTCTGGGGTCTCGGCCGCCATGTCCTGGGGAGCCAGGTCTACGACTACTGGGCGGATCCCTGGGGCCGGGTGCACGAGCACTGGACCGATTCCGACCGGCTCAACAGCGACACGCCGGCCAACCTGATCTCGTTCGAGGACGGGCTCGATTCGCAATGGGGCGAGCCGATCCCGGAAAAGTTCGTCGCCCACGCCAGCGAGTAACGGCCGCCGGTCGCGCGTAGAGGAGAGCGGATGAAGCTCAGCTATTTCACCATGCCGCTGCATCCGCCGTCGCGGAACTACGCGGAGACGCTGAAGGAGGACCGCGAGGCGATCCTGCTCGCCGACCGGCTCGGCTTCGCCGAGGCGTTCATTGGCGAGCACGTCACCGACCGGGCCGAGACCGTCACCTCGTGTCTGATGTTCATCGCCAGCCTGGCGCACGACACGAAGAGCATCGTGCTCGGCAGCGGTACGGTGAACATGTCGCTCAACCACCCGGCGATCATCGCCGGCCAGGTGGCGATGATCGACAACATCCTGGAGGGCCGGTTCCTGTTCGGGATCAGCCCCGGCGCGCTCAAGTCGGACGCCGAGGCGCTCGGCATCCTGCACCAGGACCGCAACGAGATGTTCGTCGAATCGATCGACCACGTGCTGGCGATCTGGTCGACCGACCCGCCCTACCGGCTCAAGGGCAAGTACTGGACCATCACCACCGAAGAATCGCTGATCGAGGAGATCGGCCAGGGGGTGATCGTCGGCCCCTACCAGAAGCCGCACCCGCCGATCGTGGTCACCGTGGTGGCGCCCTATTCCAAGGGGCTGACCGAGGCGGCGGCGCGCGGCTGGACCTCGATCTCGGCCAACTTCCTGATGCCCGAATGGGTCAGGACCCACTGGCCCAAATATGTCGAGGGGTGCGAGCGGGTGGGGCGCGTCGCCGATCCCGCCGACTGGCGGGTCGCGAAGAGCATCTTTGTCGCCGACGACGAGAGGACGGCGCGCGAATACGCGCTGGAGAGCGCGAACAGCCCCTACCGCTTCTACTACAGGCAGCTGATGCAGAAGCTGATCAGCGCCGGGCGGTCGAACCTGTTCAAGCACGACCAGTCGATGCCGGACGATGCGGTGACGCTGGACTATGTGACCGACCGGCTGGTCATCGCCGGCACGGTGGACAGCGTGGTCGACCGGCTGCTCGCCTTCCGCGACCATGTCGGCGCGTTCGGCACGCTGGTCTATGCCGGGCACGACTGGGTCGACAAGGCGCTGTCGCGGCGCTCGATGGAGCTGATGGCCAACGAGGTCATGCCCAGGCTCAACGAGGCCATCGGCGGCGTCGACGAGGCCGCCGAGTAGGCGGGAGGGCACGCCGTGACACCCGAAGTCCCCAGCCTGCTCGCCGATCCGCCGGAGACCAACCCGCTGTTCGGCGACCGCCGGCTGAAGATGGGCACGTTCTGCTCCAATCTGAAGCAGGGCTGCGCGATCTCCTCGATCGAGGGGACGCTGGAGGCGACCTGGCCGGCGACGGTGGCGCTCGCCGAGCTCGCCGATGCGATGGAGTACGAGGCCTTGGTCCCGGTCGGGCGCTGGCGCGGCTTCGGCGGGACGACCGATTTCAACGGCGCCGGGTTCGAGTGCTATTCCTGGGCCGCCGGGATCGCCGGGGTCAACGACAGCTCGGCCATATTCGCGACCTCGCACGTGCCGACCGTGCACCCGGTGATGGCGGCCAAGCAGGCCACCACGATCGACCACATCTCGGGCGGGCGCTTCGTGCTCAACGTGGTGACGGGCTGGAACGAGTCCGAGTTCCGGCTGTTCGGCATCGACGTGCCGGACCACGACCGGCGCTACGACATGGCGGTCGAATGGGTCGAGATCATCCGCCGGCTGTGGACCGAGCACGAGCTGTTCGACTACGAGGGCGAGTTCTATCGCATCGGCGGCGGCCAGCTCCTGCCCAAGCCGATCCAGTCGCCGCGCCCGCCCTTCATGAACGCCGGCGGGTCGGAGCGCGGGCGCCACTTCGCCGCCAAGTACTGCGACGTCGCGTTCATCGTCGTCTCCAACCACGACATGGACGACCTCAAGGCGCAGATCGCCACCTACAAGGATCTCGCGCGCAGGGAATACGGCCGCGAGGTCGCGGTATGGACCCACACCTATATCGTCCAGGGCGACACCGAGAAGGACGCGCGCGACTTCTACGACTACTACGTCCACCGGCACGGCGACTGGGAGGCGGCGACCAACCTCACCGCCGGGCTCGGCATCAACGCCCAGACCGTGCCGCCCGAGGCGCTCGACTTCCTGCGCGAGCATTTCATCGCCGGCTGGGCGGGCTGGCCGGTGATCGGCACGCGCGAGCAGATCGTCGACACCTATCTCAAGCTCGCCGACACCGGCATCGACGGCGTGCTGACCTCCTGGGCGCGGTATGAGGAGGGGATGAAGGAGTTCGCCGTCGACACCTACCCGCTGATGGTCGAGGCGGGGCTCAGATAGGCTACCCGGAGGGACTTCGGATGCGAATCAGTGCCCGGCTGGATGACGACCGTGCCGAAAAGCTGAAGCAACTCCAGGCCTCGACCGGGCTCGGTACCGGCGAGATCGTCGAGCGCGGCATAGACCTGTTGCACCGGACGCAGACGGAACGATCGCGGGCGAAGATCGACGACCTGCTGTCGAGCGATATCGTGGGCTGCGCCGAGGGGCCCGAGGATCTGGCCGAGAACTACAAGCGGTATCTTTTCGGGTCGCGTCCAGCTTGAACGACGCTCCGGCCGTTTCCGCACGCTCCCTGCATCGCCCCGGAACGAGTCCGGGGTGACAGGGCTGGGCCTTTCGACAGCGCGATACCGGCGGCTCGGGCTTCAGCCGGACCTGTCACCCTCCATCGACAAGCAACCCCGGCCAACCCGTGCTTGCGATTGCGGCCATACTCCCCGCCCCGTGACACCCTGTGCGGTCGTCCCTATTGTGGCGCGCTGATCGGACAGGGGAGCGGAGCGGGGCGATGAAGGTGACGGCGAACGGGGTGGGGTTGAACTGCGAGGTTTCCGGCAGGGAGGGCGCGCCCTGGCTCACCTTCTCCAACTCGCTCGCCACCAACCTCCATATGTGGGACGATCAGGCCGCCGCGCTCGCCGACGATTTCCGCATCCTGCGCTACGACAAGCGCGGCCATGGCGGGAGCGACGTGCCGGACGGCGCCTACGACTTCTCCATGCTGGTCGGCGACGTGGTCGGGCTGTGGGACGCGCTCGGCATCGAAAGAAGCCATTTCGTC
Source organism: Defluviicoccus sp. bin129 (assembly GCA_002239065.1). Taxonomy (GTDB): domain Bacteria; phylum Pseudomonadota; class Alphaproteobacteria; order MPNO01; family MPNO01; genus MPNO01. Next base: position 8,724 of record MPNO01000021.1, on the reverse strand, counting down.
GGGCTCTCGATCGGCGGCATGACCGCGATGGGGCTCGCGCTCGACCATGCGGACCGGCTGAACTCCATGGTGATTTCCAACGCCATCGCCGAGGCGCCGGCGCCCTTCGTCGCGGCCTGGGACGAGCGCATCGCCATCGTCGAGGAGCAGGGGATGGAGGCGCTCGCCCGGCCGACGGTCGAACGCTGGTCGTCCGACCATTTCCTCGATTCGGGCACGCCAATCCTCGACGACCTGCAAGCCATGGTCGCCGCCACCCCTCCCGGCGGCTTCATCGGCTGCGCCCGCGCGCTCCAGGGGCTCGACTTCGAGACGCGCCTGGGCGAGATCGGGACGCGCACCCTGTTCATCGCCGGCAAGGAGGACGGGGCGACCCCGGCGGCGACGATGAGCCGCATCGCCCGGCTGGTCGAGGGCGCGGACTATGTCGAGCTTTCCCCCGCCGGCCACCTGTCCAATATCGAGCAGCCCGAGGGCTATACCGCGGCGCTCCGGGACTTCCTGCTCTAGGGCGGGCCATGACCCGGCCTCTCGCGCGGCCCTTCCGCGTCGGCCCGCTGGAGCTGCCGCACCGGGTCGTCATGGCGCCGATGACGCGCAACCGGGCCGGGCCCGGCAACGTGCCGCAGGCGCTCAACGCCGAGTATTACCGTCAGCGCGCCTCCGCGGCGCTCGTCATCACCGAGGCGACGCAGGTGAGCGAGCAGGGGGTCGGCTACCCGCTGACCCCCGGCATCCATTCGCCCGAACAGGTCGCCGGCTGGCGGGCGGTGACCGACGCGGTCCACCGCGCCGGCGGGCGCATCGCGTTGCAGCTCTGGCATGTCGGGCGGATCTCCCACTCCTCGCTCCAGCCGGGCGGGGCGCTGCCGGTGGCGCCCTCGGCGATCGCGGCGGCCGGCGAGGCGATGACCTTCGAGGGCATGAAGCCCTTCGAGACCCCGCGGGCGCTCGAGACCGCCGAGATCCCGGGCATCGTCGAGCAGTTCCGCCAGGGCGCGCGCAACGCCCTGGAGGCCGGGTTCGACGCGGTCGAGATCCACGGCGGCAACGGCTACCTGCTCGACCAGTTCGTCCGCGACGGCACCAACGCGCGTGGCGACGCCTATGGCGGGTCGATCGGGAACCGGCTTCGCCTTCCCGTCGAAATCGCCGAAGCGGTCTCGGAGATCTGGGGCGCCGACCGGGTGGGCTACCGGATCTCGCCCTATCAGCGGTTCAACGACATGACGGACAGCGCGCCCGAGTCGATTTTCGCGGCGCTCGCCGCGGCGCTGGACGCGCTCGGCCTCGCCTGGCTCCATGTCGTCGAATCGGACGCGCCGGGGCGCGACGCGCAAGCGGGCGATCCGCGCGCGTTCGCCGCCGCCCGTCCGCCGCTGTTCCGGACGCTGCGCGAGAAATTCGCCCGCGCCCTGATCGTCAACTCGGCCTATGACGGCCCGCGCGGCGCGGCGGTGCTGGAGGCGGGGCAGGCCGATCTCGTGTCCTACGCCACCCTGTTCCTCGCCAACCCCGACCTGCCCAGGCGGCTGATCGGCGGCGGGCCGCTCAACCAGCCGGTGCGCAAGACCTATTACGGCGGCGGGGCGGAGGGCTACACCGACTACCCGTTCCGGGAGGGTTAGCCGACCCGGCGGTGGAATCGGTTGATGTCGACCCGGTCCCAGACCCCGGCATTGGCCAGCGGGTCCTCGGCGAGGAAGGCGTCGATGTCCGCGCGCTTCCCGACCTCCACCAGATAGAGGCTGCCGACGATGGTCTCGCCGTCTTCGGCCTGGAGCGGGCCGGACATGACGACCTCGATCGGCGCCCGCTCCAGGTACTCGCGGTGCGCGGGCAGCGCGGCCATGCGCTTGTCGAGCACGCCCGGCTTGTCGATCATGTGGAGTACGTAGAGCATCCTGTCCTGTCCCTTGCGGCCGGTGGGGGCGTGGCCAATCTATAGCAGAGGAATTCGCCGCGCGGGGGTCTCGCGCAAACCGCTTTGCCTCGCTCAGACGCTTCTCATATCATGGACGCAGGAGGTGCGCTGGATGACCGGACGGCCCGGCGACAGATCGGATTTCCGTCTCAGCCGACGGGGCGGGGCGGACGACGAGCGGGGACCGGGCACCGGGGTCGCGGTCAAGCCCGCGGCCAGGGTCAAGAAACCCTCGATGTACAAGGTCGTCATGCTCAACGACGACTATACGCCGATGGAATTCGTCGTCATGGTGCTGGAGCGGTTCTTCGGCAAGACCCATGACGAGGCGACCCACATCATGATGCATGTCCACCAGAAAGGGGTCGGCATTTGCGGCGTCTATACTTACGAAATCGCGGAAACCAAAGTGTCGCAGGTGATGGACCTAGCGCGCCAGCACCAGCATCCTCTTCAATGCACCCTTGAAAAGGCATAGCCCCGATGTTGTCGCGTAATCTCGAGAAGAGCCTGCACAGAGCCCTGGCGCTCGCCAGCGCGCGGAGCCACGAATACGCGACGCTGGAACACCTGCTGATGGCGCTGACCGAGGACCAGGATGCGGTCGCGGTGCTGCGCGCCTGCGGGGTCGAGATCGACCGTCTCGGCAAGGAGCTCACGACCTATCTCGACAAGGAGCTGTCCAACCTGGTGGTCAGCACCGGCGAGGACCCGAAGCCCACGGCGAGCTTCCAGCGCGTCGTCCAGCGCGCCGCGATCCACGTGCAGTCCTCGGGGCGCCAGGAGGTGACCGGCGCCAATGTCCTGGTGGCGATGTTCTCCGAGCGCGAGTCGCACGCCGTCTACTATTTGCAGGAACAGGACATGTCGCGTTTCGACGCGGTCAACTACATCTCGCACGGGATCGCCAAGGTGCCCGGCCGGTCGGAGAGCCGCAGCGTGCAGGGCACCCGCCAGGCCGAGGAGGACAAGCCCGACAAGCCGGGGAAGCGCCAGAACGAGGCCCTCGCCACCTATTGCGTCAACCTCAACGAGAAGGCGGCGGCGGGCAAGGTCGACCCGCTGATCGGCCGCGAGGCCGAGATCGAGCGCACCATCCAGGTGCTGTGCCGCCGCACCAAGAACAACCCGCTCTATGTCGGCGATTCCGGCGTCGGCAAGACCGCGCTGGCCGAGGGGCTGGCGCGGCGCATCGTCAAGTCGGAGGTGCCGGACGTCCTGCAGGACGCGACGATCTTCTCGCTCGACATGGGCGCGCTGCTCGCCGGCACGCGCTATCGCGGCGATTTCGAGGAACGGCTCAAGGCGGTGGTCGCCGAGCTCGAGGCCCATGACGGCGCGGTGCTGTTCATCGACGAGATCCACACCGTGATCGGCGCCGGCGCGACCAGCGGCGGCTCGATGGACGCCTCCAACCTGCTCAAGCCGGCGCTGCAATCCGGCACGCTGCGCTGCATCGGCTCGACCACCTACAAGGAATACCGCTCCTATTTCGAGAAGGACCGGGCGCTGGCGCGGCGGTTCCAGAAGATCGACGTGATGGAGCCCTCGATCGACGACGCGGTGAAGATCCTGCGCGGGCTCAAGCCCTATTACGAGAAGCACCACCGGGTGCGCTACACGGCGGAAGCGATCCGCACCGCCGTCGAGCTCGCCGCCCGCTACATCAACGACCGCAAGCTGCCCGACAAGGCGATCGACGTGATCGACGAGACCGGCGCCGCCCAGAACCTGTTGCCCGAGAGCCGGCGCAAGAAGCTGATCACGGTCAAGGACGTGGAGGCGGTGGTCGCCAAGATTGCCCGCATCCCGCCCAAATCGGTCTCGCGCAACGACCAGGAGACGCTGCAGAACCTGGAGCGCGACCTCAAGACGGTGGTGTTCGGGCAGGACAACGCCATCGAGGCGCTGACATCGGCGATCAAGCTCGCCCGCGCCGGGCTGCGCGAGCCCGAGAAGCCGATCGGCTGCTACCTGTTCTCCGGCCCCACCGGCGTCGGCAAGACCGAGGTCGCGCGCCAGCTCGCCCTGACCATGGGCATCGAGCTGGTCCGCTTCGACATGTCGGAATACATGGAGCGCCATTCGGTCTCGCGGCTGATCGGCGCGCCGCCCGGCTATGTCGGCTTCGACCAGGGCGGGCTGCTGACCGACGAGATCGACCAGCACCCGCACGCCGTGCTGCTGCTCGACGAGATCGAGAAGGCGCATCCCGATCTGTTCAACATCCTGTTGCAGATCATGGATCACGGGAAGCTCACCGACCACAACGGCAAGAGCGTCGACTTCCGCAACGCCATCCTGATCATGACCACCAATGCCGGCGCCGCCGAGCTCGCCAGGCCGGCGATCGGCTTCGAGCGCGAGGCCCGGGTCGGCGAGGACGAGGAAGCGATCAAGCGGATGTTCACGCCGGAGTTCCGCAACCGGCTCGACAAGACCATCCAGTTCGCCTCGCTGCCGCCGGAGATCGTCGCCCGGGTGGTCGACAAGTTCATCATCCAGCTCGAGGCGCAGCTCCAGGACCGCAACGTCACCATCGAGCTGACGCCCGCGGCCCGCGACTGGCTGGTCAGGACCGGCTATGACGCGACCTACGGCGCCAGGCCGCTCGCCCGGCGCATCCAGGAGCACATCAAGACGCCGCTGGCCGACGAGCTGCTGTTCGGCAGGCTCGCCAAGGGCGGCACGGTGCAGGTCGACCTCAAGGACGACCGCCTGACATTCGATTTCGTCGAGCCGCCCCCCGCCAAGCCCAAGCGCCCGAAGAAGAGCGGCTCGGACCCCGACAAGGTCTCCGAGCTGGTGGACTGACCGGGGGCGCGCCGTGGGGGCCTCCGACATACCCGGATCCGCGATCGACGGTCCCGTCGCCGAGGACACCGTGGTGGCCGCCCGCGCGCCGTGGAGCCGGGTGATCGACAAGGGCCAGATGCTCCGCATCGTCGATCTGGAAGGCCGCCAGGCGGTCGATTTCCTGTGCTACAACGCCCACGATCCGGGCGACCGCTACGCCGCCGCCGACACCATGAAGATCAACCCGTCGGGCATCTTCCTGACCGCCGGCACGGTGCTCTACAGCGTCGACGTCACGCCGCTTTTCACCATCGTCGCCGACAGCTGCGGCTTCCACGACACCATCGGCGGGTGCTGCAGCGCGCCGATCAACGCCTTCCGCTACGGCGTGCCCTACCAGCCCAACTGCCGCGACAACTTTATCGCCGAGCTCTCCCGGCACGGCATGGGCAGGGACGACGTCGTCGCCAACATCAATTTCTTCATGTACGTGCCGGTGAGCGAGAAGGGCGAGATGGACATGGGGCCGAGCCTGTCGAAGCCCGGCGACTATGTCGATCTCAGGGCGGAGAGCGACGTGCTCACGGTGCTGTCCAACTGCCCACAGATCAACAACCCGGTCAACGACTACAACCCGACCCCGATCCGTGTCGTGGTGTGGACTCCCGGGGGCTGACCCGGATTTCCCACCGACCACAGGCAGTCGGACCGCACCGCCGCGGAGCCCGACGCTGCCGCCCGGGACCGGTTCCGGGTCATCCGCTTGACGGCGGTTGTACACTGGGATGGACGACGGAGCGCCGCTGGCCGCAAGCGATAGCCGCGGAGGGGAGTGCCCGCGATCCGCCGACCGGGCCGCGGACCCCTGCCAATTCAACCACGGAAAGGCGCACATGATCGGAAAAGCGCATCTGCGCCGCGAGGTGGCGCGGTTTCAGACGCCCATCCTGCACAAGAGCCTGTCGCAGATCGCGACCTCGTTCGGCGGTTTCTTCGCCACCTGCGCGGCGATGTACGCCGTCGCCGACCTGTCCCACTGGGCGGCGCTCGCGCTCGCGCCGCTCGCCGCCGGCTTCCTGGTGCGCATCTTCATCATTCAGCACGATTGCGGCCATCTGGCGTTCTTCCGCGCGCGCCGGGCGAACGAAATCGTCGGCTTCGCGTGCAGCCTGCTGACGTTGACGCCCTATGCGTCCTGGCGTCGGCAGCACGCCGATCACCACAGCGCCTGGAACGATCTCGACCGGCGCGAAAGCGGCGTCGATATCTATTCCTCCTGCCTGACGGTCGCCGAATACCGGGCGTTGACTCCGGGCGGGCGCTGGCGCTACCGCGCGCTGCGGCATCCGCTGGTCGCCAACATCCTGCTGCCGCCCCTGGTGTTCACCCTGCTCTACCGCCTGCCGTTCGACATGCCGAAATCCTGGCGGCGGGAACGGCGCATGGTGCATCTCACCACGCTTGCGGTCGCCGCGACCCTCGGCGGCGCCGGACTGCCGCTGGGCTACGGGTCGGTCGCCGCCGTGCAGGCGCCGGTGGTGGTTCTGGCGGCGATCATCGGCGTCTGGCTGTTTTCGGTGCAGCACCGCAGCGAGAGCACGCGATGGGCCCGTCACCATGCGTGGGACCGGACCTCCGCCTCCATGCAGGGGGCGACCTATCTGCGCCTGCCGGCGGTCCTGCAATGGTTCACCGGGAACATCGGGTTCCATCACGTGCATCACCTGAACCCGCGCGTGCCCAATTATCGGCTCCAGAAATGCCACGAGCGGGTGGTCACGCATTGCGACATTCCGGCGCTCTCCTTCCGCGAGGGGCTCGGGGCCCTGCGCCTGGTTCTGTGGGACGAGGATCGCGACCGGATGGTGAGCTTCCGCGGATCGGCCCATAGCCGGACACCGTAAGTCCGGCCGGGTGCTGGCGCGAACGCCGGGCCTCACTTGCGCGCGATGTAGAGCGCGCTGGCGATGATCATCAGCGCGCCCACCCCGGTCCACAGCGAGGGGATCTCGGCGAACATGTAGTAGCCGAGGAGCGCGGCGTAGATCAGCCTGAGATACTCGAACGGCCCGACGAAGCTCGCCTCGCCGACGCTGAAGCCCTGGACGAAGCAGACCATCCCGGCGCAGGTCAGCGCGCCGATCAGCGCGAGCAGCGCGAGCTGTCCCGGCTCGGGCGGCTGCCACAGCGCGATGGCGGGGCCGAGGAACAGCGCGATGCCGAAGACGTGGTAGTAGAACAGGATGCGGATCGGCGGCTCGGTGGTCGACAGGGTGCGGATGAAGATGATGCCGAGCGCAAACAGGACCGCCGCCAGCAGCGCGACCGCCCAGGCGATGTCGAACGGCGCGCCGCCCGGGCGCACCATCACCAGAACGCCGAGAAATCCGAAAGCGGTCGCCGCCCAGCGCTGCCAGCCGACCACCTCGCCGAGGATCAGCACGGCGAGCATGGTGAGGAACAGGGGACGGCTGAAGGCGACCGCGGTCGCGTCGGCGAGGTAGAGGTGGATCACCCCGTAATAGACCGCCGCCTGGCCGATTCCGGCGATCACCGCGCGGGCGAGGTGGGTGCCGAGGCGCTCGGTCCGCCAGCTATCGCGCCCCGCCTTCACGAACCACGGGGCGAGCAGAACCATGCCGATGGTGTAGCGGAACAGGGCCATCTGGATCGGGTGGAAATCGGCGCCCAGCGTCTTCACCACCGCGTCGTTGGCCGACAGGAACAGCGATCCGACGAGGATCCAGACCGCGCCCTGCGCGTTCCCCGGCAGGGCGCGGATGCGCTCGAGAATCATTGGGCGGCGCGCTCGGCCGCCGATTCGCCCCGCGCCAGCAGGATCGACGAGACGCAGATCACCCCGGCCCCGGCCCATACCCAGATGTCGGGGATCTCGGCGAAGAACAGGAAGCCGATGGCGGCCGCGACCGGCAGGCGGAGATAGTCGAACGAGACCACCACCGAGGCGTCGGCGGCATGGAAGGCGCGGGCGAGACAGCGCTGGCTGAAGGTGCCGAACACGCCGATCGCCACCAGATAGGGGAGCTGGTCGAGGGTCGGCCATTGCCAGACCGCGGCCGCCGGCCCGGCCGAGAACAGCAGCAGGAACAGCACCATGTACATCGCCATGGTGTCGGGGGAATCGGTGCGCACGATATAGCGCGCGAGGATGGCGTGCGTCGCCCCCGACAGCACCACCCCGAAGACCAGGAACACGCCGGGGTTGATCTCCGCGAAGCCGGGGCGGATGATGATCGTGGCGCCGACGATGCCGACCGCGATGGCGGTCCAGCGCCGGGCGCGCGACTTCTCGCCGAGGAGAGCGATGGCGAGCAGGGTCGCGACCACCGGGCGGATGAAGGTGATCGCGGTGATGTCGGCGATCGGCATCATGGTGACGGCGTAGAAGGTGCAGAGCAGCCCGCCATAGCCGAGCGCGGTGCGCAGCGCGTGGAAGCCGAGCTTGCGCGTCGCCATCGCCGCCATGCCGCGCCCGGCGAGCCAGGGCGCCATCGCCACCAGCCCGAAGGCGGCGCGCCAGAACACCACCAGCAGCACGTCGAACTCGTCGGTCACCAGCCGCGACAGCGCCATCATCAACAGGAACAGCGTGCCCGCCGCGACGAGCCAGAACGCGGCGCGCGCGGCGCCCGGAAGGCCATGGAAGGCGGCCACGCCGCCGGCGAAGGTCAAATCTGCGGTCCGTACTGCCCCGGAGCGGTCCGCCCCGGCACTGCTCTACCACGCCGCGCCCGGCGACGCAGCAGGCGGGCGGGGCCGTGTCGCTTCACCCGTCATGCCCGGACTTGTTCCATTGCTGTCCGGTTTGGATTTTCGACGCGGGCTCTGCTCCAATGGCCGAGATCGTCGCCGCCCTCCCTTTTGTCACCCCGGACTTGATCCGTCTATGGACGCCCCCGGCGTCTATGGACGCCCCCGGCGGTGCAAGGGTTTTTTTGGACGGTCGGGTCAGTGCGGTGTGGTGCTGTCGTCTATCCGGCCTC
>MPNO01000112.1 GCA_002239065.1 Defluviicoccus sp. bin129 | reverse complement strand
CGCCCCGTTCCGCCGCAACGACGAACTGCTCAACCTCCTGCCGAAGGGCGTGATCGCGTTCCCCGGCTCCGGCATCACCGAGAACCTCGTCGACAAGGCGCGGCAGCTCGGCATCCCGGTCCAGCGCGTCGCGGCCTGACCGCAGCGCCCAGGCGGGCCGCGTCGTCGCTCCGGCGGCGGCGCGGCCCGTTTTCGCGTGCGCACATCGGAGCGGCGGCGACGCCATCCTCGCGCGCTTCGCGCCGCGCTCGTGCGGAGCCTGCCCCGGACCGCGATCCGGGGTCTCGCTGCGCTCGCCGATCGCCGTTGCGTTCCGCGTCCGCGTCACGCGCCGCTGCACCATGCTGCGCATGAGTGCAGCGCCTGCTGCGCCCATCCCGGCGCACCGCCGCTCGCATCGCTCGCGGCACTCGTGCCGGCGCTCCTGCGGAGCCCGCCTGCACTTCGCCCGGCACTGCCTCGCGCAGTGCGCTCCGCATCGCCGTCCGCTCAAGCGCCGCGGCGGCTCCGATCCGCCGGGTTCCCCGGCGTCGATTTTCCGACCTCCCGAACAGCGCAAATCAGGCTTCCGACCCGCCGGGGCGGGCTTCGGGGTCACACCCCACGCATCGTTGATGCAAGTGGCGCATGCGCGCGTTTTGCCTGCCGTTTTCAAACACTTCCGGCGCCTTTTGTCGCCTTTCGGCGCCTCGCCATGTCAGCGTTTTGTTGGACCGAGTGTATGCTCCGGGAAGAGCATTCTATCTCATTGCAATCGTTCAACTTTTTTCGGACCGGCTTCGCAGAGCATACGGCCCGGTTCACCAGAGCATACGCCGCGATTCCCGGAGCATTCTGGCCGACCGACCCTCCGCGAGTCTGCGTTCACCGACACCAACGATCCTCCGAGGCGCAGATCGCCGACCTCAACCGGCTTCGAGAATCGGGATCAAACGCTTGATTTGCTCGCTTGCCCAAGCTCTTCGCCATTCGGGTGCGTCGCTTGTCACATACAAATTCTGCCCGCGAACAACTTCGTTGGCCGACACAAGGTTCAATCGGAAAGCCGATGTGCGTGCCCAGCCACATCAGAGCCTTGCGGTTTTGCAGGATTCCTGGGCAGGCAACGGTCGAGCTTGAAGGCCGATCACCCGGCGTTGATGGCCGCGAGAGCGCCACCGCACGGCCAGATCCGCCTAGGTGAAGTCGAAGAAATCCGCATACATCAATCCATTTGCGTCCAGTGAGGTGGCATCCACCATCATGACCTCGCACCCGGTCAGCGATCGCAAGTCCTGAATCAGCTGCCGGAGATCGCTCGTTTCCAGTTCTATTCCCGATCGGTCCGGAGACAGGATCACGGCCCGCACACGCTCCGGCGCGAACCGTGTGATGAATTTTTCGATGACTTCCGTTCCCGGCGGCAAATTGTTTGCCTGGCTCACCTGCAAAGCGCCGGCGAAGTTCCAGCGGCACCATCTCCCTGTACCGGACTGCATCTGACCGGCGCATGTATCCAGAAACTCCTTCATCGTGTCACCGGCCTCATGGGGCGACGTCAACCGGAGATAGAGGCGCCGCTCGTTGCCCAGCGGGTAGGAATTCCGCACGTTGTTGGCGCTAGGAATCTTGCCGGCGGTACCCAGCCTCCAATCGAGAAACATGCTTCTCAGTTGTTTGCTCTTCCCGGTGTCCGGATCGCCCATCATGAACAATGCGCGTTCCACATAACTTGATCTCGTCATCGGCTTCCCCGTCTGCACCGTCGAAGCGTCCATCCGCCTGACGCCACCGCGCCATTTTGTGGTTGCTCCCGATTGGCGAGTCAATCCGCCCTTGTCAGGATCATCTGTGCATCCAGTTCAGGCAACTTGCGAGTGCACCATGTCGCACCCCGCGCACCGCGAGCATGTTCTTGCCCAAATTGGCACCGTGGTCGATGTCGCGGACAACAATATTGCTGCGGCCGCCCAAGGTGCCGTGGCCGGGATCAGGCAACTGCACGGTTTCGGGCCAAGTGTATCCACTCGATTCCTTGCGCTGGCCCGTCCTGATCGTCTCGTTTCGTTGGCCGGGCCGGCGCCGGCCGGGTTGGGCGCCTTCCCGGGTCTGCGGGCGAATGCCGATTATTTAGCAAGGAACTACGGGCTTCTGCTGCAGGCGATGCGTGAGAGACCATGGTACAACGCCCAGGAACCCGACGATCCCTTGGAGCGAGAAATCTGGCGCTACCGGGCCGCTCTCGTCGATGCCATCGTGTACATACCGTTTCACGAGTAGAAGCCAGACCGCGCAACCCGACCGGACTCGCTAACCCCACCAATCCACCTGCTCCGAGACCTGCTGATATGGACGACCGAGTAAGCCAGGTGAACCCGCGGCTGGACATTCTTCGCCGTGAGGTGGACCAAACGGTGCTGAAGCCCTTCCGCTCCCACGGCTGGTCGGCCCAGATCGTTCGCGAAACCGACGGTCACGATTGCATTGAAGTCGCCGCGGAAAGGGGCGCGGTGGCAACCCGCATTGCCGTGCTCTACAGCAGCAGCGGAATCTCGAAATCGGACTACAGCGTGCTTTCAAACAGGGTCCAACGCATCTTCTTCAGTGGCCACCTCTATATGCCCGAGTCGTTCGCGAGCGGCGCCACCGTTCCCGTCGAACCGCTCGGAGACTTCTTCCCGTATCTCGTCGAACTCAACAAGCAAGTCGAACCGGATCGCTCGCCGCCGGTCATTCCCCGCAGACCTGCCTCGGTACGACGCGTGACAGCGGAGAACCCCATCGAGGCGATCCTTGCACGCCTGCAACAGTTCACGAGCGCAAACCTGGCCGCCAGGCTCGTGGAGCGGCGCGCAGCGACGGAGGAGATCGTGCTGGCCTCCGATACGATCGAAGCGAAGGCGACGGGCATCGCCTTTTCGATGCGCAGCGCCCTCGACTACCTCCTCGCGACTCCGCGCGAAGCACTCATCAAGAGGGTTCTCGGGCTCTATTACGGCACCATCGCTCTTGCGCAGGCCGAGATGCTGGCCTCGCCCTCGGGCCCACTCGACCTGGACCAAGTCGAAGGGATGACGAAGCGGGGCCACGGACTTTATGCGCTTGCAGGGCCCGAGGGCGGATTTGCCGATTTTCGCGTCGGCGTGCTGGCCACCGGTTTCCTGCCGCAGTGGATGAATTTCCTCGGGCACGACACCTCCCGTTATCCCAAGAGCAGCAGCAAGCCCGATTCAGCGGCCGATCTCGACAACATACCCGCCGGCATGGCCTGTTCGCTTCGAGACCTGTTCGCATCCATGCCGGAGATCGACGACCTCTTTGCCGAGGTCTTCGGCGGACCGCCCGGCTGGGTCTCGGTGGCTTGCGACGACGAAGGCAACGCGAGGGGCGCCACCGCATTGAACGCGACGCCGAGGAAGGCGAGCAGCACGTATGGACTGTTTCTCGACCGGTCGGGAGAGATTTCTATCGACAGTCTGAAGAGTAGCGGCTGGCCGCTTGCGGAAATCCGCCGCGTAGACGACTACGACCGCACTGGAACCGCGTTCCGCGCCCGCGTGGATCACGCCGGCCACGACATCTGGTGGACAGCGCTCCCAACCCATTCTTCGCCATTCCGCACCGGCGCAACGCTCCTCTTTCCGACGCTGGGCGGGCTTCGGGAGTACAGGACGATTGCCACGGTGACCTTGTACGCACTCTCGATCATGGCGCGCTATCTGCCGAGCGCGTGGCGACGCGTCGAAGGGGGGGACGAGGATCAGTATCTCGCCATTGTGCAAGCCTCGCTGGCGGTCTGGGAACGTCTTCTTCCCGAACACTTCCTCGAGACCATCGCGGGAGAAGCCGTTCGCACCGCGCAACCTGGGAGCTTGCTCGCCTGAGCTCCCTTGGCTAGCGGAACTCCGTCCTTCCGCGCGGCCGAATTGTGCTGGGATACGTCGGGGTGCCGCCTCACTCCTCCCCGCTGCCGTCGCCCCGCGAGAGTTCCAGCAGCTCGTCCTGCAGCTCGCGCGCAGCCGCTATCAGCGCTTCGAGCTCTTCGCCACGTCCCTCCGCGAGCATCTCGGCGCGCATTTTCGTCGCCATCATATAGGCATAGCGAAACGTCCGCTCCATGAGCGGGTTCAAGCGTCGCGGAGCGCCGCTACCCGGCGCTCTTTCACCGATGGCCGCAAGGGCGGCAAATCGCACGAATTCCGCCGCCGCCAGGCCGCGCGTTTCGGCGAACGCCTCGATGCGTTCCCACTCCGGGTCGTGGAACCGGATCGAGCGCGGCGAACGCTTTTCAGCCTTTCCGGCATCGGCCGGCGCCCTGTCAGATCCGTTGCTCGCCACCAGACCGCTCCTTCCATATCGGGTTCAATCGGGCGGAGGTCCGCACCGTCAGAGTCCCAGGTCCCTGTCGGCGCCCCGGCCGCGCTCCGGCGCCGGCGTTTCCCGCTCCTTCGATGAACCCGCAGGCACCCCCCGCTCCAGCCTTCGGTCGTCCGAACGCGGAATTTCAGCGGCTTTGCCCGGCGCCTCGCGCTTCATCTCGCCGATGCCTTCGAGGGCCGCGATGCGCTCGCCGGTGGCGGCCTGAAGCTGGGCGCGGAGCTCGGCCGCGTCGTCGGTGACCAGCTCGGCCCGGTCGCGCGCGCGGCTGATCTCGACATAGAAGCTCTTCTGCGTGGTGAGATGGGGATGGCGCGCTTCCATCGCCGCGATCACGTTGTCGACCGTGCGGCCCTGGAAGGCATGGACGGTGGAGGCCCAGGCGTGGTCGAGATGCCTGAGTTGCGGGTCGCCCTTGCCGAGTTCGAGCGTCTTGCCGTCCTCGAGCCGGAAGGTCACGCGGCCGTTCGCGATCCCAACGACCTCCGCGGTGCGGCTGTTAACCAGGCCGAGGCCGGCGTCGTTGCGGGTCCAGCGGATGCGGTCGCCGGCCCGGAGTTGGATTTCTTCCGCGCGATAGACCTCGCTGCCGCCCCGGCGCCCGCCGATCTCTGTCGGCTTCCAGGCGACCCGGCCGCCCTTTTCGTCATCGAGCAGCACCGCGCGGGCCTTGTGGTCGACGCCCATGACGCGGCGCTCGTCGCCCTTTTCGACGCCGATCCGCTTGTAGGGACGGTGGAACGCCACCACGTCGCCCGCGCCGTAGTTGGCGGCGAGCGCCTTCTCGGCGTTGGTGTAGCCCATCGAGACCAGCCGTTCCGACGCCATGGCGGGGCCGTGGATGCGGCCCTCGCGGGCCAGACGCTCGCGGATGTGGCCGTTGATCTGCTGGCGTAGTTCGTGGGAGGGCGCCATGACGCCGGTGTTCTCGCGCGCTTCCGCGTCGAGCCGGAGCCACCGGGCGGCGACGGCGCCGGCGATATTGTCCGGCTTCACCTCCGCGACGTTGCTGCCAAGCTTGTTGAACGCCTTCTCGATATCGCCCTTGAGGCTGGCAACGACGGCTTCCTTCAGCGCCGGATCGCGCTGGCGCATGATCTCGTCCATCGTGGCGGTCTGCATACCGGCGGCCTGGAGCTGGGCGAAGGGCTTGCCGGCGTCCACGGCGTCGAGCTGCTTGGCGTCGCCGACCAGGACCACGCGAGGAATCCGCAGCTCGGCCGCGATGCGCAGCAGGTCGCGCGCCTGCACGGTCGAGGCGAGCGACCCCTCGTCGACCACCAGGATGGTCTTCGCGAACGCGGCGCGCATCTCCCTCGCGCCCTTCCTCGTCAGCCTGCCCTCGGCCACCCCGGCGTTGCGGGCGAGGAAGCGCTGGAGGGTCTCGGTCTCGATACCGGCCTCGGCGGCAAGCGTCTGCACCGCCGACGCGGACGGCGCGAGGCCGACCATGCGCCAGCCCTTCTTCTCCGCCAGCGTCCTTGCCCGGTTCAGCATGGTGGTCTTGCCGGTGCCGGCGTAGCCCTGTACGCCGACCGTGCGGTCCTTCGCCGACAGGATCAGCTTCACCGCGTCCTTCTGGCCAGCCGTCAGCGGACCCTTGTTGAGGTGTCCCTGCACCTGCCAGCCGCGCATCGGCGCCTGTCCCCGGCCCTGGCCGCTCCGCCACAATGCCACCGCCTCGCGCTCCTCGCCGACCGTGCGGTCCGTGGCGAGGGAGTTCTCGGCGCCGGGCAGGTCGACGGCGTGCAGGCTCCCGGCCTTCTCCAGCGCCGCGACTTCCCGCTCGACGTCTCCGATCGCAACCGCACCCGGCGCATGGGCGAGCGCGGCGGCGAACAGGTCCGCTCGGGCGAATACCGCCTCCCGCTCCGAGAGATGCGCCATCGCCCAGGCGACCGCCTCTGCGGCGGACGAGGGCGGCGTCGCGTCAGGGGCGGTTTCGCGTTCCGGTGCGCGTCCTCTGACCCCCTCGGGCGCCGGTTCCCGCGACTGCGCGGCCATGACCGCTGTGCCTGTCCGGCCGGCCTCGCCGATGTCCGGCGGCCCGGGCGCCGCTTCCCGTTCCGCCGGGCCGGATCGTTCCACGGCCCCGGCCACCAGCGCGCCGGGATCGAGCCCGAGATCGGCGGCCTGCTTCTGCCAGACACCGCGCAGCTCGGCGCGGTCGATGTCGCGCTTCTTCGCCCGCGTCATCAGCGCAGCGCGCTCCGCGATGCGCGGATTGTCCGCCGAAGCGCCGAGCCCGCGCTCTTCCATCGCCGCCTCGATCTCGGCGCGCCGGCTCGAGAACGCCTCGACCGCTTCCCGGGAGACGCCGGCGATCTCGAAGCGCCCGTCGGCATGGGTCTTCTCGATGCCGTAGCCGAGCTTTCCGAGACCGGCCGCAAGCTCGTTGCGGTAGAGCATGCCGATCAGCTTCTGGTTTGCGTATAGGCTCTCGTTGGTCATCGAGCGCCACTTGCCGTCGCCGCCCTGCACCATGTTGGCGATTACGGAGTGGGTATGGAGCTGGGGATCGAGGTTGCGCGAGGTGTCGTGCCGGAAGGTCGCGGCGACGATCTTCTGCCCGCCGACCCGCGCCATTTTCCCGGTTTCCGGGTCCTTCATCCGGGTCTCGGCGGCGTTTTTCTCGACCCAGGCCAGCGTCGCCGCCACGGCGCGGTCGTGGACGTCGACGATGCGCTTGTCGCCGCCGACCAGCGCGGCGATAGAGACCGACTTGGGCGCCGAGAAGGTGAGGTCGCGGCCGGGACGGTGGAGGATCTCCCCGTCCTTGCCGCGCCGCCCGAGCCGTGTGTCCGAGCCGTCCGGAACGCGGCCTTCGAGGACCGCGCGGAAGGTCGCGGGATCGACCGGACCCGTCAGCCCGAGCTCCTCCGCTCCCTTGCCGGCCCAGGCGCTGGCATCGCGATGCTCGGGATCGTCCTTCTCGTAATAGCCGTCC